>NZ_JBMWDO010000002.1:174034-437389 GCF_049545475.1 Stenotrophomonas sp. NPDC077461
ATGAACTGGGTGGCATGTACCGCGGTGAGAACCTGCAGATCGGCACCTACGACGGCAAGCCGCTGACCACTGAGCTGTCCGGCAACGTCGTCGACGTGTGCCCGGTCGGTGCGCTGACCAACAAGGTGTTCCAGTTCCGCGCCCGTCCGTGGGAACTGACCGCGCGCGAATCGCTGGGCTATCACGACGCGATGGGCTCGAACCTGTTCCTGCACGTGCGTCGCGGCGAAGTGCTGCGCGCGGTGCCGCGCGACAACGAGTCGGTCAACGAATGCTGGCTGTCCGATCGCGACCGCTACTCCCACCAGGGCCTGTACAGCGACGACCGTGCGGTCAAACCGCTGCGCAAGGTCAACGGCGAGTGGAAGGAAGTGAGCTGGGCTGAAGGCCTGGCCGCCGCCAAGGAGATCTTCGCCGCCCATCAGGGCGACGACCTCGGCGTGCTGGTGCACCCGTCGGCCTCCAACGAGGAAGGCGCGCTGCTGGCGCGACTGGCCAAGGGCCTGGGCACCCCCAACATCGACCACCGCATCAACAACCGCGACTTCTCCGACGCTGCCGTGGCCGAGGTGTTCGGCCTCCCGCTGGCCGAGATCGAAGGCGCGGACAGCATCGTCGTGCTCGGCAGCAACATCCGCCACGAGCTGCCGTTGCTGCACGCCCGCCTGCGCAAGGCACAGACCACGCGCAACGCGAAGATCCACGCGGTCAACCCGGTCGACTTCGACTTCGCCTTCAAGCTGGCCGGCAAGCAGATCGTTGCACCGTCGAAGTTCATCGACGCGCTGGGCAATGCCGAGCTGCGCGAGGCCGTGAAGGCTGCCAACAACGCCGTCCTCATCGTCGGCGCGATCGCCGAGAACCACCCGCAGGCCGCCGCCATCCGCGCCGCCGCGCGCGATTTCGCCGCCGCTACCGGTGCCAGGCTGTGCCGCATCCCGCAGGGCGCCAACGCCGTGGGCCTGGCCCGCGCCGGCGTGCTGCCGACCGGCAAGGACGTCAACGCCATGCTGGCCCAGCCGCGCAAGGCCTATGTCCTGTACGGCATCGAGCCGGGCCTGGACTTTGCCGACGCCGCTGCTGCCCGCAAGGCGCTGGCCGGTGCACAGGTGGTGGCCTTCAGCCAGTTCGCCTGCGCCTCGACCCGCGATGTGGCCGACGTGATCCTGCCGATCGGCGCACTGCCGGAAGTCGACGCCACCCTGACCAACCTCGATGGTCGCGAGCAGACGGCCCGTGCCGGCGGCAAGCTGCCGGGCGAGGCGCGTGAAGGCTGGCGCGTGCTGCGTGCGTTGGGCGGCGAGCTGTCGCTGGCCGGTTTCGAGTTCATCGATCTGGCCGGCCTGCGCGCCAGCCTCGCGCCGGTCAGCGTCACCGTTGCGCCGTCCGCCGCCGCGCCGGTCGCTGTGGAAGGCCTGGAAGTGGCCTCGACCGCCGCGATCTACCGCACCGATGCGGTGGTCCGTCGCGCCCAGGCGCTGCAGTCGCACCCGCTCAACAACGCGCCGCGCATCGTGCTCAACGCCGACGACGCAGCCCGCCTGCAGCTGGTTGAAGGGCAGATGGCCAAGGTCGGCACCGATGCCGGTCGCGCCACGCTGCCGGTGGTGGTCGACGCCCGCGTCGCCGCGGGGTCGGTCTGGATTGAATCGGGCCACGGTGCTACCGCGCCGCTGGGTGCCGCACGCGTAACGGTGGTGGCTGCATGAACGAATTGCTGTTGAACGCGGTCGACCCGCTGCACCAGTGGCTGCTGTCGCTGGGCGAGATCGGCGCGCTGGCCTGGATCATCCTGAAGATCCTAGTGATCACCATGCCGGTGATCATCTCGGTGGCCTTCTACGTGGTCTGGGAGCGCAAGCTGATCGGCTGGATGCACGTCCGCCACGGCCCGATGTACGTGGGCATGGGCATCTTCCAGGCCTTCGCCGACGTCTTCAAACTGCTGTTCAAGGAAATCATCCAGCCGGCCAGCTCGCACAAGGCCATGTTCGTGCTGGCACCGCTGATCACCCTGGCGCCGGCCTTCGCGGCGTGGTCGGTGATTCCCTTCGATGCGAAGATCGTGCTGTCCAATGCCAACGCCGGCCTGCTGTATCTGCTGGCGATGACCTCGCTGGGCGTGTACGGCATCATCCTCGCCGGTTGGGCCTCCAACTCGAAGTACGCCTTCCTGGGTGCGATGCGCGCCTCGGCGCAGATGATCAGCTACGAAATCGCGATGGGCTTTGCCCTGGTCGGTGTGATGATCGCCTCGGGCAGCCTCAACCTGAGCAACATCGTGCTGGCCCAGGCCGGCAACGCCGGTCTGTTCGACTGGTTCCTGCTGCCGCTGTTCCCGCTGTTCGTCGTGTACTGGGTGTCCGGCGTGGCCGAAACCAATCGCGCGCCGTTCGACGTGGTGGAAGGCGAGTCGGAAATCGTCGCCGGCCACATGGTCGAGTACTCCGGTGGTGCGTTCGCGCTGTTCTTCCTGGCCGAATACGCCAACATGATCCTGATCAGCTTCCTGATCTCGATCTTCTTCCTCGGCGGCTGGCTGAGCCCGATCCAGGGCTGGGTCACTGCGGACATCTCCCCGTGGATCGACTGGATCTGGAAGGGCGGCTGGCCGTGGCTGCTGCTGAAGGTGTTCTTCTTCGCCAGCTCGTACATCTGGTTCCGTGCCAGCTTCCCGCGCTTCCGTTACGACCAGATCATGCGTCTGGGCTGGAAGGTCTTCATCCCGCTCACCATCGCGTGGATTGCAGTGACGGCGTTGATGGTGTTCTACGGCGTGATCCAGAAGGGCGTCTAAGTGATGAATCGAATTACCCATTACTTCAAAAGCCTGCTGCTCCTCGAGCTGCTCGGGGGGCTGTGGCTGACCCTGAAGTACGCGTTCAAGCCGAAGTACACCCTGATGTACCCGATGGAGAAGTTCCCGCAGTCGCCGCGTTTCCGCGGCCTGCACGCGCTGCGCCGTTACCCCAACGGCGAAGAGCGCTGCATCGCATGCAAGCTGTGCGAAGCGGTGTGCCCGGCGTTGGCGATCACCATCGACTCGGCCAAGCGCGAGGACGGCACCCGCCGCACCACCCGCTACGACATCGATCTGTTCAAGTGCATCTTCTGCGGCTTCTGTGAGGAAAGCTGCCCGGTGGACTCGATCGTCGAGACCCACATCCTCGAGTACCACTTCGAGAATCGTGGCGAGAACATCGTTACCAAGCCGCAGCTGCTGGCCATCGGTGATCGGCTTGAAGCCGAGATCGCCGAGCGTCGCGCCGCCGATGCCGCTTTCCGCTGAGGTCGAATGATGGATTGGGTAAATATCGCTTTCTGGGTCTTCTCCATCGTGGCGGGCATCTCCGCTGCGGCGGTGATCAGCGTGCGCAATCCGGTGTATGCCGTGTTGTGCCTGATCCTGACCTTCTTCTCCGTGGCCTGCATCTGGATTCTGGTGGGCGCCGAGTTCCTGGGCGTGGCCCTGGTGCTGGTGTACGTCGGCGCGGTCATGGTGTTGTTCCTGTTCGTGGTGATGATGCTGGACATCGACGCCTCCAACCTGCGTGAGGGCTGGGTGCGTTACCTGCCGATCGGGCTGGTGGTCGCGGTGACCATGCTGGTGCAGATGCTGGTGCTGATCGGGGTGAAGGGCAGGGCGGTCAATCCGTTCCCGGCCGACAACGCCGCCGCGCTGGCCGCCGACACCTCCAACATCACCTGGCTGGCCCGCAGCCTGTTCACCGAGTACCTGCTGCCGTTCGAGTTCGCTGCCGTCATCCTTACCGTGGCCGTGGTTGCCGCCGTGATGCTGACTCTGCGTCGTCGCAGCGGCCTGAAGACCCAGAACCCGTCCCTGCAGACGATGGTGAAGGGCAGCGATCGCCTGCGCATCGTCAAGATGGACGCGGAAAAGCCGCTGGTGCACACCGTTACCAAGCCGTCGAGCGACGAGGAGGCCAAGCCATGATTACCCTCGGCCATATTCTGGCGCTGGGCGCGCTGCTGTTCTGCATCAGCCTTGCCGGCATCTTCCTCAACCGCAAGAACATCATCGTGCTGTTGATGTCGGTCGAGCTGATGCTGCTGTCGGTCAACATCAATTTCGTCGGGTTCTCGCGGGAACTGGGTGACACGGCCGGACAGCTGTTCGTCTTCTTCATCCTCACCGTGGCCGCGGCCGAGGCCGCCATCGGCCTCGCGATCCTGGTAACCCTGTTCCGTAACCGCCGCACCATCAATGTCGGCGAAGTCGATTCGCTGAAGGGCTGATCCGTAGATGGAAATCACTCTCTCCAAGAGTCTGTTGATCGCAGTGGTGCTTGCACCGCTGTTCGGCAGCATCATCGCTGGCCTGTTCGGTCGCCAGGTGGGTCGCGCTGGCGCGCAGGCGGTCACGATCCTCGGCGTCGCAGTGAGCTGCGTCCTTTCCAGCTATGTCCTGTACATGCTGCTGTGGGGCGGCGCCCAGCCGTACAACGAAAACGTCTACACGTTCTTCGAAGTGGGCCGCTATTCCGCCCATGTCGGCTTCATGGTCGACAAGCTGACCGCCATGATGATGGTCGTGGTGACCTTCGTGTCGTTCCTGGTGCACGTGTACACCATCGGCTACATGCAGGATGACCCGGGCTACCAGCGGTTCTTCAGCTACATCTCGCTGTTCACCTTCTCGATGCTCACCCTGGTGATGAGCAACAACTTCCTGCAGCTGTTCTTCGGCTGGGAAGCGGTGGGTCTGGTGTCGTACCTGCTGATCGGCTTCTGGTTCAAGCGCCCGACGGCGATCTTCGCCAACATGAAGGCGTTCCTGGTCAACCGCGTCGGCGACTTCGGCTTCATCCTCGGCATCGCCGGTGTGATGTGGGTGTTCGGCACCCTGGACTACGCCACGGTGTTCGCCAATGCCCCGCTGCTGGCACAGCCGGAGATGGCGCTGCAGGTATGGTCGGGTTCGATCAGCCTGTTCGGCCAGAGCTACCAGCTGATGAACGAGCCGGTCATCTGGTCGATCGCCACCATCATCTGCATCTGCCTGTTCATCGGTGCGATGGGCAAGTCGGCCCAGGTGCCGCTGCACGTCTGGCTGCCGGACTCTATGGAAGGCCCGACCCCGATCTCGGCGCTGATCCATGCCGCCACGATGGTCACGGCGGGCATCTTCATGGTCACCCGCATGTCGCCGCTGTTCGAGCTGTCGCAGACCGCGCTGAACTTCGTGCTGTTCATCGGTGCCACCACCGCGTTCTTCACCGGCCTGATCGGCATCGTGCAGAACGACATCAAGCGCGTTGTCGCGTACTCCACGCTGTCCCAGCTGGGCTACATGACCGTGGCGCTGGGCGTGTCGGCTTACTCGGCCGCCGTGTTCCATCTGATGACCCACGCCTTCTTCAAGGCGCTGCTGTTCCTCGGCGCGGGTTCGGTGATCATCGCCATGCACCACGAGCAGGACATGCGCAGGATGGGCGGGCTGCGCAAGTACCTGCCGGTCACGTTCGTGACCATGTGGATCGGCACCCTGGCCCTGGTCGGTACGCCGTTCTTCTCCGGCTTCTACTCCAAGGACACCATCATCGAGGCCGCGCAGCACCACGCGCACGTGTCGTCGAGCTGGGTGGCGACCTACGGTTACTGGGCGGTGCTGGGTGGCGTGATCGTCACCAGCTTCTACAGCTTCCGTCTGCTGTTCCTGACCTTCCACGGCAAGGAACGCTTCCGCGATGCGCATGACGACCACGGTCACGGCCATGACGATCATCATGCGGCCCATGCCGACCATCACGCTGCCGCCGACGCGCACGCTGCCGATGCACACCATGACGACCACGGTCACGGCCACGGTCCGCACGAGCCGCACGAGGCTCCGTGGGTGGTCACGCTGCCGCTGATCCTGCTGGCGATTCCCTCGATCGTGATCGGCTTCTTCAGCATCGGTCCGATGCTGTACGGCACCGGCTGGTCGGGCGACCACGCCGAGCATGCCATCCCGGGCCAGGTGCATTCGTTCTTCACCGGCATCGTCGACTTCTACAACCCGGCGCGCGACACCATCGGTGCGCTGGCCGAAGAGTTCCACGGTCCGGTCGCCTTCGCGATCCACGGCATGATGGCGCCTGCGTTCTTCCTGACCGTGGCCGGTTTCCTGCTGGCGGTGCTGTTCTACCTGTGGAAGCCGGAGCTGGCGGGCAAGGCCCGCACGACCTTCGCGCCGCTGGTGTCGGTGCTGGAGAACAAGTACGGTTTCGACAAGCTCTGGATCGGCGGTTTCGCCGGTGGCGGCATCAAGCTGGGCAAGGTTTCGCGCGCGATCGACACGAATGTCGTCGATGGTGTGGTGGTCAACGGTTCGGCACGCCTGATCGATCTGGCGGCCAACCTGCTGCGTCGCACCCAATCCGGTTTCCTCTATCACTACGCCTTCGCGATGATCATCGGCCTGATTGCCCTCCTGGGCGTCCTGATGCATTACCTGCGTTGATGACCTGTACGGAATAAGAAGACGTGTCGAACTGGCCCCTACTCAGTGTTCTCATCTGGCTGCCGATCATCGGCGGTGCCCTGATCCTTGCCATCCGTGACGCCCAAACCGCCCGCTGGGCGTCGCTGGGCGTGGCGGTGCTGACCTTCGTGGCCAGCCTGTCGCTGCTCAGCGGCTACGACGTGGCCAACGACGCGCTGCAGTTCGTCGAAACCCGCGCCTGGATCCCGTCCTACAAGATCGGCTACAACCTTGGCGTCGACGGCATCGCCATCGCGCTGATCCTGTTGACCACGCTGGTCTCGGTGCTCGCGCTGATCGGTGCCTGGAGCGCGATCGACAAGCGCGTCAACCAGTACGTGGCCGCCTTCCTGATCCTGGAAGGCGTCACGGTCGGCATCTTCGCCGCGACCGACGCGATGCTGTTCTACGTGTTCTTCGAAGCGATGCTGATCCCGATGTTCCTGATCATCGGCGTCTGGGGCGGCCCGCGTCGCATCTACGCGGCGATGAAGTTCTTCCTGTACACCTTCCTCGGCTCGGTGCTGATGCTGGTGGCGCTGATCTACCTGTACCTGAAGGGCGGCAGCTTCCAGCTGGCCGACCTGTACCAGCTGCAGCTGTCGGCTGCCGAGCAGACCTGGATCTTCTTCGCCTTCCTGATCGCCTTCGCGGTCAAGGTGCCGATGTTCCCGGTGCACACCTGGCTGCCGGATGCCCACGTGGAAGCGCCGACCGCCGGTTCGGTGATCCTGGCCGCCATCGCGCTGAAGATTGGCGGGTACGGTTTCCTCCGCTTCAACCTGCCGATCGTCCCGGACGCGTCGCAGGAATGGGCGTGGCTGGTCATCGCCCTGTCGCTGATCGCCGTGATCTACGTCGGCCTGGTTGCCCTGGTGCAGGACGACATGAAGAAGCTGATCGCGTATTCGTCGATCGCGCACATGGGCTTTGTCACGCTGGGCACCTTCATCGCCCTGTGGCTGGTGCGCGACGCCGGCAACCCGGACGCCGCGCGTCTGGGCCTGCAGGGCGCGATGGTGCAGATGGTCTCGCACGGTTTCGTGTCGGGTGCGATGTTCTCCTGCGTCGGCGTCCTGTACGACCGCATGCACAGCCGCCGCATCGCCGATTACGGCGGCGTGGTCAACGTGATGCCGTGGTTCGCCACCTTTGCCATGCTGTTCTTCATGGCCAATGCGGGCCTGCCGGGTACCAGCGGTTTCGTCGGCGAGTTCATGATCATCATGGCCAGTTTCCAGCGCAATCCGTGGCTGGCACTGGGCGCGGCCACCACGTTGGTGATCACCGCGGCCTATACGCTGTGGCTGTACAAGCGCGTGTTCTTCGGTGAAGTGGCCAATGCCCATGTCGCCGAACTGAAGGACATCAACGGTCGCGAGTGGCTGGTGCTGGGTGTGTTTGCCGTGGGCACGCTTGCCCTGGGCCTGTACCCCAAGCCGCTGACCGACCTGATGGAGCCCTCGATCGCGAAGCTGGCGATGCAGATCGCATCCAGCAAGCTGCTGTAATCGGGCCGTCGAGAGTATTGATTCCAGGATTTGATGATGACCACCTCGCCGCTGTTGCCACTGACCGCCGCCGACCTGCCGCCGCTCGCTCCCGAGCTGGTGCTGATTGGCAGCGCCTTCACCTTGTTGATCCTGGATCTGTTCATCAGCGAAAAGAACAAGATCTGGACCCACCTGTTCTCGGTCGCCGCGCTGGGCGTGGTGCTGTTCATGCTCGCCACCGGCGTGGGCGGGCAGGGCGAGGTGTTCCACGGCATGTTTGTCCGCGACACCGCGGCCGACGTGATGAAGACCGTGATCGTGCTCTGCAGTGGCCTGACCCTGGTCTACGGCTGGAGCTACCTGCGCGAGCGCAAGCTGTTCCAGGGTGAGATTCCGGTGCTGATCCTGTTCGGCACCGCCGGCATGATGATCCTGGTCTCGGCGGGCAGCCTGCTGATGGTCTACCTGGGCCTGGAACTGCTGGCGCTGTGCTCCTACGCACTGGTGGCCAGCAACCGTGAGAACGGCCTGGCCTCCGAAGCGGCGATGAAGTACATCGTGCTGGGCTCGCTGGCCTCCGGTCTGCTGCTGTACGGCATGTCGCTGATCTACGGTGCCACCGGCTCGCTGCACCTGGACGTGATCCACGCGGCGATTCCGCATTCGGAAGAGAAGATGCTGCTGCTGACCGGCGCGGTCTTCATGATTGCCGGCGTGGCGTTCAAGCTGGGCGCGGCCCCGTTCCACATGTGGCTGCCCGACGTGTACCAGGGCGCTCCGGCCCCGGTCGCGCTGTTCATCAGCTCGGCCCCGAAGCTGGCCGCGTTCGGCATGGCCTACCGTCTGCTGGAAGTGGGCGTGGGCCCGCTGTCCGACGAGTGGAAGTACCTGATCGGTGGCCTGGCCGCACTGTCGCTGGTGGTCGGCAACCTGATGGCGATCGCCCAGACCAACCTCAAGCGCATGCTGGCGTACTCGACCGTGTCGCACATCGGCTTCCTGCTGCTCGGCATCGCCGGCGGTGGCGAGGAGGGCTACGCGGCGGCGCTGTTCTATGCCCTGAGCTACGCGATCATGTCGACCGCCGGCTTCGGCGCGATCATCGCGCTGTCCCGCAGCGGCTTCGAGGCCGAGAACATCAATGACTTCAAGGGTCTGAACGCGCGCAACCCGTGGATGGCCGGCCTGGTGCTGTGCATCATGGCGTCGATGGCCGGCATTCCTCCGTTCCTGGGCTTCTGGACCAAGTTGGCCGTGCTAGGCGCAGCGATCAACGGTGGCATGCTGTGGCTGGCGATCCTGGGTGTGTTGTGCGCGGTGGTGGGCTGCTTCTATTACCTGCGCGTCATCAAGGTCATGTACTTCGATGAGCCGGTGGGCGAGCCGCTGCCGGCCAACAACGACCGTGTGCTGGGCGTGGTGCTGGGCGTGAATGCCTTGGCGCTGCTGGCGCTCGGCCTGGCCTGGAACCCGATCATGGTCTGGTGCCAGCAGGCATTTGCACATCTTGCGTAAAAAACGATACAAAACTGCGCAATTAGTGTAATATTCGTTTCCTGAGTTGTTGATGCAGCGGTTTCGCCAGAATATCGTTGCGGTAGGTTCCCGTTCTTGGTGACCAGCCAACTCATCCGCTACTGCTGCGGGGTGGAGCAGTCTGGCAGCTCGTCGGGCTCATAACCCGAAGGTCGCAGGTTCAAATCCTGCCCCCGCTACCATATCGACCCGGTGAGAATCGGGTGGTGGACGAATCAGGCGATCCCGGCAACGAGGTCGCCTTTTTCGTTGCAGGGATCGGCAGCGATGCCCTGGTGTTTTAAAAGGGGTTGCGCGGGAGTGAAAACTCCCTTACAATTTCGCTTCTGCTGCGGGGTGGAGCAGTCTGGCAGCTCGTCGGGCTCATAACCCGAAGGTCGCAGGTTCAAATCCTGCCCCCGCTACCACAGAAAATCTGCAGTGCAGGTGCAGTAGACGAAAAAGCGATTCCGGGAACGGGGTCGCTTTTTTCGTTGCTGGAATCCGCTTCTTTGGGGCGGCACAGGGGCGCAGGAGCCGGACGGGTGCGTCGATGACCCGAGGCCGGCTGTGCATCGACCTTCTTTCGTCTGTTGCCCGGTTCAGGTTCCGCAATGGCCACCCTGCAACCGCCCCAGGCCATTGCACCAGCGCGGTGCACCGGCTATCATCAGTGGCTTGGCGGACTGTTCATGCGCATCCTTTCAACGGACGTGAATGTGGCCCGCTACCGGCTTCCAGGAACGGCACCCTGTAACCAGGTCGCCGTGACCCCCCGGAAGGCTGGGCTCGCAGGAACATGCACCGCGTGTGTTCCCGCTACCGGAATCCAGCATGACCGGAGTTGTACCGGACAAGGGGCCCAGCGGGCCCTTTGTTGTTTCCGGAATGTGGCCAGGGGTGTTGGGCCGGCGCGACTGGCCACGCCAGTATCTCTTTCAACGAATCAAGGCAGACTGTGAGCGACAAGGCAACCGAAATCGCGAATCTGCTCGCCCCCACCGTTCAGTCGCTGGGTCTCGAGCTGCTGGGCGTGGAGTATCTGACTGCCCCGGGCGGTGCGACCCTGCGCCTGTACATCGACGTGCCGCTGGCCGAACAGCCTGAGCGCGTCGTCAACATCGACGACTGCGAGCGCGTCAGCCGTGAAGTGTCCGCGCAGCTGGACGTGGAAGACCCGATCAGCGCCAACTACACGCTGGAAGTCTCCTCGCCGGGCGTGGATCGTCCGTTGTTCACGGGTGAGCAGTTCGAACGCGCCATCGGCGAATCCGCCAAGGTGACGCTGAAGCTGCCGCAGGACGGCCGTCGCCGTCTGCAGGGCGAGATTCTCGCCGTGGATCTGGAACAGGGTACGGTCACCTTCAAGGTCGACAATGCCCCGTTCACCGCCGATGTCGAGAACATCGACAAGGCACGCATCATGCCGGACTGGGCCGCCCTCGGCCTCGCTCCGACCAAACCGACTGGCCCGGCGCCCAAGCAGGGTGGCAAGGCGAACAAGAAACCATCCAACGAGCCGGCGGCCAAGAAGCCGCGCGCGGAGTGAGCCAATGAGCAAGGAACTTTTGCTGGTAGTGGATGCGGTCGCCAATGAAAAGGGCGTTCCGCGTGAAGTGATCTTCGAGGCCATCGAGGCTGCACTGGCGTCGGCCGCGAAGAAGCGTTATCCGGACCAGGAAGTGCTGGCCCGTGTGTCGATCGACCACAAGGACGGCAACTACGAAACCTTCCGCCGCTGGGAAGTGGTGGCCGATGACGTGGTGATGGAGTCCCCGGATCGCCAGATCCGCCTGATGGATGCCATCGACGAAGCCGACGGCGTTGAAGTCGGCGACTACATCGAAGAGCAGATCGAGAACCCGGACTTCGGCCGTATCGCCGCACAGGCTGCCAAGCAGGTCATCGTCCAGCGCGTGCGCGAAGCCGAACGCCAGCAGGTCGTCGATGCGTGGAAGGATCGCGTTGGCGAGCTGGTCACCGGTGTGGTCAAGCGCGCCGAGCGCGGCAACATCTATGTGGACCTGGGCGGCAACGCCGAGGCCTTCATTCCGAAGGACAAGGGCATTCCGCGCGACGTGCTGCGCGCTGGCGACCGCGTGCGCGGTTACCTGGCCGAGGTCCGTTCGGAACCGCGTGGCCCGCAGCTGTTCATCAGCCGCGCCGCGCCGGAATTCATGATCGAGCTGTTCAAGCTCGAAGTGCCGGAAGTCGGCCAGGGCCTGGTCGAGATCAAGGCCTGCGCCCGCGATCCGGGCGACCGCGCCAAGATCGCCGTGCTGGCCCACGACGCGCGCACCGATCCGATCGGCGCCTGCATCGGCATGCGCGGTTCGCGCGTGCAGGCCGTGTCCAACGAGCTCAACGGTGAGCGCGTGGACATCGTGCTGTGGAACGAAAACCCCGCCAACTTCGTCATCAACGCGATGGCGCCGGCGGAAGTGCAGTCGATCATCGTCGATGAAGAAAAGCACTCGATGGACCTGGCCGTGGCGGAAGAGCGCCTGGCCCAGGCGATCGGCAAGGGCGGCCAGAACGTGCGCCTTGCCAGCCGCCTGACCGGTTGGCAGCTCAATGTGATGACCCAGGACCAGGTGACCGCCAAGTCCGAGGCAGAGCAGGGCGTTGCCCGCCAGCTGTTCATGGACAAGCTGGAAGTGGATGAAGAAATCGCCGCCATCCTGGTGACCGAAGGCTTCAACACCGTGGAAGAAATCGCCTACGTCCCGGTCGGCGAACTGCTGGCCGTGGAAGGCTTCGACGAAGACATCGTCGAAGAGCTGCGTGCCCGTGCCCGCGATGCGCTGCTCAACGAAGCGCTGGCGGTGGAAGAGGGTCTGGAAGATGGTTCGCCGTCCGAAGACCTGCTCGCCCTGGAAGGCATGGACGAGGCGACTGCCTACGCCCTGGCCGGTCATGGCGTGCGAACCAGTGAGGACCTGTCGGACCTGGCCGCCGACGAGATCCTCGAGTTCGGTATCGAGGACCTGGACCAGGAGCGCGCCGCCGCTCTGATCCTGGCCGCCCGAGCCGAGGAGATCGCCCGCTTGGAGCGCGGCGAATGAGCCAGCGATGAACAGTGCCCTGACCCGATCAGGGCTTAGACTCCGCGCTGCCTTCGCACGTTTCGAGGGAGCGCCAACCAGATCATAGGATCCGAATGTCGCAGCAAACCACCATCCGCAAGCTTGCCGAACTGGTCAACACTCCGGTCGATAAACTGCTTGTACAGCTTGCCGAAGCCGGCATGAAGTTCAGCGGTCCCGACCAGGTCGTGACCAGCACCGAGAAAGTGAAGCTCCTGGGCTTCCTTCGTCGTTCGCACGGCAAGACCGAGCAGCCCGTCGAGAGCACCGACGAGGCCGCCAAGAAGATCACCCTCAACCGTCGCAAGTTGCAGGAAGTGACCGTCAGCGCCGGCCGCAGCAAGACCACCGTCAATGTTGAAGTGCGCCAGAAGCGCACCTACACCAAGGACAGCAGTGGCAAGGCGATGACGCCGGATGAGGAGCGCGCCGACATCCTGCGCAAGCTGGAGGAATCCCGCCAGCGCAATCTGGACGAGCAGCGCGCACTGGCCGAGAAGGACCGTGCGCGCGACGAAGAAATCGCCCGCAAGCGTCAGGAAGAAATCGACGCCAAGGAACGTGCCGAAGCCGAGCGCAAGGCGGCCGAAGCCGCTGCCGAAGCGGCCAGGAATGCACCGCCCGCACCGGCCCCGGCTGCAGCCAAGCCTGCCGCCGCCGATGCGCCGGCCCGTGGTCCGCGTCCGTCCGCTCCGTCGGCTGCGCGTCCGGCACCGCGTGCGGACGACCGCAACTCGAACAACAACAATCGCCCGGGCGCCAAGCGCGACGACGATGGCGGCAACCGCTTTGCCGGCCAGCTGCATCTGTCGGCCGCCGATCGTGCCCGCCGCGGCAACAACAGCAACTCGCGCGGTCGTCCGACCGGGCGCGTGCAGCACGGTGGCCGTCGCGACAGCAACCAGTCGCGCAGCGGCGGTGGTGCACATGGTTTCGAACGTCCGGTCGCCCCGATCGTGCGTGACGTCACCATCGGCGACACCATCACCGTGGCCGATCTGGCCCAGAAGCTGGCGGTCAAGGGCGGCGACGTGGTCAAGGCGCTGTTCAAGATGGGCGTCATGGCGACCATCACCCAGACCATCGACCACGATACCGCTGCGCTGGTGACCGAGGAACTCGGCCACAACGTGATCCGTGCCAACACCAACGACGCCGAGGACGCGCTGCTGGCGCTGGCCGGCGGCAACCAGGGCGAGCCGGTGGCACGTCCGCCGGTGGTCACCATCATGGGCCACGTCGACCACGGCAAGACCTCGCTGCTGGATTACATCCGCCGCACCAAGGTCGCCACGGGCGAAGCCGGTGGCATCACCCAGCACATCGGTGCTTACCACGTTGAAACGCCGAAGGGCGTGATCAGCTTCCTGGATACCCCGGGCCACGCGGCGTTTACGTCCATGCGTGCCCGCGGTGCCAAGCTGACCGACATCGTGGTGCTGGTGGTGGCGGCCGACGACGGTGTCATGCCGCAGACCAAGGAAGCCATCCAGCACGCCCGTTCGGCGGGTGTGCCGTTGATCGTGGCGATCAACAAGATCGACAAGTCCGGCGCCGATCCGATGCGTGTCAAGAACGAGCTGCTCACCGAGCAGGTCGTGTCCGAAGACTTCGGTGGCGACACCCAGATGGTCGAGATTTCGGCCAAGGCGGGCCTGGGCATCGACGACCTGCTCGACGCGATTTCGATCCAGGCCGAACTGCTGGAGCTGAAGGCCGTGGCCGATGGCCGCGCCAGCGGCGTGGTCATCGAGTCCTCGCTGGACAAGGGTCGTGGCCCGATCGCCACCGTGCTGGTGCAGCAGGGTTCGCTGAAGAAGGGCGACTACCTGGTCTGCGGTATCCAGTATGGCCGCGTGCGCGCCCTGTTCGACGAAACCGGCAAGCAGCCGGACCAGGCGGGTCCGTCGATTCCGGTGCAGGTGCTGGGTCTGTCCGGCGTGCCGGATGCAGGCGACGACTTCGTCGTGGTCGAGGACGAGCGTCTGGCCAAGGACGTCGCGCAGCAGCGCGAAACCAAGCGCCGTGAATCGCGCCTGGTGCAGTCGGCCGGCAGCCGCATGGAAGACATCATGGCGACCCTGGGCAAGGGCGATGGCCAGCAGGTGCTGAACCTGGTGATCAAGGCCGACGTGCAGGGTTCGGTGCAGGCGCTGAGCCAGGCACTGGTGGCGCTGTCCAACGAAGACATCCGCATCAACGTGATCCACTCCGGTGTGGGCGGCATCACCGAGTCGGACGCCAACTCGGCGGTCGCTTCGAAGGCCACCGTGATCGGCTTCAACGTGCGTGCCGACGCCTCCGCGCGTCGCATCATCGAATCCAACGGTGTGGACCTGCGTTACTTCTCGATCATCTATGACGTGATCGATCAGGTGAAGCAGGTGGCGTCCGGTCTGCTCGGCGTGGAAATCCGCGAAGAGATCATCGGTATCGCCCAGGTGCGCGACGTGTTCCGCAGTTCCAAGTTCGGTGCGGTGGCCGGTTGCATGGTCATCGAAGGTACGGTCAAGCGCAGCAAGCCGATCCGCGTCCTGCGCGACAGCGTGGTGGTGTTCGAAGGCGAGCTGGAATCGCTGCGTCGCTTCAAGGAGAACGTCGAGGAAGTCCGCAACGGTACCGAATGCGGTATCGGCGTGAAGGCTTACAACGACGTCAAGCCGGGCGACCAGATCGAGTGCTTCGAGCGTATCGAAGTGCCGCGTACCCTGTAATGGGGAACAGGGCCCGGCCAACGGTCGGGCCCTGTCAAATTTCCGGGTGGCGACCGTGGGTCGTGACCCGCTTATCCGAACATTGAAGAGCGTCTCGTGCCAAAAACCTTCCATCGAACCGACCGTGTTTCCGCCCAGATCCGCCGTGAGCTGGGTACGCTCGTGCACAATCTGGTGCGTGTGCACGGCTTGCCCTCGGTGAGCGTTTCCGACGTCGAAATCACCCGTGACATGGCCCATGCCAAGATCTTCGTCACCGCGCTGATGCCCGAACGTTCGGCAGAGGCGATGAAGGGTCTGAAGGAGCTGGCCTGGGAGCTGCGCATGGATCTGGCCAAGGCCATGAAGCTGCGCCACGTTCCCGAGCTGCACTTCCACTACGACGATTCGGTGGACCGCGGCGAGCGCATCGACAACATCCTGCGTGATCTGCCCGATACGCTGGCGGCCGAGAAGAGCCGCGACGTGCAGGGCGACGACGCCGATGACGCGGATGACGCCGCGCCGGCCGACAAGGCCTGACGCCACCCGATACAGCCCCGGGCCACGCCCGGTGGGCCGCGTTGCGCGCGGCAATGATCGACGACACGAGCAGCCGGGCAACGCCTGGCTCTACGGTGATATTCCATGACCCGAATTACGTTCCGTCGCCTGGACGGCCTCCTGCTGCTCGACAAACCGGGTGGCATGAGCTCCAACGCGGCGCTGCAGATCGCACGACGCCTGTTCCGTGCCGAGAAGGGCGGCCATACCGGCAGCCTGGATCCACTGGCCACCGGGCTGCTGCCGCTGTGCTTCGGCGAGGCGACCAAGATCGCGGGGTTGCTGCTTGGTTCGGCCAAGGCGTATGACGCCGAGGTCGTGCTGGGCCAGACCACCGACACCGACGATGCCGATGGCGTCGTGCTGCGTGAGCGGCCGGTACCGCCCATCAGCGCCGAGGCGCTGGACGCCGCGCTGGCGCCGCTGCGTGGACGCATCCGTCAGCGTGCCCCGATCTACTCCGCACTCAAGCAGGGGGGCGAGCCGCTGTATGTGAAGGCGCGCCGTGGCGACGCGATCGAAGCGCCCGAGCGTGAGGTGGAGGTGCATGCCATCGACGTGCTGGCGCAGCAGCCGACCCGGTTGACCCTGCGCGTGACCTGCGGCTCGGGTACGTACATCCGCAGCCTGGCCCGCGACCTGGGCGAAACCCTGGGGTGCGGGGCACATATCGCCGGTCTGCGGCGCCTGTGGGTGGACCCGTTCCGCGAGGCGCCGATGGTGACCCTGGACACCCTGCGGGCGATGGCCGCCCAGGGGGATGAAGCCGGCATGGAGCGCCTGCTGCTGCCGCTGGCCGACGGTCTGGCGCATTACCCCCGGGTGACGCTGGATGCTGAACAGGCGGCCCGCTTCTGCGTGGGCCAGCGCCAGCGTGGCGAAGGCTGGCCAACCGGGCTGGTAGTCGTGTACGGCCCGGAGGACGCCATTCAGGGTCTGGGACAGGTTGATGCCAGTGGACTGCTGGCCTCCCAGCGCCGTTTCAACCTCTGACCGCCCGTCCGCCAGCCCACCCTGGTCCTTGTCCCGGACGGCCGCGACCGTTACAATTTCGCGGCCTTTTCAGGCTTCCCGCCTTGCGCGGGTTCATCCTTTCGTTCACGGCGAGTCGCGCGGTACGTCAATGGGACGTTTCTGCGGGCCACGCATCCAAGAGAAAATACAATGTCGATCGACACCCAGAAGGTCATTGAAGACAACAAGCGCAGCTCGGCTGACACCGGCTCCCCGGAAGTCCAGGTTGCCCTGCTGACCGCCCGCATCGAACTGCTGACCGGCCACTTCAAGACCCACAAGAAGGATCACCACAGCCGTCGTGGTCTGCTGCAGATGGTCAACCGTCGCCGCAGCCTGCTCGACTACCTGAAGAAGAAGGATGGCGTGCGTTACAAGGCCCTGATCGAAAAGCTCGGCCTGCGTCGCTAAGCAGGAATCCCAACCGCGGCGCAGGAATGCGCCGCGGTTTTGTTTTGGTAGTACCGCATCAAACGCCTGGACCGGACCACCGGTCACCCGTCGGCGGCAAGGGTCGCCCGCGGTCCATTCGAAGAAAGCATCATCCCAAGGACATCCCCCGTGGCAAAAATCACCAAAACCTTCCAGTACGGCAAGCACACCGTCACGCTTGAAACCGGCGAAATCGCCCGTCAGGCCGGTGGCGCCGTCATCGTCAAGTTCGACGACACCGTGCTGCTGGTCTCCGCCGTGGCTGCCAAGAGCGCGCGTGAGGGCCAGGACTTCTTCCCGCTGACCTGTGACTATCAGGAGAAGTTCTACGCCGGTGGCCGTATCCCGGGTGGCTTCTTCAAGCGCGAAGGCCGCGCGACCGAAAAGGAGACGCTGATCTCGCGTCTGATCGATCGCCCGATCCGTCCGCTGTTCCCGGAAGACTACAAGAACGAAGTGCAGATCATCGCCACGGTGATGTCGCTGAACCCGGACATCGACGGTGACATCCCGGCGCTGATCGGTGCCTCGGCCGCGCTGTCGCTGGCGGGTACCCCGTTCAAGGGTCCGATCGCCGCTGCCAAGGTGGGTTACAAGAACGGTGAGTACATCCTCAACCCGACCGTGACCGAGCTGAAGGATTCGGAGCTGGAACTGGTTGTCGCCGGTACCGCCAACGCCGTGCTGATGGTTGAATCCGAAGCCGCGCTGCTGTCCGAGGACGTGATGCTGGGCGCCGTGACCTTCGGTCACCGCGAAATGCAGAAGGTCATCAACGCCATCAACGAGCTGACCGTGGAAGCCGGCACCAAGCCGTCGACCTGGGTTGCCCCGGCCAAGAACGAGGCGCTGATCAGCGCCCTGCAGGAAGCCGTCGGCCCGCGTCTGGCTGAAGCTTTCCAGGTGCGCGACAAGCTGCAGCGCCGCGACGCGATCGCCGCGATCAAGAAGGACGTGACCGAGTCGCTGGCTGGCCGCGTGGCCGCCGACGGCTGGAACCCGGCCGAGCTGTCGAAGGAATTCGGCGAGCTGGAATACAGCACCATGCGCAACTCGGTGCTGGACACCAAGGTCCGCATCGACGGCCGTGCGCTGGACACCGTCCGCCCGATCGCCGTGCAGACCGGCATCCTGCCGCGTACCCACGGTTCCTCGCTGTTCACCCGCGGTGAAACGCAGGCCATCGTGACCATCACCCTGGGCACTGCCCGTGATGGCCAGGTCATCGACGCCGTGTCCGGTGAGTACAAGGACAACTTCCTGTTCCATTACAACTTCCCCCCGTACTCGGTGGGTGAGACCGGCCGCATGATGGGCCCCAAGCGTCGCGAAATCGGCCACGGCCGCCTCGCCAAGCGCGGCGTGCTGGCAGTGATGCCGTCGCTGGAAGCCTTCCCGTACACCATTCGCGTGGTGTCGGAAATCACCGAATCCAACGGTTCCTCGTCGATGGCTTCGGTCTGCGGTTCCTCGCTGGCCCTGATGGACGCCGGCGTGCCGGTCAAGTCGCCGGTTGCGGGTATCGCGATGGGTCTGGTCAAGGAAGGCGAGCGCTTCGTCGTCCTGTCCGACATCCTGGGTGACGAAGATCACCTGGGCGACATGGACTTCAAGGTGGCCGGTACCGCTGAGGGCATCTCCGCCCTGCAGATGGACATCAAGATCGAAGGCATCACCGAAGAGATCATGAAGCAGGCACTGCAGCAGGCAAAGGCTGGCCGTCTGCACATCCTCGGTGAAATGGCCCACGGCCTGACCGCACCGCGTCAGGAGCTGTCGGACTATGCGCCGCGTCTGCTGACCATCAAGATCCACCCGGACAAGATCCGCGAAGTGATCGGCAAGGGGGGTTCCACCATCCAGGCCATCACCAAGGAAACCGGCACCCAGATCGACATCCAGGACGACGGCACCATCGTCATCGCCTCGGTGAACGCGATCGCGGCGCAGGCTGCCAAGTCGCGCATCGAGCAGATCACCTCGGACGTCGAGCCGGGCCGCATCTACGAAGGCAAGGTCGCCAAGATCATGGACTTCGGTGCGTTCGTCACCATCCTGCCGGGCAAGGACGGCCTGGTCCACGTGTCGCAGATTTCTAGCGAGCGCGTCGAGAAGGTCGGCGACAAGCTGAAGGAAGGCGATGTGGTCAAGGTCAAGGTGCTGGAAGTCGACAAGCAGGGCCGTATCCGCCTGTCGATGAAGGCCGTCGAAGAAGGCGAGGGCGTGGCGGCCGAGTAATCGGCGCACGCGTTCGCGGAACGTGAGGACCGCAGGTCCTCACACCTTCGCACAACGAAAAAGCGGGCTTCGGCCCGCTTTTTCGTTATGTCCGCTGTGCTGTCGACGCGCCTAGACCAGGTCGTCTTCCCCGGCGTGTTCCACCTCGGTGGGATCGCACCACCACACCTGCCCTTCGGCAGGCGCGCTGGGGGTGCCTTCGCGGCGTTCGATCGCATCGATCACGCGCCCGGGCCCCGCAGCGACCCAGTCGGCGAGCAGGCGCTCGACCGCGGCCTTGCCCTGTGCACCGATACCCAGGCTGCGCTCCACCTGCCAATCGTCGTTGCCAGCGGCTCGCTCATCATGAGGTGCCGGGGCGTCCCGCGCGTGCGGCACGCCGTAGCTGCAGCGCAGGCACAGCGACCGGACCGACGCACTCCAGTCCTCGACATAGCCGATACCGGGCAGCCGGGCGTCCTCCAGTGCCGCCATGTCGTCCGCTGACGGACACCGGATGAACGCCACGAAGGTGGCGTGGTCCGATGCCTGCAGGGTCTGCAGCGCGTTGAACACGGGCACCGTGCCGCCGTTCAACGCGCGCTCGCCGGTCTTGGCACCATCGTGCAGGACGATATCGAACAGGCGATGCCCGCTGCTGCCGAATGGCACGTTCAGCACCCGCGCGCGCACCACGTCGATGCGCCGCGCGAACACTGTCTCACCACTGCCCCACGGATCAAGCCGGACGCAGATCATGCCGAAATCGGTGTCGATCGGACCGTCGCCGTCCGGTATGTTGATGCCGCACTTCGCCCACTGGCGGCGCGCTTCGGCCCAGTCGCCCAATGCCGTGGCGGCAATCCCTGCATTCCAGGCCGAGGCCTGGTCGAACGCGTCCTGCAGGGTCTGCGCGCGCAGGTTGTGCTGCAGCGAGGCGGGCCAGTCGCGCAGATACTTGTGCGCCAGGCCGCGCATGTAATGCAGGTACGGCACGTGCGGGGCATGCCCGCTGAGTTCACCGAACAGGTCGCTGGCCCGCTGCAGGTGGCCAGCGTCGAACGCGGCGTAGGCCTCCGCTTCGAGCGCCGCGAGGGTGTCGTTGTCCGGTGTGGAAAGTGAGGTGTCGGTGGTGTCGGCGATGTCGGTCATGCGTCGGCATATCGTTGGTATTCATGCGCACTGTAGCCGCTGCGCCCGTCGGTCGCGCATGCCATCGCATGGCATTGTGCGCTGTCGACATGTCCGGTCCCGACCCTGCGCTGACCTGGGCGCGGGCGTGCGGTCTGTCCGCCGGACGGGATTGCCGGACATCGCGTTCAAGGGGGCTGTTCCGCGCGTGGTGTCTGCTAACGTGGCCCGGCCTTCGACCCGGGAGATCCCATGTTCCGCCAGACCGTGGCTGTACTTGCTGTGCTCATCGCCGGCTGCCTGCCGATCGCCGCCTCCGCCGCCGACCCATTGCCGAAGGTGATCGGAGCCTACTATCCCGGCGGTTCTGCGGAGCGCTATCCGGTGGCGTCCATTCCGGCCGATACGCTGACCCATCTGTTCTATGCATTCGCCCGCATCGAGGACGGTCGCTGCGTGGTCGATGCGCAGGCCGATGGGCACTTCAAGGCGCTGGCCACGCTCAAGCGAGCACATCCGACACTGCACACCCTGATCTCCATCGGCGGCTGGAATGCCGGCGGCTTCTCCGACGCGGCGCTCACCGCCGAACGCCGGCAGCAGTTCGTGCGCTCCTGCGTGGCGTTGTTCTTCCAGCAGCACCGCGGTAGCTTCGATGGCGTCGATATCGACTGGGAGTTTCCCGTGTCCGGTGGCCCGGTGGAGATCACCGACCGCCCGGAAGACCGGCGCAACATGACCCTGCTGGTGCAGGAATTCCGCCGCCAGCTCGATGCGCTCGACGGCGGCCACGGTCCGCACCGGCTGCTGACCGCTGCGCTGCCGGCCGGCCGCGTGCAGACCGACGGTCCGTACGATCCCGCCCTGAGCTACGAGCTCAAGGCGCTCGGGCAGGCGCTCGATTTCATCACGCTGATGAGCTATGACATGGGCACCGGCTTCTCCAGAGTCTCCACGTTCAACGCGCCGCTGCGCGAGGTGCCGGCCGATCCGCTGGACCCGGCGCTGCGGCGCTGGAACAGCGTCGAGGGGGCGGTGGCCTACTACCAGCAGCACGGCGTACCGGCCGACAAGCTGGTGCTCGGCGTGCCGTTCTACGGGCGCGGCTTCCAGGTCACCACGCAGAGCGGCGACGGCCTGTACCAGCCGTACAGCGCCCCGTTCGACGCGGGCGACTGGCGCCACATCAAGACCGCGTTCCTCGATCAGCCCGGGTGGCAGCGGCATTGGCACCCGGTAGCGCAGTCGCCGTGGCTGTACAACGCCGCCGAGCGCGTGTTCATCAGTTATGAAGATCCGACCTCGATCGGCCTGCGCGCCGAGTTCGCCAGGGATCGCCAGCTGCGCGGGGTGTTCACCTGGGAGCTGACCGGCGACGACCCGCAGGGCAGCCTGCTGCAGGCGATGGCCGCGCCGTTCCTGCCTCACGCCAGGTAGCGCGATACCTCGATCAGGTTGCCGTCCGGATCGCGGAAGTACACCGACAGGATCGGCCCGGTGGCCCCGGTGCGCTGCACCGGGCCATCCTCGATGCGCACGTCCTGCGCGTGCAGATGGGCGAGGATCTCATCGATCGTGGCGTAGGTGATCAGGCACAGGTCTGCCGACCCCGGTGTGGGGCGCGCGGCCTTCGGTTCGAACTCGCGCCCGTGCGCGTGCAGGTTGATCTTCTGCAGTCCAAAACGCAGTGCGGTGCGCCCGCTGCCGAAGGTTTCCACCTGCATGCCCAGCACGCGCTGGTAGAACCTGCAGGTGGCATCAATGTCGGCCACGGTCAGTACGAGATGGTCGAGGCGGTCGATGTGCAGGTCGGTCATGGGCGTTGCGCAGGTGGGCAGGAACCGCTGCACTGTAAACACGGTCGCGGCAGCAAACGGTGATGGGCTACGGGACGCGCGCGGTGGCCCTGCGGTTATCGGCCCACACGCTGTTGGGGTCGCCGTGGTGGGCGCGGCGTCGCGTGGCGCGAGCCATCGCGGCAAAGCCCACTGCCATTGCCAGGGCGACACCGTCCACCCAGAACAACGGCCAGTAGCCGCGCAGCGCGCTGGTCCACAGCCATTGCCCGGTCATGGCGCCGTGGGCCACCGGCACCAGTGCGGTCACCATCGCCGCCGCCCAGAGCAGCTCCTGTGCGGCGCGTGACGGCGCCCGCAGGGCCGCCCACAGGGCGCAGCCGCCCCAGACCAGGAAGCAGGTCCAGCGCATCCCGGTGTCCGCGTACGACGGGGCCAGGTGTTCCAGCAGCTGGACGCTGACGAACGCGGCCGAAATGGCCACGCACAGCCCGATGCAGATCCCGACCGTGGCCCGTGCCATGTTCACCTGGGCGCGGCCCTGCTCGATCTGCCGACGCTTGCGGCGCGATTCGATCCACAGCAGGTTGCCCGAATAGAACAGGAAGGCGCCGCCCAGGCCGAGCGCGAAATAGAGCCACGGCACCGCGCCGTTGCCGAACTCGCCGAAGTGCAGCGCGTACGCGGCGGCCAGCGTGGCGTGGTTGGCATCGCGACGGCCAGGCAACTGCGTGTGCAGCACTTGGCCGGTGTTGGCATCCATCGCCACCGCGCCGAGCGGGCCGAGCGAGGCGCCGCCTTCGCCGGTGATCTCGATGACCGCGTTGGCATCGCCGGCGTTGGCCAGCTTCAGGTATGCCGGCTCGAAGTGCGGCAGGCCCTGGTCGGTGGCCACCGCGATCGCACGCGCATGCAGCATGGCCAGGCTGCCCGGTCGCACCGGCTCGCCGGCGGCGGCACGGATCGGGGCAGTGTCCATCGCCGTCGGCAGCGCCGCCATCAGCTTGCCCTGGTAGACCAGCGGGTTGAGCGCGGCCATCTGCAGGAACATCAGGCACAGCAGCGCGCCGGTCACCGCGAACAGCAGGTGGAAGGGCAGGCTGAGCACACCGATGACGTTGTGCGCGTCCTGCCACATCTGTTTGAGGTTGCGGCCCGGGCGCAGCGCGAACAGGTCGCCGGCCAGTCGAGGCAGGTGGATGACCAGCCCCGACAGCAGCGCTACGCCATACAGCAGGCTGACCACGCCCATCAGGTAGATTCCGGCCACCGGCAAGCCCAGGGTGTAGTGCAGCTCATTGACCAGCTCGGCCAGCCCGGCCTGGGGCGGCGTGGGGCTGCCGTCCACGTGGTCGGCCCAGGCGAACAGCCAGGTGCCCTTGGCGTCCTGCCAGTACGCCACGGTCTGCGGGGTTTCCGCGCCGGGGAAGGTCATGCCGATGTGCCGGCGCGCCTCCGGGTGCCGCGCGAGGACGCCGTCGAGCAGGTGCTGGGCATCGTCCAGGGTCTGTGCCGGTTGCTCCATCGCATGCGGCGCCTGCCACAGCGGCAGGTCGTGGTGGAACACGGTGATGGCACCGGCATAGAAGGCCACGAACAGCGCGAAGCCAGCCACCAGGCCGACCCAGGTGTGGAGCGTGGTGAACGTACGGAGCGTAAACGAGCTGAACTTCATCGGGACTCCGTCATTGCACCCACTGGGTGCTGCGCAGCAGCCACAACAGCGCGAAACCGAGAGCGGCAGCCACCCCCATTCCGGTCCATGCACGCAGGCCGGTGCGGAAGCTGAAGGCCCACACCGCCGCCAGCATCCACAGCGGGACGAAAGCGATCAGGCTCGGCACCACGGCCCGTTCCCAGGGGCCGGGCGGCAGCCAGGCCACCAGGCCGGTGGCCGCCGCGGCGACCAGGAAACCGGCCAGCAGCGCGGCGAAGGCGCGCGGCCACATCAGCCGCGCTCCGCGGCGTACGGGCGCGTCCACGCGGCCAGGTAGGGCAGGGCCATCGCGGCAAGCATCCAGCCGGCCAGGGTCACGCACAGGCCTGCGGCCAGCCCGAGCTGCCCCATCCACAGCCACAGTCCGGTCGCAAACGCCACCAGGCCGATGTGGCGGCCGAGTCGGCCGGCGCGTCGCAGGCGCGGCCAGCGGCAATGTGGCGAGGCGGCGTAGAAGGCCAGCGCGGAGAACGCCGAGGCGATGCCACCGAGCACGCAGTACAGCGCCGCAGCGAAGTCGGTACCTGTCACGGGTACGACGGCGGGGCGGGCCAGCCCTGGCGCGGAAGACGGGGCCGGGCAGGCCGGGCCCGGCGGACGGCGAGTGTCATGGCGGATCCTTGGGGGAAGGCGTCGCCGGACGTGGCACGGCGATCCGCGCATGGTAATCATTGCGGTTTCCGGGCGCCACAGCGCCACGTTCAGGCGCTGCCCGGGCAGGCGGAGCGGCATCGCGACCCGGATTGGTTTAAGATCAAGCCATCTCTACTGATGGCAACAAGGTGGCCCGCGCCCGGCGCCGGTCTAGCGTGTGACATGAGCACTACCACCGCCCACCGCTGAACGTCCCGACGGCCCCTGACGCAGGCGCCTTCGTGGCGCTTTTTTATTGCCGATTTCCCTGATTCCGTACCTTCGGCCCGCGCGGCGGGCCCACCAGCCAAAGCCTATTCATGATCGCCATCACGCTCCCCGACGGCAGCCGCCGTGAGTTCGAAAACCCCGTCAGTGTCATGGACGTCGCCCAGTCGATCGGCGCCGGCCTGGCCAAGGCCACCATCGCCGGTTCGGTGGATGGCGTGCTGGTCGATGCCAGCGACGTCATCGACCACGATGCCAGCCTGCGCATCATCACCGCCAAGGACGAGGAGGGGGTGGAGATCATCCGCCACTCCTGTGCCCACCTGGTCGGTCATGCGGTCAAGCAGCTCTACCCCGACGTCAAGATGGTGATCGGCCCGGTCATCGCCGAAGGCTTCTACTACGACATCTACGCCGAGCGCCCGTTCACGCCGGAGGACATGGCCGCGATCGAAAAGCGCATGGGCGAGCTGATCGCGCAGGACTACGACGTGATCAAGAAGGTGACCCCGCGTGCGGAGGTCATCGAGATCTTCAAGGCGCGTGGCGAGGACTACAAGCTGCGCCTGATCGAGGACATGTCCGATGACATCCAGGCGATGGGCATGTACTACCACCAGGAATACGTGGACATGTGCCGTGGTCCGCACGTGCCGAACACGCGCTTCCTCAAGGCCTTCAAGCTGACCCGCATTTCCGGTGCGTACTGGCGCGGCGATGCCAAGAACGAGCAGCTGCAGCGCATCTACGGCACCGCGTGGGCCGACAAGAAGCAGCTCGAGGCGTATATCAAGCGCATCGAGGAAGCCGAGATGCGCGATCACCGCCGCATCGGCAGGCAGCAGGAACTGTTCCACCTGCAGGAAGAGGCGCCGGGCCTGGTGTTCTGGCACCCCAAGGGCTGGGCGCTGTGGCAGGTGGTCGAGCAGCACATGCGCAAGGTGTACCGCGACAGCGGCTATGGCGAAGTGCGCTGCCCGCAGATCCTGGATGTCTCGCTGTGGCAGAAGTCCGGCCACTGGGACAACTACCAGGAAAACATGTTCTTCACCGAGTCGGAGAAGCGCACGTACGCGGTCAAGCCGATGAACTGCCCGGGTCACATCCAGGTGTTCAACCAGGGCCTGCACAGCTACCGCGACCTGCCGATCCGCTACGGCGAGTTCGGGTCGTGCCATCGCAACGAGCCGTCCGGCGCGCTGCACGGCATCCTGCGCGTGCGTGGTTTCACGCAGGACGACGGCCACGTGTTCTGCACCGAGTCGCAGATCGAAGCCGAAGTGACCGCGTTCCACCAGCAGGCGCTGGCGGTGTACACGACCTTCGGTTTCGAGGACATCCAGATCAAGATCGCGCTGCGCCCGGAAAAGCGCCTCGGTGATGACGCCACCTGGGACAAGGCCGAGGGCGCGCTGCGCTCGGCGCTGGGCAGCTGCGGCGTGGAATGGCAGGAACTGCCGGGTGAGGGCGCCTTCTATGGCCCGAAGATCGAGTACCACCTCAAGGACGCCATCGGCCGCACCTGGCAGCTGGGCACGATGCAGGTCGATTTCATGATGCCCGGCCGCCTTGGCGCCGAGTACGTGGACGAAAACAGCCAGAAGAAGCACCCGGTCATGCTGCACCGGGCCATCGTGGGCTCGATGGAGCGCTTCATCGGCATCCTGATCGAACACCACGCCGGCGCCTTCCCGTCCTGGCTGGCCCCGATCCAGGTGGTGGTGGCCAATATCACCGATGCGCAGGCTGAATACGTGTCCGAGGTCCGGAAAACCCTTGCAGATCAAGGCTTCCGGGTAAACGCCGATTTGCGCAACGAGAAGATCGGTTATAAGATTCGCGAGCATACGCTGCAGCGGGTCCCGTACCTGCTGGTGGTTGGCGACCGTGAGAAGGAAAATGGCGCCGTGGCCGTGCGTACGCGCTCTGGCGAAGATCTGGGCAGCATGTCCGTCCAGGCCTTCATCGAGCGGTTGCAGGCAGAACAGTCCGTGTAAGAAAGTCCCGGCCCTGCGGATGATCCGCTCAGGGCCGGTTTGATTCCTCTGGGAGATTGCAATATCAGTACCCCTGACAACAAACAGAACCGCAAGAATCAGGAAATCCGGGTGCCGCGCGTACGCGTGATCGGCAGCGACGGAGAAATGATTGGCGTGTTGACGCGTGACGAAGCGCTGTCGATGGCCGAAGACGAAGGTCTGGACCTGGTCGAGATTCAGCCGCAGGCTGATCCGCCGGTGTGCAAGATCATGGACTTCGGCAAGTTCAAGTTCGAAGCGCAGAAGAAGGCCAACGAGGCCAAGAAGAAGACCAAGCAGGTCGAGATCAAGGAAGTGAAGTTCCGCCCGGTCACCGATGAAGGCGACTACCAGATCAAGCTGCGCAAGATGCGCGGGTTCCTGGAAGAGGGCGACAAGATCAAGGTCAACATCCGCTTCCGTGGTCGTGAAATGAGCCATCAGGAACTGGGTCGCGAAATGGCCAACCGGATCGAAGCCGATCTGGGTGAGGACATCGTGATTGAGTCCCGTCCGCGCCTGGAAGGCCGGCAGATGGTGATGATGATCGCGCCGAAGAAGAAGTAACCGGCTGTCGGGCCTGCGCCCGACCGCGTGGGTGGACGCCGGGCCATGCCCGGCTGAACCCGCCGCCGCTGCCGGCAGAGTCGGTTCGCGTGAAAGGCAGGGGGCGCCAACGGCGCCTTCAGCCGCTCTGTGCAGACAGGGCGGGATGCCGCCCCCTGCGCGGTGTCCACACCCTTCAGGTTCGCGCACCCGCGCCAAACGCCCGTTCAATCAATCGGTTGCAAGTGCCTGTCTGCGCGGGCATAATGGGCGGCCCCGTATTGCGGGGGTGCTGTTTTGAACGGTTTCACGCTTTTCAACGGCAACAGGACCGGCCTGGTTCCCAGTGGGGATCCCGGGCTTACAAGCAGGCAAGGGCACGGACGGAAAGTGTGGCAATGCCACCGCCCTGGTCAGTGACAAAACACCATCAAGGACATTGCAATGCCCAAGATCAAGACCAACCGGGCGGCGGCCAAGCGTTTCCGCAAGACCGCCTCCGGCAAGTTCAAGGCTGGCCACGCCAACCGTAGCCACATCCTCACGAAGAAGTCGACCAAGCGGAAGCGCAATCTGCGTCAGACGAACCATGTTCGTGCAGAAGACGCAGGCCGTTTGAACCGTATGCTTCCCTACCTCTGAGGACTGACCCATGGCACGAGTAAAGCGTGGCGTACAGGCGCGTCGCCGTCACAAGAAAATCCTGACCCTGGCGAAGGGTTATTACAACGCTCGCCGCAAGGTCTTCCGCGTTGCCAAGCAGGCCGTGATCAAGGCACAGCAGTACGCCTACATCGGTCGTAAGCAGAAGAAGCGCAATTTCCGTTCGCTGTGGATCACCCGCATCAACGCGGCTGCCCGCATCAACGGCCTGAGCTACAGCCGTTTCATGAATGGCCTGCTCAAGTCCGGCATCACCCTGGACCGCAAGGTTCTGGCTGACATCGCCGTGCACGACGCAGCCGGTTTTGCTGCACTGGCCGAAAAGGCCAAGGGCGCACTGGCGGCATAAGTCCATTCCCCTGCCGTTGCCGTTCACGCGCAACGGCTGTGGGTAAGGCAAATGCATGGGGAAGGGCGCAAGTCCTTCCCCATTCTTTTTTGTGTTGGCGATGGCCCTCCCGGTGCCATCGCTCGACAGCGGTGGCGACGGGGGTCGGCCCGACGCGCATCGCGATGGCATACCGACGCGAGGCTCCGGCTATCCATGAGTGACATCCAATCCCTGACCACCCAGGCGCTGGCCGACGTGGCTGCTGCCCAGAGCCCGGACGCGCTGGAAGCCCTGCGCGTGGCACTGCTCGGCAAGAGCGGCAGCATCACCGCCCAGCTCAAGCAGCTCGGCGCACTGCCCGCCGACGAGCGCAAGGCCGCCGGTGAGGCGATCAACCGTGCCCGCGACGCGCTGACCACCGCGCTGGGCGAACGCAAGGCCGTGCTGGAAGACGCTGCGCTGGACGCGCGCCTGGCCGCCGAAGCGATCGACATCACCCTGCCGGGGCGCCGCGACGAACGTGGTGGCCTGCATCCGGTCACCCGCACCCTGGAGCGCATCACCGAGATCTTCGGCCGCCTCGGGTATGAACTGTCCGAAGGCCCGGAAATCGAAGACGACTGGCACAACTTCGAAGCCCTGAACTTCCCGCCGCACCACCCGGCGCGTGCGATGCACGACACCTTCTATTTCGGCGATGGCCGCCTGCTGCGCACGCATACCTCCGGTGTGCAGGTGCGCTACATGGGCGACCACGCGCCGCCGCTGCGCATGATCGCCGCCGGCAAGGTCTATCGCAGCGACAGCGACCAGACCCACTCGCCGATGTTCCACCAGGTCGAAGGCCTGCTGGTCGACGAGCATTCCACCTTCGCCGACCTGAAGGGCACGCTGTCCGAGTTCGTGCGCGCCTTCTTCGAGCGCGACTTCGAGATGCGCTTCCGCCCCAGCTACTTCCCGTTCGTCGAACCCGGCGCCGAAGTGGACATCGCCTGGCAGCAGCCCGACGGCAGCACCCGCTGGCTGGAAGTGCTCGGTTGCGGCATGGTCCACCCGAACGTGCTGCGCAACGTGGGCATCGATCCGGAGCGCTACACCGGCTTCGCGTTCGGCTTGGGCGTGGAGCGTTTCGCGATGCTGCGCTACGGGGTCAACGACCTGCGCGCGTTCTTCGAGAACGATGTGCGGTTCCTGAAGCAATTCGCCTGATGACGGCATGCCGGGCAGCGCCCGGCACCACGATTGTTGAATTACGGCCAGGCGCATGCGCCGGCCCACCAGGGTGACACCATGAAATTCTCTGAAAACTGGCTGCGCAGCCACGTCCCGACCACCGTTTCGCGCGATGAACTCGGCGCGGTGCTGACCGCCATCGGCCTCGAAGTGGAAGAGGTCGATGCATTGGGCGAGGGCCTGCAGCATGTGGTAGTGGCGCGGATCGTGTCCGCCGAACGCCATCCGGAAGCCGACCGCCTGCAGATCTGCCAGGTCGACGCAGGGCAGGGCGAGCACCTGCAGATCGTCTGCGGTGCCCCGAACGCGCGCGCCGGGCTGGTTGCACCGCTGGCGATGGTTGGTGCGCAGATCGGCGAGCTGAAGATCAAGCCGGCGCAGCTGCGCGGCGTGGCCTCCAACGGCATGCTGTGCTCGGCCAGGGAACTGGGCCTGGACAGCGATGCCTCGGGTCTGTTCGAGCTGCCCGACGATGCGCCGGTCGGCCAGTCGCTGGTGGAGTACCTCGGCCTGCCCGACGCCAGCATCGAGATCAAGCTGACCCCCAACCGCGCCGACTGCTTCAGCATCCGCGGCATCGCCTTCGACGTGGCCGCCGCGTGCGCCAGCGAAGTGGTGCCGTTCGATGCCGCACCGGTCGCGGCCGTGGGCAGCCGTGAGCTGACCATTGCGCTGCAGGCCGGCGCCGAGGCACCGCGTTTCGTTGGCCGCGTCATCGAAGGCGTCAACCCGCGCGCGGCAACCCCGCTGTGGATGGCCGAGCGCCTGCGCCGCAGCGGCGTGCGGCCGGTGTCGCTGCTGGTGGACATCACCCAGTACGTGATGCTGGAACTGGGCCAGCCGATGCACGCCTACGACCTGGACACCCTGCAGGGCAGCATCGGCGTGCGCCGTTCGCGCGCCGGCGAATCCGTGAAACTGCTCGACGGCCGCGACGCCGCGCTGGACGACAGCTTCCTGGTGGTGACCGACGCGGACCGTCCGGTCGCGCTGGCCGGCCTGATGGGCGGCTTCGATACCCGTGTCACCGACGACACCACTGCCGTGTTCCTGGAGGCGGCGCACTTCGCGCCGGCCGCCATCATGGGCCGCGGCCGCAAGCTGGGCCTTCATACCGATGCCGGACACCGCTTTGAGCGGGGCGTGGACCCGGCGTTGCCGCGTACGGCGGTCGAGTACGCTACCCGTCTGATCCTGGACCTGGCCGGCGGCACGCCGGCACCGGTGACCGAAGCCGTCAATGCCGGCGACCTGCCGGCAACCGCTGCCATCACCCTGCGCCGTGCGCGCATCGCCCGTGTGCTGGGCATCCAGATCGCCGATGCCGACGTGGAGCGGATCCTGGGCGCGCTGGGCATGGACGTGACCGCCGCGGCCGAGGGCTGGCAGGTCACCGCGCCGAGCCGTCGCTTCGACATCGCCATTGAAGAAGACCTGATCGAGGAACTGGCCCGTATTCACGGCTACGAGCGCATCCCGACCACGCTGCCGGGCGGTGCCTCGCGCGTGGCGATGCCCAGTGAGACCCGACTGGACGACCTCAGCACCCGCCGGCAGCTGGTGGCCCGCGACCTGCAGGAAACCATCAATTACGCCTTCGTCGACGCCAACCTGCTCGCGCAGTGGCAGCTCGCCGAGGCGCTGGTGCCGCTGGCCAACCCGCTGTCGGCCGAACTGGCCGTGATGCGCCCGTCGCTGCTGCCGGGCCTGGTCGCCACGCTGGGGCGCAATGCCGCCCGCCAGCTGGGCCGCGTGCGCCTGTTCGAGCTGGGCCGCGTCTTCCACCGCCAGGCCGGCGAGGGCCAGCCGGCACCGCTGGAAACCCAGCGCGTGGCTGCAGCCATCTGTGGCGACGCCGATACCCAGCAGTGGGGCATCGCTTCGCGCAAGGTGGACTTCCACGACCTCAAGGGCGACCTAGAGTCGCTGGCCGCCGCCAGTGGCGCGGTACTGACCTTCCAGCCGTCGCAGCGCCCCTACGGCCACCCGGCACGGTCAGCCGAGGTGCTGCGCGACGGCGTCAACCTGGGCTGGATCGGCCAGGTCCACCCGCGCCTGGCCAAGGCGCTGGACATCGACGTGGACGTGTACGCCTTCGAGCTGGACCTGGCGCTGTTGGCCGCCCGCGCCCTGCCGCGTGCCAACGAGCTGTCGCGTTACCCCTCGGTGCGCCGCGACCTGGCCTTCCAGGTGCCCGAAGCGGCCGCCTGGAAGGACCTGGAGGCAACCCTGCGCCGGGCCGTCGGGCCGCTGCTGCGGGAAGTCATCCTGTTCGACCGGTACGTCGGGCAGGGGGTCGAGCCAGGCTTCAAGAGTCTCGCTATGGGCTTGATTTTGCAGGACAAGTCGCGCACTCTGACGGACCGCGACGTGGATTCGGTAGTGGCCGAGGCGGTCACTGTCATGGAGCGTGAACACCACGCCCGGATCCGTGGTTGAGCGGGAAGCATGGGGGTAGCAGGCAATGGCATTGACCAAGGCTGAGATGGCCGAAAAGCTGTTCGACGAAGTCGGTCTGAACAAGCGTGAAGCCAAGGAATTTGTCGACGCGTTCTTCGATGTGTTGCGAGAGGCATTGGAACAGGGACGTCAGGTGAAGCTCTCCGGCTTCGGCAATTTCGACCTGCGGCGCAAGAACCAGCGCCCGGGTCGCAATCCCAAGACCGGCGAGGAAATTCCTATTTCCGCCCGCACGGTGGTCACCTTCCGTCCGGGCCAGAAGCTCAAGGAAAGGGTGGAGGCATATGCTGGATCCGGGCAGTAACCGCGAACTTCCGCCGATACCGGCCAAGCGCTACTTCACCATCGGTGAGGTCAGCGAGCTGTGCGATGTCAAACCGCACGTGCTGCGCTACTGGGAAACCGAGTTTCCCAGTCTCGAGCCGGCCAAGCGGCGCGGCAACCGTCGCTACTACCAGCGCCACGACGTGCTGATGGTGCGCCAGATCCGCGGCCTGCTCTACGAACAGGGCTACACGATCGGCGGCGCGCGGCTGCGCCTGGAAGGCGCCGGCGCGCGCGACGAATCGGCACTGAGCAACCAGATCATCAGGCAGACGCGGATGGAACTGGAAGAAGTGCTGCAATTGCTGCGCCGCTGAACCCTTTTTCGATCGGATCGTTTATACTCGTCGGCCCGCTGCAAGGCGGGGACATTGCCAGCATCATCGGGGCGTAGCGCAGCCTGGTAGCGCATCTGCCTGGGGGGCAGAGGGTCGTCGGTTCAAATCCGGCCGTCCCGACCATTGTTGGCGATCAGAACAAGGGCTTGCACAGCGATGTGCGGGCCCTTTTTCGTTGCACGCTGTTCCAACCTGCCTAGTCGAAGTAGAACGACACACCCAGCCCGGCCTGCAGATCGGGGCTGGCGTTGTCCAGGCCGACATCGAACGAGGCATCCAGCTGCACGCGCGGGCGCAGCATCCAGGTCACGCCGGCACCGGCGATGGCGGTGGAGGGATCGCCGTCGCTGTCGGTGAAGCCCAGTTCGACATAGCTGCTGACCGTGTCGGTGAGCGCCACGCTGAGGCTGGGCGACCAGGTGAATTCGTCCGCGCCCGCGCCGCGCACTGCGTTGGCGTACAGCGCGCCGCTCCACCGGTCGTTGAAGATGTATTCGTAGCTGGCCCCGAGCGCGTACTGTGTGCCGCCCTCGGAGAAGTCGCGGTCGCCGGTGGCGAATGTGCTGCTGGCGAGCAGGGCCACACTGTGCCGGTCCGATCCCGTGGGCAGGGCGAATTTGAGCGCCAGGCCGGCATCGCCCGCACCGCGTTCGGTGTGGGTGGGGCCGCCGCGCGGACGCAGCTGCAGCCGGTTCCACGGCGTGGCGAAGGCCTGCAGCTCCAGCCGTTCGGCCAGGCCCATGCGCAGGGTGATGTCGCTGCTGTACTGCGTGCTCAGCACGCCGTCGGCGTCGCGATCACGTTCCAGGCTGGGCAGGCCCAGTTCCAGCGCGAGCGCGCCACGCGGCACAGTGTCGGTGGAGAAGCCGATGCCGGGACGATCGAACGACGGCGGTTGCGTGTCGTCGCTGCCTTGGGCATGGGCGGTGGCGGCGAACAACAGCAGGCATGCAGCAACAGGCAGGCGCATCGACAACTTCCGGACAGGCAGCGGAACCACGGACCGTCCGCCGGCGGCGGACACGGCCGGGAGTATGCACACTCCGGCCGCGCGCGGATGTGCAGGGCGCGGCGGCGATGCGGCCGCCTCGCTCAGTGTGCCGGTCGCGTCATTGCCATCAGGGCGTGCAGGACGCGGTCGGTGTCGCCGGCGGCGGGCCGTCCCGTGCAGGCGCTTTGCAGCCATACGCCGTCGGCGGCGTAGCGGGCCGCGATCAGGCGTGGGTCGCGGCCTTCTTCGGGATGCTGCTGCAGGCGCTCGTGCAGCCAGCGACGGCGGGCGCTGATCCAGTCCGGTTCAACGCAGCGGGTGTGCGCGCCGGTGGCCGCCGAGCGCGACGCGTCCAGCAGCGTGGCGATGTAGGCGCGCGAGAAGCGGCCGTAGGCCATCGGGTCGATGGCCATGCGTTGGCGCACGGCGTCGTCGAAGCGCAACACCGCGGCCGCGCTGGCCTCCGTCGCGGGAACGGGTACGCCCGGGTGGGGCGCATGCGTGATCTTGCTGCTCGGGTTCATCGGTCGACTCCGTGGCGGGCGGGGGAATACAGAATCCATTCAATGACGGCGCGGCGGTCCGGCTCGATCTGCAGAGCGCGTCCGGTGATACGACGTACGGGTCCCCCGGGCATGGTCAGAAGCCGTAACTGAGGGAGACGGCCGCCGAATCCATATGGTCGCCGCGCGTCATCGGGCTGTCGCGCACCGCATCGGACAGCCGGCTGCGGCGCAGCGAGGCGGTGCCGGTCCAGTGCGTGCCCAGCGGCATCACCACGGTGACATCCATGTACGGCGACGCGCCGCTGCCGGCCTCGTAGCGGGCCAGGCCGCTGCGCAGCGCTTCGGCTTGGCTGACACCGAAGTAGTAATCGTTGAGTTTGCTGCTGGCGTAGTTGACGCCCACGCCCGGAATCAGCCGCACCTTGCCCACCGGCAGCGGGTAGCTGTAGCGCGCATCGGCAGCGACGCCGCCGCCGTGGCCGGTGACCTCGGCCTCGGCGCTGGCCTGCACCACGCCCCAGTCGGCGCTGTGGCGCCAGGCCAGACCGGCCATGCCGGACAGGCTGCGGTTGGAGAGCTGACGCAGCTGCGGGTTGTCGGTGTCGCGGTGCTTGAAGCGCATCATGTACGGCGACAGCGTGGCCGACAGCTCCGTGCCACCCTGATTGACCAGGCGGTAGCCCACCGCGCCGCCGCGGAAGTAGAACGATCTGCCTTCATAGCTGATCAGCGGCGCGGGGATGGTATCGGTGTCGTAGCCGGCGTAGGGCGACTTCAGGGCCACCACGGCCACTCCGACGCTGGTGCGTTTGGGAGCCGGGGCGGTGTCCCCGGCCTGGGCGGCGGGAACGGCCACCAAGGGCAGCAGTGCCAGCAGGGTGGCGGCCGGATGACGCGGGAGAGCGGGAAGACGGAGCTGCATGTACCTGTCGCGGGGGGAGGATCAGCGGACAGGATGGACGGGCTACATTGTCGGAACGTTGCGCTGGATCGCGCGGTACCATCGAGCCCCCCGCTCGCCCCCCGTATCCCGCATGCGCATCCTCCTGCTCGAAGACGACCCGGAAATGGCCGGCGCTATCCAGGTGAGCCTGGGCCGGCACGGCATGGTCGTGGACGTGGTGGGCAGCATGGCCCAGGCCGCCGAAGCGCTGCGCGCCGGCGTGCACCAGATCCTGCTGCTGGACCGGCAACTGCCCGATGGCGACGGTGCCGGCTTCGTGCAGGTGGCGCGCGGACTGATCGCCAACCTGCCGGTGATCATGCTGACCGCGCGCGGATCGGTCGCCGACCGGGTGACCGGGCTGGACGTCGGTGCGGACGATTACCTGACCAAGCCGTTCGCAGTCGAGGAGCTGCTGGCGCGCATCCGTGCGATCTCGCGGCGGCCCTCGCAGATCGCATTGCCTGAACTGGCGCTGGGGCGGCTGCAGTTTGATTTCGTGGCGCGCCAGGCCAGCGTGGACGGTGTACTGCTCGCGCTGCCGCGACGGCAGTTGCTGGTGCTTGAAGCGCTGGCGCTGCGCCAGGGACGCACGGTGGCGCGCGCGGCGCTGCTCGAAGCGGTGTACGGCTTCGACGATGCGATCCAATCCAACGCGCTGGACGCGCACGTGTCCAAGCTGCGCAAGGCACTGGCCGAAGCCGATGCGCGCGTGGAGGTGCACGTGATGCGCGGCATCGGCTATCTGTTGAAGGAGGCGTCATGAAGTTCCTCAAGCCCGGCTCGCTGTCCTTCAGCCTGGCCTGGAAGATCTGCCTGATCCAGATCACGATGGTGGCCATCGCACTGGGCGCGCTGGTGCTGGCGTACGGCGACCGCAGCGCGGCCTACATCGACTGGAACCTGAGCCAGACCCTGGCCGATGCGATCCAGGTCCACGACGACGCGCTGCGCGTGGACTGGGTGGCGGTGAATGCGGTGAGCCGTGATCGCCCGGCGGGCTTCTGGTTCGTGGCCGCCGATGAGCAGGGACGGCGCTTGACCCACGGCACCGTGCCGCCGGTCTACCGGTCGCTGGTGCAGCAGCTTCAGCACATAGAACCCACCGACGTCCGCACCCGCACCCGTGGCGATGAACTCGCCGTGCGGGTGATGGTGGGCGAGCATGGCGACGACCGCGTGCACGTGATGATGGGCGGCATGCCGCAGCACGGATTGTGGCGGCAGATGCTGGTGGTGATGCGCTATCTCGGGGGCTGGATCGCCGGCCCGCTGATCGTGATCACGCTGGTGGCCGCGCCCTGGGTAATCCATCGTTCGCTGCGCGGGGTGAACCGCGTGGCCGCGCAGGCCGCCGCGATCCAGGTCACCGAGCGCGGCACCGGGCTGGACACGCGTGCGGTGCCGGCCGAGATCTACCCGCTGGTGGACGCCTTCAACGCAGCCGTGCGGCGGATCGGCGAAAGCTACGACGCGCAGGACCGTTTCCTGGCCGGCGCCGCGCACGAACTGCGCATGCCGATTGCGATTCTGGCCACGCGCATCGCCAACCTGCCCGCAGGTGCCGAGCGCGCACGCCTGCAGCTGGACCTGAGCCGGCTGGGCAACATCACCGAACAGCTGTTGGACCTGCAGCGCTTGGACCACCATGCCAGCCAGTCGCAGCGGGTGGACCTGGCCGCACTGACCGGCGACGTGGCCGGCGACGTGGCGCCGCTGGTGGTCGACGCCGGCTATGCGTTCTCGGTGGACGCGCCGTCGCAGCCGGTGTGGGTCCGTGGCGACCCCCATGCACTGCACCGCGTGGTGGCCAGCCTGGTGCAGAACGCCATCGCGCATGGCGGCGGCCGCGGCACCATCGAGATCGCGCTGGACCCCGCCGCCGAGCTGTGTGTCAGCGATGACGGCCCCGGGGTGCCGCTGGCCGAGCGTGAATCGATCTTCGAACCGTTCCACCGGCTGCGTCCCAGCGGCAGCGGCAGCGGGCTGGGCCTGCACCTGGCACGCGAGATCGTGCATCGCCACGGCGGCACCATCGCCGTGGTGGAGGCGGCCACCGGCGGCGCGCGGTTCCGCATGCGGCTGCCGCTGGACAGCGCGCTGCCATGACCTATGGCAGGCGAAGCGCCCGGCGTGGGGGCGAAGAATCGGTCGGGTTCCCCCTTTCCTGGCGAGGCTGCATGAATCTGTCCCTGTGTGTACGTACTGCGGCCGTTGCCGCCGTGCTGTCGCTGTCAGCCTGTGCGACCACCGATGACGTTGCCGGCCCGCCGCAGTGCGAGGACTCGCCGCTGGTCAAGGAACTGCCCGACCAGGTGGCCCGGCGCGAAAGCCGGTGCCGCGACAGCATCCAGGTGTGGTCCAGCGAGAAGCGCGGCAGTGACCAGCCGCTGGACTTCAGCGGCAAGAACAAGGGCGATTGAGCCGTAGGCCGTGACCGCTCAGCGCGGTTGCGGCGTTTTCGCTGCCGGGCTGGCGCAGTAGGCGTCGATCGCCGCAGGCGTGTTGTCCAGGCCTTGTGCCTTGGCCAGCTCCCACGGCCGCTCGCACTGGCCGCTGCGCGCGCACCAGCGATAGCCGGCCGAGCCGATGCAGCCGTGGCTGTCGCGGTCGCCGCCGACAACAGGGGGCGAGGGCGGCGCTGACGGCACCGCGGGCGAGCAGGCGGCCAGCAGGCCGCAGGACAACAGAAGCGACAGGGCAGTCCTCATCGGGGCGGTGTCCGGGGGGCGATGGCCGCAGGGTAACGCCCTGCGGGCCCGCGATCCTGACGGCGTCCTCACCTGGCGCCGATGCGCCTTGGGTTCACCTGTCCATCACCACCGCTTGGGTGTGATGGCCCGGGCACGGCAGGGAGGCTGGCATCCGCACAGCCCCGCGCGTTGCCCCGGGAGAATCCGCATGATGCCTGTTTCCGCCGTGCGTTGGGCCCTGATTGCGCTTGCCGCCGCGTGCGTGCCGCCACCGGCGCAGGCCTGCACCCGCCTGGTGTATCTGGGCGACAACAAGGACGTGATCACCGCCCGCTCGATGGACTGGAAGACCGACGTCGCCACCAACCTGTGGGTGTTTCCGCAGGGTATCGCACGCGAGGGACAGGCCGGGCGCAATTCGATCCGCTGGACCTCGCGCTACGGCAGCGTGATTGCCAGCGGCTATGACATCTCCACCACCGACGGCCTCAACGAGGCCGGCCTGTCGGCGAACCTGCTGTGGCTGGTCGAATCGGAGTATCCGCAGCAGCGCAGCGGCAAGCCGGGCCTGGCGATCTCGCTGTGGGCGCAGTATGTACTCGACAATTTCGCTACCGTGGCCGAGGCGGTCGCCGCGCTGGAGCGCGAGCCGTTCTCGATCGTCACCGATGCGGTGCCCGGCGAAGCACGGCTGGCCACGCTGCACCTGTCCATGTCCGATGCCACCGGCGACAGTGCCATCGTCGAGTACATCGGCGGCCGCCAGGTCATCCACCATGACCGGGCCTACCAGGTGATGACCAACTCGCCGGTGTTCGAACAGCAGCTGGCGCTCAACAGCTACTGGCAGCAGATCGGTGGCACGGTGATGCTGCCGGGAACGAACCGATCGGCCGACCGGTTCGCGCGCGCGTCGTTCTACGTCAACGCCATTCCCAAAAGCGAGGACCCGGTGGTCGCGCTGGCCAGCGTGTTCAGCGTGATCCGCAACGTCTCGGTGCCCTACGGCATCGCCACGCCGGGCGAACCGAACATTTCATCCACGCGCTGGCGTACTGTGGCCGACCACAAGCGCCGGCTGTACTTCTTCGAATCCGCGCTGACGCCGAACACCTTCTGGGTGGACCTCAACAGGATCGACTTCTCGCGGGCGACCGGCAGGGTTCTCACGCTGGACCTTGGACCGGACCAGCGCAATGTGTTCGCCGGCGACGCGCTGCCGCAGTTCCGGCCGTCGGCACCGTTCGCGTTCCTGGGCACGCCGGACTGAGCGGCTGGCCGGATCACGCCGGCCGGTCGGAGTCGAAAATTCAGACTATTCCGATGTTCCAAACGGAAGGGGCGATCTATCGTGGTTCCCGAGAGCTGGACGCTCTCCCGATGCCCCCGCGTGTGCCACCGGTTCCAGGGAACTGGAGGGTCGCCGCGTGCCCCCGCCACGGAAACGATAGGAATGCCCATCATGTTGATCACCGTGCAATGCCAGGAGCGCCAATGGCGCGTGGTTCATCCGTCGCGCCCGGACGCCATCGATTTCCCAAATGGTGCAGTGGCGTTTGATTTCGCCGATGCGATGGCGCGCGAGCATCACGCCAGTACCGGCGGCGCCAGCGCCGTGCGCGTGGAAGTGCAGGACGCGGCAGTGGAAGCGGTGCGTTACGGGTAACCGCGACCGCGGGCGGAGGGTTCCCCGTGCCAGCGCCAGCCGCCGCAGTGCCCGCGGCGTCCGCTGGATACGCTGGGGACGTGGCCGATGCGGGTCCGGGAAGCGTCGGATCCGCTGATCGCGCTCCAGCCGCGCCGGGTCTGCGCCATCGACGGCTGTTCCACACGCCGCCGCCGCAGCGCATGCTGGAGGTGATGGTCTGCAGTGGCAGACGTGACAGCACCTCGCGTGCGTCAGTCAGGCAGGCGTCGGTTACCTAAATAGGGCATGAAATCGACGACTTCCGGCCTATGTCGCCTACGGCCGCTTTGCCACATCCTGTTCGCCACCACCACACACGGTTTCGAGGCAGGCATGAGGAGCAATGGGATGAGGCAGGGAAAGCAGCGATGGCTGTGGGCGTTGCTGCCCTCGATGCTGGTGCTGGGCGCCACCGCGCACGCGCAGCAGTACGAACGCTATGACGACGGCTACAACAGTGGCCCGGTGCGCTGCGAGTCGAACAAGAACCGCACCCAGCAGTGTCCGCTGGACGGCCGCGCGCGGCTGGTGCGGCAGATTTCCGGCTCGCCGTGCATCGAAGGCGAGACCTGGGGCCAGGCACGCAATGGCGTGTGGGTGACCCGGGGCTGCCGTGCGGAGTTCATCGCCGAGCGTGGGCGTCCCTCGCATGGCGGTGGCCACTGGAATGGCGGCGGCGGCTGGAACAACGGCGGCGGCCGTGGCGAGATCATCAGCTGCGACTCCAAGGACCGTCGCGATCGCCGCTGCAACGTCACTATCCGCCGCGATGTGCGGCTGGTACGCCAGACCTCGGGCACGGCGTGCATCGAGGGGCAGACGTGGGGTTGGGACCGCAATGGCGTGTGGGTGACCGGCGGTTGCCGCGGCCAGTTCCTGGTCAACTGATTCCACCCGGGCCCCGTGCCTCGGGCGTCAGAAAAATCTGATACAGATCACAGTTTCGATGGATTACTGTGCGCGTCGTGGGCCGAATGCGGCCCCGACGCGCCAGAGTGACCGCGCCACGCTGGCCGCGGTCGCGCTCTGGCCCGATATGCCGCCTCAAGGAGAGAGCAACGCATGTTGATCCGCCTGCAACTGGACGAGCGCCTGTGGCGCGTGGTCCACCCGGACAAGCCCGACGGGCTGCGTTTCCGCAACAGTGCCATCGCCTTTGATTTCGCCGACGCGTTGGCGCGCCTCCACCACGCCGATACCGGCCAGCGCAGCGCGGTGCGTGTGGAAGCCAGCGGTGCCTGCGTGGAAGCTGTGAGCTACGGCTGAGCGCGCGGTACCGGGCAACGCCCGGCACGCGCGGCGGGACTCAGCCTGCCGCGCTGAGCGGCTGGCCGAGGGTGGCCAGGGTCGGCCAGCGCTTGAGCACGGCGGCACGGATGCCGGCGGCATCGATACCGGCTTCGGCCAGCAGATCCTCGCGGCTGGCGTGGTGCTGGAAGCTGTCGGGCAGGCCCAGGTGCAGGAACGGCCGCAGCACGTCCTCGGCATTGAGCAGTTCGGCCACGCCGGAGCCGGCGCCGCCGGCCACGACGTTGTCCTCGAGGGTCACAAAGCCGTCATGGCGCTGCGCCAGCTCCAGCAGCAGGTCGCGGTCGAGCGGCTTGATGAAGCGCATGTTGACGACCGTCAGGCCGAGTTCGCGGCCCACTTCCTCGGCCGCCGGCAGGGTGCTGCCGAATGCGAGCAGGGCAACACGACTGCCGAGCACGCGTACCTCGGCCTTGCCGATCTCCAGTGTGGACAGGTCGGTCCCGGCCGCCACGCCGGTGCCGCTGCCGCGCGGGTAGCGCACAGCGGCCGGGCCGGGGTAGCGCAGGCCGGTGGTCAGCATCTGGCGGCATTCGGCTTCGTCCGACGGCGCCATCACCACCATGTGGGGCACGCAGCGCAGGAAGCTCAGGTCCAGGTTGCCGGCGTGCGTGGCGCCATCCGGGCCGACCACGCCGGCGCGGTCGATCGCGAACAGCACGTCCAGCTGCTGGACGGCCACGTCATGGACCAGCTGGTCGTACGCGCGCTGCAGGAACGTGGAGTAGATCGCCACGACGGGTTTGGCGCCCTGGGTGGCCATGCCGGCGGCGAGGGTGACGGCATGCTGCTCGGCGATGGCCACGTCGAAGTAGCGCTCCGGGTACTCCTTGCTGAAACGCACCAGGCCGGACCCTTCGCGCATCGCCGGGGTGATGCCGAGCAGGCGCGGTTCGGCGGCGGCGGCATCGCACAGCCAGTCGCTGAAGACGTCGGTATAGGTCGGCTTCTTGGCGCCGCCCTTGGCGATCAGGCCCTTGTCCGGATCGAACGGACCCACGGCGTGGTAGCCGATCTGGTCGCCTTCGGCGCGTTCGTAGCCCTTGCCCTTGGTGGTCATCACGTGCAGCAGCTTCAGACCCTTGAGGCTCCGGAGCGTCTTCAGCGTGGCCACCAGCGCCGGAATGTCGTGGCCGTCGATCGGCCCGGTGTAGTGGAAGCCCATTTCCTCGAAGAACGTGGACGGCACGAACATGCCTTTCCAGTGCTCTTCCCAGCGCTTGACGAAGCGCGCGGTGGGGTTGTTCTTCTTGTCGCCGAGAATCTTCTTGCCACCCTCGCGCAGCGCATTGAGCGTGCGGCTGCCGGTGGCGCGGCCGAGCATCTTGGTCAGTCCGCCGACGGCCTCGGAGATCGACATGTTGTTGTCGTTGAGGATCACCAGCAGGTTCGGCTCGGTCTCCATGCCGCCGGCGTGGTTCAGCGCCTCATAGGCCATGCCGGCGGTCATCGCGCCGTCGCCGATCACCGCCACTACCTTGCGGTCGTCGCCTTCGCGCTGGCGGGCGATGGCCATGCCGAGCGCGGCCGAGATCGAGGTCGAGGAATGACCGACGCCGAAGGTGTCGAATTCGCTTTCTTCGCGCTTGGGGAACGGCGCCACGCCGTCCTTCTGCTTGACGGTGTGGATCTGGTCGCGGCGGCCGGTCAGGATCTTGTGCGGGTAGGTCTGGTGCCCCACGTCCCACACCAGCTGGTCGACCGGCGTCTGGTACAGATAGTGAAGCGCGACAGTCAGTTCGATCACGCCCAGGCCTGCGCCGAAGTGGCCGCCGCTCTTGCCGACCGATTCGATCAGGTACGCGCGCAACTCGTCGGCAATGGCGGGCAGTTCGGATTCTTCGAACCTGCGCAGATCATCCGGTGACTGGATGCGCGCGAGGCGGGGATAGCGTGCGGAATCGATCATTTTTATCGCGCTTCTTCTCAAGCGCCTATTTTCGCCCCCAAACCGGGGTGGGGCAAGCAAACCGCCACGTCGGTGACCAAATGGTGAGGGTGCCTGCGTCAGTCTGCCGCGGTTCAGGCCGCCAGTTTGGAGCGCTTGGGCAGCTGTGCGCGCAGGAAGGCCATCTGGTCGGCCAGAATATTGCGGTTGGAGAGGATCATGTGCTCGATCCAGCTCGGCCGGTACGGCACCGCCAGCAGGGGCATGCCGGCCTGCTGCGGGGTCCGGTTGCTCTTGCGCGAATTGCAGTGGAAGCAGGCGCTGACCACGTTCTCCCAGACGTCCAGGCCGCCCTTGGAAATCGGCATGACGTGGTCGCGGGTCAATTGCGGGCGATTGAACTGCTGCCCGCAGTACAGGCACAGGTGCGAATCGCGCGCGAACAGCGCCGGGTTGGACAGGTTCGGGGTGGGGTCCAGCGCGCGCGAGCGCGCATGGCCGCGCGCGGCGATGATCGGGTGCAGGTCCATGCCGCTGCGCAGGCCGGTATCGCGGCTGATGCCACCGTGGATGTGCACGCAGGGGTCGCCGAGGGTCCAGGCGACGGCATCACGCGCGTAAAGGCAGGCCGCATCCTGCCAGGTGATCCAGTCCAGCACCCGCCCGTGGGCATCCAGCGACAACAGGCGGACCGAGCCGGGCCGGTGCAGCGTGGCGATGGGCGATGCTTCGGCGACCGGGGCGGACGAGGCTCCGGTATCGATCAGACCCAAGCGTGTAGTGTCTGTCTCCATCGGGAAAACAGCTTATACCCGAATCATTACGAATTGTGTATAGGCGCGCAACGGAGGTGCGCGCCGGGCCGGGCCGACGGTCGGTCGGCACCGGCCCTGCACAGTCAGGCCCCGAACCGCGCGTCGTCCATCGCCATCAGCGAGTCCGCCCCGGCCTGGATGGCCGCCGCGTGGCTGAGCGTGCGCGGCAGCACACGGGCGAAGTAGAAACGCGCGGTCTCGCGCTTGGCCTGCTTGAACGCCTCGCTCTGGGCGGAGGCGTCGGCGGCGGCGACGCTGCGCGCCCACCAGTAGGCCAGCACCACGTAGCCCGAGTAGAACAGGTAGTCGAAGCTGGCCGCGCCCAGCTCGTCGGGGTTGCCGGCCGCGCGCTGCAGGGTGGCCAGGGTCAGCGAGCCCCACTCGTCGGCCTTGGCGCGGAGCGGGGTGATGAACTCGGCCAGCGCCGCGTCGCCCTCATTGGCCTTGGCGAACGCCTCGATCTCGGCCAGCATCAGCTTCAGGCCCGCGCCCTGGCTGGACGCGGTCTTGCGCCCGATCAGGTCCAGCGCCTGGATGCCGGTGGTGCCTTCGTACAGGGTGGTGATGCGCGCATCGCGGGCAAGCTGCTCCATGCCGTGCTCGCGGATGTAGCCGTGGCCGCCGAAGCACTGCAGGGCGTTGTAGGTGTTCTCGATCCCCCATTCGGTCTGGCAGGCCTTGGAGATCGGGGTCAGGAAGCTCACCAGCGTATCGGCGCGTTCCCGCTCGGCGGCATCGTCGGCGTGGTGGGCAACATCGACCAGCGTGGCCGCGTGCAGCGCGAGCAGGCGGCTGCCCTCGACCAGGGACTTGACCGTCAGCAGCATGCGTCGGACGTCCGGATGTACCAGGATCGGATCGGCCGGCTTGTCGGGGAACTTGGCACCGCTCAGTGCGCGCGACTGCAGACGGTCACGCGCGTACGCCAGGGCGTTCTGGTAGGCGCGCTCGGACAGGCCGATGCCCTGCAGGCCGACACCGAGGCGCGCGGTGTTCATCATGGTGAACATCGCCTGCAGGCCCTTGTGCGGCTGGCCGACCAGGTAGCCCTGGGCGCCATCGAAGTTCATGACGCAGGTGACCGAGCCCTTGATGCCCATCTTGTGTTCGATCGAGCCGCAGCGCAGCGCATTGCGTTCGCCCACGTTGCCGTCGCGGTCGACCTTGAACTTGGGGGTGACGAACAGCGAGATGCCCTTGGCGCCGGCCGGGGCGTCGGGGAGCTTGGCCAGCACCAGGTGCACGATGTTGTCGGTGAGGTCGTGCTCACCGGCGGTGATGAAGATTTTGGTGCCGGTGATCGCGTAGCTGCCATCGGCGTTCGGCTCGGCCTTGGTCTTGAGCAGGCCCAGATCGGTGCCGCAGTGCGGTTCGGTCAGGCACATGGTGCCCGTCCAGCGGCCTTCGATCAGCGGCTTCAGGAAGGCCTCCTGCTGCCAGGCTTCACCGTGCTGCTTGAGCGCTTCGATGGCGCCATGCGAGAGCAGCGGGAAGTTGCCCCACGCCAGGTTGGCGGCGTTGATCATTTCGTTGAGCGGCACGCCCAGCGTGTGCGGCAGGCCCTGGCCGCCCAGCTCGGGCGCGGCGGTAAGGCCGGTCCAGCCGCCCTCCACGAACTGCGCATAGGCCTGCTTGAAGCCGGGCGGGGTGGTGACCTCGCCGGTGGCCTGGTCGAGCACGCAGCCGATTTCATCGCCCACGCTGTTCAACGGTGCCAGCACGGTGGTGCTGAAACGGCCGGCTTCTTCCAACACGGCATCGACCACGTCGGTGGTGGCATCGGCAAAGCCCAGGCGGGCAAACAGCGATTCCACCTTGAGGACGTCGTGCAGGGCGAAACGGATATCGGAAAGCGGGGCGGTGTAGCTGCTCATCGGTAGGTCTCGATCAGGTGCAAGGGAAGGCGGACACGCCGCCGGTCAGCGCAGCACGCCGGGCAGGCCGGGGGCCTGGTTGAGCGTGCTGCGTTGGTCGATCTCGAAACTGCGCTGCTTCTTTTCCTGCGGCGTGGCACTGACGGTGCCCGTGAGCTTGTAAGCCAGGGTGCGGTTGCCCGCCAGGGCGTCGGCCACTACCAGGCGGGCGCCGGAGGAAGGTTGCAGGCGCAGGGTGACGACGTCGGCGGACTCGCCGCCGATCGACAGTGCAGGCGTGGTCTGCAGGGTGCCCGCGTCTTCGTCGTCCACCTTCAGGGACAGCGCGACGGCATCGAAGGTCATGGGCATCGAGCTGAAATTCTGCAGCCGCAGGGCGACATCCCAGCCCCCGTCGGCGCGCACGGTCAACTGCTGCAGGCTCGCTGCCGGCGGCGAGACGCGTTTGACCACGCCGGTGTTGCAGGCGGCCAGGGCCAGGGTGGTGCCGGCCACCAGGGCGATCATCGCGGCGGTACGGAAGCGGTGGAACATGGGCGCAATCCTCGTGCAGGGTGCTGCGTGGGTGAAAGCATACTACGGCGTATGGTGGTTGTGCGGCCGCGCGGCGGCCTCCCCGCAAGGGTAGGCGGAGACGGTGTCGTTCAGGTAGGGGGACGCGTCGCGCCGCTCAGTCCAGCGGCGCCATGACCCGCAATGGGCCCAGGTCGTAACCCATCGCCTCGGCCCGGGCCTTGAGGTCGGCGAACTGCGCCTTGTCCATGCTCGGCGAGCGCGACAGGATCCACAGGTACTTCCGGTCCGGATCGCCCACGACCGCCCACTGGTAGTCCGGGTCCAGCGCGATCACCCAGTAGTCGGCCCACACCAGCGGCACCCAGGCCAGCCAGTCCGGTACGAAGCGCACCTGCAGCTGGCCAGGCTCATCCGGCACCGGACGCGCCACGCCCTCGGCCGCGATATGTCCGCCGTCCCCGGTGCGGCACGCGTTGTGCACGCTGATGCGACCGTCTGCGCGCAGCGCATAGGTGGCGGTGATGTCGCCCACGCACTTCTTCTGGAACGACACCGGCAGATGGGCGATCTCGTGCCACTGGCCGGCATAGCGTCCCATGTCCAGGGCAGGGACCGAACGCACCGGCGCGGCGGCGCTGGCGACGGTGGCCGACAGAAGCATGCCGAGGGCAAGCAGGGCAGGACGCAGACGCATGGGAGGACTCCTCGGTGGACGCTCGAGCTTAGGAGGCGGCGGCCGCGCCGGTGTAAAAGTTTCGTCATCGCGGTGTGGCGTGCCGGGGCATCGGCGACAGGCGGACGCACGGAATGCGTCGTGTTTTCACGCATGCGCTGCGATGTGTTCACGACGACGGGACGGCGCGATGACTAGCTTGAATGCTCCAACGGTATCCCGACAGGGGAAAACAGCATGATCAAGTGGGCCATCATTTTTCTGGTCATCGGCCTCATCGCCGGTGCCCTCGGTTTCGCCGGCATCGGCGGGGCAGCCATCGGCATCGCCAAATTCCTGTTCTGGGCCGGCATCATCATCGCCGTCGTGCTGTTCCTGCTCGGCATGACTGTTGCCAAGAAGGTGAGTTAGCGCCCGCCAGCGGATGCCGCGAACGGCATGAGGCAAAAAAAAAGACCTGCATTTCTGCAGGTCTTTTCAAATAGTGGTGGCCGAGGACGGAATCGAACCGCCGACACGGGGATTTTCAATCCCCTGCTCTACCAACTGAGCTACTCGGCCACTTCATCGCTGCGTTGCCGCTGGCGAGGACGCGAATAATACGGAGGTCTGAGAGGTTCGGCAAGCCTTTCATCAAAAAAATTTCACATTTGCTGCTGAGGGTGCCGCGCGGCCTCGCGCATGCCGGCCAGCAGCACGATGCCGATTGCCATGAGGATCGTCGCCAGCAGCAGCGACGCGCGGTAGGAACCGCTGTCGCGGGCGAGCATGCCGGCCACCGCCGGCGCGATGATCTGCGCCACGCCGTAGCTCAGAGTGAGCGTGGCCATCGCCGCAGCAGGGTTCTGCGGATAGTGGCGGCCCACCACGGTAAGCGTGAGGCTGACGATGCCGGCGAAGGTGATCCCAAACAGCAACGCGCTGCCGACGCCCGCAGCGAGGCCGTCGTCGAGCAGCGGCAGCACGAACGACAGGGCCTGCAGCGCGAAGGCGACCCACAGCGCACGGATCATGCCCACGCGCGCAGCCAGCCGATCCCACAGGAACGTCGACGGCACCGCCGCCAGACCGACCAGCACCCATACCGCACTGCCATGCCCGCTGAAGACGGCGGTCTGTTCGAGTATGGCGACGATGAAGGTCGCGCCAATGGCGAAGCCGAAGCCGGCGCAGAAGTAGGCAGCGACCAGGAGCACGCGCCAGCGCCGTGATGGCGGTGGCGGCGCGCTGGCCAGGTGTGCCGCCGACGGCGCGGCGGGTGCCGGCATCCAGCGCCACGCCGGCACCAGGAAGACCACGCCGAGCAGCCCCAGCCAGACCCATTGTCCGCTCGAACCGGCGTGCCCGGCCAGGAGCGCGGTCGCCAGGCCGGACACCGCGATACCCAGGCCGAGCCCGGCGAAATGCAGGCCAAGCCGCGGTCGTCGGCGCTGCGCCAGCAGCCAGTTCAACACCAGCCCGGAGGCCAGCAGCAGGCCGGCGGTACTGGACATGCCGGCGATGAAGCGCAGCACGCTCCAGAGCCACGGCCGGGTGGTGCAGCCCATGAGCGCCGTGGCGGCCACCGCGAGCAGCAGGCCGGCCCGGTAGAAGCGGAACCGGCGCTGCGGGTCGCCGACGCGCGCCACCAGCAGGGTGCCGAGCAGGTAGCCCAGGTAGTTGAACGTTGCCAGCCAGCCGCCCTGCGCGGCGCTCAGCCCGGCATCGGCGCGCATCAGCGGCAACAGCGGCGTGTAGGCGAAGCGGGCCAGACCCACGGTGAGTACCAGGGCGCAGATGCCGGCGCCGATCACCTGCCAGGGGTGCAGCGACGACGGGGACGGCGGGGAGGGCAGGGTCATGGTGGTTGAGGGGGCGGGCGGCGGCAGCCCCATCCTCGGCGACATCGCGCCGGCTGTCTTTCGATAGAATGACGCATCATGTCGATGAAACGACTCTCACTGCCCGCCCGGTCGGCGCCGTGGCGCGACGTGGCGGTGCCGCCGCTGCGTCGGCTGGCCTGGCCGGTGGTGGCACGCAGCCAGCAGCTGGCCGCCGGGGAGCGCTTCCCCCCGCATGCGCACGGCTGGAACCAGCTCGTGTTCGCGACCGAAGGCGTGCTGCAGGTCACCGCCGCGCATGCGCGTTACGTGATCTCACCGCAGCAGGCGCTGTGGGTACCCACCTCGACGGTGCATCACACCGGTGCCTTGAGTACCGCCGCGTTCCGCAACCTGTATGTTGCCGATGACGCGGCCCCGGGCATGCCCGATCACTGTGTGGTAGTGGATGCGTCACCGCTGCTGCGCGAATTGATCGTCGAACTTGGCCGCACCGACCCCGCGCAAGACGCGGCCTGCTACAGCGCACTGTGCGCGGTGATCTGCACGCAGCTCCCACGCCAGACGCGCCACGTGCGGCACCTGCCCTGGCCGCAGGACGCGCGCCTGCAACGGTGGTGCCAGCGGTTGTACGACCATCCCGGTGATACGCGCGACCTGCCGGCCTGGGCGCTGCGGATGGGGATCTCCGCGCGCACGCTTGCGCGTCACTTCCAACGAGAGACCGGCATGAACGTGCGTGCATGGCGGGCGCGCCTGCGCCTGCTGCGCGCGATGGAGGGGCTGGTGCAGGGGCGCTCGCCGACCACCATCGCGCATGAACTCGGCTACGCGTCGGCATCGGCGTTCAATTACATGTTCCGGATCGAAACCGGCATGACCCCGCTGCAATGGCGCCGGGCGCGGCAGGGCACGGACGCGCCGGGCTAGCGACGCGCGTCGCTCAGGGCTGCACCGGACAGGCCAGGTTGACCAGCCGGTCGTTCTCAAAGCGGGCGCGGATCTCGCCGCCGCCGACTTTGTCGGCTGTCCACCAGGCGGTGGTGCCGGCGTCCCGCAACGGGTTGCCCAGTTCGAAGTACACGTGCCGGCGGCTGTCGCCGGGTTGCACGCGCCCGCAGTGCGTGATCGGCGATGCCATCTGGCCGCAATCGCCCTGCAGCAGGCACAGGCGGGTGTAGCACTGCCGCGCACCGGAAGACCAGTGGCCCTGCGCCAGCAGACAGCCCGGCTCGGTGGTCAGCACGGCCCAGCATGCCAGTCCGAACACGGTGGTGGCCGACATCAGCGCGAGCAGCAGGTAGCGGCGCAGGTGGCGGTGGAGATGGGGGGTGACGGGGGTCATGGCGCCATGATGCGCCACTGCAATGCTGTGGTGTTGCCGGATGTGTCGATGTCCGTCGCGCAAGACGCGCGGCGGGTGGCCAGCATGGCATCGACGGAATGCTGGTCCGCCGCATCCCCGCGCGGGGCGGCAGCGCCGGCGGTCGGGTGGTGGGGTGCTCGCATTGCTATGCCGCGCGCGCTGACCATGCGAAGATCCCGCGAATTACTCAAGGAGCGGGGGGAAAGCATGGGATTTGTGATGTTCATCGTGGCGCTGGGCCTGGGCGCAACGGCGTGGTACCTGATCGCCGGGAAAGTGCTGGCAGGCAAGTCCGTACCGGTCCGCCACGGCGCGGGCCTGGTCGCGGCGCTGGCGGCGTTCATGGCCGCGTTGATCGTGATGGCGATCGCTGGCCTGATCAAACCAATGGAACCTGTCGAGCTGACCCCGGCCCAGGCCGAGCAGGTCAAGGAGCGCCAGGCCGAACGGGCGCAGCAGGATGCCGAGCGTGACGCACGCAAGGCCGGCCGCGCGTTCGAGGCCTCCAAGGACAAGACGTTGAAGGAGATTGCCGAGACCGGTCCTGCCAAGGCGCGCACCTTCGCCGAAAGCTATGCGGCAATGAATGGCGTGGACGAGGCGTCGCGCGAGGCGTTCTACCTGTGCCTGGGCGACTACATCGGCAGCAAGGATGGCCAGCTCAAGGCAGGCGATGTGCTGGGCTGGTGCCTGAACGATTTCAAGCACGACCCCGCCAGGTTCGTGGCCGAGAAGTCACGCTACGATTACTTCAAGGTGCGCAGCCAGTTCAGCGCGTGGGACGGGTCCAGCTACAAGGTGGATGCGTTCATCAAATCCACGATGGAGAATCCGGATTCCTACAAGCACGTGAGCACGCGTCATCGCGTCAGGGTCGATCCCACCGAGACCTTCGTGCTGGTGGACACCACCTTCCGCGGTACCAATGCCTTCGGCGGCGTGGTGACCAACCAGGTGCGACTCAAGGTCGATCCTGCCACCGGCGACGTGCTGGACGTGCTTCACGCGCAGTAAGCCGGCGTGCGGCAACCGGCGTCGATCCGGTTGCCGCGCCTGCGGTGACATGCGCGTCACGGCCGAACCGCCACGCTGGTGCCATCGGGCCCTGCCGGGCCTGCCACCGTGAGCATCGACCATGAGCAGCACGCAGCAACCGCGAAAGGATGACCAGCAGGGCATCCAGGAAAGCCAGCAGGATCGCAAGCAGGACGAAACCGCCAAGCAGCGGCCGGGCCAGCACGATCAACAGGTGCACGACGCCAACACACGGCGCCCGACGCGGCAGGACCAGGCGCCGGAGTAATCCGCCGGCGGCATTGCGCAGGACGCAAAAAAAACCCCGGGAACCATGTTCCCGGGGTTTTCTGTTGAATAGTGGTGGAGCCAGGGAGGATCGAACTCCCGACCTCGTCATTGCGAACGACGCGCTCTCCCAGCTGAGCTATGGCCCCACGGATGGTGCGAACCGCATGGTACCGGCCGAGCCGGTGAACCACGCGACAGGCCTAGTGTAGCGCTGCCACGTCAGGGCTGCAAAGGGGGCCGGTCCTGGGCGGCACGGGCGTCTGCGGCCACGGTCTGACCTTCCGGACCGGGCGCGTGCCGGGCATAATCCGCGCCACGCATCCTGGCAGCAGCCAACCGATCAGGGTCGGGGATGGACGGCCGTCCCCCGCATCGCCCTGAAAACAACCTGCAACATCCGCGCAATATCGTGCCGCATCGCTGCGCAACCAGCGGTGCTGTCGTTGTTTTCCTGCGTGCGTCGCACGCCACCCAGTTCAGTACTGCCCGAGACCCCTGCATGCCTGTCAATCGCACCACCTCCGTGTCCCTGCGTCATTCTTCGCGCCGTGTTGCTGTAACCGGACCGCTGCCGCGCCGTCATGCCCTGGCGCTGGCCTGCGCCACCGTCTCGCTGCTTGGCCTGGCCGGCGCCGCCTCGGCCCAGGACGCGAGCCCGACCTCGCTCGACGCGATCACCGTGACCGCCGATCACCGCGAGCGCAATCTGCAGGAGGTGCCGGTGTCGGTCGGCGTGGTGCAGGGCGAGCGCATGCGCGACTACACCGCCGGTGGCGACGACACGCTGCTGGCGCTGTCGGGCAAGGTGCCGAGCTTCTATGCCGAAACCACCACCGGCCGCATCTTCCCGCGCTTCTACATCCGCGGCCTGGGCAACATCGATTTCTACCTGGGCGCCTCGCAGCCGGTGTCGATCATCCAGGACGACGTGGTGCTCGAGCACGTGGTGCTCAAGTCCAATCCGGTCTATGACGTGGACCAGGTCGAAGTGCTGCGCGGTCCGCAGGGCACGCTGTTCGGCCGCAACACCACCGCCGGCATCGTCAAGTTCGACAGCATCAAGCCGAGCCAGGACTACAGCGGTCGCGTGCAGGCCAGCTATGGCACTTACGGCAGCGTGGCGGTGGACGGCGGCTTCGGCGGTCCGATCAACGACATTGCCTCGTTCCGTGTCTCGGCGCTGTATCAGCACCGCGACGATTACGTGGACAACACCTACACCGGCCCGAGCGCCGATGGCACGGTCTCGCCGAAGAAGAATGCGATGGGCGGCTTCGACGACCGCAACGTGCGTGCGCAGTTGCTGCTGCAACCCAGCGATGCCTTCTCGCTGCTGGCCTCGGCGCATGCGCGCGATTACGACGGCACCTCCACCCTGTTCCTGCGCAGCGCGCTGACCAAGGGCTCCAACAAGACCGACGTGCCGCGCGACAAGGTCGCCTATGACGAAGCCGGCAACAACCCGCAGGCCTACAAGACCTACGGCGGCTCGATCAAGGCGGTCTACGATTTCGGCAACGTGTCGCTGACCTCGATCACCGCCTACGAAACCACTTCCGGCTACAGCCGTGGTGATACCGACGGCGGCGCGGCGGTGAACTATCCGGTCAACGGCGTGCCGAACGGCTACGGCCAGTCGATGGGCCAGATCCGCGATCTGGACCAGTGGACCCAGGAAATCCGCTTGGCCAACGGTGACGACAACCGCCTGAAGTGGCAGGTAGGCGCGTTCTACTTCGATGGCCGTGACACCACCGATTTCTACCAGCGCGCCTGGTTCCTGCAGGGCAATGCGCGCAATCCGAACAACTGGGTGCGCCTGCGCAACGTCAATACCTCGTGGGCCGGTTTCGGCCAGATCAGCTATGACGTCACCGACAGGTTCACGCTGACCGCCGGCCTGCGCCAGACCCGCGACGAGAAGCACACCCGCCTGCTGAAGACCGCCGATACCGCCGCCGGCGTGGTGACCTACAAGGGTCGCACCGACGTGGAGATGTCCGATACCACGCCGAGCTGGGATGTCAGCGCGATGTACGCGTTCAACCCGCAGCTGAGCGTGTATGCGCGCGTGGCGCGCGGCTTCCGTGGCCCGACCATCCAGGGCCGCTCGGCCGTGTTCAATGCCGACTTCACCACCGCGGACTCGGAAACCATCCTGTCCTGGGAAGCGGGCATCAAGAGCAGCCTGTGGGACAACCGCCTGCGCGTGAACGCCGCCGCGTTCACCTACGTGGTCAACGACATCCAGCTCAACGGCAACGACTCGGACGGCAACGGCGTGCTGTTCAACGCCGACAAGGCCAAGGCCTACGGCCTGGAAGCAGACATGGAACTGCGCCCGGTGCCGAACCTGAGCCTGAGCGCCGGCGTCAGCCTGCTGCACAGCGAGATCCAGGACGACCGCGTGTATGCGCAGGTGTGTGCCCTCAATGGTGCCGTGGTGTGTACGGTGAACGATCCGACCATCAAGGTTGGCGCGAACACCTTCGCCCAGATCAACGGCAACCCGCTGCCGAACGCGCCCAAGTACAACATCAACCTGGCCGCGCGTTATGACGTGCCGGTCAACGACAGCGATGTGTTCTTCGTGTCCACCGACTGGAACAGACAGGGTTACACCAGCTTCGTGCTGTACGACTCGGCCGAGTTCAACTCCAAGGGCAGCTTCGAAGGTGGCCTGAAGCTGGGCTATTCGGGCAACTATGGCGCCTGGGAAGTGGCGTTGTTCGCACGCAACATCACCAATGAGAAGAACCTCAAGGGTGTGATCGAAAACTACATGGCGGCGGTGTACAACGAACCGCGCACCGTGGGTGTTTCGCTCAACATGAACTGGTAACGGACGGGCATCGGCGCCGCGCAGCTGCGGTGCCGACGTCGCGTGTCGCACGCCTCGACAACGCCCTGCCCAAGCAGGGCGTTGTCGTTTCCGGTGTGCGTCGATCGCCGCCGCGTTGGGTCACGGACCGCGGCCCACGCCGTTCTACCTTGCGGCGGGCGCGGCCAGCGGCGGTGCCAGTTCGGCGAACAGGCCACCCAGTACGCCCATCGTGGCCTTGTCCGCGCCCATGTCTTCAGCCGCATTGGCGATGGCGATCACGGCATTGTTCTGGCCGGGGAACAGCACCACCCACGCCAGCCAGTTGCCATCCGAGCCGCCGTGCACGAGCACGGGCCCCTGGCGCCCGGCGATGGACGGCTGCACGCCCCAGTCCAGGCCCGATCCGCTACCCGGCTGCGCGGTCTGCATCAGTGCGTAGGACGCCGGGGTCAGCAGCGCACCCTTGCCCTGGCTGCCGGCAAGCTGGTCGATCGCGAACAGCGCCAGGTCCTGCAGGCGCATGTGCAGGTTGCCGGCGGCGGTGTAGATCGGCGGCACGCCGTCATCGGCCTTGCGCGGTGCGGTGGTCACCGGCTTGCCGGCGCGGTGGCCCAGCGGCTGGTTGCCGCGCGTCGGGCCGAAGCCGGCGCCCGTCATGCCCAGCGGATCAAACACTTCGCGCTGCATCAGCGTTTCCACATCCTTGCCGGTGGCGTGCTCGGCAATCACCGCGGCAATCAGGAAGCCGCTGTTGCTGTAGGCGAACTCGGTGCCCGGCGCATGCACCGGCGCGTCGGCCAACGCAGCCTTGATATACGCCTCACGCTGCACCGGCAGCGGCCGGGCGTCGGTGAAGAAGGCATCCAGTGCGGCCGCATCGGTCAGGTTTTCCGGCAGGCCGGCGCGGTGCGACAGCAGCTGTACCAGAGTGACATTGCGGTACTCCGGGCGCATCTGCGCCGACAGTTCCGGCAGCATCGTCGACAACGGGGCATCCCACGTCAGCACGCCCTGTTCGACCAGGCGCGCGATCATCGCCACGGTGATCGGTTTGCCGGTGGAGCCGATCATCCACTGGTCGTCGCGGGTGGCTGCGGTCTTGGCGTCGCTGCGGCGCACACCGCTGACCGCCTGGTCGGCGACCTTGCCATCGCGGATCACCAGCACGCCCATCGCGGGGGTGGCGGTGCCCTGCATGGCGGTGGTGATGCGCGCATCAAGCGTGGCGGCAGCACCGGCGCTGCCGATCGCCAGGATCAGCCCCAGTGCCAGCAACGCGCGCAGGCCTCGCGTGCCACTGGGAACCACGGTCCATCGTGTCCGGATCGATTGCATGGGAATCCTTGCAGGGGTGGCGGTGAAGCCACTCTTGCACGCGCCTCGGCGTGTTCCCATATGTCTGCGGTCATGGCCGCGCGCCGTCTGTTCAGCCTGCAGCGTGGCAGTCTGCGTGGCCCATGCCGACACGCAGACGTGTAGAGGGGTCAGCCTGCCGGCAGCAGCGGAGCCAGCGCCGGTTCCAGCTGCGCCTGGCGCCAGCCGGCCAATGCAGCAGGCCACTGGCGGCTCTCCAGATAGCTTTCCAGATGCTTGCGCGAGGCCAGCACGCCGTCGGGCAGGCCCAGCTCGGCCGTGCGTGCGGCGACCGCATCCTGCAGGCGCTTGAGCGCCTGCTTGTTGGTGTCGTTGGCCGGCAGTGCCAACGGTGCCTCGGCCTCGTCATCCAACGGCGTGACCAGCGCCTGCCAGACCTGTGCGGCCAGCTTGCGCGGCGCCTTGGGGAAGCCCTCCATCAGGGCGCCGAGCGCATCGACATCGGCCGGCGGCGTGCGCGCGAGTACAGCGGCCAGTTCGTTGTCGAGAATCCAGCTGCGCGGCTTGTCGCTGACGCGTGCCTGCACATCGCGCCAGCGCAGCAGCCGCAGCAGGCGCATCTGCGCGGGCGTATCCATGAACTGCGCCGAGCGCATGGCCACATGCGGCCAGCGCTCTTCGTCGTGCTCGACGCTGGCGAGCAGGCGCTCGGCATCGTCCTGCAGCCACTGGCGACGATCGAGTTCGCCCAGCCGGGCGTCGATCGCGTCGTGCAGCGCGAACAGGTACTCCACGTCATCGGCGGCGTATTCCAGCTGCGCGTCGGAGAGCGGGCGCCGCATCCAGTCCGACCGGGTCTCGCCCTTGGCCAGGGTGACGCCGGTGATCGCGTTGACCAGCTTCTGGTAACCCATTCCGCCGCCGATGCCGGCCAGTGCCGCACCGATCTGGGTGTCGAACAGCGGCCGCGGCAGCACCCCGCAGGCCACTTTGAAGGTGACCAGATCTTCGCTGGCGCTGTGCATGATCTTGAGGATCGACGTGTCGGTCAGCCAGGGGGCCAGCGCTTCGGTCATGCCGGGGATCAGCGGATCGATCAGCAGGATGTCATCACCGACCGCCATCTGCACCAGGGCCAGTTGCGGCCAGTAAGTGCGCTCGCGGATGAATTCGGTATCCAGGCCGATGCGGGTGGGGCGCTGGCGGTAGCGCTCGTCCAGTTCCGCCGGGGTTTTGATCCAGTAAGCCACGTGGGGTTCCATCGACTGCAGGGTCTGCTCAGGGTGGGGAGGATAGCGCGATGCACCCCTGCACGGCCGCGCCAGTATGATGAGGCCCTGAACCATCAGGCGGCAGGGAACCGAATTTGCGATCGTCCGGCACATTGCCGTTGTTGCTGGCCCTGACGCTGGGGATGGCCAGTGGCTGCTCGCCCTCGACGCCGCCGGCTGCCACGCCGCCTGCGGCGGGAACCGGGCCGGCGCCTGCCGTGCGTGGACCGGTGGCGGCGCAGGTCACCATCGGGGGCGAGGACGCGGCCGAAACCGTGCAGCGCTGGGAGCCGCCGCCGGTCGTGATCGACGCGCAGGGCGTGGCCAAGGCGCATCGCGAGGCGACGCAGGCATTCGAGCAGGGGCGGCTGTACGCCACGTCCGCCGATGCGATTCCGATCTGGCTGGGCCTGTTGCAGCACAATCCCGGCGATCGCCAGGCGCAGGCCGGGCTGACGCGTGCGCGACACCGCCTGCTGGACGAGGCGACCGCCCTGCTGGCCCGGCCGCTGAAGCAGCGCGAGGCGCTGGCCGAGGCCGGTGACATGGCGCTGGTGCTGCTGACCCTGGCTCCGGAGGACCCCAAGGTGCGCCAGTTGCAGACGCGCGTTGAGAAGGCGCAGCGGGTGCTCGCCTACAACCGGGCCGGCGAGGATGACCTGCGTGCCGGGCGCATCGGTGAAGATGGCGATGGCGCGATTCCCAACTTCCGTGAGGCCCTGGCCCTGGACCCGGACAACGCGCGGGCACGCCAAGGGCTGGCGGCAGCGGAAAGCGCCTTGATCCGGCGCGCCGAGGACGCCGCGCGCGCCACCGATTTCAGCACCGCCGGCACCTGGCTGGCCGAAGCGGCCAAGGTGCGCGATTCCTCGATCACCATTGCCGACGCGTTTGAACGGATCGAGCGCATCCGCGCCGAGACGCTGGTCCGCCTGCGCGATGAAGGTCTGCGCGACCTGGCCACGCCGCAGGGGCTCAAGCCGGCGCGGCAGAAGCTGGAGGATGCGCTGCGGATCGCCCTGCCGGGCGACCCGGTGGTGGTGCAGTTGCGTGAGCGGATCGAACTGGTCACCCATTACGGCAGCTTCCGGCCGCGCCAGGTGTTCAGCGATGCGCTGCGTGACGGCGGGCGCGGCCCGCAGATGATCGTCGTGCCGCATGGCGGCTTCCAGATGGGCGCGGGCGACAGCGAGCCTGGCGCCACCGATGCCGAAAAGCCCTCCCACTATGTGCGGTTCGAGCGCGGCTTTGCCCTGTCGATCACCGAGGTGACGGTCGCCGACTTCCGCCGCTATGTGGAGGCGACCAAGGCGCGCCCGCGCGCGACCCGGCGCGGCCATTCGATCGTGTATGACGAGCGCAGCGGCAACTTCATGCGCCGCAGCGGCGTGGACTGGCAGTCGGACTACAGCGGCGCCCCGGCAATCGCCACCCTGCCTGTGATGCATGTGAGTGTGCGTGATGCCGAGCACTACGCCGCCTGGCTGTCCGAGCAGACCGGCCGTTCCTACCGGCTGCCGAGCGAAGCCGAGTTCGAGTACGTGCTGCGCGCGGGCAGCAGTGGTCGCTACCCCTGGGGCGACGCCGGCACGCCGCCGCCGCGCGCGGGCAACTTCACCGGTGGCAAGGACGTTTCGCCGTCCGGGCGCCGCTGGTACAACGCCTTTGTCGGCTATGGCGACGGATATTGGGGCCCGGCGCCCGTGGCGACCTTCGAACCCAACGCCTGGGGCGTTCACGACATCGCCGGCAATCTCAGCGAGTGGGTTGCCGACTGCTGGCATGCCAGCTATCGGCGCGCGCCGTCCGACGGCGTGGCCTGGTTCAACCCGGGCTGCCGCCAGCGCGTGATCCGCGGCGGCAACTGGGCCAACGCGCCCGAGCAGACCCGCGCGGCGTGGCGGCAGTCGCAGGACTCGGACACCACCAGCGCCCGCATCGGCTTCCGGCTGGTGCGCGGCATCTGAGCGATCTAGGATGGGCGGGCGCGGGGCGGCGTGCCCCGGACCCACCAGGAACCACGAGCATGCGCAACGATCCATTTGGCGGTCAGCAGCAGGGCCGGGCCCGGCGACCGGGATTGTTCGGCAACATCCGCTGGTGGGTGCTGCTGGCGTTCGCCGGCTACGCCGCCTTCTACTGGTTCTCCAACCGTGCGGTGGATCCCTATACCGGGGAAAGCGTGCTGATCGACAGCTCGCTCGATGCCACTCAGGAGAAGGCGCTGGGGCTGCAGGCCTACCAGCAGATCCTGGCGCAGGAGCGCCCGGTCGATCCGAACCTGCAGGTGTCCCGCGATGTGCGTGCGATCGCCCAGCGCCTGATCAACAAGGTCGACGTGGTGGAAACCGCGCTTGCCGAGGAGCATGGGCTAAAGCCGGCGCATTTCTCCCGCGACTTCGAGTGGGAGGTGAACGTCATCCAGTCCGATCAGGCCAATGCGTTCTGCCTGCCGGGCGGCAAGATGGCGGTGTACACCGGATTGATCCCGGTGGCGCGCACCACCGATGCGATGGCGGTGGTGATGGGGCACGAGATTGCCCACGCGCTGCTGCGTCACGGGGCACAGCGCATGGCCCAGCAGAAGCTGACCCAGATCGGACAGATGGCCGGCGCGGCCAGCGGCATGGACCCGCAGCAGCAACAGATGGTGATGTCGGCGATGGGCTACGGCTACCTGCTGCCGTATGCACGCAGCCACGAGACCCAGGCCGACGAAGTGGGCCTGATGCTGGCGGCCGCCGCCTGCTTCGACCCGCGCGAAGCGATTCCACTGTGGGAGCGGATGGGCCAGAGCAGCGGGCAGGCACCGCCGGAGTTCTCCTCCACCCATCCCAACCCAGGCACGCGCATCCAGAACCTGCAGGCGCTGATGCCCAAGGCGATGGAGTACCGCAAGCGCTTCTGCGAGAGCGCGGGCTGACCTGGCCACTGCCGGCACGCATCGCCGGCACGCTGCCTCAGCGGGCGGGGTCTTTCACCACGACCTGGATCGCCCCGTCCTGCAAGCGCGCCGTGAGCGTGTCGCCGGGACGGACCTGCAGCGGGGACCGCACCAGGCTGCCATCGTCCTCGCGGGTCAGGATGGCGTAACCGCGTGTCACCGTGGCCAGCGGGCTGACCGCTTCCATTGAACGGGCGAGGGCACGCAGGCGCAGGCCATCACGTTGCAGGTGACGCGCGATGGCGCTATCGGCACGTGGCTGCAGACGCTGCAGCCGTTCCCGTAGTGCATCCAGGCGACGCTGCGGGTGACCGTTGCGCAGCACCGCCGCGGCATGGCGAAGCCGCGCCAGGCGGCGCTCATGCAACTGCTGCCACAGGGCGGCCAGGTGCCGCGCCGCGTCCTGCTGGCGCCGCCGCAGCAGCTGCAGGCGGGCCTGCGGGCTCTGCGCGTTGAGGCGCAGCAGGGCGCGGTCGGTGCGTTGCATGGCCTGGCCCAGCGCATGGCGTTGCAGTTGCGCCAGGCGCGCGTCCAGGCGGCGCAGGTGCAGCGCCAGGTCGCGCTGGTCGGGCACCAGCAGTTCGGCGGCGACGGAGGGGGTGGGCGCGCGCAGGTCGGCGGCGAAATCGGCCAGGCTGAAGTCGGTTTCGTGGCCGACCGCCGAGACCACCGGGGTGGTGCAGGCGGCGATGGCACGGGCCAGCTGCTCGTCGTTGAACGCCCACAGATCCTCCAGCGAGCCGCCACCGCGGGTGAGCAGGATCACGTCGTAGCGGCCGCTGGTGTCGGCGCCGCGCAGCAGCGCGGTGATCTGCGCGGCGGCACTGTCGCCCTGCACCAGGCTTGGCAGCAGGTCCACCTCCAGCAGCGGGAAGCGCCGTTCCAGCACGCTCAGCACGTCGCGTACGGCTGCGCCGGTGGGCGAGGTGATCACCGCCAGACGGCGCACGTGGGCGGGCAGGGCGCGCTTGCGCTCGGGCGCGAACAGGCCTTCGGCTTCCAGGCGCGCCTTGAGCTGTTCGTACGCGCGGCGCAGGGCGCCTTCGCCGGCTTCCTCCATGTGGTCCAGCACCAGCTGGTACTCGCCACGCGCTTCGTACAGGGTCAACCGGCCGCGGGCCAGCACGCGCATGCCTTCGCGCGGGATGAACTTCAGCCACTGGCTCTTCGGCTTGAACAGCGCGGCGCGGATCTGCGCGCGCGCATCCTTGAGCGTGACGTACATGTGGCCGGACGCCGGGCGGGTGACGCTGCCGAGTTCGGCTTCCACCCAGATCAGCGGGAAAGCGCCTTCCAGCAGGTCGCGGGCCAGGATGTTGAGCTGGCTGGGCGTGAGGATCTGCGCGCTGCGGTCCATGAGGGGATAGAACGGTACGAACGGGGAGGCATGGTCGCACGTTGGCGCGCGTGCTTCATCCCGCGGCGTCGCGCCCGGCGTGCTGCTGCAGCGCCCATTCCACGTGTTCACGCACGATGGCTGACGGATGCGCGCGACGCGCGTGCAGCGCGGCGAGGGTGTCGGCATGGGTGGGCGCGTTGCCGAGCGCCACGGCGATGTTGCGCAGCCAGCGCTCGTGGCCGCTGCGGCGGATGGGGCTGCCTTCGGTACGCCGCAGGAACTCGTCTTCCTCCCAGGCGAACAGCTGCGCCAGCGAGGCGGTGTCCAGATCGTTGCGGGCGCGGAAATCGGGCTCGTCGGTACGCCGGGCGAATTTGTTCCAGGGGCACACCAGCTGGCAGTCGTCGCACCCGTAGATGCGGTTGCCCATCAGCGGGCGCATCGGCTCGGGAATGGCACCCTCGTGCTCGATGGTCAGGTAGGAGATGCAGCGCCGCGCATCCAGGCGCTGCGGCGCGATGATCGCCTGGGTGGGACACACATCGATGCAGCGCGTGCAGGTGCCGCAGTGCGCAGTCGCGGGCGTGTCCACCGGCAGCGGCAGATCGACGTAGATCTCGCCGAGGAAGAACCACGAGCCGCCCTGGCGGTCGATCAGGCAGGTGTGCTTGCCGATCCAGCCCAGCCCGGCATTGCGCGCCAGCGCGCGCTCCAGCACCGGCGCCGAATCGACGAACACCCGGTAGCCGAACGGACCGATCTCGGCGGCGAGGGCATCGGCGAACTTCTGCAGCCGGTTGCGCATCAGCTTGTGGTAGTCGCGGCCCAGCGCGTAGCGCGCCACGTAGGCGCGGTCGCCATCGTGCAGGGTGTCCCAGGCCTGGGCATCGTCCTTGTGGCCATAGTCCATGCCCACCGAGATCACCCGCACGGTGCCGGGCAGCAGTTCGGCGGGGCGCGCGCGCAGCGTGCCGTGGCGGGCCATCCACTGCATGGTTCCGTACAGGCCTTTGCCGAGCCAGTCGGCGAGGTGCGCCTCATCCTCGCCCAGCTCGATGCCGGCCACCCCGCAGCGCTGGAATCCGTGCGCCCGCGCAAGGGCGCGCAGCCGGTGGGCGGCCAGGGCGGGGTCGAGCGGGACAGGGGCGGGGACGGCGGACATCAGGGGGCAAGTATAGAATCCCGTCATGCTTGAACTCGCTGAACTCTTCGACACCCCTGCCGCCCGCCGCATCGATGCCCAGGCCAGTGCGCTGCTGGGCGACGGTGGCGCTTCGCTGATGGACCAGGCCGGGCTGGCCGCCTGGCAATGCCTGCTGGAGCACTGGCCGCAGGCCCAGCGCATCGGCGTGCTGGCCGGGCGCGGCAACAACGGTGGCGACGGCTACGTGCTGGCGGCGCTGGCGCGGCAGTCCGGCCGCCACGTGCAGGTGCTGCACCTGCCTGGCGACGCACCGGCCACGGCGCTGGCCCAGCGCGCACAGGCGGCCTTCCTGGCGCAGGGGGGGGATGTGCTGGCCGGCGACGGGCCGCTGCCCTCGATGGATGTCTGGGTGGACGCACTGTTCGGGATCGGACTGGATCGCGCGCCGGAGGCGGCCGCCGCGGCACGCATCGCCGCACTCAACCAGGAGACGGCCCCGGTGCTGGCACTGGATGTGCCCAGCGGCGTGGATGCGCGCACCGGCGCGGTGCCGGGCGTAGCCGTGCGGGCTGCTGTGACCCTGCAGTTCATTGTGTGCCACCAGGGCCTGTACACCGGCGATGCGCTGGAACATGTCGGCGAGCGCCGACTGGCACCGCTGCAGCTGCCCGAGGGCAGCGCCCGGGACGTGGTCGCATCGGCGTCGCGCTGGCACCACGAACGCGTGCGCGCGCTGCTGGCGCCCCGTCGCGCCAACACCCACAAGGGCGAATCCGGGCAGGTCCTGTGCGTGGGCGGCAACCTTGGCAGCGGTGGCGCGGTGATGCTGTCCAGCGAGGCGGCCCTGCGCAGTGGCGCCGGGCTGGTCCGTGTGGCCACCCGCCAGGCGCATGTCACCGCGCTGCTGTCGCGCCTGCCCGAAGCGATGGTGCACGCGGTTGAGGACGCCCAGGATCTGTCCGGGTTGCTGCCGCAGTCCGGCGTGATTGCGATCGGCCCGGGACTGGGTCAGGACGACTGGGCCCACGAACTGTGGCGGCAGGTGCTTGGCGCCGGCCGTCCGCTGGTGGTCGATGCGGATGCCTTGAATCTGCTGGCGCAGTCACCGCAGCCGCTGCCCGATGCCGTGCTGACCCCGCACCCGGGCGAAGCCGCGCGGCTGCTCGGCTGCAGCACCGCCGAGGTGCAGGGCGACCGCTTCGCCGCCGTACAGGCGCTCGCCCAGCGCTACCAGACCGTGGTGGTGCTGAAGGGGGCCGGCACGCTGGTCGCCGCGCCGCACGCCCGCCCGCGGGTGATTGCCGCCGGCAATCCCGGCATGGCCGTCGGAGGCATGGGAGACCTGCTGACCGGCGTGATCGCGGCACTGCGCGCGCAGGGGTTGGGGGCGTTCGACGCGGCCAGCACCGGCGCGCTGCTGCATGCCCTGGCCGGCGACGCCGCCGCCGCCGAAGGCCAGCGTGGCCTGCTGCCCACCGATCTTCTGGCGCCGCTGCGCCGCTTCGTCAATCCGGACCGCCCCGCATGATCACGTTTTTCCTCGCCGAACCCGCCGACACCGACCTGCTCGGGCAGTGGCTCGCGGCCACCCGCCCGGCGCAGGCCGTGGTGCAGCTGCAGGGCGACCTGGGGGCCGGCAAGTCGACGCTCGCCCGCGCGCTGCTGCGCGCGCTGGGGGTACAGGGCCCGATCCGCAGCCCGACGTACACGCTGGTGGAGCGGTATCCGCTGGCCGATGGGCACGAGGCCTGGCATCTGGACCTCTACCGTATCGGCCACGCCGGAGAGCTGGATTTCCTCGGGCTCGACGAGGGCAGCGCGTCGCTGTGGCTGGTCGAATGGCCGGAACGGGGCGCTGGCGCCCTGCCGCCCACCGACCTGGTGGTGGCGCTGGAGATCGAGGGGCAGGGGCGTCGCGTGCGGCTCCGCGCGGACAGCGCCGCGGGCCGTGAATGGCTCGATCGCCTTCCCCAAGGGGGTGACTTGCAGGCCCTTTCTGTCGGCTGACACTAGGAAAATCCGGCAGGTTACGGATTATTAAGGGAAAAGGAGTTGCATTTCATTCAGCGCGGTGATTGAATCCTGACCCATGCCAATGGGGAAACCACTCACTGCCCTCTGCGCCGTCGTCGGACTCTGTCTGGCGAGCGCCGTGGCGTGGGCGGGCGAGATCCGCCAGGTGGCGCTGGACACGGGCGCCACCGGCACCCGCGCGGAAATCGCGCTGTCCGGCAGCGGCGGCTACAAGACCCTCACCCTGGCCGGCCCGAACCGCCTGGTGGTCGATTTCCCCGACTCCACGGCCATCCGCAACCTCAGGCTGCCCACGCCGAAGGGCGTGGTGACGGCCGTGCGCACTGGCCAGCCGGTTCCCGGCACGTTCCGGGTGGTGTTCGACCTGGCCGAGTCGGTGGCGCCGTCCAGGCCGCAGATGCGCAGGCAGGGCAATGAGTCGACGCTGGTGATCGAATGGCCGGGCGATGGCGGCACGAACGTGGCCAGCACACCGGCCAGCGCGGCGCCGACCGCGACCGTTCCCGCATCGACCGCCACGCCGGCCTCCTCGGCTGCGCCGACGGCAGTCGCGCAGACGCCTGCACCGACGCCGGCAGACAGCGCCCAGGCGCGCAACGATGCCGCCCGCGCCACCGCGCTGCTGACCGCCTCGGTGCGACAGCAGGCCAGCGCTACTGCGGCTGCGCCGCTGCCGACCCCCGCCCCGACCACGGCTACGGCCAACGTGGCCGCCGCGGGCAGCGCCAACGCCGCCAGCAACTCTGCCTCGCCGGCAGCGATCCTCGCAGGCCAGCCCACTGCAGCCGTGGTGGCAGCGCCGGCTCCCGCGCCGGTACCGGCCTCCACGACCGCGGCCGAGGCCCCGCGTCCGGCGATGCCCAGCGATGCGTCGCGGATGAAGATGCGTCCGGGCATGCGCACCCTGGTGGTCGCCATCGATCCTGGTCACGGTGGGCAGGACCCCGGCGCGGTCGGCCCGACCGGCAAGCGCGAAAAGGACATCACCCTGGCCGTCGCGCGCGAACTGGCGCGGCAGGTCAATGCCACGCCGGGCCTGAAGGCGTTCCTGACCCGCGACACCGATGTGTTCATCCCGTTGCCGATGCGTGCGCAGAAGGCCCGCGCCGCCAAGGCCGACATCTTCATCTCGATCCATGCCGACGCGGCCGAGAACCGCGCGGCCACCGGGTCGTCGGTGTACGTGCTGTCCACCAAAGGCGCGTCCTCGCAGCGCGCCCGCTGGCTGGCGGACAAGGAAAACGCCGCCGATCTGGTCGGTGGCGTGCGCCTGCAGCAGACCGAGGGCACCCTGGCGAACGTGTTGCTGGACCTGGCCCAGAGCGGTTACATGAAAGCCTCCGAAGACGCGGCCGGGCACGTGCTGGGCGGGTTGAAGCGGATCGGCAAGAACCACAAGCCGAACATCGAGCGCGCCAACTTCGCGGTGCTGCGCACCTCCGACATGCCGGCGATGCTGGTGGAAACGGCCTTCATCTCCAACCCGGACGAGGAACGGCGCCTGATCGATCCGGCCTACCAGCGCCAGATCGCCGGGGCCGTGCTCGACGGCGTGCACACCTTCTTCAGCCGCCAGCCTCCGCCCGGCACCCTGTACGCCGCACGCGCCCAGGCCGAAATCGACGCCGCCGGCACTGTCGCCGGGGGAAGCAAATAAAAACCCGCCAAAGGCGGGTTTTTATTTGCCCGTAGAGCCGGCCTCTGGCCGGCTAACCTCAGCGCCAAAGGCGGGTTTCGATTCACCCGTAGAGCCGGCCTCTGGCCGGCTGCACGGATGCCGCTATCATTCACGCATGACCATCCGCCAACTTCCCGACATCCTCATCAATCAGATCGCTGCAGGCGAGGTCGTCGAACGACCGGCCTCGGTGGTCAAGGAACTGGTGGAAAACGCGCTCGATGCCGGCGCCACACGCGTGGACATCGACCTGGAAGAAGGTGGCGTGCGCCTGATCCGGATCCGCGACGACGGCGGTGGCATCGCTCCCGAAGAGCTGCCGCTGGCCGTCTCCCGGCACGCCACCAGCAAGATCGCCAGCCTGGACGATCTCGAAGCGGTGGCCACGCTGGGTTTCCGTGGCGAAGCGTTGCCGTCGATCGCCTCGGTCAGCCGCTTCACCCTGTCCTCGCGACGCCCCGGTGACGCACACGGCTCGGCGTTGCAGATCGAGGGCGGCAAACTCGGGGAGGTCACCCCGCGCGCGCATGCACCCGGTACCACGGTGGAAGTGCGTGAGCTGTTCTACAACGTGCCCGCCCGACGCAAGTTCCTGCGCGCCGAACGCACCGAACTGGGCCATATCGAAGAATGGTTGCGGTCGTTGGCGCTGGCCCGCCCGGACGTGGAGTTGCGTGTTTCACACAACGGCAAACCGTCGCGACGCTACAAGCCCGGCGACCTGTATTCCGATGCGCGCCTGGGCGAGACGCTCGGCGACGACTTCGCGGCCCAGGCGCTGCGCGTGGACCACAGCGGTGCCGGCCTGCGCCTGCACGGCTGGATCGCGCAGCCGCATTACTCGCGGGCCAGTACCGATCAGCAGTACCTGTACGTCAATGGCCGGTCGGTGCGTGACCGCAGCGTCGCCCATGCGGTGAAGATGGCCTATGGCGACGTGCTGTTCCACGGTCGGCAGCCGGCCTACGTGCTGTTCCTGGAGCTGGACCCGACCCGCGTTGACGTCAATGTGCACCCGGCCAAGCACGAGGTGCGTTTCCGCGATTCGCGCCTCATCCACGATTTCGTCTACCGCACCCTGAAGGACGCGCTGGCCGAGACCCGGGCCGGCATGACCGCCGTCGGCATCGAGGCAGGTGCAGGCATCGCCGCGCCGATGGAGATGCAGGCAGGACAGAGCGGCGCTGCAGCGACCGGCGGTTACGCGTTGGCCGGCGGGGCGGGCGGTGGTGGCGGGATGGGGGGCGGCCAATGGCGGCCGCAACAGTCGCCGTTGGGCCTGCGCGTGGCCGACGCGCCCTCGGCCTATGCCGCGCTGTATGCGCAGCCGCGCGCCGACGATGACGCCGCACCCGCGTCGATGCCGGTGCCGGGCCAGTCCGGGCTGCCGGCGACCTCCGCCGACAGCGGCGTGCCGCCGTTGGGGTACGCCATCGCGCAGCTGCACGGCATCTACATCCTGGCCGAGAACGCCGAAGGCCTGATCGTGGTGGACATGCACGCCGCCCATGAGCGCATCGGCTACGAGCGGCTGAAGACCGCGCACGACGGCATCGGGCTGCACGCGCAACCGCTGCTGGTGCCGATCACCCTGGCGGTGGGCGAGCGCGATGCCGATACCGCCGAGCGCGAGGCGGACACGCTGGTGGCGCTGGGCTTTGAGATCACCCGGTCGGGACCGGGCTCGCTGCATGTGCGCAGCATTCCGGCGCTGCTGGCCAACGCCGAACCCGAAGGCCTGCTGCGCGATGTGCTCACCGACCTGCGTGAGCACGGCCAGAGCCGGCGCATCGCCAGCGCACGCGACGAACTGCTGTCGACGATGGCCTGTCACGGTGCCGTGCGCGCCAACCGACGGCTCACGGTGCCGGAAATGAACGCGCTGCTGCGCGACATGGAAATCACCGAGCGTTCCGGCCAGTGCAACCACGGCCGGCCGACCTGGGCCCGTTTTTCGCTGGCGGAAATCGACCGCTGGTTCCTGCGCGGACGTTGAAGGGGACAGACATGGGGAAGTGGGGAAGGCAGGTCGCACTGGCCTGCATGGTGATCGTGTTCGGAGGCTGCGGGGACAAGGCGGCGGATGCGCCGGTGGCGATGGCGACCGATCCAGCCTTCGCGGCCGAGCAGCAGCAGTGGCGCCAGCAGCGTTACACCGACCTGGTGGCCGCCGATGGCTGGACGACCCTGGTCGGCCTGCACTGGCTGGAGCACAAGGCGCATTACATCGGCCGTGGTCCGGGCAGTGGCATCCGCCTTGCCGTGGGGCCGGACAAGCTGGGCATGGTGGCGCGAACGGGGGACCAGGTCTGGTTCACGCCCGAACGTGGCGTAGCGCTCACCGTGGACGGGGCACCGGTGCACGGGCGCATCCGCTTCTTCAGCGATCGTGATGCAACCCCGACCGTGATCGCCTTCGATGGCGGCAAGGGCCACCTGAGCCTGATCCATCGGGGCGAGCGTTTCGCGCTGCGCGTCAAACATGCCGATGCTGCCTCGCGCACCGGCTTCACCGGCCTGCTGTACTGGCCCGGCGGCCCGTCATGGAAGGTGCAGGCCCGCTTCGTTCCGCACCCGGCGGGTAAAACGCTGTCGATCGTGGACATCACCGGCCTGACCACCGCCATGCCCAACGCCGGCGCGTTGGAGTTCGAGCGCGATGGCGCCACCTACCGGCTGGAGGCCATCGGAGAACCGGGGGGGCCGCTGTTTGTGATCTTCGGTGACCGCACCAGCGGCCACGGCAGTTACCCGGCGGGTCGCTACCTGGACACGGACGCGCCCGATGCCCAAGGCCGGGTCGTGCTGGATTTCAACCACGCCTACAACCCGCCGTGCGCGTTCACACCGTTCGCCACCTGTCCGCTGACACCCCCTGAAAACCGCCTCGATCTGCGCGTTGACGCCGGTGAGAAGGCTTATCACGCACCCGAAGGAGAGGGTTGAACCCATGCGCATGTTGTCCCGTTGCCTGTTCCCGTTGCTGATCGCCGCCGGCCTGTCGTTCGGCATGCCCGCGCAGGCCCGCGCTGCCGCCCCGGCTGCAAAACCGGCGGCAAAGGCGGCCGCCCCGGTGCCGCTGTTGTGGAAGGTCACCGGCCCCGGCGACAGCCGTGTCTATCTGCTGGGCTCCTTCCACCTGCTGCGCCCCGGCGACTACCCGCTCTCGGCGGACGTGGACCGCGCGTTCGCCGACGCGCAGCGCGTGGTGTTCGAGCTGTCGCCGCAGGACATGGAGTCGCCGCAGCTGGCACAGAAGATGGTGCAGGCGGCGGTGCGTACCGATGGCAGCGAGCTCAAGCGCGACCTCGATGCGCCCACCTGGACGCGGCTGCAGGCCTATGCGCGCGACAACAACCTGCCGCTGGCGCAGCTGCAGGGCATGAAGCCGTGGTTCGTCGGGCTGACCATCACCCTCAGTCAGTTCACCAAGATGGGCCTGGACCCGAAGCTCGGTCTGGACCGCCACTTCATGACCCAGGCAGCTGCCTCGGGCAAAGCCACCGCCGGCCTGGAAGACATCGACACCCAGATCGCAGTGTTGTCGGGGATGTCGGCGCAGGAGCAGCAGCAGATGGTCGCCGAGGCGCTGGAACAGGCCGACAAGGGTGACGAGGACGGGCGCAAGCTGCACGATGCCTGGCGCCGCGGCGACGACAAGCTGCTGTGGAATTCGATGGCCACGCAGATGCGCGGCCAGTACCCGCAGTTGTACAAGCGCATCAATACCGACCGCAATGACGCTTGGGTGCCCAAGCTGCAGCAGCACCTGCAGGCCGGGCAGGGCGGTACGCTGGTGGTGGTGGGCACCCTGCACCTGCTGGGCAACGACGGCGTGGTCGAGAAGCTGCGCGCCAAAGGCTACACGGTGGAGCGGATCTGCACGGGCTGCGCCAAGCCCAAGCGCTGAGTCTGCGCGCAGCACCTGCGAAAACGGCGCGGCCCGAGGGCTGCGCCGTTTGTCGTTGCGGAGCCGGACGCGCGGTGGATCAGCGGCGCGTCTTGCCGGTGCCCGGGGTGGACGGTGCATCGGGCTTGCGTGCGCCGCCGGCGGTGCCGCCGCCCGCCGCGGGGCCGGTACCGGTGCCACCCGGACGCCCGCCGAAGCCGGTGCCCATGTTGCGCTGGAAGTCCTGCCACAGCTCCAGGTTGCGCTCGGTCAGCTGGTTCATCATCGCCCACGGCGTCTGGCCGAGCAGGTTGCCCATCTGCTGGCGGAACTGCTGCTGCTGGTCCAGGAACACCTGCATGCTGCGCTCCAGGTAATTGCCCATGAAGCCCTGCAGCGAATCGCCGTAGAAGCGGATCAACTGGCTCAGCAGCTGGGTGGACAGCATCGGTTCGCCGTCCTGTTCCTGGTCGGCGATGATCTGCAGCAGCACCGAACGGGTCAGATCGTCGCCGCTCTTGGCGTCGCGGACTTCGAAGTCCTCGCCATCCAGGATCAGCTGGCGGACGTCTTCGATGGTGATGTAGCTCGAAATTTCAGTGTCGTAGAGACGGCGGTTGGGATACTTCTTGATAATGCGGGTCGCAGCCATGAAGCAATCACTCGTCACAGTAGGCGCGCAGCATGGCGCAGTGCAGCAGCCTATGCAACCGCCGGAAGGCCCATGCGGCGGGGTATCCGGGCCGATTCATGTTGCGCAGCATGGAATCTCGAGGGGTGCAGCATTGGCGCGTGCGCCGGGCGATGCCCGGCGGCGCACTCACCAGCCCATATGGTGGCCGCCGTTGATGTCCAGGTTCGAACCGGTGATCCAGGCCGCTTCCTCGGCCACCAGGAAGGCCACCGCATAGGCGATTTCCTCGGGCTTGCCGAGGCGGCCGGTCGGAATGTCGGCGATGATCTTGGCGCGCACTTCGTCCGGTACCGCCATCACCATGTCGGTGGCCACATAGCCGGGCGAGATGGTGTTGACGGTGATGCCGAAGCCGGCATTCTCGCGCGCCAGCGAGATGGTGAACCCGTGCATGCCGGCCTTCGCGGCGGCGTAGTTCGCCTGGCCGTACTGGCCCTTCAGACCGTTGATCGAACTGATCTGGATGACCCGGCCCCAGCCCCGGCGACGCATGCCTTCGATCACCGGGCGGGTGACGTTGAACACCGAGTTGAGGTTGGTGTTGATGACGTCATGCCACTGCTCGGCGCGCATGCGGTGGAAGGTGGTGTCGCGGGTGATGCCGGCGTTGTTGATGAGGATCTCCACCGGGCCCAGCGCGGCCTCGACCGACTGCACCATCGCCTCGGCCGTGTCCGGATTGGAGACGTCGCCACGGAAGAGCGCCACGTCGCAGCCGCGCGCCAGCATCATCTCCCGCCAGGCGTCGGCCTTGGCCTGGTCGCGGTAGTTGGTGGCGACCCGATGGCCCTGGTCGGCCAGGCGCTGGCAGATGGCGGTGCCGATGCCGCCGGTGCCACCGGTGACCAGTGCGACGCGAGATGTCATGAGCAGCTACTCCGAACGGCAGGGCCAGCAAAGGGGGGAAGGGGATTCTGCAACAACCGCAAAAAAAAGGGGGCGGTCACGGCGCGGCGGGGCGGAGCGGAATGTCGACCGGTGACAGGCGGCGCGGGTCGAACGCTGCGCGGGCGGCGCGCAGGGCGTCGCCGGCCTCATCGACCGTCGCCAGCGCTCCCGGGTCCTGGCCCAGCGCGGCCCAGGCCTGGCGCAGGGCCGGCAGCGGGTTGACGGCATCCACCGGCGCGGCGGCCGTGGATTTGGACAGCTTGCGGCCATCGGCATCGAGCAGCAGCGGCAGGTGCAGGTAGCGCGGGGTGGGCAGGCCGAGCGCCTGCTGCAGCAGGATCTGGCGCGGGGTGGAATCGAGCAGGTCGGCCCCGCGCACGATATCGGTGATGCCCTGCGCGCCGTCATCGACCACCACTGCCAGCTGGTAGGCCCAGTAGCCATCGGCGCGGCGCAGCACCACGTCGCCGACGTCGGCATGCACGTCCTGGCGGATCGGGCCGCGCAGGCCGTCGTTGAAGCTCACCACCGTGCCGGGTGCGACACGCAGGCGGATGGCCGGCTGGGCGCGCGGAGGACGTGGGACGCAGTGATGGTGGATGCCGCCCTGGTCGGCCAGATCGCGGCGGCTGCAATGGCAGGCGAAGGCCAGGCCGGCGTCCAGCAGCTGCGCGAGCGCGGCCTGGTAGGCAGCGTCCCGCTGACTCTGGTGCAGGACCGGGCCATCGCTGTGCAGTCCGAAGGCGGCCAGCGTGGCCAGTTGCCCGGCAACGGCTCCGGGCACGGTGCGCGGCGGGTCGACATCCTCCACCCGTACCAGCCATTGCCCGCCGGCGTGCCGCGCGAGCAGCCAGCTGCCCAGCGCGGCAAGCACGGAGCCGGGGTGCAGCGGGCCGGTGGGGGAGGGGGCGAAACGCCCGACGTAGGGAGTCATGGACATGAACTATGAATCGTCGGTCAGTTTCCGACTTGAATTCAACATGAAGGCACCGCAGATTTGCAGTCAAATCCCTCTTCAAAGCGTCCCTTTCCCATGTTCAGTCGCATTGCCCTCTTTCTTCTGACCAACCTCGCGGTGCTGATCCTGGCCGGTATCGTGATGTCGGTGCTGGGGGTCAACCCCAACCAGATGAGCGGCCTGCTGGTGATGGCGGCCATCTTCGGCTTCGGCGGTTCGTTCATTTCGCTGCTGCTTTCCAAGTGGATGGCCAAGCGCTCCACCGGCGCGGTGGTGATCACCGAGCCGCGCAACCCGACCGAGCGCTGGCTGCTGGCCACGGTGGAACGCCAAGCCCGTGCCGCCGGCATCGGCATGCCGGAAGTGGCGGTCTACGACGGCCCGGAGATCAACGCGTTCGCCACTGGCGCCAACCGCAACAAGGCCCTGGTGGCGGTGTCCACCGGCCTGCTGCACAACATGAGCGAAGACGAGGCCGAGGCCGTGCTGGGCCACGAAATCGCGCACGTGGCCAACGGCGACATGATCACGATGGCGCTGCTGCAGGGCGTGCTGAACACCTTCGTGATCGTGCTGGCCCGCGTGGTCGGTGGTGTCATCGACAGCGCGCTGTCGGGCAACCGCGAAGGCGGCGGCCGTGGCTTCGCCTACTACATCATCGTGTTCGTGCTGGAGATGGTGTTCGGCCTGTTCGCCACGATGATCTCGATGTGGTTCTCGCGCCACCGCGAATTCCGCGCCGACGCCGGCGGTGCCAACCTGGCCGGCCGTCAGAAGATGATCGCCGCGCTGGAACGCCTCAAGCTCAACCACGGCCAGAGCACCCTGCCGACCCAGATCGCGGCCTTCGGCATCGCCGGCTCCACGGCCCGCAAGCTGTTCATGAGCCACCCGCCGCTGGACGAGCGCATCGCTGCCCTGAAGGCCGCCAACAGCACCGTCGCCTGATCCCGGACGGCACTGCCCCCCGAAACGCCCGGCCCTGGCCGGGCGTTTCGTTTGCGTCGCAGCGGGAGACGACCGACGGGTCCCTACGGGGCCCACCCGTGTTCCGCCACCGACCCACTGACCACGCCGTCCTGCCCAGCCGAGGATCGAGGATGCTGGGCGGGTCGCGTCTTTCAGGTACGCCCAGACAGAAACGGCGCCCAGAGGGCGCCGTTTCCGGGCGGGTGCCGGTGCAGTCGATCAGAACTTCGCGTCGAACTCGGCAGCGTAGCCCGTGTTCACCAGCACCTTCTGCAGGATCTCGGTGTTCTTCACGTTGCCGGCCACGATCTGCTGGGTCTCCGGACCACGGCTGTCCATGCGGGCCGGGGTGGCACCCTTGAAGTCGCAGACCCGGCCGCCGGCCTCGCGGACCAGCAGAACGCCGGCGGCGATGTCCCAGGCCTTCACACCGGCTTCGAAGTACGCATCGGCACGGCCACAGGCCACGTAGGCCAGGTCCAGCGCCGCCGAACCGGTGCGGCGGATGTCCTCGGCGTGCACCAGCAGCGCATCCACGGCTTTCAGCTGGGCGCTGCTGCGCGCGCGCTCGCGCGGGGCGAAACCGGTGTGGATCATCGCGCCGGCCAGGTCCTTGCGGTCGGCCACGCGGATGCGGCGGTCGTTGAAGACCGCGCCGGCGCCGCGGCTGGCGGTGAACAGTTCATTGCGGAGCGGGTCGAAGATCACCGCGTCGATCGGCTCGCCGTTCTCGACCAGGGCGATGGACACACAGTAGTGCGGGAAGCCGCGCAGGTAGTTGCTGGTGCCGTCCAGCGGGTCGATGACCCACATGTAACGGTTGACGCCCTGCACGCCACCTTCCTCGCCCATGATCCCGTACTCGGGATAGGCGCGCTTGAGTTCCTTGACGATGACCTTTTCCGCGTCCGCATCGACTTCACTGGCATAGTCCATGCGCCCCTTCTGCACGACGTTCAACGCCTCGAGCTTGTTGATGTTGCGCAACAGGACGTTGCCGGCGAGGCGGGCGGCCTTGACCATGACGGTGACGGCGGGTTTCTGCATGGCGAAAAGCTCCCGTAAAGGCAGAGATGGGGTTTGGCGGGGGAAAAGAGCGGTCCCGGCGCAGAGGCCGGTCGCACAGTTTACCATTTGTGGCTGTCCTGCTCGCGTCTGGCCTGTTCATGTCCATTGAAACCGCTCCGTCCCGCATCCGATTCGTCCTCGTCGGCACCCAGCACCCCGGCAACATGGGGGCCGCCGCGCGCGCCATGAAGACTATGGGCCTGGGCCGCCTGGTGCTGGTGGCCCCTGAAAAGCCCCTCAACGAAGAGGCCTTCCGGCGCTCGGCCGGCGCCGAGGACGTCCTCGGCGACGCCCCGGTGGTCGCCACCCTGGCCGACGCCGTGGCCGATTGCCGGCTGGTGCTCGGCTGCACCGCACGTGCGCGCCGGGTCCAGTTGGAGGAGCTGCTGCCGGGCGTTGCCGCGCAGCGCGCCCTGGCCAAGGCCGCCGAGCCGGCCGAAGTGGCCTTTGTATTCGGCCGCGAGCGTACCGGCCTGACCAACGAAGAGCTGCAGCTCTGCCACCTGGCCGTGCATATTCCCTCCAACCCCGACTTCAGTTCCCTGAACCTGGCGGCCGCCGTGCAGGTGCTGGCCTATGAGCTGAGGATGGCCAGCCTGGGGGGCGTCAGCGCCGCCGCGCCGGCCGAGCCGGGCTTCCGCGAGGAGCCGGCCAGCCATGCCCAGGTCGAGGGCCTGTTCGGCCAGCTCGGCGACACCCTGGACGACATCGACTTCCACAAGGGCCGCGCGCCCGAATCGGCGATGCGCAAACTGCGCCGGCTGTTCCTGCGCACCGAACTGAGCGAACAGGAAGTGCGCCTGCTGCGCGGCATCCTGTCCGATGCGCAGCGGATGGCACGCCTGGCCGCAGGCAAGCCTCAATGATCTGACGCAGTTCTCACTTTTTCGGGTACGCTGTTTCGATATCTCGGGGGAGCAATGACGCGTGTCAGTACTGCGATGGCTGCTGCAGGGGGGACTGCTGTGTCTGGCCATCGCTCTGGCGGTCGGTCCGGCATCGGCGGGGCCGTCCAACGTACTGGTGCTGGGACGGATAAGCGATGATCCCAAGTCACACTATGCGCAGCTGCAGCCCCTGCTGGACTACGTCGTGCCGCGCATGCGGGATGTGGGCATCACCGAAGGCCGCATTCTGATGGCCAGCGACTCGCAGCGCATGGGCAGCTACCTGCGCCGCGGCCGCGTGGACTGGGTGACAGAGACCTCCGGCACCGCCGTCGCGCTGGGCATGCGCAGCGGCGCACAGCCGTTGCTGCTGACCGAGCGCAGCGGGGTGCGCGAGTACCACACCGTGTTCTTCGTGCGCCGGGACAGCCCGGTCCGCACCCTGGAAGACCTGACCGGGCGCACCGTGGCCCTGCAGAACGTGGCGTCCACCAGTGCGTACCTGGTCCCGGTGATGACCCTGCTCGAACACGGCATGACCCCGGAGATACTGCACTCGGCAAACGACACGGCCGCGCCCGATACGGTGGGTTACGTGTTCGCGCGGTCCGAGCTGAACATCGCCACCCTGGTGCACAAGGGGCTGGTCGATGCCGGGGCGGTCAGCAGCGTGGACTGGGGGGACGACAAGCGCGTTCCACCGGTCTTCCGGCGCGATTTCCGGGTCATCCACCGTACCGAGCCGTATCCGCGCGGCGTGGAAATGGTGCGCGCCGGTCTGGACCCGCAGGTGCGTGACCGCCTGCAGCAGGTGCTGCTGGATGCAGCATCGGATCCACACGCGCAGGATGCGCTGGAAAAGTTCTTTGGTACGTCCGGGTTCCATCGGGTGGATGCGCAGATGCAGCACCGGCTGGATGAATTGAAACAGGGTTGGGCACGCGTGCGGATGGAAGTGGAATGAGGCCGTTGGGTTCCGGAATGCAGGCACGTTTCGTGCTGGCGATGAGCGGTGCCATGCTGGTGGTGGTGGCGATCGTGGCGGTCGTGCTGGGGCGCCAGGCCACCATGCAGGATGAGGTCAAGCACCTCAGCGGCAGCGTGATCCACGGTCTGTTCGACCGCAGCGTACGCAGTCGTGGCGAGGCTCTGGCGCGCGAGCTCTCCGATGCGCTGGCCAATCCGCTTTACTACAACGACCTGGAGCAGGTCGGCGCGCTGGTGCGCAACACCTCGCGGCAGCAGGTGGTGCGTTATGTGCTGGTGTTCGACGCCGATGGCCGCCTGATCCATGACGGATCGGTGGAGGTGCTGGGCTTCGGCCGTGCCATGACCGACCCGCTGGCCGAAGGGGCCAAGGGCGCCCGCCAGCTGGTGGTGCAGGAGTCGCCCAAGGTGCTGGACAACGCGATGCCGATCATGATCGGCAACCAGCGCATCGGCGGTGTCCGCGTGGGCATGGCGCTGGACGACGTGCAGGCGATGGAGCAACGCGCCAACCAGACCCTCGGCGACCGCCTGCAGCAGGTGGGCAAGCGGCACCTCGGCTGGCTGCTGCTGATGCTGGGCCTGCTGGTGGGGATCGGCGTGGTGGTGATCATCTACGTGCAGCGCACCCTGGTCACCCCGATCCGCGGGCTGGCCGCCGCCGCGCGCCAGATCGAAGCGGGCGACTACCAGGTGCAGCTGCGCGAAAGCTCGCGCAGGGACGAGGTCGGCGAGCTGGTGCGTGCGTTCGGGCGGATGAGCGAGGCCATCGCCCGGCACGACCGCGAGGTCCGGCACATGGCCTATACCGATGCCTTGACCGGCCTGACCAACCGCCTGGCGTTCCGCGAAGCGCTGGATCACCGCCTGATGGCCGCGCGCGCCTCCGGTCATCGGCTCGGGCTGCTGTTTGCCGACATCGACGACTTCAAGCGCGTCAATGACACCCTCGGTCATGAGGCCGGCGACGAGGCCCTGCTGCAGTTCGCCCAGCGCATCAGCGCGGCGGTGACGCAGGCCGGTGGCGACGAGGCCCTGCTGGCGCGCTTTGGTGGCGATGAGTTCGTGATCCTGATCGGCGATGGCGACGTCGCGGCCACCGCGCGCCACCTGGCCGAGATCCTGGTGCGCGAGCTGGGCAAGCCGCTGGTGGTGCAGGGCAGGGAGCTGTTCCTGGGTACCTCCATCGGTGTGACCCTGTTCCCCGACGATGCCGCCGACGCGACCACGCTGCTGAAGAATGGCGACATCGCGATGTACCAGGCCAAGATGGCCGGCAAGAACTGCTATCGCTATTACAGCCGTGCCATGGACCACGCGGTCGAGCGGCGCGTGCACATGGAGCAGGAGCTGCGTGGCGCCTGGGAACGCGGCGAGCTGCGGCTGGTGTACCAGCCGATCTTCCGCACCCGCGACCGCCGCATGGTGGGCGTCGAAGTCCTGCTGCGCTGGCAGCACCCGACGCTGGGCACGATCCCGCCGTCGGTGTTCATTGAAGTGGCCGAGCAGAGCGGCCTGATCGAAGTGATCGGTCCCAAGGTGCTGCGTGCGGCCTGCATGGAGGCGGTGCAGTGGCCACACGGTGCCGACAGTGACGGCCTGTTCGTGTCGGTCAACGTGTCGCCGCGCCAGCTGCGCGGTGGCGAGCTGCCCACCTTGGTCGCCGACTGCCTGCGCGATACCGGCCTGCCCGCCTCGCGCCTGCATCTGGAGCTGACCGAAACGGCGGTGATCGGTGACGAGATGCTGGCCGCCGCACTGCTGGACAAGCTCCACCGCACCGGCGTGAAGGTGTGGCTGGACGACTTCGGCACCGGCTTCTCCGGGCTCAGCCACCTGCGCCAGGTGCCGGTGGACGGGGTCAAGATCGACAAGAGTTTCGTTGCCGACATGCAGCGCGATCCGGACGACCTGGCGCTGACCACGGCGATCATCGCGATGGCCCATGCGCTGGGCATCACCGTGGTGGCCGAAGGCATCGAGCAGGAAGTGCAGTTCGACCTGCTGTGCCAGCGCGGTTGCGACCTGGGCCAGGGCTACTGGCTGAGCCACCCGGTCAGCGCGACCGAGGTGGTGCAGATGATCGAGGCGGGCCGGTAACGTGGACGTCGTGATGACCAGTAGTCATCACCTGTCCGCCGATGCCCCTTATTCCCGCCCACGCCCCTAGACGGGGCGTTTGCTGGAATCGCCGGCGATCTCGCGGACCAGTTTGGGGACCAGGTAGCCGGACAGGCGTGCGGTGAGCTGGGCGTGCAGTGCCTTGGCGGTGTCGTCCGGTACCTCGAAGTGGGCCACGCCTTCGACCCGGTCTACCTGGTACAGGTAGTACGGCAGCACGCCGGCGGCGAAGCTGCGTTCGCTCAGGTCCTGCAGCGCCTGCAGGGAGTCGTTGACCCCGCGCAGCAGCACCGCCTGGTTGAGCAGGGTGGCGCCGGCGCCGCGCAGGCGGGCCATCGCCGTGTCCACGGCGGCGTCGAACTCGTTGGCATGGTTGGCATGGATCACAAATGCCACCGGCCAGGGCAGGGCGGCGATCCACTGCACCAGGGCGTCGTCCACCCGTTCGGGCAGCACCACCGGCAGCCGGCTGTGGATGCGCAGACGGCGCAGGTGCGGAATCCGCGCCAGGGCCTGGGTCAGCTCTTCCAGCTTGTGGGTGGCCAGTGACAGCGGGTCGCCGCCGGACAGGATCACCTCGTCGATGTCCGGGTCCTGCGCGATGGCGTCCACCGCCTCGCGCCAGCCCTCTCTGGCGGCATTCTCGGTGCCGTAGTCGAAGTGGCGGCGGAAGCAGTAGCGGCAGTTGATCGCACAGCTGCCGGTGGTCACCAGCAGGGCCCGGCCGCGGTACTTCTGGATCACCCCGGTGGCCTTTCTGGCCAGCCCGTCGCCCACCGCATCCAGGCTGAAGCCCGGTACTACCTGCATTTCATCGGTGACCGGCAGCACCTGCCGCAGCAGCGGGTCGTGACGGTCGCCCGGGCGCATCCGGGCGATGAAGCCCTGCGGCACGCGCAGCGCGAACTGGCTGGCCGCCTCGGCCGAAAGGGGCAGCCCGGCCGGGTCGAGGTCAAGCTGCGCCAGCAGCTGCCGCGGGTCGCGGACCGCCTCGCGCCAGAGCTGTTGCCAGCGCACGGGGGTGGGCAGGGGCGTGGCGGAAAGCTGCATGGAATGGGGGCCTGCGGTTATCATGTCGGTCAGAAAAACGAGTCACCCCACCGGTGCCGGTGGGTTTTCCATTCTATCCGGCTCGCCGCGCCTGCGCGGCGTTTGCCCATTCAGGAGTTTCAGCATGGCCACTGTTGGCATGAACGATGTCAAGAACGGGATGAAGATCCTGGTCAACAATGAACCGGCGGTCATCACCGAGACCGAGTACGTCAAGCCGGGCAAGGGCCAGGCCTTCACCCGCATGAAGTACCGCTTCATCAAGTCGGGCCGCGTGGTCGAAATGACCATGAAGGCCACCGATGACGTGGAAAAGGCCGACGTCGTCGACACCAACATGAACTACATGTACACCGACGGCGAGTACTGGCACTTCATGGACCCGGAGTCGTTCGAGCAGGTCCAGGCCACCAAGGCCGGCATGGGCGGCGCGGACAAGTGGCTCAAGGGTGAGGAATCCTGCATCGTCACCCTGTGGAATGGCGAGCCGATCTTCGTCCAGCCGCCGAACTTCGTCGAACTGAAGATCACTGAAACCGATCCGGGCGTCCGTGGCGACACCTCGGGCGGTGGCGGCAAGCCGGCCACCCTGGAAACCGGCGCCGTGGTCCGCGTGCCGCTGTTCGTCAACCAGGATGAAATCATCAAGGTCGACACCCGCTCGGGTGAATACTCCGCACGCGCCGGCAAGTAATCCGACCCACGGTCGGATGACGGCAGAGCCGACCGCTGGTCGGCTGTTGCCCACGACCAACGATCGGATACGGGTAGAGCCGACCGTTGGTCGGCTGCTGGTGGCGGGGTCTGAACGCGCGTCGCGAACGGCAGCCGACCAACGGCCGGCTCTACAGACGGCATGTCCCCGGCGTGTCGCCGGCACACCGCCGCCCCTCCGCTGCATCCCCCCTGCCTCAGCGAGCCCGCATGACCGACACCGCACGCATTCCCGAAGCCTGTGACCTGCTGATCGAAGCCGGTTACGTGGTCCCGATCGAGCCGCATGCGGTGGTGCTGGAAGACCATGCCGTGGCCATCCGTGGCAGCGAGATCATCGCGATCCTGCCGCGTGCCGAGGCGCGTGCGCGCTTCGCGCCGATGCAGACCGTGTCACGCCCGGACGCGGCGCTGATGCCGGGCCTGGTCAACGCGCACACCCACAACCCGATGACCCTGCTGCGCGGCGTCGCCGACGACCTGCCGCTGATGGTGTGGCTGCAGCAGCACATCTGGCCGGTGGAAGCGGCGGTGATCGGGCCGGAGTTCGTGGCCGACGGCACCACGCTGGCGATCGCCGAGATGCTGCGTGGCGGCACCACCTGCGCCAACGAAAACTACTTCTTCTCCGACGTCCAGGCGGCCGTCTACAAGCAGCATGGCTTCCGCGCCCTGGTTGGCGCGGTGATCATCGATTTCCCTACTGCCTGGGCAAAGACCGACGACGAGTACTTCGCCAAGGCCGGCGAGCTGCACGACCAGTGGCGCAACGATCCGCTGATCGGCACCTCGTTCGCGCCGCACGCGCCGTACACCGTCAACGACGCCAATTTCGAGCGCGTGCGCATGCTGTCCGACCAGCTGGACATGCAGGTCCACCTGCACACGCATGAAACCGCGCAGGAAATCAGCGATTCGATCAAGCTGCACGGCCAGCGCCCGCTGGCGCGCCTGGACCGCCTGGGCCTGGTCAACGACCGCCTGATCGCGGTGCACATGACCCAGCTCACCGAGGCCGAGATCCACCTGTGCGCCGAGCGTGGCGTCAGCGTGGTGCATTGCCCCGAATCCAACCTCAAGCTGGCCTCCGGGTTCTGTCCGGCCTGCGCCCTGCAGCGCGCCGGCGTGAACCTGGCGATCGGCACCGACGGTTGCGCCAGCAACAACGATCTGGACATGTTCAGCGAGAACCGCACCGCAGCGATCCTCGCCAAGGCCGTGGCCAACGATGCCACCGCGCTGGACGCGGCCACCACGCTGCGCGCGGCCACCCTGGGCGGTGCACGCGCGCTGGGCTTTGGCGACCGCATCGGGTCGATCGAGGTGGGCAAGCAGGCCGACCTGGTCTGCGTGGACCTGTCCGCGCTGGAAACCCAGCCGCTCCACCATGTGCTCTCGCAGCTTGTCTACGCCGCCGGCCGCCACCAGGTCAGTGATGTCTGGATTGCCGGCCAGCCCAAGCTGGTCCAGCGCGAACTGGTTGGCATGGACACGGCGGCGATCGTCGCCAACGCGCGCCAGTGGCGCGAGCGCATCCGCCACATCCGTGCTTGATGCACCAAGGATCCCCATGAACGCCCCCCACGCTTCCACCAATTTCGATCAGGCCGAACTGGACAAGTTCGCCGCACTCGCCAACCGCTGGTGGGATGCGGACGGCCCGCAGAAGCCGCTGCACGCCCTGAACCCGGTGCGCCTGCAGTACGTGGCCAGCCGCGTCCCGCTGCGTGGCGCACGGGTGCTGGACATCGGCTGCGGCGGTGGCCTGCTCAGCGAAGCACTGGCCAAGGAAGGCGCCGAGGTCACCGCGATCGACCTGGCCCCGGAACTGGTCAAGGTCGCGCGGCTGCACAGCCTGGAGTCTGGCGTCACGGTGGACTACCGCCTGCAGGCCGCCGAGGACCTGGCCGCCGAACAGCCGGGCAGCTTCGATGTGGTCACCTGCATGGAAATGCTGGAGCACGTCCCCGACCCGGGCGCGATCATCGCCGCCTGCCACCGCCTGCTCAAGCCCGGCGGCCAGCTGTTCCTGTCCACCGTCAACCGCACCCCGGCCGCGTTTGCGGTGGCCATCGTCGGTGCCGAGTACGTAGCGCGGCTGCTGCCCAAGGGCACGCACCATTACCAGGACTTCATCAAGCCGGCCGAACTCGGCAAGTGGCTGCGCGAGGCCGACTTCACCCTGCGCGATGTCAGCGGCATGGCCTATGAGCCGTGGCGCAACCGCGCGCGTCTGAGCAGCCGCACCGACATCAACTACCTGGCCTATGCCGTGAAGCCGGACGATGCTGCCGGTGTCTGAGTCCGCAGGTCACGCGGGCATGTTCCCGCAGGCGGTGCTGTTCGATCTGGACGGCACACTGCTGGACAGCGCCCCGGACATGCTGGCCACCGCCAATGCGATGCTCGGCGCGCGCGGCCGTGCTCCGATCAGCCTGGACGTCCTCCGCCCGGTGGTGTCCAAGGGCTCCCGGGCGATGGTATCGGTCGCGTTCCCGGAGCTGGGGCAGGCCGAGCGTGACGCGCTCGTGCCCGAATTCCTGGAGCGCTATGAAGGCCTGATCGGCCGCCATGCCGTGCTGTTCGACGGCGTGGCCGGCATGCTCGACGCGCTGGAGGCGGCCGGCTGCCGCTGGGGCATCGTCACCAACAAGCCGGAATACCTGGCGCGGCTGATCGTGCCGCAGCTGGGGTGGGAACAGCGCTGTGCCGTGCTGATCGGCGGCGACACGCTGGCCCAGCGCAAACCGCATCCGTTGCCGCTGCTGGCGGCGGCCGAACGTATGGCGATGGCCCCGGCCACCTGCATCTACGTCGGCGACGACGAGCGCGATATCGTCGCTGCCAACGCCGCCGGCATGGCCTCGGTGGCCGCGCTGTGGGGCTACCGCCTGGACGCCGACGACCCGCACGCGTGGGGCGCCGAACGCATGGCCGAACACCCCGCGCAGCTGCAGCGCCCCGACGCCTGGCCGCCCGCGCGCGGGTAGACCGGACGACCGGCCGATGACCCACTCCGGCAGGTGCCAACCGTGGGTCGGCACATTTCCCCAGGCAAGTGCGGACCGTGGGTCCGCACAGCATTTGAAGGACTTCCCGTGACAACTTCCAGCGCCCTGGACAGCTTCCTGGACAAGTGGCGAACCCGCTGGCCGGAATGGTCGGTAGCCGAACCTTTCGTGCCGGAGGCACAGCGCCTCCGCGTGGTGGCGTGGTTCGCGCTGCTGCAGGAGTTCGACGACATCCTCAATATCGGCGGCGACCCGACCCCGGCCGACGCCAAGCTGGCGTGGTGGGGCGAAGAGCTGCGCAGCTGGGCCGCCCAGCGCTCCAGGCATCCGCTGGGCCGTGTACTGGAACCGTTGCGCGCGCCGTGGGCGGAACTGGCCCAGACCCTGCCGGACCTCATCGACGCGCGTGCCGTGCCGGTGGACCCGGCGCAGGCGCTCGCCGCGCTGCGCGCCTACGCCGCTGCGGTGGCCGCAGTGGAGGCGGTGATCTTCGAGGCGGCTGTCCGCGGTGACACCACCACGCCGGTGGTGCTGCAGACCCTGGCGCAGCGACTGCACGAGGCCGGCGTCGCCGCCGTGCCACGCGCATTGCTGGCGCAGGGCGAGCAGGACGTGACGCAGCGCTGGGGGCAGCAACTGCTGCGCGACTGGCCCGCGCGCGTGGCCGGGCCGCGCCCACGCCGCCTGTATGCCTCGCTGGCACGCACGCGCCAGCAGGCCTGGGTGCAGGGGCGCGAACTCAAGGCAACGCCGCTGCGTACGCTGCTGCGCACCTGGTGGGCAGCCCGCGGCTGATCGCTGGGGCAGGGTGGGTACCGACCGTGGGTCGGTACGCCTTCGTCAGCGCCGCTCCAGCACCAGCAGCGGATCGATGCGGGTATCGAACCAGTTCATGCCCCAGTGCAGGTGCGGCCCGGTCGCACGACCGGTGGCGCCGACTGCGGCGATCACCTGGCCCTGTTCGACCCGGTCGCCGACCTTCACGTCGATGCGCGACAGGTGCAGAAAGTTCGAGCTCACCCCATAGCCGTGATCAAGCAGCAGGGTGCCACCGGTGAGGTACAGGTCCGGCCCGGCGAACGTGACCACGCCAGCGGCCGGTGCTTTCACCGGCGTGCCGGTCGGCACCGCGATATCCATGCCCGAATGCCCGGCGCCGGGTTGCCCGTTGTAGACGCGTGCGTTGCCGAAGCGACCGCTGATGCGTCCCTGCACCGGCCAGATGAACGCCTGCGCGAAATCGGTCCGGTCGTCGTCGCGGGCGCGGGCAGCAGTGACCTGGGCCTGCTCGCGTTTGATCCGCTCGGCAATCGCCGGCGGCGGGTTGACCGTCTTGGGAGGGACGCCGTTGACGCGCTCCACCGGCCAGTCGCGCGGCGTCACCGCGATGCTGGCCGTCTCGGTGGCGCCGTCCGGGCGTCGCACCTGCACCTGCAGCGGGCCCTTCTCGTCGCGGCCGATGCCAAACACGACACTGCCGTAGCCGCTTACCCGCAGCGTGCGGCCGCCGTACTGCACCGAGCTGCCGGCGGGCACCTTTCCGATCACCATCGCACCCTGCGAGGCGCTGGCCGGGAACACCACGCGGGTGTCGGCCTGCGCCTGGGCGCCCACGGGCAACAGCAGGGCGCCCAGCGTCGCCCCGCCCGCCAGAAGCAGGCTCCAGCCCAGCAGACGCGCCCGCATCAGCGGTCGAAGCTCATGCGCTGGCCGTTCGGCGACCCGACCAGCCGCTCGCCGTCCCACGCAAGCTGGCCGTTGACCCAGGTCGAGGCGATGCGCGAGCGGAAGGTCATGCCCTCGAACGGCGACCAGCCGCACTTGGACAGCACGTCCTCGCGCTTCACCGTGAACGGCACGTCTTCGACCAGCACCAGATCGGCGAAATAGCCCTCGCGCAGATAGCCGCGCTGGCTCACGTCGAACAGCTGCGCCGGGGCGTGCGCGAACTTCTGCACCACCTGGGTGATCTCCAGCTTGCCTTCGTGCACCAGCTCCAGCGCGGCCACCAGCGCGTACTGCACCAGCGGCAGGCCGGACGGCGCCTGCGCATACGGCTTCTGCTTCTCTTCCCAGGTGTGCGGGGCATGGTCGGTGGCCAGTACGTCAATGACGTCCTCGGCCACCGCGCGGGTCAGGGCCTCGCGGTCGCTGGCTTCCTTGATTGCCGGGTTGCACTTGATCAGATTGCCCAGCCGCGCGTAATCGCTGCGGTCGAAGCGCAGGAAGTGGATGCAGGTTTCGGCCGTGATCTGCTTGCGGCTGCCGTCGGCGCGGATCAGTGGACCCTTCTCGAACAGCTTCAGCTCATCGGCGGTGGAGATGTGCAGCACGTGCAGGCGGGTGCCGTGCTTCTTCGCCAGCGCCACCGCCAGCTCCGACGACTTCAGGCAGGCCTCGCGCGAGCGGATATCCGGGTGCTGTTCCGCGCTCAGCGCGTCGCCGTATTTCTCGGCGTATTCCTTCGCCTTGGCGTCGATCATCGGGGTGTCTTCGCAGTGCGTGATGATCGGCGTGGGGGCGTACTTGAAGATCGCGTCCAGCGTCTCCGGGTTGTCCACCAGCATGTTCCCGGTGGAGGCGCCCATGAACACCTTGATGCCCGGCGATTGCTTCGGGTCCACCACCTTGATGTCGGCCAGGTTGTCGTTGCTGGCGCCCATGTAGAAGCCGTAGTTGGCGCGTGCGCGGCCGGCGGCAGCGTCGTATTTGGCCTGCAGGACCGCTGCATTGAGCGTCGGCGGATTGGTGTTGGGCATGTCCATGAAGCTGGTCAGGCCACCGGCCACGGCCGCCGCCGATTCCGTGGCGATATCACCCTTGTGGGTCAGGCCCGGTTCGCGGAAGTGCACCTGGTCATCGATCATGCCCGGCAGCAGCCAGCGCCCGGCGGCGTCGACCACGGTCTCGCCCGGGCGCGCCTCCAGGCCGGTGCCGATCTGCGCGATGCGGCCGTTTTCGATGCGCAGGTCGCCGTCGGTGATGCGACCTTCGTTGACCAGGCGGGCGTTGACGATGAGCGTGGAGGACATTTCAGTGTTTTCCTGTGCAGCGGCAAGCGGCGTGCGGGGCGCGCGGCGGCACCTCGTCCACGCCACCGGGATGGAAGGGATGGCAGCGACCGAGCCGGCGGGCGGCGAGCCAGCTGCCGCGCGCGGGGCCATGCAGGGCGATGGCTTGCATGGCGTATTCAGAACAACTGGGCACGAAGCGGCAGCGCGGCCCCAGCAGCGGGCTGATGAAGCGCTTGTAGAAGCGCAGCAGGGCAATGAGCAGGCGCGAGATCACCCCGCCATCTTAGAGCAGTTGGCATGAAGGCCGCATTTGTCGCAGGATGGGGCGTTGGACCCGCTCACGCCCACGCGCGTGGCGGGCCGCCCCGGTGGCATCACCGGGTCAGGTGCCGAACTGCGCGAGCCGGTCCGCCCAGCGGGCAGGCCGGCTTCACCCCCTTGCGACTCCGGGGCTGAACGGAGTAGGCGGTGTGGTTGCTGCTGCTGGTCGGGTAGGCTATAAAGGCCCGCTTTCCCGGGCCCCGGGGAATCCAAGGAAGAGCGTTTCGTGGCTGCTAAAAAAACTGCAAAGAAGGCCGTCAAGGCCGCCAAGAAAACCGCCAAGCCTGTTGTAACGAAGTTGGCGGCCAAGTCCGTTGCCAAGAAGCCGGCCGCCAAGCCGGCCGGCAAGCCTGCATCCAAACAACCGGCGGCCAGGACGGCACCCGCAACGAAATCCACCGGCAAGACCCCGGCCAAGGCGGCCAAGAAGACCGCCACCAAGGCGCCCGTGGTCAAGAAGGCAGCCGCGAAGAAGGTCGCGCCCGCCAAGGCGGCGCCCAAGAAGGCCACGGCCGGGAAGACGGCTGTGGCCAAGCCGGTCGCCAAGGCGCCGGTGAAGAAGGCCGCCGCCAGCAAGACCGTGGCAAAGAAGACGGTGAAGCCGGTGGCTGTCAAGCCGGCCGCCAAGCCTGCACCGGTGAAGAAGGTCGCGGCCAAACAGCCGCCGGCCAAGCCGGTGAAGGCAAGCAAGACCGCCAGCAAGCCCGTGGCAACCAAGCCGGCCGCCAAGCCGGCCGCAGCACCTGTAGTCAAGTCCGCACCGAAGCCGGCATCGCCGGCGCCGGCCAAGTCTGTCCCGGCCAAGTCCGCGGTCACGCCTGCCACCCCTCCGGCGCCTGCGCCGGCGCCGGTAGCAGCGTCCCCCGCCTCGAAAGCCCCGCAAAACAAGAATCCCGTGCCCGTTTCGAAATCGCCTGCAAAAACCCCCGCCAAGTCCGAGTCCGCCCCCAAGCCCGTGTCCCGTCCGGTCGGCAAGGTCGCCGTTGCCGTGGCAGCGCGTTCGGCCGCCCCGGCCCCGCGCACCAAGGTGAAGGTGGTGGAATACAAGACTGACGAAGCCACCGGTCGTCCGATCCTGCCCGACGGTTACAAGCCGAGCGCGGAAGAGGAATACATGAATCCGCTGCAGCTGGAGTATTTCCGCCAGCGCCTGCAGCACTGGCGCAATGATCTGGTCGAGGAATCCAAGCAGACCATCGCGAATCTGCAGGAGGAAGTGCGTGATATCGGCGATGAGGCCGAGCGCGCCACCCGCGAGACCGAGAACTCGCTGGAACTGCGTACCCGTGATCGTTACCGCAAGCTGATCGGCAAGATCAACAGCACCCTGAAGCGCCTGGAAGACGGTGACTACGGCTACTGCGTGGACACCGGCGAAGAGATCGGCCTGGATCGTCTGGAAGCGCGTCTGACCGCAGAGCGCACCATCGACGCCCAGGAGCGTTGGGAGCACCTGCAGAAGCAGCAGGGCGACTGATCGCCGATCGGTCGCGACGCAATCAAAAACCCGGCCTCGGCCGGGTTTTTTTTGATCCGCGGAACTTCGGCGCTCTGCTGCACAGGCAGCCGACCAACGGTCGGTACCTGCCACCGCCGGCGGCCGACCGTCCCGGCAGGCCGCTCCCGGTCAGTGCAGGTCGCGCAGGTTCAGGCGGCGCAGGGTGGGGTTCTTCCAGGCAGTAATGCCGGCCACGCTCAGCACCGCGAAACCACCCAGCACCACCGCCGGCACCAGACCGAGCAGCTTGGCCATCGTGCCCGCATAGAACGCGCCCAGCTCGTTGGACGAACTGATGAAGATGCCGTTGATCGACGATACCCGTCCACGCATTTCTTCCGGCGTGGCCAACTGCAGGATGGTCGAACGGATCACCACCGACACGCCGTCGAAGGCACCGTAGAACAGCAGGATCACCGCCGACAGCCAGAAGCTGTGCGACAGCCCGAACCCGATCACGCACAGCCCGAACCCGGCCACCGCGAACAGCAGCACGCGGCCGGCGTTGCGCTGCAGCGGCCGGCGGGCCAGCCACAGCCCCACGCACACCGAGCCCAGTGCCGGCGCCGCGCGCAGGATGCCCAGGCCCTCCGGACCGTGGTGCAGGATCTCGTGCAGGAACGCCGGCAGCATCGCCACCACGCCCCCGAGCAGCACCGAGAACATGTCCAGCGCCATCGCCCCGACCATGATCCGGTTGCCCAGCACGAAGCGGCCGCCCTCGGCGATGCTCTTGAAGATCGGTGCGGCCGGACCGCTGTGCACCGGCTCGGACACGCGCAGCACGGCCAGACAGCCCACCGCGACCGCCGCCACGCCTACCGCCACACCGTAGGCCACGCCCTTGCCGCCCCAGGCGACCAGCAGCCCGCCCAGCGCCGGCCCGGCCACCATGCCGGCCTGGAACACTACCGCCCCCAGACCCGCGCCGCGCGCGTACTGCTGGCGCTCGAGCACCCGCGCGAACAGCGCGTTGTAGATCGGCGACAGAAACGCGCGCACCATCCCCGTCATCGCGATCGCCGCATAGATCGGCCACACCCCGTGGAACGGCAGCCAGCCCTGCGCCACCGCGGTCAGCACCACCGCCGTCAGCACCAGCCCGCTGGCCGCCACCATGCCCAGCCGGCGGCGCGGCAGGTGATCGACCAGATAGCCGGCGAACGGTGCCACGCAGAAGAATGGCAGCACCTCGGCCAGTCCGACCAATCCCAGCGAGAACGGATTGCGGGTTACTTCATAGATGTGCCACCCGACCGTGACCGCCACGATCTGGTAGGACAGCATCGCGCAGATGCGATAGGCCAGCAGCAGCGAGAAGCCGGGGCGGGACAACAGGCTGAGCGCGCTGTCGCCTGTGTCGGACGGGGCGTCGGCACTCACGACTGCGCGGACTGCGACTGTGCGGTATCGCGGATGAAGGCCAGCATGGCCGCCACGCCGTTGCTGCGCGTCGGCGACAGATGGCGCGACAGGCCGATGTCCTGGATGTAGGTCGGCTCGGTGGCCAGGATTTCCTCGGCCGACCGGCCCGAGTACACCCGCAGCGCCAGGTAGATCAGCCCGGACACGATCGCCGAATCGCTGATGGCGTGGAAGCGCAGCGACTGCGCATTGCCTTCCGGCACGATCCACACCATCGACTGGCAGCCGAGCAGACGGTGCTGCTCGGTCTTCCACTCCTCAGGGAAGGCCGGCAGCTTGCGCCCCAGGTCGATCAGGTACTGGTAGCGTTCGGACCAGTCGCCAAAAAAGGCGAACTCATCGGCGATGGCCGCCTGCGCGTCGGCGGCGGTGGGTTCGAGCGGGAACGGGGAAACGGTGGTCATGGGGGACTCCGGGCCGGTATGCGCCTTCCGTGGTCAGGCCGTGATGGTTCTGGGGAAGCACCCGGCCATCCGTGGCCGGGACTGTGTCAGGGCGCCCGACGCCGGGGCCGGGCAGGTCAGTGGCTGGGCGGGCCCTCAGCGCTTGCGCACCCAGCGCACGCCCTGCGCGGTGTCTTCCAGGGCGATACCTTCGGCCGCCAGCGCATCGCGGATCGCATCGGCGCGGGCGAAATCGCGCGCCTGCTTGGCGGCCGTGCGCTCATCGATCAGCGCCTGGATGCGCGCGCCCTCGTCGCTGTCGGTGGCCTGGCTGCCGAACCACGCGGACGGGGCCTGCTGCAGCAGCCCCAGCGCCTTGCCGGCGCCGAGCAACTGGCTCTTCAGGTCGACCAGTTCGGCCAGCGTGGCGCCCTCGCGCGGATGGTCCGGGCCGCCGGCCGAGGCCGAGGCGTGGCGCAGCTTCCTGGCCAGTTCCGACAGCAACGCCAAGGCGCGCGGCGTGTTGAGATCCTCGTCGAGCACCGCTTCGATCGCCTCGGGAATGCGTGCCGTGGCCGCTACCGCCTCGACCTCGCGAAGTGCGCCGTACAGGCCATCCAGCGTGCGTGCGGACTGCTCGATCAACGCATCGGACCAGTCCAGCGGCTGCCGGTAGTGGGCCGACAGCAGCGCATACCGCAGCGCCTCGGGCGCATGCGCGCGGACCAGATCGTGCACGCGTTCGATGTTGCCGATCGACTTGCTCATCTTGGCGCCGCCGAAGTTGAGCATGCCGTTGTGCAGCCAGAAGCGGGCGAAGGTCTGCCCGCCGTGCGCGCACTCGCTCTGCGCGATCTCGTTCTCGTGGTGCGGGAACTGCAGGTCGACGCCGCCGGCGTGGATGTCGATGGTCGGGCCCAGGTGCGCGGCGGCCATCGCCGAGCACTCGATGTGCCAGCCCGGACGGCCGCGGCCCCAGGGGGATGCCCAGCCGGGCAGGTCCTCGGAGGACGGCTTCCACAGGACGAAGTCGCCCGGGTCGCGCTTGTACGGGGCCACGTCCACGCGCGCGCCGGCGAGCATCTCGTCGGGATCGCGCCGTGAGAGTTTGCCGTAATCGGCATAGGTGCCCACGGCGAACAGCACATGGCCTTCGGCGGCGTAGGCATGCCCGGCCTCGATCAGCTGTTCGATCATTTCAATGATCTGCGGGATGTGCGCAGTGGCTTCCGGCTCGATGTCCGGCGGAACCACGCCAAGTGCGGCCATGTCCTCACGGTACGCGGCGGCGAAACGATCGGTGATTGCCGAAATCGGCACATTCTGGTCCCGCGCGGCCGTGTTGATCTTGTCGTCCACGTCGGTGATGTTCCGCGCGTAGCGCAGGGCGCCGAAACGGCGTCGCAGCAGATCGGCCAGCACCCCGAACACCACCGGGCCACGGGCGTTGCCGATGTGGACATAGTTGTAGACCGTGGGACCGCAGACATACAGGGTCGGACAGGCCGGATCGAGCGGTTGGAACGTTTCGAGCTGGCGTGTCAGGGTGTTGTGCAGTCGCAGGGTCATGGTGGCCGTGGTGGGGGATGGGTGGGGGGCAAGCGGTCGATTTTAGATCACAACGGCGCCCAGCGCCGGGCCGTCCGGCGGCCCCGCAGGGCCGGCATGGCGTCCCTGGCCGGGGGGCGGGCGCGGCCTGCCTATGGGCAGAAACGTTACGGAAGGGTAATGTTCAGCCCCTTGTGCCTGGCACTGCCTAAACTATCCCCCTTGTCCTCTTACCTGTTGCCAATGAAATCCGCTTCGTTGTTGACGCTGGCCTGTCTGCTCGCAAGTGCCGCCTTCGGGGTGCGCGCCCAGGACGGTGAGGCCCGCAACCGGGTGGTGATCGTCGAGAACGTGAAGTTCGACTACGCGCAGGTGCTCAACGTCGAGCCCGTGTTCCAGACGCTGCGGGCCACCCGCACGGAAGAACACTGCGAGCCGGTGTCCACCCGGACCCTGGCCCCGGTCAACGTGACCGGCGAAGAACCGCAGGAAGAAAAGGGCCGCTTTGGCCGCTTCATGGACTCGGTGCGCTCGATCTTCCGCCGTGAAGACGGCAGCGAGGAGGAAATGCCCGTGGTCGAGGCGCCGCCGGCCAACAACGGCCCGCTGCTGACCCGCGACTGCCGGATCATCCCGGTCGGCCGGGAATTCCGCCGGCCCATCGCCTATGACGTGGATTACGTCTACAAGGGCACCAAGTACCGCTCCCGCCTCCCCGACGATCCCGGCAACCGCCTGAAGATCCGCGTGTCCATCACCCCGTGGGTGGCGGCCGAGCAGGGCGGGCCGGCCAATCCGTGACCGGCCGGGAAGCCGCCTCGTTCGCTACGCTGATCTGCATGTTCCATTCAGGCCTTGCACCCGCCCCGGGCGCGTGCAAAGATGGGCGGCCATGAAACTCACCGACTTCCAGCACGACACCAGCGCCGCCCGTATGGCTACGGGCATGACGTCGCGTGCCCGCCGACCGGAACCCCACATTTTCGCTGGGTAACCGGAGCTTCGTGCTGTCTGTTCGGAAAACCCAGCCCCCGTGCTGGGTTTTTTCGTTTCTGCGATCTGAAGAGTTTCATCTGTACGTTTTTCCGACCCCCTGAATCCCGCCGCAAAGGATCGATCGATGTCCCTGAAGCACTTCCTGAACACCCAGGACTGGAGCCGCACCGACCTGGATGCCCTGCTGACCCAGGCCGCGTTGTTCAAGCGCAACAAGCTGGGCGACGAGCTCAAGGGCAAGTCGATTGCCCTGGTGTTCTTCAATCCGTCCATGCGCACCCGCACCAGCTTCGAGCTGGGTGCCTTCCAGCTGGGGGGCCACGCGATCGTGCTGCAGCCGGGCAAGGATGCATGGCCGATCGAGTTCAACCTCGGCTCGGTGATGGATGGCGACACGGAAGAGCACATCGCCGAAGTGGCCAAGGTGCTGGGCCGCTACGTCGACCTGATCGGCGTGCGCGCATTCCCGAAGTTCGTCGACTGGAGCAAGGACCGTGAGGACGAAGTGCTCCGGAGCTTCGCGAAATACTCGCCGGTGCCGGTGATCAACATGGAGACCATCACCCACCCGTGCCAGGAGCTGGCCCACGTGATGGCGCTGCAGGAACATTTCGGCACCCAGGACCTGCGCGGCAAGAAGTTCGTGCTGACCTGGACCTACCACCCCAAGCCGCTCAACACCGCGGTGGCCAACTCGGCGCTGACCATCGCCACCCGCATGGGCATGGACGTGACCCTGCTGTGCCCGACCCCGGATTACATCCTGGACGAGCGCTACATGGGCTGGGCCGAGCAGAACGTGGCCGAGAGCGGCGGTTCCCTGCAGGTCAGCCATGACATCGCCAGCGCCTACACCGGTGCCGACGTGGTCTACGCCAAGAGCTGGGGCGCGTTGCCGTTCTTCGGCAACTGGGAGCCGGAAAAGCCGATCCGCGACCAGTACAAGCACTTCATCGTCGACGAAGCCAAGATGGCCCTGACCAACAACGGCGTGTTCAGTCACTGCCTGCCGCTGCGCCGCAACGTCAAGGCCACCGACGCGGTGATGGACTCGGCGCAGTGCATCGCCATCAACGAGGCCGAGAACCGCCTGCACGTACAGAAGGCGATCATGTCGGCCCTGATCGGCCGCTGAGATTCTGTTGATTCCCCCTTTGCCCACCGCCGGGCCGTGTCCGGCGCTACGAGATCAGACCCCCATGAGCAAGAAAGACATCGTCCTGGCCTTCTCCGGCGGACTCGACACCAGCTTCTGCGTGCCTTACCTGCAGGAGCGCGGCTACAACGTGCACACCGTGTTCGCCGACACCGGCGGCGTGGATGACGAAGAGCGTGATTTCATCGAGAAGCGCGCCGCCGAGCTGGGCGTCACCAGCCACGTCACCGTCGATGGCGGTCCGGCAATCTGGAGCGGCTTCGTCAAGCCGTTCGTGTGGGCCGGCGAAGGCTACCAGGGCCAGTACCCGCTGCTGGTGTCCGACCGCTACCTGATCGTGGATGCCGCGCTCAAGCGCGCCGCCGAGCTGGGCACCAACATCATCGCCCACGGCTGCACCGGCATGGGCAACGACCAGGTTCGCTTCGACCTGGCCGTGAAGGCGCTGGGCGACTACCAGATCGTCGCGCCGATCCGCGAAATCCAGAAGGAACACACCCAGACCCGCGCCTACGAGCAGAAGTACCTGGAAGAGCGCGGTTTCGGCGTGCGCGCCAAGCAGCAGGCCTACACCATCAACGAAAACCTGCTCGGCCTGACCATGTCCGGTGGCGAGATCGACCGTTGGGAAGCCCCGGGCGAAGGCGCCCGCGGCTGGTGCGCACCGCGCAGCGAGTGGCCGGCCGAGGCGCTGACCGTGACGCTGAAGTTCGTCGAAGGCGAGGCTGTCGCCCTGGACGGCGAGGCGATGGCGGGCGAGCAGATCCTGGCCAAGCTCAACAAGCTGTTCGCCCCGTACGGCGTGGGCCGTGGCGTGTACACCGGCGACACCGTGATCGGCCTGAAGGGCCGCATCGTGTTCGAAGCGCCGGGCCTGATCTCGCTGCTGGCCGCGCACCGCGCGCTGGAAGATGCCGTGCTGACCAAGCAGCAGAACCGCTTCAAGCCGGACGTGGCGCGCAAGTGGGTGGAGCTGGTGTACGAAGGCTTCTACCACGACCCGCTGAAGACCGATATCGAGGCGTTCCTGAAGTCCTCGCAGGCCAAGGTCAACGGCGAAGTGGTGCTGGAAACCCGCGGTGGCCGCGTCGATGCGGTGGCCGTGCGCTCGCCGCACCTGCTCAACACCAAGGGCGCCACGTACGCCCAGTCGGCCGACTGGGGCGTGGAGGAGGCGGAAGGCTTCATCAAGCTGTTCGGCATGAGCTCCACGCTGTACGCGCAGGTGAACCGCTGAGCGATCCACGTAGCGCCGGGCTCTGCCCGGCGCCGCGCCACCCGTAGTGGCGGCCCGCGGCCGGCACTGCCCACCCTGATGGATTCCCGGACTGATGTTGGAACACACGCTCAACCACCTGCAGGCACTGGTGTCCTTCGACACCCGCAATCCGCCGCGTGCGATCACCACCGGCGGCATCTTCGACTACCTGCGCGCGAACCTGCCCGGGTTCAACGTCGAGGTGATCGATCACGGTGACGGTGCGGTCAGCCTGTACGCGGTGCGGGGCACCCCGAAGTACCTGTTCAACGTGCATCTGGATACCGTGCCCGATTCGCCGCACTGGACCGCCGACCCGCATGTGATGCGGCGTACCGACGACCGCGTCATCGGTCTGGGCGTGTGTGACATCAAGGGCGCGGCGGCAGCCTTGGTGGCTGCGGCCAATGCCAGCGATGGCGATGCCGCGTTCCTGTTCTCCAGCGACGAGGAAGCCAACGATCCGCGCTGCATCGCCGCGTTCCTGGCCCGTGGCATTGCATATGACGCGGTGCTGGTGGCCGAGCCGACCATGAGCGAGGCGGTGCTCGCCCATCGCGGCATCAGCTCGGTGCTGATGAACTTCGCCGGACGCGCCGGGCATGCCTCGGGCAAGCAGGATGCGGCCGCCAGCGCGCTGCACCAGGCGATGCGCTGGGGCAACCGCGCGCTGGACCACGTGGAATCGCTGTCGCATGCGCGCTTCGGCGGGCTCACCGGCCTGCGCTTCAACATCGGCCGGGTCGACGGCGGCATCAAGGCCAACATGATCGCGCCGGCGGCTGAACTGCGGTTCGGCTTCCGTCCGCTGCCGTCGATGGACATCGACGCGCTGCTGGCCACCTTCGCTGGTTTCGCCGAACCGGCCGCGGCGCTGTTCACCGAAACCTTCCGTGGCCCGAGCCTGCCGGCCGGCGACATCGCCGAAGCGGAAAACCGCCGCCTGGCCGCGCGTGACGTGGCCGACGCACTGGATATCCCGATCGGCAACGCGGTGGACTTCTGGACCGAAGCCTCGCTGTTCTCGGCGGCCGGTTACACCACGATGGTGTACGGTCCGGGCGACATCGCCCAGGCCCACACCGCCGACGAGTTCGTGACGCTGGAGCAGCTGCAGCGTTACACCGATGCCGTGCACCGGATCATCGCGCACGGCGCCTGATCGAACGACGCCGTCGTGGCCTGCCACTGACGGACCCTCCATCGCGGCTGCGGCCGCCTGTGACGATACTGAAATGCCTTCTTCCCTCCAGCCCCACCGCCAGACCCGCCAGACCATCGTGCGCCTGCTCTCGAGCATGGCCAGCGCGAAGGAGATCAGCCAGTACCTCAAGCGCTTCTCGCAGCTGGATGCCAAGCGCTTTGCCGTGGTCAAGGTCGGCGGCGCCGTGCTGCGCGACGACCTGGACGCGTTGACCTCCTCGCTGTCGTTCCTGCAGGAAGTCGGGCTGACCCCGATCGTGCTGCACGGCGCCGGTCCGCAGCTGGATGCCGAGCTGTCGGCCGCCGGGATCGTCAAGGAAACGGTCAACGGCCTGCGCGTGACCTCGCCGGAAGGCCTGGCCATCGTGCGCCGGGTGTTCCAGGCGTCCAACCTGCAGCTGGTCGAAGCGCTGCAGCAGAACGGCGCGCGTGCAACCTCGATCACCGGTGGCGTGTTCGAGGCCGAGTACCTGGACCAGGCCACCTACGGGCTGGTCGGCGAGGTGAAGAAGGTCAACCTGGCCCCGATCGAAGCGAGCCTGCGTGCCGGGTCGATCCCGGTCATCACCAGCCTGGGCGAAACCCGCTGCGGGCAGATCCTCAACGTCAACGCCGATTTCGCCGCCAACGAGCTGGTGCAGGAACTGCAGCCGTACAAGATCATCTTCCTCACCGGTACCGGTGGCCTGCTGGATGAAGAGGGCAGGGTGATCGACTCGATCAACCTGTCCACCGAATACGACCAGTTGATGCAGCAGCCGTGGATCCACGGCGGCATGCGCGTGAAGATCGAACAGATCAAGGACCTGCTGGACCGCCTGCCGCTGGAGTCGTCGGTGTCCATCACCCGCCCGTCGGACCTGGCCAAGGAACTGTTCACCCACAAGGGCTCGGGCACGCTGGTGCGCAAGGGCGAAAAGGTGCTGCGCGCCACCGCCTGGAGCGAACTGGACCTGCCGCGCCTGAAGGGCCTGATCGAATCCAGCTTCGGCCGCACCCTGGTGCCGGACTACTTCGACAAGACCCGCCTGCTGCGCGCGTACGTCAGCGAGAACTACCGCGCCGCGGTGATCCTCACCGACGAGGCCGAAGGCGTGTACCTGGACAAGTTCGCGGTGCTCGACGACGCGCAGGGCGAGGGCCTGGGGCGCGCGGTATGGAACGTGATGCTGGAAGAAACCCCGCAGCTGTTCTGGCGCTCGCGCCACGGCAACCCGATCAACCACTTCTACTACGCCGAATCCGACGGGTGCTACAAGCAGGGCGCCTGGAAGGTGTTCTGGTTCGGCGCCGACGGCTTCGAGCGGATCAAGACCTACGTCGATCATTGCGCGGTGCGTACACCGAGCCTGGAGGGCTGAACCGATGAATCACGCCGATTGGACCCGGGTCCCCACCCTGGCCGGCACGCACGCGCGGCTGGAGCCGCTGCAGATGTCCCACATCGATGGCCTGCGCGGCGCGCTGGGCGACGGCGCCCTGTCGCAGCTCTGGTACACCCAGGTGCCCTCGGCCAGGACCATGACCGGCTACGTCCAGGCCGCGCTGCAGGCGCAGGCCGAGGGCAAGGTGCTGCCGTTCGTGGTGTTCAACGCGGACGACGAGATCGTCGGTACCACCCGTTACTACGGCTTGGAAGAAGAGGTGCCGCGCCTCAGCATCGGCTACACCTGGTACGGGCAGGCCGCGCAGCGCACCGGGGTCAACACCGAGGCCAAGCTGATGCTGCTCACCCATGCCTTCGAGCGTCTGCAGTGCCTGAGCGTGGTGTTTGAGACCAGCTGGTTCAACTTCGCCTCGCGCACCGCCATTGCGCGCCTGGGCGCCAAGCAGGACGGCGTGTTGCGCAACCACAAGCGCCACGCGGACGGCACGCCGCGCGACACCGTCATCTTCTCCATCATCGACGCGGAGTGGCAGGGCGTGAAGCGCCACCTGCAGCACCGCCTGGACGCACACGCATGAGTACCTCCACCCCCTTCACCGTCGGCATCGTCGGCGCCCGTGGCCACACCGGTGCCGAGCTGATCACGCTGATTGCCGCGCACCCGAACCTGCAGCTGGGCTTTGTGTCCTCGCGCGAGCTGGCCGGGCAACCGGTTCCCCACCTGACGCAGCAGGACGGAGCACCGCTCCTGTATGAGAACCTGGATGCCGACGCGGTCGCTGCCAAGGGCATGGACGCGGTGATCCTGGCGCTGCCCAACGGCCTGTCCGCGCCGTTCGTGGCCGCCCTCACCGCTGCGCGTCCTGACACGGTGATCGTGGACCTGTCGGCCGACTACCGCTTCAACGAGCACTGGTACTACGGTCTGCCGGAACTGACCCGTGGCGACTACCTGGGCCAGAAGCACATCAGCAACCCCGGCTGCTACGCCACCGCGATGCAGCTGGCGATCAGCCCGCTGCTCAAGCACCTGGCCGGCCCGCCGCAGTGCTTTGGTGTCTCGGGTTACTCCGGCGCGGGCACCACGCCGTCGGACAAGAACAACCCGGCGCTGCTGCACGACAACCTGATGCCGTATTCGCTCACCAACCACATCCACGAGCGCGAAGTGTCCGCGCACCTGCGTGTGCCGGTGGAATTCATGCCGCACGTGGCACCGCATTTCCGTGGCATCACCATGACCGTCAACCTGTGGCTGGACCGCGTCCACACCCGTGAGGAGGTCGTGGCCGCCTACCAGGCCTACTACGCCAACGAGCCGCTGATCGAGGTGATCGACGAGGCGCCGTGGGTGAGCCGCATCGCCGGCCGGCATGGCGTGCAGATCGGCGGCTTCGATGTGGCCCCGGGCGGCAAGCGCGTGGTGGTGGTGGCGACCCTGGACAACCTGCTCAAGGGCGCGGCCACCCAGGCCATGCAGAACCTCAACCTCGCGCTTGGCCTGGACGAACTCAGCGCAATTCCGCATTGATTGGAGCAAGACATGGCAGACCTTCTGTGGCAGAAGCCCGGCGTGGCGGTGGACGCCAGCATCCAGACCTTCCTGGCCGGCGACGACGTGATCCTGGATCGCGAGTTTTTCCTGTACGACGTGGCCGCCAGCAAAGCGCACGCCCAGGGGCTGGAGAACATCGGCATCCTGTCTGGCGATGAGCGCACCGGCCTGCAGCGCGAACTGGACGTGCTGGCCGACGATTTCCGCAGCGGCGCCTTCGTGCTCGACGAGCGCTTCGAGGACTGCCACTCGGCGATCGAAGCGCGCCTGACCGAGCGCCTGGGCGATGCCGGCCGCAAGATCCACACCGGGCGCAGCCGCAACGACCAGATCCTGGTCGCCACGCGCCTGTGGTTGAAGGACAAGCTGCTGCACGTGGCCACGGTGAGCCGCGAAGTGGCCAAGGTCGCACTGGACCGTGCCGAGGCCGAGAAGGACCTGCCGGTGCCGGGCTACACCCATATCCAGCGCGCCGTGGTGTCCTCGGCGGGCATGTGGTGGGCCGGCTGGGCCGAAGCCTTCATCGACAACGCCATCCGCGCCCACGACACCTTCGCCCTCATCGACGCCAACCCGCTCGGCACCGCCGCCGGCTACGGCGTCAACCTGCCGCTGGACCGCGCGCACACCACCGCCGCGCTCGGCTTCGCGCGCATGCAGGTGTCGCCGATCTACGCGCAGCTCTCGCGCGGCAAGTTTGAACTGGCCGCACTGGAAGCGCTCGGCGGGGCCACCCTGGACCTGCGCCGCATCGCGTGGGACCTGTCGCTGTTCACCAGCGGCGAGTTCGGTTTCGTCGCGCTGCCGGCGCAGTACACCACCGGCAGTTCGATCATGCCCAACAAGCGCAACCCGGACGTGATCGAGCTGATGCGCGCCACCCACGCCAGCGTGGCGGCCGCACGCACCGAGATCGAACAGCTGCTGTCGCTGCCGTCCGGTTACCACCGCGATCTGCAGAGCAGCAAGGGCGCCATCTTCCACGGTTTCGGCCGCGGCCTGGCCGCGCTGGACCTGCTGCCGGCGCTGCTGGCCAACCTGGAATGGCGCGAGGACAAGCTGCGCGCGGCGATCGACTCGGGCATGTACGCCACCGATGTCGCCGTTGAAGCCGCGGTTGCCGGCGTGCCGTTCCGCGAGGCCTACAAGGCCGCCGCGGCCGCCTCGGATACCGCTGGCCAGGGCCGCACGCCCGAAGGCAGCCTGGCCGCGCGCGTGTCGCCCGGCGCGGCTGCCGACCTGCGGCTGGACGAACTGCGCGCCCGCTGGGCCGCGCTGGTGTAATCACGACGGCGGCCGCGAGGCCGCCGTTCTTCTTGGGAGACTGACATGAAGATCTGCTACCTGGTGCTGGTCACCCGCACGCCCGCATTCCGCGACGAGGTGGGCATGGCGCACGCGCGCTTCCTCGATACGCTGCGCGCCAATGACCAGCTGCTGCTTACCGGTGGCTTCACCGACAAGACCGGCGGCGCCTACGTGCTGCAGAACCTCACCGATCGCGCCGCCGCGCAGGCCATTGTCGACGCCGACCCGTTGATGGCAGAGGGCAGCGCCACGGCCACGGTCCACGAATGGTCCACCCGATGAGGCGTACGTCGCGATGACTCCGACCCGCGTGCAATCACCGTTTCCCGAGCAGCCGGTGCCCGCGTGGAAGCGCGCGGTGCTCAAGGTCGGCAGCAGCCTCCTGGCCGCCGACGGCGGTGGCCTTTCGCCGCGCCATGCGCTGGGCCTTGCCCAGTTCGTGTCCGCGCATGTGCTGGCCGGGCGCGAAGTGGTGATCGTGTCATCCGGCGCGGTCGCGGCCGGGCGCGCCATCGTGCCGCGCGCACTGGAAGCCGGTGCCGCGATGGCGGCGCGCCAGGCGCTGGCCGCGCTTGGCCAGGCGCAGTTGATCGGGCTGTGGCAGCGCTTCTTCGAACGCCCGGTGGCGCAGGTGCTGCTCACCCACGACGACCTGCGCAACCGCCGCCGCTATCTCAATGCACGCGCCACCCTCAACGAACTGCTGCGCCTGGGTGCCTTGCCCGTGGTGAACGAGAACGACACCGTGTCGGTGGACGAGCTCAAGCTGGGCGACAACGACAATCTCGCCGCCACCGTGGCAGCGCTGATCGATGCCGACGTATTGTTCATCGCCACCGACATCGACGGCCTGTACAGCGCCGACCCGCGCCGCGATCCGCAGGCGCACCCGATCCACGACGTCCCCGAACTGACCCCGCAGGTGCTGGCGATGGCCGGCGGCGCCGGCAGCGGGGCTGGCACCGGCGGCATGCATACCAAGCTGGAAGCGGCGGCCAAGGCCGGCCGTGTCGGTATCGAGACCTGTCTGTTCAACGGCCGCGACAGCGACGTGGTACGTGCACTGGCGCAGGGCCGGCTGTTCGGCACGCGCATCCATGCCGGCCAGACCCGGGTTGCCGCACGCAAGTACTGGCTGCGCCATGCGCCGTTGGAGCCGGGCGCGATCCTGGTCGATGACGGCGCCGCCGCCGCGCTGCGCGACAAGGGCGCATCGCTGCTGCCCGGCGGCGTGCTCGGTGCCGAGGGCGACTTCCGCCGCGGCGACATGGTCGAGGTGCGGCTGCGCACCGGGACCGGCGAGCTGCGCCTGGCGCGCGGCGTCAGCCAGTACTCGGCCAGTGATATCCGCCGCGTGGCCGGCCACCACTCGCGCGACATCGAGCGCGTGCTGGGCTACAACTACGGTGGCAACGTGATCCACCGCGACGACCTGGTGCTGCTGTGATGCCTTCGACCGAGACCCCTGCCATGACCGATATCCGATCCCTGGCCACGCAGTGCCGGGATGCCGCGCAGCAGCTGGCGCAGTTGTCTTCGCCGGCCAAGGCGGCCCTGCTTGAGGCAATGGCGGCAGCGCTGGAAACCGATGCCGAGGGGATTCTGGCCGCCAATGCGCGCGACCTCGCGGCGGCGACGGAGAAGGGCGTCGGCAGTGCGATGCTGGACCGCCTCGCGCTGGACCCGCGTCGGCTGGCCGGTATCGCCGCCGCACTGCGCGAGGTGGCCGCACTGCCGGACCCGGTCGGCGTGGTCACCCGCGACGACGTGCGCCCCAACGGTATCCGCGTGCAGAAGGTGCGCGTGCCGCTGGGGGTGATCGCGATGATCTACGAGGCACGCCCGAACGTCACCGCCGATGCGGCCGCGCTGTGCATCAAGGCGGGCAATGGCGTGATTCTGCGTGGTGGTTCCGAGGCGATCCACTCCAATACGGCGATTGCCGCCGCCCTCAAGCGCGCGCTGCGCGAGGCGGGGGTGCCCGACGCGGCCCTGACCCTGGTCGAGGACCTGCGCCGCGAGACCATGCTGGCGCTGCTGCAGCTCAACGACCTGGTGGACCTGGCGATTCCGCGCGGCGGCGAAGGCCTGATCCGTTTCGTGGCCGAGCATGCGCGGGTGCCGGTGATCAAGCACTACAAGGGCGTCTGTCATCTGTACGTGGACCGTGCCGCCGATCTGCAGCGCGCCGTGGCGCTGCTGGTGGATGGCAAGTGCAGCCGGCCGTCGGCCTGCAATTCACTGGAGACGCTGCTGGTGCATGCCGATGTCGCCGGCACCTTCCTGCCGCTGGCCGATGCGGCGCTGCGCGAGCGCGGTGTCGCGCTGCGTGCCGACGACCGCGCCCGCCAGTGGCTGGCCGATGCCGCACCGGCCACCGAGGACGATTACGCCGCCGAGTACCTGGACCTGATCCTGGCCGTGCGCGTGGTCGACGATCTCGACCAGGCGCTGGCGCATATCCAGCAGTACAGTTCGGACCATACCGAAGTGATCGCCACCGACGACCCCGCTGCCGCCGACCGCTTCGTCCACGCACTGCGCTCGGCGGTGGTGATGGTCAACGCTTCGTCGCGGTTCTCCGATGGCGGCGAACTCGGCCTCGGCGCGGAGATCGGCATCTCCACCACGCGCCTGCACGCCTACGGCCCGATGGGGCTGGAGGCGCTGACAGTGGAGCGTTTCGTGGTGCGTGGCGACGGCCAGACGCGGGCGTAGGGCGCGGTTACCGCGCCCGGTGTCTCACCACTGGTCTTCCAGCTTCTGCGGCTTGCAGGCAATCCACGACGCCGTGAGCAGCACCAGCGCGCACAGCGCCAGGAAGCCGAAGGGCAGGTGCCAGCCACCGCTGACCGCATGCAGCCAGCCGAACAGGAACGGGCCGAGGCAGCTGAACGCGTAGCCGACGCCCTGCATGAACCCGGACAGCGCGGCCGAGCCGGCCGGCGTGCGGGTGCGCAGGTTGATCAGGGTCAGCGCCAGCGGGAAGGTGGACGGACCAATACCCAGCAGCACCGCCCACAGCCACGGCGCCTTCATCGGCGCGAACAGCAGCCCGGCGAAGGCGATCAGGAAGGCGGTGAAGCCGATCAGGACCAGCGGGAAGGGGTTGCGCAGGCGCACGGCCAGCGCCGGCATGGTCAGCGAGGGCAGCAGGCCGAGTGCGGCGAAGATGGCCACCATGATGCCGCCGAAACGCGGCGTGGCGCCGGCTTCCACCACGATGCGCGGCAGCCAGGTGAACATCGAGTAGGTCATCAGCGAGGTCATGCCGAACATCAGCGTCATGCCCCAGCCCAGCGGTGTCTTCCAGACCTTGCCGTGCGGCTGGGCACCGGGTTCGCTGGTCGGGGCCAGCGGATCCGGGTGCGGGCGGCTGCGCGCCAGCAGCAGCCAGGGCAGGGCGGCGGCCACGGCCAGCAGCGCCCAGATGCCCAGCGACACGCGCCAGCCGGCCTGTTCGGCCAGGGGCACGGCGAGCAGCGCCGGCATCATGGTGCCGATCTGCAGCACGGTGATGTAGAGCGTGCTGACAGTGCCGACGCGGTTGGCGAAGTAGCGCTTCACCAGCGGCGGCACCACCACATTGCCGATGCCCATGCCGGCCAGGGCGACCACCGACCCGAACAGCAGGCTGCCCACGCCACCGGCCAGCGAGCGCAGCAGGAGGCCCACGGCGGCCAGGGCCATCGCCAGCAGCGCGGTGCGCTCCAGGCCGATGCGGCGTGCCAGCATCGGCGTGGTGACGCCGAACAGCGCGAACGAGGCGGTCGGCAGCATGCCGAGCACGCCGGTCATGGTGGTGCCGAAGCCAAAGGTCTGGCCGAGCACATCCAGCAGCGGCGTGACCGAGGTGACGGCGGTGCGCAGGTTCAGCGCGGCCAGCAGGATCGCGGTGAAGGCGAGCACGCGCCCCCGCAGCAGGGACGTGTCATGGGAAGGGGTATGGGGCATGGCGTGGATCTCTTGCAGGTGGCGCGATCACGGTGGGGGCCGGATGTGCGGAAGCGCAGACACCGGCAGAGTGCCGGAGACTGCGGGAGTGCGATGGCAGGGATGCGGCAGAGTGCGCGCATCCCGGTGGCGGGCATTGTACCCGCCACCCATGAACCGGTCGTGCCCACCCGGTGGGCCGACCGCCGCCAAGGAGGGGGCGGCCGCTGGGCGGCAACCCCAGACAGAGGGACACAAAAAAGCCCGGAGGACGGATGTCTTCCAGGCTTCAATGTGACCATCAACTGGTCGGGGAGACAGGATTCGAACCTGCGACCTCTACGTCCCGAACGTAGCGCTCTACCAGACTGAGCTACACCCCGTAAGGAGCCGCCTATTGTATCGATCCCACCCTTCGGCGGCAAGGGGGACCGTGAAACGCCTTCGGTGCCGTGTTGCCACGGCTCTTACAGAAAAGCCTGGAATTGACGCTTCCAGGCTTCAATGCGACCACCGGAGTGGTCGGGGAGACAGGATTCGAACCTGCGACCTCTACGTCCCGAACGTAGCGCTCTACCAGACTGAGCTACACCCCGAAGGAGCCGACAAGGATACGGTGTGAAGACCGCGCCGGCAACCTTTTTTTAGCCTTCTTCGTTATCCGTACGGCTCTGCTCGCGGGCTTCGAACCACATGCCGTTGAGGATGGCCACGACCGAAGCCAGCCCTGCACCAAGAATCCAAGCGAAGTACCACATTGTAGATCTCCTAGAGCGCCACCGGGGCGCGTCAGTAAGCGTTGGGGTTGTCGCCCATTTCTTCAGTCGTGGTCTTGCCCTTCATCACGCGGTAGACCCAGGAGGTGTAGGCGATGATGATCGGCAGGAAGATGGCCGTGGCGATCAGCATGATCCCCAGGGTCAGGTGGCTGGAGGAGCTGTCCCAGACGGTCAGGCTGGAGCCCGGCTGGCTGGAGGAGGGCAGCAGGAACGGGAAGATCGCAAAGCCCACGGTCAGGATGATGCCGGCGATCGAGGCGCCCGACGCGATGAACGCCAGGCCGCCGCGACGGGCCCGCAGCAGGACCGCGCTGGCCAGTGCACCGATCAGGCCGAGGATCGGGAACAGCACGGTGGCGGGCATGCTGCTGTAGTTGCGCATCCAGCCACCGGCCAGGCTGCCCAGTTCAGCGGTCTTGAGCAGCGGGTTGGTCGGGCCATCGGTGACCACCTGGGAGGTGATCTGGTAGCCCGGCAGGCCGAAGGCCACCCACACACCGGCCAGTGCAAACAGCACGAACGTCAGCACCGCCGCGACGCTGCCGTAGCGGGCAGAGCGCTCGGCCACCGGGCCGTCGGTCTTGAGCACCAGCATTGCGGCACCGTGCGCGACCACCATCGCCACGCTCACCAGACCGGCCAGCAGCGCGAACGGGTTGAGCAGGCCGATCAGGGTGCCGGTGTAGAAGATGCGCATGCTGTCATCGAAGTGGAACGGCACGCCAACCAGCACATTGCCCACCGCCACGCCGGCGATCAATGCCGGCAGCAGGCCGCCGACGAACAGCGCACGGTCCCAGTTCCCACGCCAGCGCTTGCTGGGCATCTTGCTGCGGTACTTGAAGGCGACCGGGCGCAGGATCAGCCCGAACAGCATCAGGAACACCGCCAGGTAGAAGCCGGAGAAGCTGACCGCGTACAGCGGCGGCCACGCGGCGAAGATCGCACCGCCACCGAGCACCAGCCACACCTGGTTGCCTTCCCACACCGGGCCGACGGTGTTGATCACCAGCCGGCGTTCGTCGTCGGTCCTGGCCACGAACGGGAGCAGGGTGCCAACGCCGAGGTCGAAACCGTCCATCACCGCCCAGGCGATCAGCAGAATGCCGAGCAGCAGCCACCAGATCACGCGGAGCGTGGTGTAATCGAGTCCAATGAATTCCATCTGGGTTCTCCTGCCTTACGCCTGACCGTGGGTCGGCGCAGCGGCATTGGGGGAAAGGGACGTGGCTGCAGCCTGCAGCGACGGCAGGATGTCGTCCGGGCCCTTGCGGATCGCCTTCAGCATCAGCTTCACTTCGATCACCAGCAGCACCGTGTACAGCGCGGTAAACACCGCCAGCGTGGTCAGGATTTCATGCAGGGCCAGGCCCGAGGCGGCATAGAAGGTCGGCAGCACGCCGTCCACCGCCCACGGCTGGCGGCCGTACTCGGCCACGAACCAACCGCATTCGATTGCAATCCACGGCGCCGGCAGCGTCCACAGGGCGAGCTTGAGGAACCAGCGCTTGTCCTGGAAGTTGTGGCGGCAGGAGAAGTAGAAGGCCACCGCGAAGAACGCGATCAGGTAGAAGCCCAGCCCGGCCATGATGCGGAAGGTCCAGAACAGCGGGGCGACCCGCGGCACGGTGTCCATCGCCGCCTTCGAAATTTCCTCGGGGGTGGCGTTGAGGATGTCCTCGCGATAGCGCTTGAGCAGCAGGCCGTGGCCAAGATCCTGCCAGTGGCGATCGAACATTTCGCGCGCTTCGACGTCGTTCTTGTCCTTGCGCACGCGCTCCAGCGCACCGTAGGCCAGCTGGCCACCGCGGACGCGGTGTTCCGCACGCTCGACCAGCTCCAGGATGCCCGGAATCGGCTGGTTGAACGAACGCGTGGCGATCAGGCCCATCAGGTACGGGATCTTCACCGCGTAATCGTTCTGCTGGGTCTGCTGGTTGGGAATGCCGAAGGCAGTGAAGTCGGCCGGCGCACGCTCGGTTTCCCACATCGCTTCAATGGCCGCCAGCTTCATCTTCTGGTGCTCGCTGGCGGCGTAACCGCTCTCGTCACCCAGCACCACCACCGACAGCGAGGACAGCAGGCCGAAGGCCGCGGCCACTGCGAAGGAGCGGCGCGCCATGTCCCTGTGCTTGTTGCGCAGCAGGTACAGCGCGCTGATCGACATCACGAACACCGCACCGGTCACGTAGCCGGCGCTGACCGTATGCACGAACTTGGCCTGCGCCACCGGGTTGAACAGCACGGCGGCGAAATCCACCACCTCCATGCGCATGGTTTCCGGATTGAAGATCGCGCCCGTCGGGTTCTGCATCCAGCCGTTGGCGATCAGAATCCACACCGCCGACAGGTTGGTGCCCAGGGCCATCAGCCAGGTCACGGTGAGGTGCTTGACCGGGGTCAGGCGCTTCCAGCCGAAGAAGAACAGACCGATGAAGGTCGCTTCCAGGAAGAACGCCATCAGGCCTTCGATCGCCAGCGGGGCGCCGAAGATATCGCCGACGTAGTGGCTGTAGTACGACCAGTTCATGCCGAACTGGAATTCCATCACGATGCCGGTGGCAACGCCGATGGCGAAGTTGATGCCGAACAGCGTGCCCCAGAACAGGGTCATCTGGCGCCAGACCTGCTTGCGGGTCATGACGTACACGCTTTCCATGATGGCCACCATGAAGGACAGGCCAAGCGTGAGCGGTACGAAAAGGAAGTGGTACATCGCGGTCAGAGCGAATTGCAGCCGCGACAGTTCTACGACTGTCTGATCAATCATGGCCTGGCTACCTCGTTGGGTTTTGCCGTTACAGGTGGCGGGAAGGGGGGTCTACGGGGTGAATTCTGTGACCGACAACTTCAATTAGCCTTGATTTAGATCAATGTACAAACGATCTCGCGAAGGAATGGTATGCACCCTGGCCGAGCCTGCGACCGCTTGCCGCACGAGCGACGTGCCAGCACCCTCTACAATCGACGGAACCTCCTTGTGGCCGCCAGTGAACCGTTTTGAGCATACCCCCTGACGCCACCGTTGTTGAGACCGCCGCCCTGCGCCGGCAGCGCCTGCGCTGGCTGGGCGGGCTGGGCGGGGCCGCCCGCCGCCAGCAGCGGCTGGCCGCCCTGTGCATCTGCCTGTCCGGGGCGCTGCTGATCGGCCAGGCCGCCGCCATCGCCTGGCTGATCCAGGCCGTACTGGTCGACCACCGGCCGCTGGCCGAGGCCACCCCGGTCCTGCTGGGGCTGCTGGGGCTGCTGGCGGTACGGGCCGCGCTCGGCACCGCCACCCAGGCGGCCGCCGGCGATGTGGCCGACGCCGCGCGCCTGGCGCTGCGCGAGCGGGTCTACCGGCGGCTGCTCGGGCGCGGCCCGTTGTGGCTGCGGCAGCAGCGCACCGGCGAGATGGGCGAGCTGATGCTGGCCCATGCCGATGCCATCGAGAGTTACTACGCCGGCTATCAGCCGGTCCGCATCGAAGTGGTGGTGGTACCGCTGCTGATCGCCCTGGCCGTGGCCTGCGCCGACTGGGTGGTGGCGCTGATCCTGGTGTTCACCGCGCCCCTGGTGCCGTTCTTCATGATGCTGGTGGGGTGGGGCGCCGAAGCCGCCGGTCGCGCGCAGCTGGGCGAGCTGGCGCGCATGAGTGGCCACTTCGCCGACCGCATCAAGGGCCTGGGCCTGCTGCGCCTGTATGGCCGCGGCGAGGCCGAGCTTGCCGGGGTCGAGGCGGCCGCCGAAGGCGTGCGCGAACGCACCATGAAGGTCCTGCGCATCGCCTTCCTGTCCTCCACCGTGCTGGAGTTCTTCGCGTCGGTCAGCGTGGCGATGGTCGCGCTGTATCTCGGTCTGAGTTATCTGGGCCTGATGTCGCTGCATGCGCAGGTGCCCACGTTGGGCATCGGCGTGTTCTGCCTGCTGCTGGCGCCGGAGTTCTACGCGCCGCTGCGGCGGCTGGCCGCGCACTACCACGACCGCGCCAACGCACTGGCCGCGGCCGCCGAGGTGGAGCGCCTGCTCGGCGAGCTGCCGGAAGACGTCACGGCCGACGCGCCGGCCGCCACCGCGCGCACGCCGGAGCTGCTGGAAGCGCAGGCGCCGCCGGTGGTGGTGCGCGATCTCAGCCTGCGCCCGCTGGGCGCCCAGCACGACGTGGTGCAGCACCTGTCGTTCCACATCGAGGCGGGCCAGCGCGTGGCGCTGGTCGGGCCCAGTGGCAGTGGCAAGAGCACCCTGCTCGAAGCGCTGGCCGGCTGGCTGCCGCCGCAGTCGGGCAGCATCGTGCTGCGGCCGGGCCTGGAGATCGGCTACGCCGGCCAGCGCCCGTACCTGTTCCACGGCAGCATCGCCGACAACCTGCGCCTGGCCGACCCCGGCGCCACCGATGCGCACCTGCGTGCGGTCGCCGAGGCGGCGCAGGTGATGCGCTTCGCCGCCGCCCTGCCGCAGGGCCTGGACACCGTGATCGGCGAGCGTGGCTTTGGCCTGTCCGGTGGCGAGGCACGGCGTATCGGCCTGGCCCGCCTGCTGCTGCGCGACCCGCAGCTGCTGCTGCTCGATGAGCCCACCGCCTTCCTCGATCCGGAGACAGAGGCCGACCTGCTGCGCACCCTGGCCGCGTTCGCGCGCGGCCGCAGCGTGGTCATCGCCACCCACAGCGAGGCCGCCATGCGCTGGGCCGACACGCGGCTGACCCTGACCGCCGGTGGCGCCCGGCACGCCTCGGAGCTGCCGGCATGAGCGCGCCCCGCATCGACACCCTGCGCGGCGTGTTCGCCCGCCATCGTGCCCGCCTGCTGCTCACCGTCCTGCTGCTGTGGACCACGATGCTGGCCGGCACGGCACTGCTGGGGCTGTCCGGTGGTTTCCTCACCGCCGCCGCGCTCGCCGGTGCCGCCGGGCTGGGCAGCGGCTTCAATTTCTTCTCGCCTTCGGCCGGCATCCGCGGCCTGACGATGGCGCGCATCGTCTCGCGCTACTTTGAAAAGCTGGTCGGCCACGACGTCACCCTGCGCATCGCACGCGACCTGCGCGTGTGGTTCTTCCGCCGCGCGCTGCCGCTGGCGCCGGCGCGTCTGGCCGGCATCCGCACCGGTGAGCTGCTGGCGCGACTGATGTCGGACATCGGCGAAGTCGACGGCCTGCTGGTGCGCGCGATCGGGCCGCTGCTCGCACTCGGCGGCATCTCGCTGGTGGGCGTGCTCTCGGCCGGCATCATCTACCCGCCGGCGGCCGCGCTGCTCGCGGTGCTGACGCTGCTGGTCGGCATCGGCGTGCCGTGGCTGACCGTGCGTGGCGCCGCCGGGCAGGAGCGCGATCGTGCGCTGCACCGGGCCCAGCTGCGCACCCAGGCGTTTGAAGGCCTGGAAGGCGCGGCCGACCTGACCGCCCTGCAGGCACGCGAGCACTGGAACCTGCGCGTGCTGGTCGCCGCCAAGCAGCTGCGCTCCCGCGACCGCCGCCGCCGCTGGCGCCTGCTCAGTGGCACTGCGCTGCACGGCCTGTGCGCGGCCGGCGGCCTGGTGGCCATGCTGTGGCTGGCCTTGCACGGCTTCGAGACCGGCGCCATCGACGCCGCACTCGCAGCCGCGCTGGTGTTTCTCACGGTGGCGCTGCTCGAACTCTGGGCCGGCATCGGCCTGGCCTGGCAGTCCTGGCTGTCCGGCCGCGTGGCAGCGGTGCGCCTGGATACCATCGTCGACCAGCCGCCGGGCGTGGACGAGCCGGCCGACCCGGTCGCGATTCCGCTTGAGCCGGCCACCCTGGCATTCGAGCGCGTCAGCTTCCGTTGGCCGGGCCAGTCGCGCGCACTGCTCGACGAAGTACAGCTGCAGCTTCGCCCCGGCGAGCGCATCGCCATCCGCGGCGACAGCGGCAGCGGCAAGACCACCCTGTCGTCACTGCTGCTGCGGCTGTGGGACCCCGATGGCGGCTACGTGCGCTATGGCGGCATCGACATCCGCCACGTCGCGCAGGATCAATGGCACCGCCAGATCGCCTGGCTGCCGCAGAACGCACCGGTGTTCGCCGGCACCGTCGCCGACAATCTGCGTCTGGGCGACCCCGAGGCCAGCGACGCGCGGCTGTGGCAGGTGCTGGCAGACGTGCGCCTGCAGACATGGGCCGAACAACTGGGGGGATTGTCCGCCTGGGTCGGCGAGAACGGGGCCACGATGTCGGCCGGCCAGGCACGCCGTCTGGCGCTGGCCCGCGCGCTGCTGCGCGAGGCACCGATCCTGCTGCTGGACGAGCCCACCGAAGGCCTGGACGTGGATACCGCGCAGGCACTGCTGCACGACATGGTGGCCGCGCTGGGGCAGCGCAGCCTGTTGATGATCACCCACGACGAACTGCCGGAGGGCATCGTGCACCGGAGTTATCGGTTGCGTGAGGGTGGGTTGGGGTAGGGCGGAAGGTTTGCTGACCAGGCGATGGGCTGCGGGGCGTGCTGAAAGGCCCAGAGATCAAGTGTTCACTCCCATTGGGGAGGCCAGCCTGCGACCTGCTGGTCAAAATTTGCAACGGAAATCAGAGGGCGTCGTTCTACTTCCACTGTAAGCGTACCGCCAGCCACCTCCGCGCGAACCGCGGGGATCTGGGAACAGTGTTACTTCCGGGACGTTGAAGCCCGAGTTCGGTGGCACTGGTGAGTATGGTTCTGACTTGGGGACGCTAGCTGGCGAGACTCGTCCAGCGGGGCCTGGTGATCCAGCACCAGCAGGTTCGCAAATCGGCGAGAACGGGGTGTTTGGTCGCGAAAACTCTTCTGGGGGACATAGCATCGATATCCCCGCTAACCGCGACAAGCCGCATGAGACTCTTCACTATCCGCGTGAGAAATGAACACACATCTTTCAATCGATCTTGTAAATTTCGATCGTGCTGGCTTGGGAGGCACCATCGGCAAGACGCTTAAGTGCGTCAGTTGGCCCGAAAGGCAGGCTTCCGAATGCACTTGGCAATTGGAAATTATTTGGGAAGGCGGTACTGTTTGGACGGTTCGAAGTAGGCCGACAATGACCGAGTCAGGTCATGAGATGGGCGCGCTCCAAATCGAGGAGTCGCATGAATCGTCGCTCTCTCCGGATTTTATCCGGGCTATCTTGCCTATCGATGATTTCGTTTTAGCCGGTTATCGCATTGCCAGAGCTTTGGAGAGTAATGTGATATCGGATTGTGCAATTTCACTAATTGATGGTGGTGGTAGGGAGCTGGTCATATCGACGGCTCCTGCATCTGGTGCAGTCTCACTGTGTCGCTGGGGAGAGCCCCGGCCAAAAACAGAGTTCGATCCGTCAAGTTTCGTTTGGGGGCTGGAAGTAACGAGGTAAGATTTGGTTGCCAACCGCCCATGAAGCACAAGGCCCGCAGTGCGGGCCTTGTGATGGTTGGCATTGTGATCGTGCTCAGCGTCCGGCCTGCGCGAGCAACGAGTCCAGCACCTCGCTCACCATCTTCTGCTTGGCCTTTGGTAGCTGACTGATCCGCTCCAACTGCTGTTGCAGCTTTGGTGCCGGTCCGCGCTTGCCCGCAGGACGCAGCCCCGGCGCTCCGATCGGCTCCTCCATCGTCACCGCCAGCCCGGTCGCCAGCGCCGGCAGCAGCGACACCGGGACGCGCCTGCATCCGATCTCGAACGAACCCATATCGTTTACCGATCCGGACGGGCGACAAAGTGTCGGTAATAGTGAGCGTTTCCACGAAGACTACAGGCCGGCGCTACCGGAGTTGGCCTCTGGTGTTGGCCGATGCCTGATACAGGCGCAATTGCGTAGGCCGGGCGCGCCGAGGGTGTCGGACAGATCGTCTACGTCACCGAGTAGCGGGCCGTGTCGCTCGGCATAGAGGGCACGGGTGCATTGATGCGTATGCAGCTGCTCACGCATCACCCTGCGGAGAATGCTCGACGATGGGGCACGTGGCCTGCATTACGGGCCTTGTCGCTCAGAGACGGTCGCGCCCAAACGCGAATGGTCCAGTCCCTCAGAGCTTGCCGGCGTTCTCGTAGCGCGCCACACCCTGTTCCACAAGGTGCTGCAGTTCCTGCAGCAGCGCCGGGTCCAGAGCATCGAAATTGAAGCAGGACTTTCCCTGCATGCGCTTCTTCAGTGCGGGGCTGATATCACTCAGCAGCTCGGGGAAATCGTAGACCGGCATGAAGTGAACGACATGCTTGCGGCCAGAGACCTTCACTGCCCCGAAGAACTGCGCCTTGCCCTTGGCGTCGAGGTGTCGGCAGTTTGCGTAGAAGTGGTCGTCTTCATCGTGCACAACGTCAAGCCTGCTCCGGTAGGGAATCATAAGACTCCGCAGCGCGGCGAACAGGTTGGGCTGCGTTTCCGCTGCGGTGCTGTTCGTAGTGGCGGCGGATTGGCGTGGCGTCTTCATGAGGTCTGCCTGGAACGGAACACGATGGCGGAAGGGTGCGGCGTCCTTGCGGTTTCAGGCTAGCACGCGGGTATTGGACGATGGTCGGCTCTGGTAGGCAAGCGCCGGGCCACGCTGACGACAGGGCAGGTATGGCGATCGGTGCTGAAGAAAAAACGCCGTGTGAGCATGCGTTTTACGACCTCTTCACGCCCTCTCCACGTCTTCCAACCAGAACTGAAAGCCTCTCGTGGCGCCAACAAAAAGGCAGCTATATTCCAGTCTCCCCAGACAAAGGAGGGACTGCAATGACCATGACCAAGCATCACCTGACGCTCGCCCGTACGCTCGGCGTGGCGATCATCGCCACCGTCGGCCTTGGCGGCTGCGCCACCTACAAAGACGAGTTCGCCTCGATCAACTCACGCCTCGACCAGCTTGATGTGAAGGTGCAGGGCGCTGCCCAGAGCGCCGAGTCCGCCAACCAGTCCGCGCAGCAGGCCAACCAACGTCTGGATCAGATCGAAGGCCGCGTCCAGCAGCTCGAAAAGGCGCCCCGTCGCCAGCCACGCGGCTGATCGCGCCTGCACACCTGGTGTGCAGGGTATGAAGTGGAACCGGTGGCCGTTGTTGGCCACTGGTTTCGTTTAAGCCCATCGTTCCATCCGAAGGAATCGTCCCATCGTTATGTACTCACACGCAGCACGACGTGCCGTCTCTGGTGCGCTCGCCGTGGCGCTGGCATTTGCAGGTGCCGGCGTTGCCAGCGCCAAGGATGCCGCCCCGCAACCGGTCGCCGCCGTCGATGAACTGCCGAAAGGCCAGGACGTCTCCGACACCGTGATCGAGCTCGCGGGGTGGGTGGTCGCCACCAAGGACAGCCAGGGCTATCCGTTCGCCATCATGGACAAGGCCGCAGCACAGATCCTGGTGTTCGACGGCGAGGGCCGGCTGCGCGGCGCGGCGCCGGGGCTGTTCGGCTCGGCGACAGGGGACCATACCGCCCCGGGTGTCGCCGGGCTGGCGCTGCGCGAGATTCCGGGTCGGGACCGCACCACGCCGGCAGGCCGCTTCGTAGGCGGTTACGGCCCGTCGATCGACGCCGGCCGCGTCCTGTGGGTGGATTACGAGTCCGCCGTTTCCATCCATCCCACCGCGACCGGCGTCCCGGCCGAGAAGCGGGTGGAACGCCTTGCGTCCGCCTCGCCGGACGACAACCGCGTGACGCATGGCTGCATTAACGTCTCGCCCGGGTTCTACGAGCAGATCATCAGCACCACGTTCCAGCGGGGCGGGGTGTTCTACATCCTCCCGGATGCCGACCCGATCGAGAAGACCTTCCCCGCGTTCGCGAAGAGTCGCGCGGCATCGCAGGACGAAGACGGAAAGCGCACGCGCTCCGCTCGCAGGTAAACCGACGCGTCACCACTGAAGCAGGCGGGGTGGGCGAGGGTTACTTGCGATCTCCAGGACATGCGTCGGGTTGGCAGGCCAGCGCCTCCCACACCCGGCCGCGCCGCTGTGCCGGGGTTGTCACCGCTTCGACCGCTCCCGCACCAAGGCGATCCTGCAACTGCTGCAGATACAGGCTGCGCGGGATCACCACCTGTGACGGGTGCTCCACGATGCCGGCGGGCTCTTCGGGCTGGAACTTGCCCGGTACGGCATTCCCGATCTCTCCCACGCTCCAGTTCATCGCATGCGGCGGCGCCTGCAGCACGTAGTGCGCGCTGCCCGTGTTCCAGAACATCTGCTGCGCGCCGGCCCAGCCGTGGCCGGACCCGCTGCGACGCCGGTTCTGTGCCCGAAGCTGAGTGTCGCGGGTGTTGTCGTACAACGTGCCGGTGGCCCAGCGATGGTGCGGGCCGCTGTCGTTGGTGCCGTCCACGGCCAGGCAGTCCAGGAAAACGTTTGGCCCGGGGGTGAGCGCGCCGGTGACGACGCTGTGCCGGGCGTGCTCGGCATAGCAGCGCTGGGTCAGGTTGAACGACGCGTTGCCTTCGTAGTTGTACGCGTAGCGGCGCATGCCCTCGGTCTGCCCATAGCGCGGGTCCAGATAAGCCAGATCCTGGAACGTGTTGAAGTGGGCGCCGTCGTGCGCGGTGATGCCGTGAGAGACATAGCGCAGCGTGACATTGCGCACCCATGAATCACGCACACCGTTGAAACGGATGGCCGTGTACGGCCCATTATCGGGCGTACCTGCAGCCGTGCCGGTGTCGGGGTTGCCTTCCAGACGCAGGTCCTCGATGCCGACCTCGCCGATGCGCTGCACAGCGACGCGATACACCGTACCGCCGCCGAAGCGGCGCTCGATCGCATCCACCACCGGTGCGTCCAGCACCAGCGCGTCGCGATCCACGGCGGCCACCACGCGCGCGTAGTCCATCGCGAAGCCGTCGGGCGTCCAGCCATAGCGGGCGGTATCGATTCCGTCGGCACCCAGCCAGGCGGCATTGGGCGTGCGACGCAGAATGAGGGTGTCGCCCACGCGATACCCGGCGGTGGAGGCCAGCGGCACCCGCATTGCCCCCACCGGCACGTACGCGGCGCTGATGCGGGACGACGGCAGGCCGGCAGTGTCCACCAACCGGGAGGGCTCGCGGTTGCCCGCCTCGATGATCCGACCCTGCCGGCCGGTGTAGGTCGAACGGATGATCGTGCCGTTGCTGCCGCGCCCTTCACCGCGCAGCACAACGCCGCCGCTGCGGATGACCAGCCCGTTCGAGACGGTGTAGCGCCCGCGCGTGAGCAGCACGACGCCGCGCATGCCGTGCGCATCGGGCGTGCGCGCACTCACCGTGTCGATGGCCTGCTGGATGCGCGCGTGGTCGTCGCCGCCAGCGGAGGGAGCAAGCACCACGCGGACGGGAAGCGAGGCGGGCGCAGGCAGCGCTACGCCACCGCCGCGGTAGCCGGCGCGCGAGAAGTCCGGAACAATATGCCGGGCCTGCGTGCCGCCGCGCTCGCGGTACATGCCGTAGCGCAATCGGCCATTGCTGCCTGGTGCGACCAGCGGCGCGTCTGCGGCCGTATCGATGGGATGGGTGAAGAATGCGGCGGAGCCGGGCCCATCCGCGGCGTGCAGCACCGTCGGCGCGCACGCGGCGAAGGCGATAAGGGCAAGCGCGGCGATTCTGCGGGACGGCGGCAACGGGCGCATTCGGGTGGTTTCATCCGTGAACGGGCAGGCGCTGATGGTAGCAATGCACTGCGGGGTGCCGGCGGGCATCGCAGGACCGATAGTGCGTCGGCTTGCCAGCGGGGCCCGGCAGCCCCAGGATCGAACCTGTCGTTTCCACTCTGACGCAGGAGGAGGCCTGTCAGGCCCTTGACCCATATGGAAAGTGCTGATCGCATAACGCTTGATGATCTGTCAGATGTTCGCAAGGCCGTAGCGGTCATGCGCTCACGATCAATTCTTGCAGCCGCTGCGGGTGGACCCATCTTCAGTGCGCTTCTGGCCACGGCGTGGCTTTGGCTGCATCCGGGTGGGGTGTCTGTGGCCGTCGCTCTAGCTGTTGTGAGCTATCTACTGTTCGGCCTGCCGCTCCTCGTGCGCTGGATTCTGCACTGGCGCAGAATCCATCAGCGCCTCACGGACGTCGAGGTGCGGGTCAACGCAGGTGAAACGGTGTACGGGTCGGAGGTGCGGTTCCGCTAGCCCCGTGCCCGAATCGAGCCTGGCGCCGACCCCGGCGCTTGGGCCCGCTCATCCCCCCGCTTGTTGGACGGCCGCGGCCCTTCTATGATCGAGCCGCGTCAGGTAAGCGCCCGTCTACGCGGCTGTCTGGGCACGTCGTGCAAGTGGCTTATGGGTCCATCCATTGGAAGGGTTTCGCTCATGGCTGCCGTCATCCGCGTTTTGATGGTCCTCTCCGTTGCTCTGCTGTCGGGCGCGTTGCTTCTGCCCCTGGAACGCCCCGTGCACGTGGAATTTTCACTGGATCAACCCCCTCCGATGTGGGTCTTCGGTGCGTTCGTGCTGCTGGTGGGCGTGGTCACTGGCGGCGCAGCATGGACAGGGCTCGTGCGGTTCAGGCGGTGGGGGCGTCTGCTCGCCATCGTTTCCTCTGCCCTGATCGTCCTGGCGGCAGGGCTGCTGGCACAATCGCCACTGATGGGGCAGGTGAGTGGCCTTGGCATCGCGCTGTTTGCTGCCGCTGCGTCAGCGTGGCTGTGCGGTGTCGCCCTGTCCTATCACCCGCTTGTTGCGTCGCGCTTCCAGGCATGAGTGCTGTCAACCAATGCGTCGAACGATCCTCCAGGATGTTGCCAACACGCTTTGCCACATGCTGGTCGGCTGGCGCATGGGCGATGATTTTGACGTCCTTGCAGCGCTTCCGGATGGCACGCTCTTCGTTGATGTCCTCGCAGGCACCGCCGCCCACAGTGCGGCGGGAGCTGTCCACCTCCGTATCGCAGGCAAGTTGCAGGCATGGTTCCACCATCGCCTGAACGTCATCCAGATTCCCGTTCAGGCTCTGTCGTCGGCACAGGTGTTGGCCGAGATCCGCACGGATCGCCTCGCTACCAACCGCAAACGGATCGTCTCGTTTGACGTCTCCGTGTGTTCGGTGATTTCCACCGACGAATGCCGTTACACCGGCAAGCTGCATGAGGTGCACCGCTGGCATTCGCGGGTGCCGACTACCTGCGGCCCGGGGAGGATGGCGCCCTGGCCCACCGTAGTCTGCTTCCGGGCGGCATCCGGCCAGCGAGAGCGGTGCGAAACGCATCAGTGATCTGGATTACCATCCATTCGGGCCGATCCGGTCCACGGGAACCCATCAGAGGGCGTCATGAAGCGCGCGGTTCTTGCCGTAATCACAAGTGCAGTCCTGGGCGGATGCGCCACCGTGAACCAGAACACCACGTTCGATGGCAGCGATGGCAACGCATTTGTCCTGGTCGCTGCCGACAACGTGCCTGATCGGGGCGTGAGCAGCCACAGCTTCGTCTTCAGCAGGGTCGACCTGCAGTCTTCAACCTTCCTGCCGGAGTGGTTCTCCATTACCTTCGACGGCGGAGCGGGCACGTTCGTCGTCGACGAATTGAAGAAGCCAGAAGGTCTCAACACGACGCTGCGTTTCGGTGCCCGTTCCGTGGTGCCCGGCGACTACGCCTATGCGGCGAGGCGGGATCTGCAGGGCAATCTGCAGACGGAGCACTGCTATGCCAAGGGGGCGGGCGTGTTCCGTATCGTTGCGGGCAAGACCAACGTCATTTCACTTGGTGATGTGCTCAACGACATGGGCAGCGATCCTGACGTCGCGCTGGATCAGGGCGCGACGATTCTGACCGCGTATCCGAAGATCAGCGCGCCGCTCGTGCAGGCGCAGCAGGTGGGTTCGATCACGTTCCCGCCGGCGAAGTCGCTGGGCTGGGAGGGCTGCCTGAACCGGAATGTCACGGCCTTGACGGTCATTTCGGCAACACCGTAGGTCGTGGCCCAGGTGACGCGTCAGCGAGCTCGCGTTGACACGTACGCCATTCCCCCGCACCAGCGGCCAGACTGTCCCGGATGCGTCCATCACGGAACTGCTGCAGATAGAGACTGCGAGGTGTCGTCACCTGGCCCATCGACTGCACCATCCCCGCTGGTTCCTCAGGCGGGAACTTCCCAGATCCAATGGTGCCCAACATGGCGTAGTCGCTGGGCGTCCATCGGTATCGTGCGGTACCGATGCCCTCGCGGCCGATCCAGCAGGCATTGGGTTCCCTCGTGATCGACATCGTATCGCCTGGGCGATAACCGGCTGCGGACGCGACGTTGATCCGCATCGCCCCGCGCGCGGGCAACCGGGGCAGGGAGGTCCGCCCTTGGCCGGAAGTCCCCATCGACCCCGAAACGATCTACAGCGCTCCGAAGGCCTGGATGCCTCCGGAACGGAAAGTCCGTAAGCTCATTGCTTCACGCCCCGTATCCTCGGCGTCCGGTCGTTCGGGCAGCAGTCGAGCGGCCGGTTCTCCAGTCCTGTGATTTCACTGTCGTGGAAGGATCTTTGATGCTCAGGGTTACCCGCAAAGCCCTTGTAACTCGGGTTCCACGTCCACGCCAAATCCGCCTCAGGGTGGTATCCATCGTACTGATGTCGGCCGCGCTGTCCGTATCCGCGCAGGCGTTGTCGCCTGCCGACGAATCCCGGATTGCCAGAGTGGAACAGGGCCTTTCGACTCGTGTGGTCGTCAAGGACGCACCCGGCCAGAAGATGTCGCTTGTCGAACGCATGGCGTTCCATGACGTTCCTGCTGTCAGCATTGCCCTCATCAATAATGGACGCGTCGAATGGACACGTGCCTACGGCGTGCTCGATGCGGCCAGCCGGCGGCCCGCCACGACAGCAAGCCTGTTCCAGGCTGGCTCGGTCAGCAAGTCGATCACTGCACTGGGCGCGCTGCACCTGGTTGAGCAGGGCGTGTTGTCTTTGGACGATCCTGCGAACGGGCAGCTCAGCAGCTGGAAGATCCCGGACAACCACTTCACCCAGCAAGGTCCTGTCACGTTACGCGGTCTACTCAACCACAGTGCGGGCATGAACATACATGGCTTCCACGGCTACGCCCGAGGTCAAGCAGTACCTTCACTGCTCCAGGTGCTGGATGGCGTGGCGCCAGCCAACTCCGAACCGGTCCGCGTAGAGGCGATACCCGGCACAGAATGGAAATACTCCGGAGGCGGCTACAGCGTTGTTCAACTGATGATGACCGAAACGCGTGGCAAGCCGTTTCCCGAGCTGATGCAGGAGCTGGTCCTCGACCCACTGCAGATGAGGGACAGTACGTTCGCCATGACCTTGGCGCCGGCGTTGCAGGCACGGGCCGCAATGGGGCATCACACCAACGGGGCGCCCGTTTCCGGCGGGTGGCATGTGTACCCCGAATCGGCGGCGGCCGCGCTTTGGTCCACACCGACGGATCTGGCCAGGGTGGTCGTCGATATCCAGCAAACGCAGTCCGGCAAGCCCGGCAAGCTGCTGTCCAGTGGAATGATTGCCACGATGCTGAGCCGTGGGTTGGGCGAGTACGGCCTGGGGTTTTACGTTGAACAGCTGGGCGACGGCGTCAGCTTCGCGCACTCGGGCGGCACCGACGGGTTCCGCTCGCAGTTGTATGGCTACACCCACACGGGGCAAGGCGTGGTGGTGATGACCAACAGCGACAACGGTGCCGCCCTGATTGACGAGATTCTTGTGAGCGTTGCTGCCGAATATGGCTGGCCAGAGTTCCAGATCACCGAGAAGGTCGCGCTGCGATCCGATCCGGTTGGCAACGCGATGCTTGTGGGCAACTACATCCTGGTGGAGAAACCTGCACAGGTCATTGCCGAAGGCGATCGGCTGTATCTCCGGAGCGAATTGTTCGGCGAGCGACCGATAGAGCTGTTTGCACAGTCCAAGACCCGGTTTTTCATGACCGCACAAGACATGACGGTTGAGTTCCAGCAGGTAGGTAAGGACAAGGCAAACGGCTTTTTGCTGAAGCGCGGAAACAACACCTATATCGCCACCCCAGCGCAATAGCGGGTAAGCCACTGCTGTCCAGGGTCCGCCATTGGCCGAACCCGGATGGGAGGGGGCAGGGCGTGCTCGGCACGCAGAGGGCTGCCTGGTGCGCGATTGCAGAGGGCGTGCTGTCGACGTGATCCGCTCGGGAAAGCGCCATCACTCTGGCGCGGGCTCTGCACAGCGCTCGCTGATCACGGCGCCCTCAATGAAGCTGTCGACAGCCGCTACAAAGCAGCGAGGCGCCACCAGTGCCAGCAGATGGGCGCCGCGGTCCACCGTGTGGAACGTGACAGGCCCTGACCTGCCAAGCGTGGCAGCGTGTTCCTTGGCGCCGGCGTACGCGGTATTCGGGTCCAGTGTTCCCTGAATCACCAGAGTCCGCGGGAGGGTGCGCGGACTCGTTCCGAACCATGCATCGCGTGGGTAGCGCGGAACGCTGCCATTCACCAGCAGACCGGGAATGGGGCTGACGAACAGCGCGTCCTTGGCCTCTTCGTTGACAGTGGCCATGCCGAGCTCCGGCCGGGCGTTGTTCTCCGAGGCGGCAATGAGCATCACCAGCGGCAAGGCCGGTTGATTGTTTCCACCCTGTCCCAGCTGTGCCAGCGCAACGTTCCAGTCTTTTACCGTGGCAACCAGCGAGCGGTCGTCGCCGGCGGAAAGATCCTGCACGATCCTCGGGATTCGATCGCGCAACGCAGGGAAGCTCAGCAGCGCGGCGAAGAATCGGCGCACGTCGCCGCCCGGCACCTCTTTCTGCCAGCCCGCATCCTTCACGGCCAGCAGCGTCCGATAACGCTCGAGGCTACGTTCATCCATGCTGTCCCGGCCCACCTGATCGACAAGCGCTGTGCGCCGGCTGAGATCGAACGTTTCAGTGGTTTCGGGCGGCACCAGTCCGTCAAGAATGAGGCCATCCACGCGAAGGTCGTTGACCTGGAGCGCGCGCAACGCCAGTTGAGTGCCGTAAGAAACGCCATACAGGAGCACCGGGCCGCTGCGATCTGCGTCTGACATCAGGATGCCAAGGTCCTGCGCGGCCTCGGTAATAGAGAAGGCCGAGGTCCGTTGCAGGTTGGCGTACATGGCGCCGATGCAGGGTCCCCATTCCGTTCCCGCCAGCCCCGTGCCTTCCGGGCTTTCGGGTGATTCCTGGACGGGGCAGATCCGCGAGGATCGGCCTGTGCCCCGGTGGTCGGGAATCACAAGATCAAATCCGGGAAACGCGCGCTGGTAGGTCTGGATCAACGGGTACAGGGATGCCCCTGACTCACCGGGACCGCCAGAGAGCAGCCAGACCTCGCCCCGTCTGGTCGTGTCGGCGCTGGCGGGTATGCGCCGCAGGAACAACGATATGTGCTCGCCTGATGGGTCGGCATGGCGCAGTGGCACATCCATCAATGCGCACTGCGATCCGCGTAAAGCGGGTGATGCGTCATCCTCGCAGGCATGCGCCTCCGGCATCGCCGCAGTGGCAGCCAACGGTGCGACCACAAGCAACATCGCCCACAGCATACTGCGACACATCGGCTATCCCCTTGGGTGATCTGGCCACTACGATGAACCGGCCGCGGGATCGAGGCGAATGCCGGAAGTAACCCTGGACTGCCGTCTCTGTCTGCTTCCGGCTGAGAGGGGCAGGCGCGTGCTGCCACCGCCACGTCCTGGACACGGCATATACACCTTCCGACAGGGGAGTCCACGCCTGACCAGTTGTTCCGTTCGGTCATGCCGAATACGGGGCCCTTTGACCTTGGGTCCCAGCATTCGTTGACGATGCCAACGTCGGCATCCTGCCGGGATCGCTGCTTTCTGAGCTGCCGGGAGCGGTTGTACTGAGGTTTGCACCCAGAATCTGGAAGAGGTCGCCCATTCCTATCCAAGGCGCCTTGCTTGACGTCCCGGCCAACCGGCTCCGGTTGGCCGGGACATGGATCAACGAACGTGATCCAGGAACTGGCGGTGGCGCTCGTACTGATCCAGCACATCGTGAATCAACTGCACCTTCGGCCAACCCATGACGTCGTAGTCTTGTCCGCCCTCGCGCAGGTAGACTTCAGCCCGATAGTGGCGGGTGCCGTCGCTCACTGGGCGACGCGGGTCCTGCAACGCGAAGGTGGGGGGGGCGTAAGGCTGGGGACGCACGGAGTAGAAGAAGTCCATCTCCTCGCCATGACCTACGCGAAGCCAGGCTCGCCCATCTTCTCCTTCGGTAACTTCAACCGGAAGATCCTGCTTGCGCAGCTCCACTGCAACTTCCTGCAGTGCCGGCAGCACGTGATCCCTGATGAAGCCAACAACCTCGATCCTGATGGGGTTGTGAGCAAGCAGTCTGAGCCTGGCGCGCCAGTCATCGCTGGTGCCCGGAAGCAGTCGTGCTTCACGGGAGATTGAACGCTTGGTGGCGTCCAGATGCATCGCTTTGAGAAGCCCCCAGCACATCAGGATCATGACGATCGTAAAGGGAAGGGCGCTGGCGATGGTTGCCGCCTGGAGAGACTCAAGACCGCCTGCGATGAGCAGGGCGACAGCGATGCCGCCAACCAGCAGCGCCCAGAAGATACGCTGCCAGACCGGAGACTCTTCCTCTCCCTTGGACGTCAGCATGTCGATGACCAGCGCGCCGGAGTCAGCGGAGGTGACAAAGAACAGCGCGACGAGGACAACGGCGAGTGAAGAGGTGATCATCGTCAGAGGAAGATGGCGCAAGAACTCAAACAACGCCATCGAGCTGTCATCTGACACGGCCTTGACGAGCTCCTGTACACCTTCCGAGCGCACCATGAACAGGGCGGAGTTGCCGTAGATGGTCATCCAAAGGAATGTGAACCCAAGCGGGACCAGCAGGACGCCGACCACAAACTCACGCACCGTGCGGCCGCGCGAAATGCGGGCAATGAACATCCCGACGAACGGAGACCACGCAATCCACCACCCCCAATAGAACAAGGTCCATCCACCGAGCCAACCACTGGGCTCATAGGCATACAGATTGAACGTCATCGAAAACAGTTGGGAGGCATACATGCCGGTGTTCTGCACGAAAGCCTGCATCAGGTGAACGGTGGGGCCGCAGACAAGCACGAACGCGAGCAGGGCGACGGCCATGATCATGTTGATTTCAGACAGGCGGCGAACACCACTGTCGAGCCCGGCGACGACAGATCCTGTGGCCACAAGGATAATGATGCCGATCAACGACACCTGCACGAGGGTGCTCACTTCCAGACCGAACAGGTGGTTCAGCCCGGAGTTGATCTGCATGACCCCAAGACCCAGTGACGTGGCCAGGCCGAAGATGGTGCCAAGGGCGGCAAATGTATCGACCGCGTGGCCGACGGGTCCGTGAATGCGCTCCCCGATGAGTGGATAGAGTGCTGATCGCACGCGCAGAGGCAGGTTGTGGCGATAGGCAAAGTACGCCAATGCCAGCGCAACAACAGCGTAGATCGCCCAGGCATGCACACCCCAATGGAAGAAGGTGATACGCATCGCCTGGCGAGCTGCCTCGGCAGACTCGGCTGTTCCTGTGGGCGGCGTGGCGTAGTGCATGATCGGCTCTGCCACGCCGAAGAACATCAAACCGATGCCCATGCCTGCAGCAAAGAGCATGGCGAACCACGATGCATAGCTGTAGTCAGGGCGGCTGTGATCCGGGCCGAGCTTGATGCGCCCGTAACCACTGATCGCGACACCGACGACAAAGACCAGGAAGCCTGCGACCGCCAGGATGGTGAACCACCCTGCGTCATTGGCGGTCCAGTTCTTGGCTGCTGTGAACCAGGTTGTTGCCTTCTCTGGAACCAGAATCGATAGCGCCAACAATAGAATCACGCTGGCTGCAGTGGGAATGAACACCTGCGGCAAGATGCGCTGGCGAACAGGAGTGGATGGCGGAGCTGGGCTCTGCATGAGTTCCTCCGGTTGATGATCGTTGAAGCAGCGGTGCGGCTCGCGCTTAGAAGTAGAAACCGATGTTGAGGTTGAGTCGGCTATGCCAGCGCGAAGGGCCGCCGTCGTCGATTCCGATGCCGTCGCCCCCGGCAAACCACATGTTCTTGCCTGCAATCCAGTCCACGTAAGTGAGCATGATCCCCTTCTGCAGGCTGCATCCGGTGACGTTCTGCCATGACTCCCTCACGCCCTGGCTGCGTCCTGACGGGCGCGTCATGCTCAGATTGTTGTAGCAGGTGATGTCATCGAGCCACTGCCGCGCACCGAAGGAGTAGGCCACGTTCGCGCTGGGGACATCGGCTTCCGACGCGATTTCGAAAGGCGCAAGGAACGCGGACATCGCAATCCGGTCTCCTGGCACGTTGTAACGGTAGCGAGCCCACTGCAACTGCGTTGTCCAGCCATCCCGTGTCCACTGGGCATGCAGCGCCGCACCTTGGTGGTCATAGTGACGGCGAGTGGTGGTGTTCTGAACCTGACCGCGGAACGCAGAGGCCCCGAGCAGCAGCTCACCTTCATTCAGGGAGCTCGTGTATTCGTATCTGAAGTGAACGCGCTCACGTTCCTTGTAGGGCAGATCGGCCGTTTGTGCCACGTCGAACGAGTACCGGTCGTAGCGTGCTCCGCTCCCGTACTCATCTCCTGAGAACCAGCCGGCGGTCCAGTGATGGTCGCCATGTTTGTGGCTTACCGTCACGCCCGGATCGTAATCGTCCTCAATGCCAAGGTAATACCCTGAGCCAAACCAGAAGCTCTGTGAAACGGTTGGCAGGAGTCCGAAGGGGACCTGCTGGATGCCCGCTCTGACTTGCGTGGCATCGCCGAGATTCCACCCGGCGTAGGCATGGTGGACCGCATCAAAGCCGTCGTACCAGCGATATTGGGCGGAGAGGAAAAGCGTTCCAGCTCCAGCGTTGACGTCTGCGCGAAGCAGTTCAAGTTGCAGGCGGCTCGTGGGGCCGTAGTCCAGCCAGCCGTAATTGAACCGGACGGCGCCGCCCATATCGATAAACGGTTCACCCTGGGCGTTGGGGGCTTCTTGAGCATGGATTGTGTCTGTGGACGTTGCAGCAGCACACAGAAAAATCAGGGGAAATACCTTCACGATAGTGTCTCGTGGCCTCCATTTTGCGAACGAAAGCGTCCAAGTCTAGCGCGATAGGCTGGCCCACCCAAGCGAAAGGGACTTTCCGCAACGTGCGGGGGCGTGATCAAGCCGCCGCTGGAACGCGTCGGGGCGGTATGGAATCATGACGCCCGTGAAAACGAGGGCATGGCGTAGCGGGCCACCGGTCGAGCGAGAGCAATCTGCCTGATCGAGTGCAGTTCTGATCTGGTTTCAGCCGCGATTGGGATGGAGCCATGCCGGATGGTTCCGCTGGGGCTCCGTCGACCTCAATCCGGTTCCTGCGCGCCCCGAGTGACGGCCGCGTGTTGCGCCCTGTGGCGCTCTACGGCAGCAATGGTTCGAAGTTTCTCGCGATCCGGAGCGAATGCAAGGGTCTGCAAGGCGCGCTCCAGCGACAGATCGGCATAGCGCTGCGCTGCTCGACGCGTGTCGGATGAGCAGTCAGCAGATAGCGCAGCGAAAGCCTTCTGGAGCCTGATACTGACCTCAAGCGATCCTGCTGCACCAGTCGACAGGGGCGCGAATACATCTTCGAACAGGTCGTCGACATCAAGTGGAGCCATATGTACAAACGGATACTGCACCTCCTTGGCTTCGCATTCGGATGACAACGCGTCCCATCTGAGCAGCAGGCGCACGCAGGTGCCGATGACCGTAATGCATGTTCCTGGGTCATTGACGGCTGGCGACATGGCACGCACACCAATCTCGGCAAGGACGACAAAACCATAGCGCGGATCGTTCTCCATTCTGCGGGAGCCGCCGATAGTGAAGGCCGCAAGCAGTTGCGCTCTCAGCTCATCGTCGAGCGTGCCCAGAACACTGAAAAGTGCACGATTCGGGGTTGCGAAAGTGCCCGGCTGACAGGTCACATAGATGAGGAGGTGGTGTTGTTCTGCGATGGTGTTGAGGCGCTGCACATCAATGTGCTCGACGTGACCCACATCCTCAGCGAAGACATCGACCGCGTTGCCCGGAGCGACGCCGTCGTAGTGCGCAGCACCAAGGAAGGGCGCTTCTGCACGCTGCTGCATGGATTTCAAGCTGACCTCTTTGACGAGGTCGACCGTTTCGCCAAGTCGTCCAAAGCGGGAGAACTGCTCAATGGCGCGTAGAAGTGTGACGGTGATGACGAGGATGACCGCGATGGTCGCGCCAAAGAGAACAAGTCTGCCGCTGTCCCCGTAGATGCCGGTGCTCAGCGCAATGAGACCGACGATGGAGAACAGGAAGGCACCAATGAATGTGGCCAGCGTACTTTGCGCTCGCGTGTCTTCAATCAGCAGCCGGGACGCGCGCGGCGTGGCGTTGGTCGACGCTGAGCCGTACGCGGCCACCATTGTTGACAGTGCGAAGGTAGTCACCGTCAGCATTGAAGCGGCCAGGATGCCGAGGATGTTGCCGACCGAATCAGCGCCGATCCGCGTTGCGAGCCCGGTCGGAAACACGAACTTGGCGCCAGCGCCTGCCAGAGCCGTCGCGACGCCCAGCACCCCATACAGCGTGGATCGGAACCACATTCTCCTGCTGATCCTGAATAGAGTCAGCCGCCACTTGGTCATCATAGGGTGCTTGCCCGGCGTGTGATGACGTCAGTATCCCAGCTGTGTGGACGTGGGCGCGTCAACGCCAAATGGCGGGGCCTGTCCCTCGTCTTTATTGCGTGTCACAACACATGTCGAAACGTTCGACGGCTTGCATAGTGGGGGCAGCCACGAGGCGCAACCCGAACAGCCAGCGGCGTGCTCGTTGTTCCACACGCTGCAGGCGGCCCTTGTTCCGGTCCTTTCGAAGACACGAGTCGCCAGAGCGCTACGCGCAGCGCTCCTGTCGCTCCCGTGCTATCGGGGTAGAACCCGTCTGGAACCGGTCTGCAAAGACAGAGCGCGAAATGTTGGATTCTGTGGCCAGCGCTTCGACGGTCCAGTCACGCCCGGGGACTCTGTGTAGGGCATCCGTGCATGCCAGCGCGTGTCCTCACGGCGTGGTCGTCAAGTCAGTCTCCATCCGAACCGCGCGGGCCTCGTCCTGCAGCCAGCGTGCAAACGCTTGCACTGGGCCGGCAGTCAAACCGATCGGTTCGGACAGCACCAGGCAGAACGTCTTGGACACCGTCTCGCCTTGCGGCCATGGCGCCACCAGCCGACCTTGCTCCAGCTCTGTCCCCACGTAGAGGCGTGGCACCAGGGCGACTCCGAGGCCGGCAAGCGCGGCTTCAATCAGCATCGCATGAAGGTCGTAGCGTGCACCCACCGCTGGATTGGCGAGGGTTATACCCACCTTCTCGGCATAGCGCTGCCAAGCATCTGGGCTTTGTCGGCGGTGCAGCCGGGGTAGCTGGTCCAGTGAGACACAAGCCTTTGCGCCCTCGATGAGCGCGGGATGGCACACCGGTACCAGCACTTCCTGCAGCAGCGGGTAAGTGCGCATACCTGTCCAGGCGGGGTGCTCGAAGTGCACGGCGGCGTCGAATCCACTGCCGGCAAGCGCGAACGGGTCAGTGCGTTCGGAAAGGTGCACGGTGATGTTCGGGTGCGCGCGGGTGAATGCGGGCAGGCGAGGGATGAGCCATCGCAACGCGAAGGTGGGCGTTACGGCAATGTCCAGGCTTGCAGCGTCCTTCGGTTGGCCCATCAGGTATTGGCTGTCCCGGTCCAAGCGGTCCAGCGACTCGCGGACCTGGGCGGCGTATCGTTCGCCATTGGGCAGGAGACGGACGCGATTGCCGACCCGCTCAAATAGGGAGACCCCCAGGAAGGATTCCAGCCTGCCGATCTGGCGGCTGATGGCACCCTCGGTGAGGGAAAGCTCTTCCGCTGCCCGCGCAAAGCTGCCGTGGCGGGCGGCGGCCTCGAAGGCGGTCAGGGCGGTGCTGCTGGGAATCTTCCTGCGCATGGGGATTCAGCGTGATCTTTTGTCACTGAAGCATACCGAAACGTCGATTTGATGTGGGCCAACGCAGGTCTAGCATGACGGGACATCAACAAGGGGGCGCGCGCGCAAGCCGGCCCAGGAGTGTTCCCATGATCTACGCCGTTGAATGCAGCTATTCCGACTTCGCCAGCGAGGAGGAATGGAACGACTTCTACAGCCTGCACAAACTGCCTGCGCTCATCTCCGTGCGGGGGTTCCACACCTCGCAGCGCCTCAGGGCATGTGGTGCAGGGTGCCCGACCTACCTTGCACTTCACTCGATAGACGGCCTGGAGGTCCTGCAGGGGGACGAGTACGTCCGGAAGGGAGGGGGCAACTTCGCACGCTGGCAGCATCACATCACCGACTGGCATCGCAACCTGTACAGTGGCTTGGATCGGGCCCCCGCCGTCGAGCAGGGCGATTACCTGCTGGTGAGTCGCGTCGGCCCTGAGCCGATCATTGCGATGGGGATTGCCCCCGAGCCCTTGCATGCGGTTGCGCTGGATCACGCGCCCGCAGCGCTCTGGCTTGCGCGCCTTCCGGTCGGGATGGTTCCAGCCACGGAGCCCTTTCCCAGTGGGGTGCATGCGTATGCGCCCATGACAGCACAACTCAAGAGCGTGTCCGATGCAGGCCGGTCAGGGGTGGAGACGCACCCAGATGCCTAGGCTCTCGATCTACTTCACCGAGGAGCGGATGCCGGCGGAGGACAGTCTCGACGCGCTCACTGAGCGATGCGCGGTGCTGTGTACGGACGTGCTTGGTGCTGCGTTGGACAACGTCCACATCCTTTACCTGGCTGCGCGTCAGGGGCGGGGCCTTCCGGCGTCTGCGGAGCTGGCCTACCACTGGGTCCGGAGAGAACGCCCGAGCTCATGGACGAGTTCATTCGGCAGCTCGATCTGGCCATCCAAGACCATGCAGGACTGACGGCGCGCATCCGATGCTTTGGCTACGCCAATGATTCCCTCCACGCGCGAAACTGACGAGCGGCATGAACGCATCCATCATTGAACGGGCTCTGCCCACCCTCCAGATCGGTGACTTCCTGGTCCAGGCGATCAGCGATGGCCATCTGACCGCCAGTCTGGATCTGCTCTCCCACATCGATCCGGCCGAGGCCGCGCAGCTACAGCTGAAGGCCGGGGTCAGCGACCCTTCCTCGATCCACATCAACACCTACCTGGTGCGGGGGAAGGGCCGCACGATCCTCATCGACGCCGGTGCCGGGGGGGTCAAGGGCTGGGGAGGGGAGTTGAAGGGCAATCTATTGCGAGCCTGTGTGCAGCCCACGGATGTGGATACGATCTTGCTCACGCATGCGCATCCTGATCACGTTGGCGGTCTACTCGATGCTCAAGGTCACCCCGTCTTTCCCAATGCGGAGCTGTTCATACACCCGCGCGAGCTGTCCTTCTGGGAGGACGACGGCAACCTTGCCCGCAGCAATGATCGTGCCCGGGGCAACTTCCTGCTCGCACGGCAGGTGTTCGCCGGATATCGCCGCAACTTGCGCTTGTTGGCCGAGGGCGATGTGTTGCCCGGCATCAGCATGGTCCCGCTGCCGGGCCATACGCCAGGTCACACCGGCTATCGAGTCGATTCGGAGGGCCAGACTGCCTTGATCTGGGGCGATATCGTCCATTTTCCGCATATCCAGATTGCTCGCCCCGACGTATCCATCGCATTCGACCAGGATCCGCAGCGGGCTGCGGCGGCCCGTTCAGCGCTTTTGGATATGGTCAGTGCAGATCAGTTGATGGCGGCCGGCATGCACTTGGGTGAGCTGGGGTTTGTTCGCATCCAGCGCATCGGAACAGGTTATTGCTTCACATACGCCGGATGAAGAAGGACTGGTTGTTGTAAAGGCTGCGTCCGCTTCTGGCCGAGAGCGGACACCTGGCAGATCACGTCCACGGGAGCTGAATCTTGCGCTAGCTTGTGCGACTGCATCGAAAGCGCGGCAGCCCGTCAGTCGCTCAAGCTGGACTTTGACGCTAGCCGTAGCTGGTCTTCCGGCTGCAACTCAATCCGAGTTCCAGCAGCGAAGCGATTATCGCCGTACCCGTCTTCTTGGCTTCGCCTCGATATCACTGTCGCTTGTGAAAATCCCACATGCGCGGTTCAAGGGTCCAGAGGTAGTGCCGCAGCTGCACCTGGTGTATCGGCGCCTGCGTGGCGATCTCAACACGGTAAGGCACATCCCGGCTTTCCCAGGCCAGTGGCAGCTCATGCTGCGCGCTCACTTCCCGGATGACGAGTGGCAGCACCGAAAGTTGCCGGGCAGGGATTTCCTTTCCCTGGGCATCCAGCGGCACGGCCACGGTCCACAGACCGACCGAGCCCTGCTGCGACGCCCGTGCATGCACCACGGACAGCCGCGTGGGTGAAATCGACTGCAGTTCGACACCGGCGTTCACGGATGAAGCGTGGTGCAACGGGATGGTTTCTTCCGATTGCCAACGGTAGACCTCCGCCATGACCGTCGCGCGCAGCATCTGGATCCGTTCGCGCACCGACGGATCCAGACCCAGCGGCAGGCGGAACGGGAAGCCCGGCTCATGCTCTGCGGCAGTGAAGCGGTCACCCAGGTAGAGCTGCGGCAGCACGGTCTGTACGACGACATCGGCAAGGACATCGCCAGCCGCGTCCAGCGCCACCACCGGCCCCAGCTGCGCCACCAGCACGGCCTCATCGGTGCGCCCCCGCGACAACCGCGACAGCGCGCCAATAGCCAGCCCTGCCTCGCCCCTGCCTGCCGCCTGCATCCAGCTGAACCACATGTTGCGCTCTAGCGCTGGCAGTGCTTCAGAGGCGACCATGTGCGGCTGCAGTGCACCGGCGGGTACTTCGCTCAGGCTGTACATCGATGGACCGCCTTGGCGGCCGTCGAACGGCCCCCCCGCTAGCACCTGCTGGACCTGGCCGACGTAATCCTGGTACAGGCCCAGGTCCTGCGCCATTTCCAGATGGGGCGCGTGGCGCATGGTGGCAACATGCACCTCATGGAGGCTTGCCGGGTGGCGGCCCCGCGCATCAAACGCGAGCTGCACGCGCAGTTCAATGGGCATGCCGTCGGACAGACGGACGGCGGCACGGCCACCTCCCCGCAGGCCCTTTTCAGCCACTTTCAAGGCCAGCAGCGCCGTCTCGCTGGAAACATCCAGAACCCGTGCCTCGGCCATGAACGGGCCGTGCGGCTCGATCGTCATCGGAACGCGAACGTGCTGGCCAACATGCAAGGCCACCGGCAGCCGCAGGGGCCGTAGGCCCGCCGCCTGACCCATCTGCAACTGGCGCTGGGCCAGTTGTGGATCATGCTTCTTCAAGCGCGCGAACGCGTCTGCGTCTGCACTCCGCAACGGGCTGGGCGCACCCGTTGATCCAAGGGTGGACAGGAACCCTGCTCGCAGCACGGCGATGATATCTGCGTCCACAGTCGCACGTGGATCAAGCGCCGCCGTGCCTACATCGCGCTCCGGCGCATCAGCGCTGCGGATCCACAGCGGCTGGAGGTGCACGCTGCCAGCCTGGGCTTCGGTGAACAGCGTGGCGCGGTGGAAGCCCACGTTGCCCGCATCGACATCAGGCGCATCGGCGTTGTGAACCGAGTGGAGGACGTAGTACAGCTCAGGATTCGCCACGGCCGCCTTCACCGCGCCGGCTGCCGCCGAGCAGCACAGCGCAACCATCATCACGTACAGCGTGGTGGTCATTACCTTCTTCATGCTTTCGTGACGTCCTTGTTTGCGCGGTATTTGACGGCACTGCGTAGGATGGCGATATCCGCAGTGTCGACTGCAGGCCGCAGTGTATCAACCGCTGCGCCATCTTCAGTGCGTCGCCGAGCTTGATGAGCTGAGCCAAACGGGTTCCGCTTTGGTATCCGCAGGATCGCCCTGCGCCTCATTTCTCACAGCACCGGCAAGCTGGGAAGTGGAGCTGTGAGTAACGAGCTCAACCTGCCCCGATTGCGCCCGAGGACCGAGATGGCGTTTGCACCACCTCATCCGCGATGGACCCCGTCCCGCCTCCAGACGCTACACTTGCGCATGGATGTTTACCCTTCGATTGCAGCGCAGGCGTCTGCTGCGCGTGGCTCTCGGTGCTGCTGCGCTTATGCCGCTGGCATACTCGCGTGTACCTGCTGCAGCACTGGCAACTCCTGTCACGCCTGAGGTCCTGCCGTTTGGGCCGCAGATGACGCCCGATCTGTTTCTCACCGTGACCAGCCAGGAACGTGACGCCACGACGCTGGCGAGCGGCGCCAGGGCCTGCACGAGATGCCACAACGTCCAACCTTATGCTCGGTCTCTTCAGTGCCTACAATGTCAGCCGTCTGCGGCTGTGGGGACGAGAGTTTCGGCCAAGCGCAGCACATCGGCAGGGAATGTCGCGTAGTCATCCAGCGGTGCGGCATGGTCGTCGCGACGGTGGATGAGCCTGACAGCCACCAATTTCTGCTCCGGGACGATGATAAGATGCTGGCCAAGATACCCGTTGGCAGCGTACGCAGCGATCGGCCCGCGCTGCACATCGAACAGATCCGTCAGCTTCAGCCCGCGACCGGTGATCTGTTCACTGTACTGCTGGGGCCAGTTGGGACCCAGTTGGTCGGCCAGAAAGGCAAGCAGTTCGGTCTTGCTGTTGAAGCTGCGCCCATCCGCTGCCAGCATGGCCTGGCTGACATCGCCAGAGACACCGCGCTCTGTCAGGCGGCTGGCTGAGTGCTCCGTCAGTCGATAGCGCTCCCATTGCGGAATGCGCCACCACAGCAGTCCCACATCCGGCGAGCGCGCACTTTCTGTGGTCAGCAGTGCCACCGAGTGTTCACTCATCAGGCGTCGCCCGCTTGGCGCCACACCACCATCGAGCATGAGCTGGCCGAGGGCAGCCAGGTCCGTGGCCGACAGCGAAAGTCCCGCCATGCCCATCGGTGTTCCGCTCTCATCCCTCATCCAAGTGTGGCCGGTGATCCCCAGTGGCTTGAACAGCGTGTCGTTGAGATACTCATCCACAGGCATACCGGCCAGCTCCTGGACGATGCCGGACAGCAGGTTGGTGGCTTTGTTGTTGTAGGCGAAGGTGGTGCCCGGGTCGGCGGCGAGTTCAGCGGCCAGCGCAAGTTTCACCAGGTTTGGTGCGCCTTCCAGCTCTGCACCGGCGTTGGGCACGTTCTGCAGGCCGGAAGTGTGGTCCAGCAGCATGCGGACGGTGATGTCGCGCTTCCTGCCCTGGCGCCACTCTGGGTAAACCGTGCTGACTGGCGTGTCGATGGAGGCGAGGCGTCCGTCATCGAGGAGCAGTCCGATGGCCAGGGCCAGTACCGACTTCGTTGCCGACATCAGATGGATGGATTCACGGATGCCACTGGCGCCGCCCTGTAGAAGCAGGCGGCCTTCCTGTTGCACAAGCACGGCATCGGAATGCGCGGCGCTGGCGTGGCGCTCGAGGGCATCCAGCGCATCGGCGGTGTTGGCCAGTACCGGCCCTACGCAACCCAGCAGCAGCGACATCACCAGCACGGTCCATTTCTTCTTCATGAGCACCTCCCTGTGGGTCGAGGGTGCTATGTTGACTACAGGTGTAGTCAATTTTCAGTGCCTTAAGTAATGCCGTCCGGCGCTGGCAGCTTTGCGATTGGATCACCTTTCTGCAGGCGATCCCAAAACCACGTGCAGCGACGTTGGCCAAGCGGCGGCTGACGAGACCTTGCAGATCATGAACTTCGACGGCACGCGGAGGCGTTGTGTGGCTGCCGAAGAGAGTGCATGCGGGCGCGGCTGCGTGGGTACCGCCCAACGGCGCCAGGTGCCAAAGGCATCGCGGGCGCTCTTGCGAGTCATCAAGGCGGCCTGCATATTCTGATCCCGGTACTGGATTCCGCTGCGGTTCGCCGAGACGATCTCTACCAGCACGCAAGCTTGGTGACTGTGTTTCTGTCCGGCTATCTGCTCGGCCGGGAGCCGAGCTTCTGGCAGCGGGTGGAGGCGTTGCGCTGGGCATCGCTTGGGACGGTTGGGGGGAATTCGTGGTCTACCTCGCGCTGGGTCAGCTGGGCCTGCGGTCTCATCCACCTTTGAATCTGATAGCGATGTGCTGCGAGATGCTCCACGTGTGGGGCATGCTGCCGACCCTGCTGGGGTGGGCTAAGCGGTACCTCAACCGCCCCTTCCGCTGGCCGCTTTACTGCACTGAAGCAATTTACGCATGGTACGTGCTGCACCAGAGCCTGCTGATTGCGCTGCTGTTCTGGGCGAAGCCGCTGCAGCTGGCCCCTGTGCTGGAGCTACTCCTGTTGCTTGCAGGAACTATTTTGGGATGCGGGGTGCTGCACGAACTTCTGATTCGACGCTCACGGGTGCTTCGGCCACTCTTCGGTCTCAAGTCGCAGCCACGCCAGACGGAATCGAGAGATGTGCGTTCAGTGGTGCCAGATGCGGCGCAGCCCGTACAATCAGACAGCGGGCAGTGAGTACTTCGACGGCCATTACCGCGACGGATGTCTGAACCTCACATGGTTCCTGCGGGGCAATACGCCCGCACTGATGTCCAGGCGTTCTCAATCAGTATTTCCAACTCCATCAGGCGTTATCACCGGCATGAAAATCTTTCGTGGAAGTACTTTCAAAGCTGACCGTCCTTGGGGTGCTGAGGATATCGCCAATATGGGCGGAATCACCACTCGCCTTCATTGGACAGACGAGCCGTACAAGTGGCATGTGAATGATGGAGAGGAGGTCTTTGCCGTCCTGAACGGTCGGGTCGAGATGCGATACAGGCTCTCGGGGGTGGAGCACAGCACGATTCTTGAAACAGGTGACGTCTTCTATGCCTCCATCGGTACAGAGCACGTTGCCCACCCAGTCGGAGAGGCAAGAGTTCTTGTCATCGAGCGTGAGGGCAGCGTCTAACATTCTGACCGCTGCGGGTGAGGCAGCACCTTGGCACCACGCACTTTCCCTCGACACATTCTGCACGCCGCCTGGGGTGTGTCCGCGGCGCTGGCCGGAAGTGAAGGGCAGCCATCCAAATCGACGCGATCCGCTGACCAAGCACCGGATTCCTCTTTCACGCAGGAGGCGGTGATCCCCGCCTATCGCGCTCGGTCCAGCCGCGCCCGCGCTGTGGTTGCGGTGGTGGGGGAGAGCAGTGGGTCCGGATCGCGACGGATACCACGGTGGCCCGGTTCGATGCGATCCATCGACCGGGGGGCGACATCATCCTGACCGCGCAGGCCGCGACGCCGCGCCTCACCGCGTGGCTGCAGCAGGAGTCGTTCTAAAGGGCATATCCAGCCGGCTGCGTGCGCCGTATGAAAGAGCTCGGGCCTTTGGAGCGCTGACGGCGTCAGTTCGGCAGTGCGAAGCTCACACGTACACATGGGGCTGTCCTCACCTTGACAGGCCCTTGGCGCACGCCGTGGATACTTCGGCCGTCGCCACCTTGCAGGACCTTCCAGCCATGAGTGCCCGGTTACATGCAGCGCCGAAAGTCGTCCGTCTGGAGGCTCTGCCGCTGGATGGCGGCGAGTCGGTGGTGGTGGTTGAACTGAACTGCGTGCCGGGGCGCGGCTGGGCCAAGGCATTGAAGCGGGTCCTGGCGGATACGGAAGGTCTCGAGTCCACGCAGCTGCGATGCGATGGCCGCTTCGCCTACTTCATCGGCGTGGACCTGGACCAGCGCGGTACCACGCAGCGCATCAACCAGGCCCTGGCCGCCGCCAGCGAGCGGACGGGGGCCGGCACGCCTGCGATGGCGCCTGCCGGTGCCATGCCCGCTGCGGCCATAGCCGCTCCGCCGGCCTGAGCGGGCGTCCGCTACGCGCGCCCGGACGCAATAGCAGTCATCTGGTATCGCTGACACCTGTCACTTGTTCAGGTAGGCCGGTCCGTCAATAGTGAGCGCCACCACCGCCCTCCGTGCGGCCACTCACTGAAAGGACCTCCCGTGACCCAGCTGCAGCCCATCCTCTCGCACACCCCGATCTGGGTCTGGGTGATCCTGGCGTATCTCATCACCCGCGGCGTCGCGGCCATGCGGCCGGGACAGACCTCGCTGCGCAGGCTGGCGATCGTCCCGGCCCTGTTCATGGTGTGGGGCATCTGGTCGATCAGCCACCGCTACGGCGGTTCGCTGGTGGCGTGGAGCGAGTGGCTCGCCGGCATCTGTGCAGGTGCGATGCTTGGCTGGGTGCTGCTGCGCCGGGCGACGCTGACGGTTGATGAGGCAACGGGCCAGCTGTGGCGCAGTGCGGACTACAGCCTGCTGCCGCTGCTGCTGGTCACGTTCCTGGTGAAGTACGGGTTCGAGGTGGCGCTTGCGGTGTCGCCTGCGCTCAGTGCCAACGGCAACTTCAGTGCCGCGTATCTGCTGCTGTCTGGTGGGTTCACCGGCATCTTCGTTGGCAAGTACTTGCGGTATCTGTCGGTGCTGCGCAGGGGCATGCCCAGCAATCTGGGCCCGGTGCACTGAGGTAGGGAGGGGCTTGGGCGTTTGCAGGCTCCCGTTGACCTGCCGGCCCGTGAGGGTGTCCGCTTCTGCCCGGAAACGGTCGCTGGCAGGAAAGGAGGCGGGGCGTGCTGGCGCAAAGAGGTTGACGGTCCTCAAGCACGGCCGTTGACCTACTCCAGGTTGTCGTCACGTTCGTACCCGGCCGGGAGCTCCAGCGCGTGGCGTTTGAGCATGGCGTGGATGTGCGCGTGCGCCTGGTCCCGCTCCGCATGCTCGCATTGGTCCAGAATCTCTGCCGCCAACGCTTCAAACTGCGGCCAGAACTGCGCCGGATGCCGCACCTGATCCAACCAGTGGACCAGCATGTCGCCCAGCGCATCAAGCTGTACCTGTATTTCGGGGCGCAGGCTCATGTGGGGGCCGCCCCCAGGTCAAGCGTGACACGGTAATGATGACCGTCATCGCGGAGCAGCACGGTCAGGTCCGGCTGCGGGATCCCGTCCACCTGCAGCGTAGGCTGACCCTGTGCACTGCGGGTCACCACGAACTCGTAGAAGCTTCGGCCGAAGCGGTAGCTCAGTTCGAATGACGGCCAGTGATCGGGCAGGCACGGTGCAAGCGACAGACGATCGCCCTGGCGGCGTATGCCGAGCAGGGATTCGACCAGCAGGCGATACATCCACCCGGCCGAGCCGGTGTACCACGTCCAGCCGCCTCGCCCGACGTGCGGCGACACGGCGTATACATCGGCCGCCAACACGTAGGGTTCGACGCGGTAGGTCTGCACCGCTGCCGGGTCTCGGGTGTGATTGAGAGGGTTGATCATGCCGGCCAGCTCCCAGGCGCGCACCGCATCTCCCTGTTGTGCGAATGCCATCGCCGCCCACACTGCCGCGTGGGTGTACTGCCCACCATTCTCACGCACGCCGGGGACGTACCCGCGGATGTAGCCAGGGTCCTCCGTCGTCTTGTCAAAGGGCGGGTCGAGAAGCTGGATCAGCTTGGCATCCTTCCGCACCAGATGCGTATAGAGCGAATCCAATGCCTGGCGGGCACGCTCTGGCGCGGCAACGCCGGACAGCACCGACCAGCTCTGGGATATCGAATCGATGCGGCATTCCCGGTTCTCTGCCGAGCCCAGGGCGGCGCCGTTGTCGAACCAGGCGCGGCGATACCATGCCCCGTCCCAGGCGTGGTGTTCCAGATTCCGGCGCAGGCTCTCGGCCTGCTGCTGGCACCACTGTGCGCGGGTGGCGTCGCCACGCGCGTCGGCCAGCACAGCAAAGCGGCGAAGCGTGTCATGGAGGAAGAATCCGAGCCATACGCTTTCTCCGCGCTGCTGGTCGCCGACACGGTTCATGCCGTCGTTCCAATCGCCGCTGCCCATCAACGGGAGACCGCGCTCGCCGAGCAACCGGCAACCGCGGTCGAGCGCGACGATGCAGTGGGCATACAGAGTGCCGCGCTGCACCGACGGTGTGGGCATGTCGTAATACCCTTCCTCTTCCGGTGTCACCGCGCGCCCTTCGATGAAGCCGACCACTTCATCCAGCACGCTGGCGTCGCCAGTGACCTCCAGGTAGCGGCATGCGCCCTGGGGCAACCAGAGATAGTCGTCCGAGCAGCGGGTGCGCACGCCGCGACCTTGCGGGGGGTGCCACCAGTGCATCACATCCCCTTCGGTGAACTGGTGTGCAGCGCAGAGCAGCAGGTGCTCGCGGGTCAGATCCGGGCGAGCGTGCACGAGCGCGAGCGCGTCCTGCAGTTGGTCGCGGAAGCCGAATGCACCGCCGGATTGATAGTAGCCGCTGCGTCCCAGGTAGCGGCAGCCCAGGGTCTGGTAGACCAGCCAGCCGTTGGCCAGCGCGTCCAATGCCGGGTCGGGCGTGCGCACCTGCACCGTGGCCAGCACGTTGCGCCAGTGGATGCGCACTGCGTCCAGCGCATCGATTGCCTCATGGGCGCCCTGGCGGCTGTGTGCCAACGCGAGCGTTTCCTCGCGGTCGCGCCCCGCGCCAAGGCGGAACGTCGTTTCACTCCGGTCGCCCGGCCCCAGCGTGAGTGGCACCTGGATCGCCGCGCAGGGATCGAGGCCCGCACCGATCCGCCCATCCAGACGTTCGCGACGCAACGCCGCCGGCGCATGCAGGCTGCCGTTGCGGCCGATGAACTCCAGGCGATCACAGGTCCAGCCGCAGCCTTCTGCATCGGTGTCGAAAAACGCCACCCGGCCGCCGAACTCGGTGCTGTAGCTGTTGCGCGCCAGCAGCGCGCCGGTCTGCGGGTCGCGTTCGGTGACCACGTGCATGCGTGACTTTGTGCGCAGGTCTCCCATGACCCATTCAACGTAGCCGATGGCCGACAGCCGCCGTGGCCGGCCCGAGAGGTTGTGCAGACGCAGGACCGAGAACTTGAGGGGCGCGGTGACGTCGACGAACACCCACAATTCGCTGACGATACCGTCTTCGCTGTGCTCGTAGACCGTGTAGCCGAATCCATGACGCGTACGGTACGCACCGGTGCCCCTGCACGGCAGCGGCATCGGTGACCAGACACGGCCGGTCTCCTCGTCGCGCAGGTAGAAGGCCTCGCCGCCCGTGTCGGACACCGGATCATTGAGCCAGGGCGTCAAGCGGAATTCGTGTGCATTCTCGAACCAGGTGTAGCCCGGCGCACTCTCGCTGACGACCGTGCCCAGGCGGGCGTTCGCGATCACGTTGGCCCACGGCGCCGGCGTCGGGGCACCTTCGCGCACCACCACGACGTACTCGCGGCCGTCCTCGCTGAAACTGCCGGTACCGTTGTCGAACTGGCCGGTGCCGCGGTACGGAAGGAAGGGCCACGGGTCGTCCACCTCTTCATCCTGCTCGGGACCCGGGGGCATCCCGGGCTCGGGTCCGGCCCCGGTGATGGCGGGGTGCCCGGGCGTCGCCTCCATCGACAACGCCAGTTCCTGCTGCTCCACCTGCGGCACCAGGGGCGGGATGCGGCGGGCAGGCAGGGGCTGGCGGCCCACCTGCGCGACCAGCGTGCCGTCCTCGTCGCTGATGACCACGCGGGCGACCGCCTGCAGCAGAATGCGGTCCTCATGACTCATGTTCTGCACCGGCCGGACGAAAATACCGCCCGGGCGATCGAGCAGGCCGGTCTCCGAACTGGCCGCCACCATTCCCAGAATCTGGTCCTGCAGTTCCTGCCGATAGCCGGCCTTGCTGTCGTTCCAGATCACCAGATCGGTGTGAAGTCCCTTCTGGCGCCAGTACGCATGCGCCTGCACCAGTTGCCTGACCAGTTCCACGTTCTCCACGTCGGTGACCTTGAGCAGGACGATGGGCAGGTCGCCCGAGATGGCATGGCCCCACAGCCCGGACTGGCCTCGCTGGTTCTGCTGGAGGACGCCGGTGCCGGCGCGCAGCAGCGCATTGGCGTACAACACGTGGCCGGCCAAGCGTTCGTACAGGGATGCTTCGGCCTGGCTTGCGTTGATCTGCCGGCGCACCACCTGGCTGTGCGTCCAGGCCAGGTCGAAGACGCGGTCGGCCAGGCGACGATCACGGTACTTGTCCACCAGCGCCTCGCAACCGGGGCGGTCGGCGCCGATGCCATACACCATGTCCAGCTGCACGGTCTGCTCGGGCTCAAGCACGACACGCACGCGGATTGCCACGATCGGGTCCAGCACCGAGCCGTCAGTGCCGGAGAGGTCGGTATCGGTAGTCAGCGCCTGCGGCGCCCGCGGGGTGTTACCACGCCCCAGGAAGCGCGCACGGTCGGTTTCGTAGGAGATCGCCACCACCTCCGCATCATGCACCGCGACCAGATGGAACATCCACGGTGGCACCTCGTCGTGCGAGCGTGGTCGGCGGGTGCACAGCACGGCCTGCTTGGCGGCCAGGATCTCACTCTGCACGAAGAGGTTGCTGAAGGCCGGGTGGGCGTCGTCGGACGCTGCAGGTGCCAGCACCACTTCGGCATAGGTGGTGATCTCCACCGTGCGCGGGCGACGGCTGCGGTTGGTCAGGCGCAGGCGCCTGAGTTCGATGTCGTCCTCGGCGGAGATGGCCACCTGCAGGTGGCTCTCGCAGCTGCGGCGCACACCGCGGAACTCTGCCTTGGCGTCGGAGAAGATCGCCTCGTAGTTGTCCATCGGCACGCAGGTGGGCTGATATGCAGCCGACCAGAACTCGCCGCTGTCCACATCGCGCAGATAGCAGAAGGTACCCCAGGCATCGGTAGTGCCGTCTTCGCGCCAACGGGTGAGCGACAGATCGCCGTGGCGACTGTACCCGCCGCCGGCATGGGTCAGCATGCCGTGGTAGCGACCGTTGGACAGCAGCTGCACTTCCGGACGCGGGCCGCCCGGGTCGCGCAGGACGCGCAGGGCCGTCTCGTGTTCGGCCAGGGCGGAGTGCTCGCCCAGGGCTTCGACCTCATGTGGATGGAATACGCCGATGCGCGGGATGCGCTCCTGCAGCAGCAGCAAGGTGGCCTGGAACTCGACGTCGGCAACGAAGCGGCGCTGCATCGGCTGGTCGCGCAACAGGTAATCCAACGACAGCAGCCCCATGCCCTGATGGTGGGCCATGAACGAACGCAGCAGAACGTGATCCTGCCCCGGCGGCACCCGGGCAGGCGTGTAGTCGATGGCTTCGTACATGCCGAAGCGGCCGGAGAACCCCAATGCGTCCAGGGCCTGCAGGTTCTGGCACGCCGCCTCCGGCGCCACCATCAGCGCCATCATGCTGGCATAGGGGGCGATGACCCGATCCTGACCCAGACCGCGCTTGAGCCCCAATCCTGGCACTCCGAACGCGCGGTACTGGTAGTTCAGGCGGGCATCGACGGCGTTGTAGCCCGACTCGGACACGCCCCACGGCAGGTTCAGGGTGCGCCCGTAGACGATCTGTGCCTCGACCGCATGCCGCGTCGTCTGGTCGAGCAGCGTGTCCGGATAGCTCGGCATCACCAGCTGCGGCATGAGGTACTCGAACATCGAGCCACTCCATGACAACAGCGTGGGCGTGCCGTTGACCTCGGTGAGCATCCGGCCAAGCGCGAACCAGCTCTCCTGCGCCAACTGGCCCTGGGCGATGGCGACGAAGGCACACAGCCGCGCTTCGGAGGCCAGCAGGTCGTAGAAGCTGTTGTCGAGGCGGTGGTCGTCGACGTTGTAACCGATCGACAGCAGGTTGCGGGTCCGGTAGAACAGGAACCCGTATTCCATCAGCGAGAACTGTCCGGCGCGGTGTGCCAGGTCCTGCAGCTGCTCGATGCGCGCGCGTGCATCCGCACCGGCCGTACCGGGCAGGCCGGCCAGTTGGCGCAGGCTGGGCAGCGGCGCGTCGCTGTCCGCGCCGGCATCGGCAGGGATGCCGGCCAGTGAGGCGTTGGCGGCATGGCATTCGGCAGCGAACAGGGCTGGCCAGTGCAGCGCGCCGTCCTCGGGCGATGGCGGTTCCGGCCACTGCACCAGCACCGCGTCGGCCAGACCGGCCAGTTCCTGCAACCGGCCGAGCACCTGCGCCGGCCCGCGGGGCGGGTCGATACGCGTTGACGCCAGGCGCTGGCGAAGGTGGTTGAGGGCGTCGCCCAGGGGCGCGTCATCGGGGCGATGGCGCTGCCGTTCCTCTTCCAGCACGGCGAGCGTATCGGCCAGGCCGTCGAACGTGTGCGGCGCCAACACCGGCGCGTCCACCAGTGCGAGCAGGCCTTGGCGTAGCGTAAGCAGGTGGCCGGCAAGGTTGCCGCTGTCCACGGTGGAGACGTAGCGTGGCGGCAGCGGCGCCAGGGTTTCGGTGTCGTACCAGTTCAGGAAGTGACCGCGATGGCGCGGCAGCTGGTCCAGCGTATCGAACGTGCGGGCTGTCCGTTCCGCCACTGCGTCCTGCTGGAGATAGCCGAAATCCCACGCAGACAGGTTGGCCAGCAGGGACAGGCCGATGTTGGTCGGCGAGGTGCGTCGCGCCACCACCAGCGCGGGATGCTCCTGGATGTTGTCTGGCGGCAACCAATGATCCTGTTCGCGCACCCACGCCTGGAAGAATGACCAGGTACGCCGCGCCAGCCGGCCAAGAAACGCCCGCTGGCTGACCGACAGTTCCGCCACGCTCGCGACCGGCGGCCGACCCAGCCACGCCATCAACGCAGGCGCGAAGGTCCATGCCACCAGCAAGGGCAGGGCCAGCGGCAGTGCCTGCGGACGCACGCTGGCCACGACAGCCGTCAGCGCGAGCGCCAGTAGCGATGCCGGCGCCATCACCCGCCATTCCGCGCTGCGGTCGCCGCCAAGGCGGCGCTCGACTTCGCTGGAGGGGTTCCATTGCAGCAGATGCCGGCGTGTGATGGCCATGCGCCAGAGCGTGCGCAGCACCGCGCCACTGGCCAGCAACGCTTCGTAGGGAAGACAGGCGACCTGGGTGGACGCGCGCAGCAACGACTGCAGCGTTCCGCGCCCCACCTTGATGTAGTGGGCTTCCAGCGGCGTGTCCTCAGGAACGCTCAGCGCATCGCGCAGCATGCCGATCAATGGCGGCGCAAACCACAGCGCGAGCACCCACGCCGTCCATATGGACGGATGTTCGGCACACAGCCAGCCGGCCACCAGCAAGGCAAGGGCAGCGATCGGCACCAGGCTCCGGCGCAGGTTGTCCAGCAGCTTGCCGCGTGACAGCAGACTGAGCCGGTTGCGTTCCCATCCAGATGCCGGCCGCGGTGTCCACGGCAACAACCAGGGCAACAGCTGCCAGTCGCCGCGGATCCAGCGCGCCCGGCGCTTGGCATCGGCAACGTAGCGCTCGGGATAGTCTTCGTACAGGCGCACGTCGCTGACCAGGCCTGCGCGTGCATAGCAGCCTTCCAGCAGATCGTGGCTGAGGATGCTGTTCTCGGGCAGGCGGCCCTCGAGCGCATGCTCGAAGGCCTCGACGTCATAGATGCCCTTGCCCACGAACGAACCTTCGTCGAACAGGTCCTGGTAGACGTCCGAAACCATGCGCGTGTACGGATCGATGCCGGGCTCGCTGCCGAACATCCTGGCGAAACGCGAGGTGCGCCGCCTGCCCAGGCTGGTGCCGACGCTGGGCTGCAGGATGCCGTAACCCTCCACCACGCGTTGCAGCGTCGGATCGAAGCGCGGGCGGTTGAGCGGGTGCGCCAACGTGGCGACGAATGCGCGTGCGGCATCGCGTGGAAGCTGCGTGTCCGCATCCAGCGTGATCACGTAGCGGACGCCGACCAGGGCAGCCGTGTCTCCGACGATGCGCATGAATGCGGCCGCGTTGCCGCGGCGGAGCAGGGCATTGAGCGCTGCCAGCTTGCCGCGCTTGCGCTCGTGCCCCATCCATACCCGTTCGCCCGGATTCCATTGCCTGGGGCGGTGCAGGAGGTAGAAGCGATCACCGTGTTCCGACACGTAACGGCGGTTCAGTTCCTCTATCCGCGCCACGGCGTGCGCAAGCAGGGTGTCGTCCATCGATGTGGTGGCTGCCGCGGCGTCGAGAAAGTCCGTCAGCAGGACAAAGCGCAGGTGAGGATCGCGGTTGGCCAGGAAGCGGACTTCCAGTGCTTCGCTCAGAACGTCGATCCCGTCGATGCTGGACAGCATCGACGGGACCGCGACCACGGTGGCGCAGGATGCAGGGATGCCCTCGCTGAAATCGAGTTTCGGAAGCGGCCTGGGGGTGACCAGCACCGTCGCGGTCCAGTTCACCAGGACGATGCCCAGTTCGCTGAACACCAGCAGCCCGAGCAGCGCGGCCAGCCAGGCCGGCACCGCGCCGCTGCCGGCGGCCAACAGGCCCGCGGTGGCCAGCACCGCCAGCAGCGTGATCGGCAGCAGGTACAGCGCAAGCGGCACGCGATGCGCCAGTGGCCGTGCCTTGCGGTGGCGCGGCGCTGTCTGCGCCACCGCCTCAGCGGTGGTGTGCAGGCCTTCACCGACGAGCCAGTAGCCCACGTGCGTGCGTGGCCCATCAGGCGGTCCAGCCGCCCGTGCCAGGTCCAGCGCGATGGTCGCAACACGCTCCTCCGCCACGCGGCTGCCGCGGGCGATCTTCTCCACCACGTGACGGTAGGCGTCGCGGGTGCCGAAATCCATCTGCGCATAGACGGCCATCGGGTCTTCCCGCAGCCGCTGCTCGACCACGCTCATGTCTTCGACAAAGATGCGCCAATCCATCGTGGAGAGAAAGCGCAGGCTGCCGATGCTGTTGCCGATGGAGACCTGGTCGGCCGCCTGCTGCTGCCCCTCGGCGGCGACCAGTTCGTCGATGCGCTGACCGGCTGCGCCTGCCCACTGTTCCAGCCAGGCGATGGGCATGGCCCATGCGCCACCGCGCCCCAGCAGCGAGCGGGTCAGCTCGGCGATGAACGCGCCGGTCAAGGGGGGCGCGGACCGTGCCATGTCGGCCACCACCAGGACCACATCGGTGGGCGTGTCGGACGCCGCCCGATTGAGGCTCTCAGCCCATTGCGCCGCCAGGCGACGGTCAGTGCCATCGCGCATCACCCGCGCCGCCATGCGCCGCAGGTTCTCCAGCAGTGCCAGGCGCAGCATGATGGGAACGGCCCACAGTTCGCCCAGGCTCAGGGGCGCGAGCGACTGGTACGAGGCAATGAAACGGCCCAGCGTGTCGGCGTCGATGCGGCCATCGCCGTGCGCGATGGCCTGCATCGACAGTTCATACACGCGCGGCAACCCCGCCGATGGCCCCGAGGCCAGTGAAGGCAATTGCCGGCTGTAGCCGCGCGGCAGGTGACGCCGCGCGGTCTGGATCTGTTCTTCGATCAGGTAGTAGTTGTCGAGTAGCCATTCCCCGGCCGGGGTGACCGGGCGCTGTTCGCGCACCACGCTGCTGAGCAGCGTGTTGGCGTCTTCCAGGACACGCTCGTTGGCCTGCAGTCGATCAAGCAGGCGCTCCGGGCCAGGTCGCATCCTCACGCGATGCTGGCGCGCGAGGGCGCGGCCATACACCTCCATCTGTTCAACGCTGTACAGCGCGGCACGCAGTGGACCCTCGGTAGCTTCGATGGCCGGGGCCGACGCCTGGCGTTCGCGCCAGCGCCAACGTACACGACGACGCAGGCGCAGCCAACGGCCGAAAAGACGAGGAAAGTGGGGCATAGGTTACCGGGGAGGCAGGTCGCGTCCTGCATAGTTGCATTGGTGCTGCCGTGGTAGCTGTGAAGGTCGGGTCCGGTTGGCCGTCCTGCGGCGCAAACGAGGCCTGGCTACCCCGTTGGTCCCGTTCACGTTGCGCGGGAGCGTCTCCCACGGCCACACCCCCGCTTGTTGAATGAGACGTACGTGAACTAGCATCGCGATCCCACTCAGACACGGATGTTGAGTATGGTGCGCATGGCTGCGTTCCTTGTGTTGATGCTCCTCAGCGGCGGCGCCACCGCGCGGTCCGTCTGGAACAACATCGGCCCCCACGCGCGGACCAGCGGCGCGGGCGATATCCTGACGCCCGAGGGGGGAGCGGTCACCGTGTCTGCCGAGTCGGTCGGGCAGGACACGTTCTTCGGTGCCATCACGTCAGTGGACGCCACTGCCTTCCGGGGACGGGAGGTGCGTCTGGCCGGTTCGCTCCTGGTCGCCGAGGGCACCGGCATCGCTGCGCTCTGGCTGCGTGCGGACGGCCCGGACGGACGGTTGGCGTTCGCAAGCACGGGGGCCAGCCCAGCCCGCGCCGGTGAGGGAGCACAGGCGAGGGAGCTGCAGCTCTACATCCCGTCGGACGCGACCCACCTCAAGCTGGGCGTCACACTGGACGCGGCAGGGCGGGTGAACGTCCAGCGACTCACGCTGACGTCGGAACCTGCGGTGTCGGCAGGTGTTTCTGCGTACGACATGATCGCCTATGCGCTTCCGATCATCCGCGCGAACGCATTGAACGCCGGCAATGTGGACTGGTCAGCCCAGGAGGCGATGATGCGGGCCCCCGGCCTCGCGCAACGTCCTGCGCAGGAGGCGTATGGCCGACTGCAGCGGGTGCTGAATGCGCTCGGTGACCGGCACAGTTTCCTGCAGGTGCCGGGTCAGGCCTCGACGGCCCGCACGACCGCCGTGGCATCGACGGCTATTGAATCGCGGCAGATGCAGGACATCGGTTACGTGCTCGTACCGGGGCTGCGCGGAACCGATGCCGCAGCCGGCGACGCATTCAGCGCCGAACTCTGCGAGAAGATCGCCACTCTGGCGCCCACGTCGTCCAAGGGCTGGATCGTCGATCTTCGCCAGAACACCGGCGGCAATATGTGGCCCATGTTGAGTGGGTTGGGTCCGCTGCTCGGCGCTGGCGACATCGGCGCGAACCGCACCCGGGACGGTGCAGTGACCCGCTGGCCTTCTCGCGGCGCCAAGGCATGCACCATCGACCTGGCCCGCAGTCGCGTGGCCGTGCTGGTGGGCGCGAAGACCGCCAGCTCTGGTGAGGCGGTCGCCGTTGCATTCAGGGGCCGCCCTGACACCCGGTTCTTCGGCGAGCCAACCTCGGGGCGGGCAACCTCCAACCGAACCTATCCACTTCCCGACGGCGGCGCACTCCTGTTGACGACCGCGATGTTCGTGGATCGCCAGGGGGATGTGTATCCGCAGGGCATACGGCCGGAAACGCCTGCATCGGGTGAGCAGGGCGGCGTCGAGGCAGCAGTGGCGTGGCTGCGTTCGCTGCCTTGAGGGCGTGTGCGCATCATTCGCCCGGCTTCAGCAGGGTCCATTCGGCAAGGTGGTCATCCAGGTCGCCTGACGGACTGCGGTGGCGTTCCGGCCGGCGCTAGCGAACTTGCTTGCCGTACATCTCTGCCAGTACGGCTTTGTAGGCGGCCAGCGGCTGCAGTCCCACCTCGCGGCGGCGTGCGTCCAGCCCGTCCATATCGGCAGTGGGCTGGAGCTCGAAGATGCCGTCGGCGTTCTCCTTGAACTGGCTGCCGTAGCGCTGCGGTTTGCCTTGGGCGAGCAGCACGCGATCGGTGAGCAGGGCGTAGTCGGCGAAGTCGGCTTCACCGCGCCTTGCGGCGGTCTCGATCAGTGGCAGCATCTCGGCCTGGAAGGCCGGGTCATGATCGGCGTGCTGCACGATCACCCAGGCGGCCTTGGCGCCATCGGCGCCTACCCGCGAGCGCTCCGGCCAGCCCTTCTCGGCAACCGTTGCTTTCAGCCAGGTGGCGTTTTCCACGCTTACCGGCGTGGTCTGCGCCCAGGCGCTGCCGCCGCCGGCCGCGACCGCCGCGTGCTGGGCGGCCTGGTCCTTCGCCTCGCGCTGCAGCAGCGCGTCGCGCAGGGGAGCATCGCGTTGTGCGGCGTGTCTGTGTTCTTCGGCGGCGATGCGTTGCAGCACCGATGGCCAGACCGGATCGGCGCGCAGGGCGTCCAGGCCAGGCCGCGCTTTGGTGCGCAGGTCGTCCAGCGGCAGACGGCCGGTGGGCAGCAGGGCGTCGATATAGGCCAGCGCGGCAGCGCGATCGCCGGAGGCTGCCGCGCATTCGACCAGCAGCAGTTCGCCACCGGCGGGGAACGCGCCGCCGCTGTTGAACAGCGTGTCCAACGTCCGGGTACAGCCAGCAAAATTGTCCGCGCCGTATTGTTCGACGGCATCGAAGAAGGTGCCCGGGGACGCAGCGCCGGCAAGCAGCGGTGCCGACAGCAGCAGGGCCGTGGAGACGACCTTCTTCAGGGGGGACAGAGAGATCGAACACGGATGCATGGCATTCCTCCTTGAACGGCAGTCCTGGCCCGGTCCGAGTTGCCGGGTGCACGGGCAGGCTAGCAGATCCACCGTTGCCGTTGGTCGTGGTACCCGCCTGCGGCCGGTACTATCTGAGCAGGGCGGCCAGCGAGGCGACGTTGGCCACGGCGCATAGCACGAAGATCCCTTGGAAGGCGGTCTTGCGGTGCTTGTGGCGGAACACGGACTGGCCGAGCAGGGCACCCGGCCAGCCTCCGGCGAAGGCCAGCAGTTGCAGGGTGCGTTCGGGCGTGCGCCAGGTGCCGCGTTGCGCGGCGCGCTTGTCCACGCCATACAGCGTAAATGCCACCGCGCTGGTCAGCGCGTACCAGGCTGCGGCCCACAGCGGCAGCGCGCCGGTGACCGTCATGGCGATCAGGGCGCCGGCCGCAGCGAGGGCGAGGTAGCGTCGCAGGTGCGTCACAGCGTGCCGAGGAAGTCGCCCACGGCCGGGCCGAAGCGTGCGAAATCGACCAGGAAGGCGTCGTGCCCCTGTGGCGAATCCAGCCCGATGAACTGCGCATCGGCGCCCCCGGCACGCAGGCCGTCGGCGATCTGCTGCTGCTGCTGCACCGGGAACAGGATGTCGGTGTTGGCGCCGATCGCCAGGGCCTTGTCCACCCGGATCCGGGCCAGGCCAGCCAGCACGTCGCCGTCGGCGTACTCGGCCAGGTCGAACCAGTCCATCGAGCGGCTCAGGTACAGGTAGCAGTTGGGGTCGAAGAAGCGCACGAAGCGACGCGCGTGGCCCTCGAGATAGCTTTCGACCTGGAACTCCAGGCCGAACGGATCGTCGTCGGTCTGGTCCGAATCCAGCCGCACGCGACCGAAACGGCCGTCCCATTCCAGCGCCGAACGGTAGGTGATGACGCCGAGCTTGCGCGCCATGCGCATGCCCGATTCGGGATAGCTGTCTTCGCTGTACTGGCCGGCATCCCAGCGCGGATCGAGGCGGATCGCTTCGCGCTGCAGCGAGCGGATGGCAATGGAGAACGGCAGCGCCTGCGCGCTGCCGGAGATGTTGATGTGGCTGCGTGCGATGCCGGGTGCAAGCAGCAGCACGGCCAGCGCGGTCATGCCGCCCATCGAATTGCCGATCACGCAGGCGAGCTGGTCGATGCCGAGCGCGCGCACAAGATCGATGGCCGCGTTCGCGCCGTCCTCGATCGACAGCTCCGGGAAGTGCAGGCGATACGGCTGCCCGGTGGCCGGGTCGATGCTGGCCGGTCCCGTGGAGCCCTTGCAGCTGCCCAGCGAGTTGACGCACACCACGAACCAGCGGTTGGTATCGATCGGCTTGCCCGGCCCGAGCATCGGCTCCCACCAGCCGGCAGCCGGATTGCCCGCATTGGCGGCGGCATGTGCGTCCGGCGACAGGCCGGTCACCAGCAGAATCGCATTGCCGGCCTGCGCATCCAGCGTGCCCCAGGTTTCATAGGCGACATGGGCGCCATGCAACTGGCCGCCGCGCTTGAACGCGAACGGCGAGGGCAAGGCGTGGTAGCGCGTGCCCGGTGGGATGAATTCAGTCATGCGGGCATTCTAGCTCGCCCGAATCGGTGCACGGTGCCGCTGGCGGCACGCTGTATCGCGGTGATCGCCCGCTCAGGGCGAGCCCAGCACCAGCTGCACCGGGGCGGCATGGGGCAGGCTCACGCGCACCACGGCCGAGTCGAGGTCGCCCTCCTGGCGGGTGGCGTTGCCGGACGCGGACAGCCGGGCGAACACCTCCACCTCGTCGAGCGCCGACAACGGCTGGGTCGGCATCGGGCTGTCGGCATCGTCCAGCGTGACCACCAGCGGCAGTGCATCGGCGCGGTGTTTTTCCACGGCCACCGGCATTGGCGGGCCGCCCGGTACCCGGGCGATGACGAACACGCTGGTATCGCCGTGCAGGCGTGCACGCGCGGCGAACTGCGGGTCGAGCATGACCTTGATGGTCAGGCCGGGGCGCGCGGCGCTGGCGTCGGCGGGGCCGGCCGGCAGCCCGGCGCTGGCCCGGGCGATGGCGATCTGCTCGCGCAACGCAGTGGCCGCGCCCGGGTCCAGGCGCGGCAGCAGCGCTTCCCAGGTGGCGGCAGCGTCGGCATCCTGGCCGCGCTGGCGCTGTGCGATGCCGATCAGCCAGCCGGCGCGTTCGCTCTCGGGCGCGAGCTGGGCGGCGTGGCGCAGCCACGTCAGTGCGGTATCGTCGAAGCGTTTGTCCGGGTCGGCCTGGGCGCGTGCCTGCGCCGCTTCGACCAGGACCACCGGCTCATCCGGTGCGAGCGCGATGGCGCGTGCATAGGCGCGGTTGGCGGCCTCGAGGTTGCCGAGCGCCAACTGCGAACGTCCCAGCAGTGCCCAGCCGTCGGCGCGTTGCGGGTCACGCGCCAGCGCCTGCTCCAGGTCCTGCACACCGTCGCGCAGCGTCGCCGGGGCGGTGCGTTGCGCTTCCTCGGCCGCCTGCGGTGTGCCTACCAGCAGATACAGCGACGCGCCGGCGATGCCCATTGCCAGCGCCCCACCGAGAAAGGGCCCGCGGCCGGTGCGGCGCAGCGGCCACAACACCACCATCGCCATGACCGCCGCGACCAGCCCGGCCAGCACCATCAGCCACTCGCTCACCAGTGATCCTCGCGTTGTTCGATAGGCTGGATGTGGCGGCCGCGCCGGCGCACCACCCACACCAGCACGCCGGCACCGGCCAGGAGCGCGAGCGGCGGGCCGAACCACAGCAGTGCGTTGCGCGCATCCATCGTCGGCCGGTACAGCACGAAGCTGCCGTAGCGCTCGACCAGGAACTGTTTGATCTGGGCATCGTCGCGGCCCTGCTGCATCAGCGCCAGCACTTCCCGGCGCAGGTCGTGGGCGATCTGCGCATCCGAATCGGCCAGTGACTGGTTCTGGCACTGCACGCAACGCAGTTCGGCGGTGAGCGCATGAAAGCGCGCTTCCTCGGCGGCGTTGCGGTACTGCAGCGGGGTGGGGTCGGACACGGCCTGCGCCAGCGCCGCCAGCGGCGCCAGCAGCGCCAGCGCGAGCAGCGCGGCGCGTGCCCGCGCGCGCGGGTTACGGTGCGGCCGGCAGATGATGCTGGGCATCGGCATTGGCGCGTTCCACCTTGTCCAGTTCGGGAATCAGCTGGGTATCGATCACCCGCTGGCTCAGCGCGCCGCTGTACTTCCAGCGCACCACGCCGCTGGCGTCGACCAGGAAGGTTTCCGGCGCGGCGGTGACGCCCCAGTCGATGGCCGTGCGGCCCTCGACGTCGCTCAGGACCAGCACGAACGGGTTGCCGAGCTGCTCCAGCCAGCGCAGCGCGTCGGCCGGTTCGTCCTTCCAGTTGTAGCCGATCACGCGCACGCGTTTGGTTTCGGCGAAGCGGGTCAGGACCGGGTGTTCTTCACGGCAGGCCGCGCACCAGCTGCCCCATACGTTGAGCACGTAGGGCGCGCCGCGCAGCTCGGCGCTGCTCACGGTGATGGTGGGATCGTGCAGGACCGGCAGCTGGAAAGCAGGGGCGGGCTTGCCGATCAGCGCGGACGGCAGCACATCGCGGTCGGGCGCGCCGGACTTCATCACGCCATACACCATCAGACCCAGCAGCCCGAAGAAGAACAGCACGCCGATCACGATCGCAACCGGTGGCAGCGGGCGGGACGGGGTGGGGCGAGGATCGGACATGGGAACTCCTACGGGCGACGGAAACGGCGGTCGGCGGCGGTGACGAAGCCACCCAGGGCCATCAACAGCGCGCCCAGCCAGATCCAGCGGACGAACGGTTTGATGTGCACGCGCACGGCCCACGCATTGTTGCCCAGCGGCTCGCCCAGCGCCACGTACACATCGCCGCTGATGCGGGCATGGATGCCGGCTTCGGTCATGACCTGGCCGCCGCTGGCATAGGCGCGTTTCTCCGGATGCAGCAGGGCCAGCTCGCGGCCGTGGCGCAGCACGCGGACGTGGCCGCGGTCGGCGCTGTAGTTCGGGCCCTGCTGGTGGTCCACGCCTTCGAAGCGAAGTTCGTAGGCGCCCACCTGCACTGCCTGGCCCGGAGCGAGGGCGACTTCGCGCTGCACGTTGAGCGCCTCCACCAGCAGCGCGCCGGCCAGGAACACCGCCACGCCGCCGTGGGCCAGCAGCATGCCGACCATCTCGGCGTTGAAACGACCGTTGCCACGCAGGCGGGTCCACACGAAGCGCGCGGTGCCCAGCGCCACCCAGGCCGCAGCGGCAACGCCGGCGGCGGTCTTGAGTGCGCCCTGCGGCGCCATGAAGTAGGCGATGACGCCCAGCAGCAGCGACAGCGCGGCCCACGGCGCAAGCATGGCCAGCGCGCGCGAGGCCTGGTCGCGCTGCCAGTTCACCAGCGGCCCGAACGGCAGCAGCGCCACCAGGGGCGCCATCAGCACCACGAACAGGGTGCCGAAATACGGCGGGCCGACCGAGACTTTGCCCAGCCCGAGCGCATCGGCCAGCAGCGGGTACAGGGTGCCGAGCAGGACCATGCCGCAGGCGGCGGCCAGCAGCAGGTTGTTGGCCAGCAGCAGGGTCTCGCGCGAGGTCGGCATGAACCCGCGCCGGGGATCATCGTTGCCCAGCGCACCGGCGCGCAGCGCGTACAGCAGCAGCGCGCCACCGACGACCAGGGCCAGGAACACCAGGATGAAGGTGCCGCGCGAGGGATCGGCGGCGAACGAATGCACGCTGGTGAGTACGCCCGAGCGCACCAGGAAGGTGCCCAGCAGCGACAGCGCGAATGCGGCGATGGCCAGCAGCAGTGTCCAGCTGGCGAAGCTGCCGCGCTTCTCGGTGACCGCCTGCGAGTGGATCAGCGCGGCACCGGCCAGCCACGGCAGGAAACTGGCGTTCTCCACCGGGTCCCAGAACCACCAGCCGCCCCAGCCGAGTTCGTAGTACGCCCACCAGCTGCCCAGCGCGATGCCGAGGGTCAGAAAGCCCCACGCCACGTTGGTCCACGGCCGGGTCCAGCGCAGCCAGCGTGCATCCACGCGGCCTTCCAGCAGGGCAGCGATGGCGAAGGCGAACGGCACGGCGAAACCGACATAGCCCAGGTACAGCATCGGCGGATGGATGATCAGCCCGGGGTCCTGCAGCAGCGGATTCAGGTCGCGGCCTTCCAGCGGCGCCGGCAGCAGCCGCGCGAATGGATTGGAGGTGAAGATCAGGAACGCCAGGAAGCCGATGCTGATGATGCCGAGCACGCCAAGCACGCGTGCGCGCACGTCCGGCGGCAGCCGTCTGGACCACAGCGCCACCGCGCCGCTCCACAGCGCCAACACCAGCGCCCACAGCAGCAGGGAGCCTTCATGCGCACCCCATACCGCCGAGTAACGGTACGCCATCGGCAGCAGCGAGTTGGAGTTCTCGGCGACGTACCGCACCGAGAAGTCCTGCACCACGAAGGCCACGGTCAGCACGGCGAACGCGCCCAGCAGCAGGGCCAGCTGGGCAAAGGCCGCCGGCCGCGCCACCGCCATCCAGGCCTGCTGGCCGCGCTGGGCGCCCCACAGCGGCAGCACGGCCTGCAGCAGGGCCATCAGCAGGGCGCTCACCAGCAGAACCTGCCCCAGTTCGGGCAGCACTCAGCGGGTCTCCGCAGCGGGCATGGTCACGTCGTGCCTGGTATGCGCTTGGCCCATTTTGTCGGCCACTTCCTTGGGGATGTAGTTCTCGTCGTGCTTGGCCAGCACTTCATCGGCAATGAAGCGGCCGTCCTGCAGGCGGCCGCTGGCCACCACGGCGGTCCCTTCGCGGAACATGTCCGGCAGGATGCGCGAAGTGGTCACCGGCAGCACGGCATCACCGTCGGTCACCACGAAATGGGCATCGAGCGAACCGGATGCGCGCTCGAACGATCCCTTGACCACCATGCCGCCAAGCCGGAAGCGCGACTGCGCATCCACATCGCCGCGCAGCACTTCCGACGGCGTATAGAGATAGGCGATGTTCCGCTGCAGCGCGAAGGCCACCAGCGTGGTTGCCAGCCCCGAGGCGAGCAGCAGCAGCAGCACCCAGACCATGCGACGACGCTGCGACGGGGTCATCGGGTGAGCTCCGTGGCCAGCGGCGTGTCGGGAAGCGCCTTGGTGCGCGCCTGCAACCGCTGCTGGCGTCGCAGTGCCTGCCGCCGGGCCACGCGCAGACGCAGCCAGGAGCCGAGCGCGTCGCTTCCCAGCACCAGCACGAACACCGCGTAGGCGGCGATGATGAAGGGGACGTGCGTCATCGCGGCAGCTCCTCGGATGTGGCCGGCGCGGTGTCGCCGAAGCGCTCGCCGACCCAGGCCTTGCCGGCCTCGCGCGCGAGGTTGTCGACGCGCGCTTTGGCCAGCAGCGAACCGACGAACCAGAGTTTGGTGGCCACCACCATCCACCACAGCGGGGCGATCAGCTCCGGGCGCACTGCGTTGGTGCCGAACACGTTGATCGACTGGCGCTGGTGCAGGCCGCCAAACCAGTCGACCGAATAGCGGATCACCGGCAGCAGGCCGACGCCGACAATGGCCAGCAGCCCGGCCGCGCGTGCGGCGCTGCGTCGGTCGTCGATGGCGTGGTAGAGACCGATCACGCCCAGGTACAGGAACAGCAGGATCAGTTCGCTGGTGAGGCGTGGGTCCCAGTCCCACCAGCCGCCCCAGGTTCCTTTGCCCCAGATGCTGCCGGTGAGCAGGGTGATCAGGGTGAAGCCGGCGCCCATCGGCGCGCAGGCCATTGCCAGGATTTCGCAGATTTTGATCCGCCACACCAGGGCGATGACCGCGTAGAAGGCCATCAGGGCGAACACGAACAGGCTCATCCACGCGCTGGGCACGTGGATGTAGATGATCCGGAAGGCATCGTTCTGGGTCTGCTCGGCAGGTACCACGAACAGGCCCTGCCACATGCCGAGCAGCAGCACCGGCACCGCGGCGACATAGAAGATGCGCGACCACCGCGTGGCGAAGCGGTCGAAGGTGGGCGGTGAACCGAGTTGATGGAACCAGCGGACTATCGGGTGCATGCGGCAGTGGCTATCCAACGAAGGGCGACGATCCAACGGACGTGGAGTGGCTCGTTAAACGATGACACTGGAACGGTGGCACGGGAACAGCAGCTCAACTCAGCGAGATCCGGATGGCGGCAGCCGTCGCCAGCGGCGCCAGCACCAGTGCCACCACCAGCCCGGCGGCCAGCAGCAGCAGCGCACCGACCGGATCCTGCCCGCGTGCCGCAGCGCCGACACTGCCCGCACCGAACACCAGCACCGGTACGTACAACGGCAGGGCCAGCAACGCCACGAGAATACCAGAGCGCCGGATGCTCACCGTCAGCGCGGCGACCACGCCACCGATCAGACTCAGCACCGGCGTTCCCAGCAGCAACGATGCCAGCAGGATCGGTAGTTGGTCATGTGGCACGTGCAGCATTTCGACCAGCAGCGGCGTGATGGCGATCAGCGGCAGCGCGGTGGTGGCCCAGTGCAGCAGCACCCGTACCAGCACCAGCCAGGCCAGCGGGACCGGTGCCAGCAGCCATTGCTCCAGCGAACCGTCCTCGGCATCGCTGCGGAACAGCGAATCCAGCGCCAGCTGGCCGGCCAGCAGCACCGCCAGCCACAGCACCGCCGCACCGACCTGACCCATCAGCGATGACTCGCGGCCGAGTGCCAGCGCGAACAGCACCACCACCAGCAGCGCGAACAGCAGCGGTTGCAGCGCGTCGCCACGGCGGCGCCAGAGCAGGCGCAGGTCGCGCGTGACAAGGGCACAGGCGGTCTGCCACAGGCCCGGTTCGGTGCCCGGCGCGATCATGCGGCACCGCCGATGGCGACCGGGGGGTGCCCGGCGGGCGTCAGGTCGATCAGGCGGGTGCGCACGGGCGGGGCGGCGTACGCGCCGTGGGTGGTGACCAGGGCGGCCCCACCACTGCGCAGATGCGCGGAAATCATGCGGTTCACCAGGTTGATGCCGTCCAGGTCGAGATTGGCGTAGGGCTCGTCGAGCAGCCACAGCGGGGCCGGCGACAGCCAGATCCGGGCCAGTGCCAGGCGACGCTTCTGGCCGGCCGAGAGCTGGCGGACCAGGGTGTCCTCATAGCCGGCAAGGCCGACGATGGCCAGCGCATTGCCGGGCATCTGGCGCGCGCGGCGGCCATGCAGGCCGCACAGGAAATGCAGGTTCTCCAGCGTGTCCAGGTCCGGCTTGAGTGCGGGCAGGTGGCTGAGGTACGCCACATACTGCGACCGTTCCTTGTGACCGGCCACGCGGCCATCGATCTGCACCTGGCCGCTGTCGGCGCGCAGCAGCCCGGCCAGTACCCGCAGCAGGGTGGTCTTGCCGGCGCCGTTGTCGCCCTGCACCAGCAGGGCTTCACCGGCATCGATATGGAAGTCGAGCGGCCCGAAGACCGGTTCATCGTTGCGACTGAAGCCGAGGCCTTGCGCGGCCAGCAACGGAGGAGCGTTCAAGGGGCTCAGGCTTCACACCGGGAAAGGGCCGCCATTGTAGCGGGGGTGAGGTGGCAGGGTGGAGGGAGGGCCATCATGGCCGCGGACGTTTTGCGTACACTGGCCTTTCCCCCTTTCCTCTTCATTCTTTGCCGATGCAACCCCAGACCAAGCTGCCCAAGGTGGGCACCACCATCTTCACCGTGATGTCCCAGCTGGCCGCCGAGCACGGTGCCGTGAACCTTGGGCAGGGGTTTCCGGACTTCTCCGCGCCGCAGCGCCTGATCGATGAAACGGTCAAGGCCATGCACGGCGGGCTGAACCAGTATCCGCCGATGACCGGCGTGGCACCGCTGCGCCAGGCCATCGCGCAGAAGTCGCTGGAGCTGTACGGCGCGCAGGTCGATGCGGATACCGAGATCACCGTGACCAGTGGCGCCACCGAAGCGATCTTCAACGCCATCCACGCCGTGGTGCGCCCGGGTGAGGAAGTGATCGTGCTGGACCCGGCGTACGACTGCTACGAGCCGGCCATCGCGCTGGCCGGCGCGGTGGCCGTACACGTGCCGCTGGACCCGCAGAGCTTCGCGGTGGACTGGGACCGCGTGCGTGCGGCGATCACCCCGCGGACCCGCCTGCTGATGGTCAATACCCCGCACAATCCATCCGGTGCGATGCTGACTGCCGGGGACATGCAGGCGCTGGCCGACGTCCTGCGCGGCACCGGCATCTACCTGATCTCCGATGAGGTGTACGAACACATCATCTACGACGGCCGCCGCCATGAATCGGCGCTGCGCTACCCCGAGCTGCGCGAGCGCGCGTTCGTGATTTCCAGCTTCGGCAAGACCTATCACTGCACCGGCTGGAAGATCGGCTACGCCATCGCCCCGCCGGCGATGAGCGCCGAGTTCCGCAAGGTCCACCAGTACAACACGTTCACCAGCTTCGGCCCGGCGCAGTACGGCTTCGCTGCGATGATCCGTGACGAGCCCGAACACCACCTGGAACTGGGCGCGTTCTACCAGGCCAAGCGCGACCGCTTCCGCGAACAGCTGCTGACCACCCGCCTGACCCCGCTGCCGGTGCCGGGCGGTTACTTCCAGCTGGTCGACTATTCGGCGATCAGCGATCTACCTGACCACGAGTTCGTGAAGTGGCTGACCATCGAGAAGGGCGTGGCCGCCATTCCGCTGTCGCCGTTCTACGAGACCGCGCCGCGAGGCCAGCGCCTGGTGCGGCTGTGCTTTGCCAAGAACGACGCCACGCTGGACGCGGCGATCGCACGTCTGCAGGGGCTGTGATGACCGCCGCCGAACGCCCCGATCTGCGCATCAGCCTCGTCCAGGGCGACACCCGCTGGCATGATCCGTCCGGCAACCGAGCGCACTACGGTGCGCTGCTGGCACCGCTGGCCGGGCAGAGTGATCTGGTGATCCTGCCGGAGACCTTCACCAGTGGTTTCTCCAACGACGCCATCGACAAGGCCGAGAACATGGACGGCCCGACCGTGGCCTGGCTTCGCGAGCAGGCGGCGCGGCTGGGCGCGGCGGTCACCGGCAGCGTGCAGCTGCGGGTGGGGGAGGGCGTGTTCAATCGATTGCTGTGGGCCACGCCGGATGGTGACCTGCAGTACTACGACAAGCGTCATTTGTTCCGTTACGGCGGCGAGCACCTGCGCTATGCCGCCGGCAACGCGCGTCTGAGCGTGGACTGGAAGGGCTGGCGGATCAATCCGCAGGTCTGCTACGACCTGCGCTTCCCGGTGTTCTGCCGCAACCGCTACAACGTGGAGCGTGCCAACGACCTGGATTTCGACCTGCAGATCTTCGTCGCCAACTGGCCCTCCGCGCGTGCCTACCCGTGGCGCACACTGCTGCGTGCCCGTGCGATCGAGAACCTGTGCTACGTGGCCGCGGTCAACCGGGTCGGCATCGACGGCAACGACCTGCACTACGCCGGCGACAGCGCGGTGATCGATTGCCTCGGCCAGCCGCAGGTGGAGATCCGCGAACGCGAGCAGGTAGTCACCACCACCATCTCGGCGGCGGCGCTGGCCGCGCACCGCGCGCGTTTTCCGGCGATGCTGGACGCGGACAGCTTTGACCTCCACACCCGCGCGTAATGCCGGCCGCTGGCCGGCGCCGCGTACGCCATGCCGAACCGATGCAGCCGGCCAGCGGCCGGCGCTACTGAACGGTGGCCGCATGCGCGTAGGCGGCCACATGCTGGCGCGATGCGCGCGCTGCTAGATTCTGGGCCGTTCCTTTCCGCATGAGTGCACTGCAATGAAGACGCTTTCCCTGGCACTGACTGCACTGGCAAGCCTGGGCGCGGTTCCCGCCGCACAGGCCGCCGGCAACATCGACTGCAAGCTGCACTACAACCTGGCGGGCTGGTCTGTGCTGTACAAGACCGCGTCGGGCACCGGCACCATCACCTGCGACAACGGCGCGCGCATCCCGGTCAAGATCACCGCCAAGGGCGGTGGGCTGACGGTGGGCAAGTCCAGGATCGTGGATGGCAAGGGCAAGTTCTCCGGCGCGTACGCGGTCAACGATCTGCTCGGCTCCTACGCGTCGGTTGAAGCGCATGCTGGCGCGGAGAAATCCGGAAATGCGCAGGTGATGACCAAGGGCGACGTCTCGCTGGCGCTGGCCGGCACGGGCAAGGGCTGGGATCTGGGCGTGGGTGTGGGCCGTTTCACCATCGAGCGGCGCTGACAGCAGCCCGGGAGCGACCTGCCAAACGAAAAACCCCGGCTCACGCCGGGGTTTTTTGTGTTCTGCGGTTCAGCGATCAGCCGCCGCGCGGGCCGCCACCACGGTGACCACCGCCGCCGGGACCGCGGCTGCCGCCGGGGCGTGCGCCGCCCGGACGACCGCCCGGGCCGCCGGGGCCACGACCGCCGGGGCCACCCGGGCCACGGTTGCCGCCCGGACCGCGATTGCCGCCGGGACCGCCGGGACCACGTGCGCCGGGACCGCCCGGACCACGGTTGCCACCCGGACCACCCGGACCGCGATTGCCGGCCGGACGTGCGCTGCCGTACGGGCTGGCGCCCGGATTGGCGTGGTCGGACGGGAAGCTGGGCGCATTGCCCGGATGGCCGTACGGGTGGCGCGACGCGCCCTGACCGCCCTGACCACCGCGGTTGCCGCCGCCGGCCGGACGGCCCTGGCCGCCGAAGCCGCCACGGCCTTCACCGCCGTATCCGCCACGGCCTTCGCCACGGCCTTCACCGCCGAAGCCGCCGCGCCCTTGGCCGCCTGCGCCGCCCGGACCCTTCGGCTTGCCGTAGGGACGCCCCTGGCCACCGGCACCTGCGCCGGCACCCGGGCCGCGCGCCCCCGGACCACGGGCAGCGCCCGGACCGGCATTGCGATGGTTGCTCGGACCGGTGCTGACACCGTCCGGCACGTACCAGCTGCGGAATGCAGCCGGGTTGCCTTCCGGCAGGGCGCGGTTGCCCTTGTCCGGACGCTGCTTGAACGGACGCTGCGACTGCTTGGCTGCCGCTTCGCCGCTGACCGTGAGGCCGCCCTTGAAGCCGCCGCCCTTGCCGCCGCGACCCCGGCCGCGCTCTTCGCGCACGTTGTCGAAACGACGCAGCTCGCGGCCTTCATCGGCCTGGTTGTGGCCGTTGACGTAGGCGTTGCCGCGGCCACCTTCGCGCGACACGCGCACGGTGGTCTTGGCGGCGCGGCGCTGGCCGATCACCGGCTGCAGGGTCAGCGCCGACGGCGCGCCTTCTTCCAGCTTCAGTTCGGCGCGCAGCGCTTCGACCTGCTTGGCCGGCAGTTCAACCGACTGGCCGCGCAGCAGTTCGCGCGGCAGGCTGACCTTGCCGTACCGGGTGCGCTTGAGGCGGCTGACCTGGCAGCCCTGCGACTCCCACAGGCGGCGCACTTCGCGGTTGCGGCCTTCCTTGACGACCACGCGGAACCAGTCGTGCGAGTCGGTGCCGCCGATGCGTTCGATCTCGTCGAACTTGGCTGGGCCGTCTTCCAGCGCCACGCCGCGGGCGAGGCGGTCGACGATGCTGTCAGGCACCTTTTCCTCGCCTTCCGGTGCACGCACGCGCACGACGTACTCGCGCTCCACCTCGTAGGAGGGGTGCATCATCGCGTTGGCGAGCTCACCATCGGTGGTCGCCAGCAGCAGGCCGGTGGTGTTGATGTCCAGGCGACCGATCGCGATCCAGCGCGCGCCCTTCAGGGCCGGCAGCGCTTCGAACACGGTGGGACGACCTTCGGGGTCTTCGCGGGTGGTCACTTCGCCTTCCGGCTTGTTGTACGCCAGCACGCGCGAGGTCTCGGTCAGCGCGGTGGCGACGAAGCCACGGCCATCCAGTTCGACCTTGTCGCCGCTCTTGATCGACTGACCGGTCTGGGCGACTTCGCCGTTGACCTTGACCAGGCCATCGGCAATGCGCTGTTCCAGCGCGCGGCGAGAACCGAGACCGGCCTGCGCCAGCACCTTGTGCAGGCGCTCTTCGAGCTTGGGCTGATCGGTGTCGGATTCGCGCTTGAGCGAAAGCTTGTTCAACGACAGCTTGCGGGGGGTGTCACTCATTTACTTGGCTCCGGCCGGCGACGGTTTCGTCGGCCTCTGGTTCGGGATCGGCTTCGTCAACAGCCACGGTCGTCGTCGCGACGGCGTTGTCTTCGGTTTCGTTCTGGTGCGCCGCGCGCTCTCCCGGCGCGGTAACGGGTTCGCCATCGCTGGCGGTCGTATCAGCGTCGTCGTCGCGGAGCGGCAACGGCGCATGGGATGAGGTGGTACCGGCTTCCGCATCGGCGGACGCCTCGCTATTGTCCTGATCTGCGGGCCGATCCGCCAGTCGGGCGGCAGCCAGCGCAGCGCGCGCGGCGGCCCGGGCGGCGGCCGGGTCGAGGTCCTGTGCCGGATCGGATGCCGGGGGTGGGGCCTCGTCGGCGTGCTGGTCGGCGTCCGGTTCCACCGTGTCCTCACCCGTGGCCGGCGACGGGATGCCGTCGTCATTGGCGGCGTCGCTGTCCCCGTCGGGGTCCGGGCTGGCGGCGCCGGCGGCCAGGCGAGCGGCCGGCTGGCCGTCGCTGTCCAGCGGCAGCTGCGGTTCCAGCTCGCCCAGGTCGCGCAGTTCGGACAGCGGCGGCAGTTCATCCAGGCGCTTGAGCCCGAAGTAGTCCAGGAAGCCCTTGGTGGTGCCGAACAGCGCCGGCCGTCCGGGGACGTCGCGGTGTCCGATCACGCGGATCCATTCGCGTTCTTCCAGTGCCTGGATGATGTTGCTGCTGACCGCCACGCCGCGCACCTGCTCGATCTCGCCGCGGGTGATCGGCTGGCGATAGGCGATCAGCGCCAGCGTTTCCAGGGTGGCACGGGTGTAACGGGTCTTGCGTTCGGTCCACAGCCGGGTGATGTAGCCGTGGACCTCGTTGGTGATCTGGAAGCGGAAGCCCGAGGCGACCTCGACCAGCTCCACGCCACGCCCGCTGCAGCCCTCGCGCAGCAGTTCCAGCGCGCGCTCGATGCTGCCCGGGGGCGCCGGTTCCTCTTCGGGGAACAGGCCCTGCAACTGCGCCAGCGTCAGCGGCTGGCTGGATGCCAGCAGCGCGCCTTCGACAATACGGTTGATCAGCGGTTGATCCATGCGTGGGTCGGGTGCTCAGTCGGATTCGTTGGCGGCGTCGTTGTCGTCGAACTCGCTGTTGAACTGCAGCGGTTCGTTGGTATTGCCGGCGGCCAGGGACTTGACGTAGATCGGCGCCAGCGGAGCTTCCTGGACAATGTCCAGCAGCTGCTCCTTGGCCAGTTCCAGCAGGGCCAGGAAGGTCACCAGCACCCCCAGCTTGCCTTCTTCGGCAGTGAACAGCGATTCAAACCGGTAGAACCGGCCATCTTCAAGACGACCCAGCACGTCGCCCATCCGTTGCCGCACGCTCAGCGCCTCGCGCTTGATCGCATGGCCGGTGAACAGCTCGGCGCGCTTGAGCACGTCGTGCAGCGCCATCAGCATTTCCTTCAGGTCCACCGGCGGCGGCAGCTTGACGGCCGCGCGGTCGGGAACGAAGGCATGCGCCAGGCTGGTGTCGCGATCCTGCCGGGGCAGGGCGTCGATGTCCTCGGCGGCCTGCTTGAAACGTTCGTACTCCTGCAGTCGGCGCACCAGTTCCGCACGCGGGTCGGCTTCGTCGCCTTCCACGCTGGGCGGCCGCGGCAGCAGCATCCGCGACTTCACTTCGGCCAGGATCGCCGCCATCACCAGGTACTCGGCCGCCAGTTCGAAGCGCAGCTCCTGCATGACGTTGATGTACTCGACGTACTGGCGGGTGATCTCGGCCACCGGGATGTCGAGGATGTCCAGGTTCTGCCGGCGGATCAGGTACAGCAGCAGGTCCAGCGGACCCTCGAAGGCGTCCAGGATCACTTCCAGCGCGTCCGGCGGGATGTACAGGTCCTGCGGAATCTGCAGGACCGGTTGCCCATGCACCACGGCCAGCGGCATTTCCTGCTGCTGTGGGGCGGTCGGCCGGATTTGCGGGTTCGCGTCGAGCGCGAGTTCGGAAGTCATCAAATTGACGTCAGTATTGCAACGGACCGGTCGCCGCACCGTGCCGGCCACTGGAGAACCAGGTGGCAGGGTGGCAGGCCAAGGCACGCCGCTGTCGGCGCGATTCCACACTTCAAACAGCAAGGCGCGCCGCGATGGGCAGCGACAGAACTACGGGGAGGTCGTCTACGTGCGCTGGTGTGGGGCAGTGGGTCGGTCGACACGGGGCCGGGAGAGCCGGGGGTCGACGGGCCGCTGCATCCAGCCACGTGCAATGGACACAAGAGTACGGCTTTGCACCGGCAGTGTCCAGCGAGCCGGGCTAGAATCGTCCCGTTTGTTTATATGAGTCTCGGGAGTTTCCTGTGTGGTATGTGATTGAAGGCTATGACGGCGCGGCCGTACTGCCTGCCCGCCAGTCGGCGCGGCCGGCCCATCTGGCGCGTCTGCAGGCCCTGCAGGACGAAGGGCGTCTGCTGCTGGCTGGCCCATGCCCGGCCATCGACAGCGAAGATCCCGGCCCGGCCGGCTTCAGCGGCAGCGTAGTGATCGCCGCATTCGAGTCGCTGGAACAGGCCCGCGCCTGGGCCGATGCCGACCCGTACGTGGCGGCCGGGGTGTACGAGCGGGTCCAGGTGCGCCCGTTCCGCAAGGTGCTGCCATGAGCAACGCCGAGCGCGTCGAGCGCATCCGTGCGGCCCTGCAGCAGGCCTTCGCCCCGGAGCAGCTGGTGGTGGAGGACGACAGCCACCGCCATGCCGGCCACCCCGGCGCGCGCGATGGCCGTGGCCACTTCACGGTGCACGTGGTGAGCACGGCGTTTGCGGGAATGGCGCCGCTGGCGCGCCACCGGGCCGTCTATGCGGCCGTCGGGACCATGATGGAGACCGATATCCACGCGCTGTCCATCGACGCCCGCAGTCCGACCGAAAACCGCTGAAACCCTTGTCCCGTCTTGTCCTGGCGAGTCCTGGAAGGACCCGCCGTGGACAGCGTTCCGTTACCGCCGTGAGACATGAGGCTAACGTAGTGTTTACATTCAGGATTGAAAACGCTTACATTCCGCGCCAAGCCCAGATCTCTAAGCCGTGGAGGGCGGCGAGGTGAACAAGGCAGCCATCACAATCAAAGATGTCGCTCGCGAAGCCCGGGTCTCCGTGGCCACGGTCTCGCGTGCCCTGAACGGTCATGAAAATGTCGCCGAGCCCGTGCGCAAGCTGGTGCTGGAGGTGGCTGCGCGCCTGCGCTACACCCCGCACGCGGCGGCCCGCAGCCTGAGCAGCCGGCGCACCAACACCATCGGTGTGGTGCTGCCCGACCTGTACGGCGAGTTCTTCTCCGAGCTGATGCGCGGCATCGACAACGTGGCCCGTGCGCGCCGCCAGCACCTGCTGGTGTCCAGCTACCACGGCGACCAGGAGCAGCAGGGGGCCGCGCTGCGCGCCATGCGCGGCCGGGTGGATGGCCTGCTGGTGCTGTCACCGTACGCCGAAAGCCCGGGCTTCCTGACGGACAACCTGCCGCAGTCCCTGCCGACGGTGCTGATCAATACCTATCTGCCCGAGCAGGATCATCCGGTGCTGAGCATCGATGACCATGCCGGTGCGATGGCCATGACCCGCCACCTGCTGGAGGTCGGCCATCGCCGTATCGCATTCATTTCCGGTCCGGATCTCAACTACGACGCCCGTGAGCGCCTGCGCGGTTTCCGCGATGCGCTGGCCGCATTCGGCGATGCTGCCGACGGGATCGAGTTGCCCGGTGACTTTGACGAAGCTTCCGGCCATCGCGCCGGACAGGAGTTGCTGGCAGCCGGCACGCTGCCCGATGCGGTGTTTGCCGCCAACGACATGATGGCGCTGGGGTGTCTTTACGCCTTCGCGCAGGCGGGCATCCGTGTTCCGCTCGATGTCGCACTGGCGGGTTTCGATGACATTCCGCTGGCACGTTTCGTTCACCCGTCGTTGACGACGATGCAGGTGAGTATCGCCGACCTCGGCGATAGAGCCGCGACGCGCCTGTTGCAGTTGATGGATGGCAACAACACGGAAGGGGCCGGCGACAAGCAGACGCTGGTGCCGACCCTGATCGTGCGTGATTCGAGCAGGTCCAGATCCGAGCAGTAATCCGGCCGCGAGGCCGGGCGTACATCCACTTCAAAAAAACAATACAGGGGCCGCAATGACGGCCACCACCACCCGGAGAGTTACATGACGTATTCCAATCACCGCAATCGTGCGCCGGCCCGTCGCCTGCTGACCACCGCACTGGTCAGCTGTCTGATGCTGGGCGCTGCGCCGGACCTGATGGCGCAGTCGGCCAACGCCTCGCTGCGTGGCCAGGTTGCACAGGCCGAGGCCGGCACCGAAGTCATCGCGACCAACGTCGCCACCGGTACCGTGCGCCGCGGCACCATCCGTGCCGATGGCAGCTACTCGCTGATGGGCCTGGACCCGGGTACCTATGATGTTGTGGCCAACGGCCAGACCCAGAAAGTGACCGTGACCGTGGCCTCGACCGCGACGCTGAACTTCAGCGGCGCGCCGGCCAACGGCAGCACCGCCAATGCCACCAACCTGGACACGGTCAACGTGGTTGCGCCGACCCTGCTGCAGGAAGTGCGTACCTCCGAAGTGGGCAAGACCGTCAGCCTGCAGCAGATCCAGACCACCCCGCAGGTGTCGCGCAACTTCCTGGAATTCGCCGACGCGGTCCCGGGCCTGATCTTCACCCGCGACGCCAAGGGCAACACCTCGCTGCGCGGCGGTGCCACCAACTCCGACGGTACCAACGTGTACATCGATGGCGTGGGCCAGAAGAGCTACGTCAAGGGCGGCGGCGTCGCCGGCCAGTCCGGCAGCGCCGGCAACCCGTTCCCGCAGCTGGCGATCGGTGAATACAAGGTCATCAGCGGCAACTACAAGGCCGAGTACGGCCAGGTCTCCAGCGCGGCCGTGACCGCGGCGACCAAGTCCGGTACCAACGAGTTCAAGGGTGAAACCTTCTACCGTTACACCGATGAGGACATGCGCGCCAAGACCCCGGCCGAGCGCCAGGGCGGCAACGACAAGATGGTGTCGGCCGAGAAGGAATACGGTTTCGCCCTGGGCGGCCCGATCATCCAGGACAAGGCCCACTTCTTTGTGACCTATGAAGCCAAGCGCTTCGACCTGCCGGTCACCATCGCGCCGGATGGCGCGGTCACCGGTGCTGCCGGCCTGCTGCCGCCCGATGGCGCCGCCGGCCTCGGCCCGGCCAGCCAGCCGTTCCAGCAGGACCTGATCTTCGCCAAGATCGACTTCGAGCCGACCGACAACGATCGCATCGAGCTGACCTTCCAGGACCGCGATGAAACCCAGTCGCAGTTCAGCGGCCAGACCTCGCCGGAAGCCGGCCGTGAAGTGGTCAACACCGACCGTCGTTACGCCCTGCGCTGGAATCACAGCGGCGAGCGTTACTACAACGAAATGATGGTCACCCATGAAGATTCGTTCAACAACCCGACCCCGCTGACCCTGGCCAACGGCATCACCTACACCGCACCGGACGGCACCGAAGACCGCACCGTGGTGAAGATCGGTGGCGCATCGGCGCTGGATTCTCAGGTGAAGGGCCAGAAGGGCTGGTCGATCGAAGACAACCTGACCCTGGACGGCATCCAGTGGATGGGCGACCACACCATCAAGATGGGTGCGAAGTACAAGCAGATCGACCTGTACGCATCCGATGCCGCGCAGATCAATCCGACCTTCACCTACAGCCTGGGCGATCCGGACTTCCCGTCTTCCATTCCGTACAAGGCGCAGTTCGTCAAGCCGGTAACCGGCGTGTCGGGCGTGTCCGGCGAAGTGCGTTCGAAGTCCAAGCAGATCGGCCTGTTCATCCAGGACGACTGGCAGGTCAATGACCACCTGCAGCTCAACCTCGGCCTGCGCTGGGACTACGAGAAGACCCCGTCCTACCTGGACTTCGTGACCCCGCAGCAGGTGGTCGACGCGATCTACTCGCAGGATCCGCGCGCCCCCGCCGGCCAGACCTACGCCGATTCGCTGGCGCTGGGCGGTCTGGACATCAGCGACTACATCAGCACCGGCAAGAACCGCAAGGCATTCAAGGATGCCTGGCAGCCGCGCCTGGGCTTCTCGTATGACATCAACGCCGACGAGCAGCACGTGATCCACGGTGGTGCCGGCCGTTCGTACGATCGCGACCTGTTCGACAACCTGCAGCTGGAAACCACCAAGCTGGCGCTGCCGCAGCCGACCATCTACTTCCGCAACCCGGCCACCGGCACCTGCATCAACGGCCAGGCCGCCTGCTATGACTGGAACCCGGCCCTGCTCAACGGCATCGGCAACCTGCAGAACCTCGTGGGTGCCACCAGCAATGCCGGTCTGGAAGTGGATCTGCTGAACAACAATCTGAAGGCTCCGTACTCGGATCAGTTCAGCCTGGGCATGAGCAATCAGATCGGTGAGTGGCTGACCGACGCCACGATCGCCCGCACGCTGAGCTACGACGGCTTCGCCTTCACCCTGGGCAACCGCTACCCGACCGGCCAGTTCTTCGATGACCCGCGCCTGTGCGGCGGTTCCGACCCGGGCCTGAGCCAGGCCTGGAGCTGCAACGTGCCGGGCTTCGGCAGCCTGATCATCGGCCAGCAGGGCATCAAGACCCGTGCGACCCAGGTCCTGCTGTCGGCGCAGAAGCCGTTCACCAAGGAAAGCGGCTGGGGCACCTCGGTCGCCTACACCTGGACCACCGCGCGCCACAACCGCGACATCAATGAGAAGTACGCGTTCGACCGCGGCCTGATCAGCGAGTACCCGACCATCCGCTCGAACGGCGCGCCGCGCCACCGCCTGGTGGTCACCGGTTCGTACGCCGGCTTCTGGGGCATCACCTTCGGTGGCAAGATCACCCTGGCGACCCCGACCGCCGTCAACGACTGGTACCCGGTGCCGCAGGCCAGCGGCTACAACCTGCCGACGCCGCAGGCGGCTGTGCCCAACGCCAATGGCAAGTTCCTGCTGGGTGGCAAGATCTTCGGCTACCGTTCGGTCGATCTGCAGGCGACGAAGACGTTCAAGATGGCGGGCGATACCGAGCTGTACGCTCGCCTGGACATCATCAACGTGTTCAACTTCGACAACTTCTCCACCTACAACTACGTCAAGACCAACGGCAAGCTGGAGGCCAGCTACAACGAGACCGGCGAAATCATTGGTACGCCGCGTCAGGTCAAGGCGGAAGTCGGCTTCCGCTTCTGATCGCATTACCCGGCATCGCCTTCGCAGGCGATGCCGGGGCAGCACCGCCGGCCGGCCCCTGGCCGACCGGCGGACTGCACAGGCGCTTACCCATCGGCGATGGACAAGCGCGTGTGCGGCAGGTAGCCCGCGTTGCCCGGACAGACTGGATCCGCCCTCGACACGCGGATTTTTTTTGCGTCGGGTCTGTAAACGATTTCAATCTGGTTGAGGCTATGCTCTCCAGCACGAACATGCGAAAAGGTGGTGGTCGATGAATGCACGTCGGGTGGTGACGCTGACTTTGCTGTCCGCAGCGATCGTCGGCTGCCAGAAGGCGCCGGAACAACCGGCCAAGCCCAAGCCTCCGGTCATTCTGGTGGAGGCCGATGCGCCGCCGCGTCCGATGAAGCCCGAACTGCCGCCGCTGTTCGACGACATCGAGCGCCGCACCTTCCAGTTTTTCTGGGACACCACCAACGAAGTCAACGGACTCAGCCCGGATCGCTTCCCGTCGCGCCCATTCGCCAGCATCGCCTCGGTGGGGTACGCGCTGACCGCCTATCCGATCGGCATCGAGAATGGCTGGGTCAGCCGCACCCAGGCGGTGGACCGCACCCTGCTGACGCTGAAGTTCTTCCGCGACCTGCCGATGGGGCCGCAGCGCACCGGCAAGGGTGGTTACAAGGGCTTCTACTACCACTTCCTGGACATGCAGCAGGGCCGCCGGTACGACAGCTGGGTCGAGCTGTCCAGCGTGGATACCGCGCTGCTGATGATGGGCGTGCTGTTCGCGCAGTCCTACTACAGTGGCGATGACCCGCGAGAGAAAGAGATCCGCGAGATCGCCGATACGCTGTACAAGCGCGTGGACTGGCCCTGGCTGCAGCAGCGTGCGCCGCTGATCTCGATGGGCTGGTTCCCGGAGAGCGGCTTCATCGACCACGACTGGATGGGCTACAACGAGGCGATGATGGTCTACATCCTCGCGCTCGGTTCGCCGACCCATCCGGTCAGTCCTGACGCATGGACGGTGTGGACGCGCACCTACGACAACGACTGGGGCGTCTACCAGGGCCAGGAATACCTGTCCTTCGGCCCGCTGTTCGGTCACCAGTACACGCACGTATGGGTGGATTTCCGCGACATCCAGGACGCCTACATGCGCGAGCGGGGCAGCACCTACTTCCTCAACAGCCGGTCGGCCGCGCTGGCCCAGCGCGAGTACGCAATCGCCAACCCGATGAACTGGAAGGACTACGGCGAGAACGTGTGGGGCCTGACTGCCAGCGATGGCCCGCAGAACACCACGCAGGAGTATCGCGGCGAGCAGCGCCAGTTCCGGCACTACTCCTCGCGCGGCGCCGGCCTGCGCGAGAACTTCGACGACGGCACCATCGCGCCGACAGCGGCGATCGCCTCGATCGTGTTCGCGCCGGAAGAGGTGATCCCGGCCACCGAAGAGATGCACAAGCGCTACGGCGACTACATCTATTCCAGCTACGGCTTCCTGGACTCGTTCAATCCCAGCTTCAACTACGACATCCCGATCAAGACCGGGCGCCTGGTGCCGGACCGTGGCTGGGTGGCCAGCGACTACATCGGCATCGACCAGGGGCCGATCCTGACCATGATCGCCAATTACCGGAACGATTTCGTCTGGGACGTGATGAAGAAGAACCCGCATATCCGCAAGGGGCTGGAGCGCGCCGGTTTCAGTGGCGGCTGGCTGACCCCGGAAGGCGAGACGGCGCCGACGACGCTGCAGAAGGATGAGAAAGCAGCGTCGGCACGATCGGTCGGCATCGCCGAATCGCGCGCGGCCGCGGCGCAGGAACAGAAGAACAACACCAACCGCAACCAGCCTCAAGGGAAGTAAGCAGTGCCATTGTCGTCGCGCCCCACGCTGGGTCTGAGTCTGTTGCTGCTGCTGGTCGGCAGCCTGTTGTTGAGTGCCTGCCGGAAAGAGCCGGAAGGCGTCACCGTGCGTTTCTGGGCGATGGGCCGCGAGGCCGAGGTCGTGACCGGCCTGATCCGCGAATTCGAGGCGGAGAACCCGGGCATCCATGTCGATGTGCAGAATATTCCGTGGACGGCGGCGCATGAGAAGCTGCTGACCGCCTTCGCCGCCGATGGGTTGCCGGACGTGTGCCAGCTCGGCAACACCTGGATTCCCGAGTTCGCCGAGCTCAACACGCTGACCCCGCTGCAGCCGTATGTGGCGAAGTCCACGGTGGTGGACCCGACCGACTATTTCCAGGGCATCTGGGATACCAACGTCATCCACGACGAACTGGTGGGCGTGCCGTGGTATGTCGATACCCGCCTGCTGTACTACCGCAAGGACCTGCTGGCCAAGGCCGGTTTCGATCATCCGCCGCGGACGTGGGCCGAATGGAACGCGATGATGGCGGCCATCAAGACGATGCAGGGCGCCAACCGCTACGCCGTGCTGATGCCGATCAACGAATTCGAGCAGCAGTTGTCGCTGGCCCTGCAGCAGCCGGACCCGCTGCTGCGCGACAACGATACCCGTGGCAACTTCCGCAGCCCCGGCTTCCGCCGCACGCTGGCCTTCTACGAGAACATGTTCGCCCAGGGCTGGGCGCCGCGCATGTCCGAAACCCAGATCTCCAATGTCTGGGACGAGTTCTTCCGCGGGTTCAATGTGTTCTACGTCTCGGGCCCCTGGAACATCCGTGAGTTCAAGAAGCTGCAGCCGGCGGCGCTGGAAGGCCAGTGGGGCACCGCCGCACTGCCGGGCCCGGACGGTCCGGGCGCCGGCATCGCCGGCGGCACCAGCCTGGTGATTTTCCGCTCCTCGCAGCAGAAGGAGGCGTCCTGGAAGCTGATCGAGTTCCTTTCGCGCCCGCAGATCCAGCAGCGTTTCCATTCCATCATCGGCGATCTTCCGCCGCGTCGCAGCGCCTGGGCATACCCCTCGCTGGCCAACGATCCGCTGGCACAGCCGTTCCGCGACCAGCTCGAGCGGGTCAAGCCGACCCCGAAGGTGCTGGAGTGGGAGCGGATCGCGCAGGAAATGCGCATCACCACCGAGCAGGTGGTGCGTGGTGGACTCAATCAGGATGCGGCCGTGACCGAACTGGACAACCGCGTGGACAAGATCCTCGCCAAACGACGCTGGATTGAAGAGCAGAAGCAGGAGGCCCGCCCATGAAGCAGCGTTCGCTTGCCGGCTGGATGTTCGCCGGCCCGGCCATCCTGGTGATCGGCGTGTTCTTCGGCCTGCCGGTGTTGTCGGCGCTGGCGCTGAGCATCACCGACTTCGACCTGTATTCGCTGTCGGACAGCGCCAACCTGCGGTTCGTCGGGTTGGGCAATTACATTGATCTGCTGCAGACCCCGATGTTCTGGAAGTCGCTGTGGAACACCACCTACTTCGTGATCGTGGGTGTGCCGCTGTCCATCGGCGTATCGCTGGGCGCGGCCATGCTGCTCAACGCGCCGGCGGCCCGTTTCAAGGCGCTGTTCCGTACGGCGCTGTTTGCCCCGGTGGTCACCACCCTGGTGGCGGTGGCGGTGATCTGGCGCTACCTGTTCCACACCAGCTACGGCCTGGTGAACTATGGCCTGGGGCACCTGGGGATCAGCCCGATCGACTGGCTTGGCGATCCCAACTGGGCGATGCCGACCATCATGCTGTTCGCCGTATGGAAGAACTTCGGCTACAACATGGTGATCTTCCTGGCCGGCCTGCAGGCGATTCCGCACGATCTGTACGAAGCCGCGCGCATCGACGGTGCCTCGCGCTGGAAGCAGTTCCTGCACATCACCCTGCCAATGCTCGGCCCGGTGCTGCTGGTGGTCGGGGTGATCACCGTGTCCGGCTATTTCCAGCTGTTTGCCGAACCGTACGTCATGACCCGCGGCGACCCACTGCAGAGCACCGTGAGCGTGTTGTATTTCATGTTTGAAGAGGGCTTCAAGTGGTGGAACCTGGGACGCGCCTCCGCGGTGGCGTTCCTGCTGTTCCTGATCATCCTGGCGGTGACCACGTTGATGCTGCGTTTCGGCCGCAAGAGGCAGTTGGTATGAGTCGTGAAATCGGTCAATCGCGCTGGCATGCATGGTGGGTCAACGGTGGCCTGACCGTGCTGGCGCTGGTCAGCCTGGCGCCGCTGCTGTGGATGCTGTCGGTGTCGTTCATGCCGACCGGCGAGGCGGCGCACTTCCCGCCGCCGCTGCTGCCGTCCTCGGTGACCACCGCGAACTACCACGAGCTGTTCGCGCGGACCGGCATGGGCAACAACTTCGTCAACAGCCTGCTGGTGTCGCTGGCGATCACGTTGGGCTCGCTGCTGCTCAATACAATGGCCGGCTATGCCTTCGCCAAGCTGCGCTTCGTCGGCCGCGAGCGCATCTTCCAGCTGCTGCTGGCAGCGCTGGTCATCCCGGCGCAGGTGGCGATGCTGCCGCTGTTCCTGCTGATGAAGCAGCTGGGCCTGGTCAACAACTTCGGCGGGGTGATCGTGCCGGCGCTGGCCACCGTGTTCGGCATCTTCCTGGTCCGTCAGTACGCCCGGTCGATCCCGGACGAACTGCTGGAAGCGGCGCGCATTGACGGGGCAGGGGAGCTGCGGATCTTCTTCCAGATCGTGCTGCCGATGCTCAAGCCGGTGCTCGTGACACTTTCGATCTTCACCTTCATGGGCTCGTGGAACGACTTCATGTGGCCGTTGATCGTGCTGACCGACCAGGAGCATTACACTCTGCCGGTCGCCCTGGCCACACTCTCGCGCGAACACATCATGGACGTTGAAATGATGATGGCCGGTGCGGTGGTCACGGTGGTTCCGGTGCTGGCACTGTTCCTGGTGCTGCAGCGCTACTACATCCAAGGTCTGCTGCTGGGGAGTGTCAAAGGGTGAAGCGAGTCGTCGTCGCGGTGGGTCTGGGTCTGGTCTGGTCACTGGCGGCCGCGGCCGCACCGCCGGCGACGCCGGCTGCACCCCGGGTGCTGGACGGCTTCGACGACATGTCGCCGTGGAAGCTGGTGCTGTCCGACCAGGTCAGCGGCTCGCTGCGCAGCGTCGCCGGCCTCGGGGGCGGGCGCGCGCTGTGCCTGGACTACGACTTCCATGACGTCTCCGGGTATGTCGGCATCCGCCGCGAGCTGGCCGTGGAGTGGCCGGGCAACTATCAGGTCGGTTTCCAGCTGCGCGGCGATTCGCCGTCCAACGACCTGCAGTTCAAGCTGATCGATGCCAGCGGGGACAACGTGTGGTGGGTCAACCGCCCCGGTTTTGTCTTTCCCAAGGCGTGGACCGGCGTGCAGTACCGCAAGCGCCACATCGACAAGGCCTGGGGGCCGGGTACCGAGAAGACGCTGACCCGCAGCGCCGCCGTGGAGTTCACCCTCTACAGCAAGGTCGGCGGCAAGGGCACGGTGTGCTTCGACCGCCTCACCCTGCAGGCCCTGCCACCGGAAGACACCAGTGCGTTGACGCCGTCGGTGATCGCCGACACCGCCACCGCGCTGCAGAACCGCATCGTCGATGGCAAGCCGGACACGGTCTGGATCAGTGGCGGGGTCGCCGAACAGACCATCAGCCTGGACCTGCACAAGGTCCGCGAGTTCGGTGGCGCGGTGATCCAGTGGTTGCCGGGGCTGGAGGCCACGCGCTACACCGTGCGCTCCTCGCAGGACGGACGCAGCTGGAAGACGCTGCGCGAGGTCACCGCCGGTGGCGGCGGCCGCGACTGGCTGGCGCTGCCGGAAACCGAAGCGCGTTACCTGCGCTTCGACCTCAAGGGCGGCCCGAACTGGCGCTACGGCATCCGCGACATCGGGTTGAAGCCGCTGGATTTCGCCGACACCCCCAATGACTTCATCCAGTCGGTCGGTTCGGACCTGCCGCGTGGCTCGGTGCCGCGCGGCTTCAGCGGCGAACAGCCCTACTGGACCCTGCTGGGGCTGGACGGCGGCCGCGAGCAGGCGCTGATCGGCGAAGATGGCGCGCTGGAGGTGGCGAAGTCCAGCTTCAGCGTTGAACCGTTCGTGCTGGTGGACAACAAGCTGCTCACCTGGGCGGACGTGAAGAGCCGGCAATCGCTGCAGGACGGCTATCTGCCGATCGCCAGCGTGGACTGGGCCCACGACAAGGCCGCGCTGCAGGTGACCGGCTTCGTGCAGGGGCGGCCGGACAACGCGCAGTTGATCGGCCGCTACACCCTGCGCAACCCGGACAAGGTGGCCCACGAGTACACGTTGGCGCTGGCCGTGCGGCCGTGGCAGGTCAATCCGCCGACCCAGTTCCTCAACACCGTGGGCGGCTTCAGCCGGATCGACGCACTCGCGGTGGACCCGACCCATGTCGACGTCAACGGTACCCCGCGCATCCATGCCGTGCAGCCGGCCGATGCGGCCTTCGCCACCGCCTTCGACAGCAAGCTGGAGGTGATGCACCTGGCCAGCGGCAAACTTCCGGAGACCCGCGAGGTCAAGGACAGCACCGGGCTGGCCTCCGGCGCGCTGCTGTACCGCTTTAAGCTGGCACCCGGCGAAACCCGCGAGGTGGCCTTGGTCCTCCCGCAGACCGGTACCTGGGCCATGCCCAAGGGGTTCGACGCCGCCAAGGCCCAGCAGCAGGTGGCCTCGATGTGGCGCACCCGGCTGGACCAGGTGAAGCTGCAGGTACCCGACGCCGGCAAGCCGCTGGTGGATACGCTGCGTACCGCGCTGGCGCACATGCTGATCTCGCGCATCGGCCCGAGCCTGCAGCCGGGCACGCGTTCGTACTCGCGCAGCTGGATCCGCGACGGCGCGATGATTTCCGAGGGTCTGCTGCGCATGGGCCGCAATGACGCGGTGCGCGATTACGTGAGCTGGTATGCGCCGTACCAGTTCGACAACGGCAAGGTGCCGTGCTGCGTGGATGCGCGCGGCAGCGACCCGGTGCCGGAGAACGACAGCCACGGTGAGCTGATCTTCAACATCGCCGAGTACTGGCGCTACACCGGCGACACCGCCTTCCTGGAGCAGATGTGGCCGCACGTGCAGGGCGCGTTCAACTACATGGAACAGCTGCGCCTGAGCGAGCGCACCGAAGAGAACCGGGCACGCAATCCGGCGTTCTACGGGATGATGCCGGCCTCGATCAGCCACGAAGGCTATTCGGCCAAGCCGATGCATTCGTACTGGGACAACTTCTGGGCGCTGCGCGGCTACAAGGATGCGGCGATCATCGCCACGGCGCTGGGCAAGGCCGAAGCGCTGCAGATGAGCGAATCGCGCGATCAGTTCCGTGACGATCTGCAGGCCTCGCTGCAGGCCGCGGTCGCGCTGCACAAGATCGACTACCTGCCTGGCTCGGCCGAACTGGGTGACTTCGACGCCACCTCCACCACCATCGCGCTGGCACCGGGCGGTGAGCAGGGGCGTCTGCCGCAGCCGTACCTGGACAACACGTTCGAGCGCTACTGGACCCAGTTCGTGGAACGGCGCGACGGCAAGCGGGAATGGAAGGACTACACCCCGTACGAGTGGCGCAATGTCGCCGCGTTCGTACGCCTGGACTGGCGCGACCGCGCCTGGCAGGCCACCGGGTTCTTCTTCAATGATCGCGCCCCGCAGGCCTGGAACCAGTGGGCCGAAGTGGTGTCGCACACCCCGCGCAAACCGTTCTTTGTCGGCGACCTGCCGCATGCCTGGGTTGCCTCGGACTTCGTCCGCTCGGCGCTGGACATGTTCGCCTACAACCGCGATCTCGACGACAGCCTGGTGCTGGCGGCCGGCGTGCCGGTGCGCTGGCTGGAAGGCAAGGGCATCGCCGTACAGGGGTTGCGCACGCCCAACGGCCAGTTGAACTACGCACTGAGCCGCAGCGAGAAGCAGCTGACCCTCACCGTGTCGGCCGGCCTGGTGGCCCCGCCCGGTGGCGTGGTGCTGCCGTGGCCGTACAGCGGTGAACCCGGCGGGACCACCATCAACGGCGAACCGGCCCAGTGGGAGGGCAAGGAACTGCGGGTGATGCAGCTGCCGGCCACCGTCCAGATCGACATTCCGGCGGCGGTACGCCGGGCAGAACGCAAGGCACCGTAATGACGCACCTGTTGAACCGATGGGGACGCCGCGGCAGCCGTTGCCTCGCTGTGTGTCTGCTGGCGTTGCTGGCACTGGCTGAAGCGGCCGCCGCAGCGGAGCCTGCACAAGCGCCGTCGTCGGGCATGACAATGGTGACGTTCAACCTGCACCATGACCGCGAGGACTGGCCGGCGCGCCGTGAGGTGATCCTGCGCGAGCTCAAGGCACTGCGTCCGGATGCGATCGCGCTGCAGGAAGTGATCCAGAAGCCGAAGGTGCGCAACCAGGCGCAGTGGCTGGCACGCAGACTGGGGTACGACTACCAGTTCGTCTCCACCGACCCGCCAGGTGCCTCCAAACGCTACGGCAACGCACTGTTGACCGCGCGCCCGGTGCTGGCGCGCAACGACCATCTGCTCGCCCCGCTTACCGACTACCGCACGGTGGCGCACCTGCGGATCGCGGTCGATGGCCAGCCGGTGAACGTGTACGCCACCCATCTCAACGAGCGCTCCGATGACAGCGGCAGCCGCATCCGTGGCAAACAGGTGGCCGATCTGCTGGCCTTCATCGCCGCCACGTCGGACGACGCGCCGGTGGTGATCGCCGGGGATTTCAACGCGCTGGTCGATGCGGGCGATCTGAGCGCGCTGCGCAACCACTACGGCGACAGCTACGGCAGCGTGCACGTCAATGATCTCGCGGCGGTCAGCACGCTCAACCGGCACTACCACCAGGCGCCCTCGCGGATCGACCACATCTTCTTCCAGCAGGATCGGCTGATCGCGCGCGAAGCCCGGCTGCTGTTCGATCAGCCCTATGCGGAAGGCCGCTGGGCATCGGACCACTACGGCGTGTGGACGCGCCTGCAGTTCGCGCCGCGCGCGGCGGCTCCGGCGGCCACCGCTCCCTGATCGACGGCCGCGTGGCAGGCGCTCAGGGGACGGCCTGTTCGCTGGTCTTTTCCCAGGCCTGGCCATTGCGGGTCCGCCAGGTCCCGCCGGTCGCGCAGCAGCCGCCGGCGCCCAGGGCCATGCGCCCCAGCACGGCGACCACCGCATCGTCTTCCTGGCGCAGCGACTGACGCTGGCACGCGGTGAAGAACGGGTAGGGCGCCGGTGCCAGCACCTCGGCCAGCGACAGCGTCTGGCCGGTGCCGCGCACGACCTTGAACACCTTGCAGTCCTGGACGAGCAGCTCCACCGGTGTGCCGCCAAGCGCGCCGCGGAAGTGGTGCTCGGGCGGCGCATCGCGTACGGCAATGGCGGCATCGCTGAGCGGTGACGGTGCGGGCTGGCAGGCGGACAAGGCCAACAGCAGCGCGCAGACGGGCAGGGGAACGGATCGGCGCATGAGCCCGAGCATGCCACAGCCGGCGGTGACCCCAAACGCAGACAGCGGCCCGAAGGCCGCTGTCTGTTGTTGCACATGCCGCTGGATCGGGATCAGGCCTTGTCGGTCTTTTCCGGGTCCTGCTGGGGGGCGGCATCGGTCTGCGCGGCATCGGTGGGGATGTCGTCGCGGGCCTCGGCCTGCGCTGCCTGTGCGGCCGCGTCGGTGCTGGCCGGGACATCGCTGGTGGCGGAGCCGAACAACTGGCCGTTCTGCACCACCGGTGCGACCGGCGCCGGTTCAACGCGGGTTACCGGCGTGGCGTCGACCTTCTCGACGGCCGCCGGCACCGGATCCACGGCATCCAGCATGCTGGTCTGCACCGGACGGACGGTCTCGGCGGTCTCGCTGCGGGCCACGACCGGCGCGGCCGGTGCGGCTTCGACCGGGGTGTCCACGACCACCGGTGCCTCGACGACGGTCGCGGCGGCCGGTGCGACAACGGCCGGTGCCTCGGCAACCACCGGGGTCACGACGGGCGCTTCAACCACCGGCGCGTTCGCCACCGGATCCGGAGCAGCGGCCGGCGTCGGCGCGACAGGTGCGTCGGCCACCGGGGCGTCGGCACGGACCGGTTCAACCGGTGCGGAGGCGGCGACCACGGCCGGGGCCGGCGTCGGCGATTCCACGAACGGCACGCGATCCGTGTAGGACGGTGCCGCGGCTTCCTCGGCCGGAGCGGCTTCGGTGTGGCCGGCGGTCACCACCGGGCTGCTGATCGCGGCAACCGGCGTGGCAGCGGCGACGGCAGCGACCGGTGCCGGTGCCTGCACGGGCGCCGGTGCAGCAGCGGCGGCCGGTGCCGGGCGCGGGGCCTGGACCGGTGCCGCAGCGTTCGGCGCCGAGCCAGCTTCATCGTCGAAGTCGAACTCCGGCTGCGGCTGGCCGTTGGCGGCAACCGGACGCTCGGCCTGGGCGGCGTCGGTACCCTCCTGCTCGCCGTCCTGCTCGTCGCCGTCGTCGTCCAGACCGCCGTCATCGTTCAGGCCATCGTTGCCTGCGGCCTGCTCGCCATTGCCACGACGGCGGCGACGGCCACCGCGACGGCCGCGACGACGGCGCGAGCCGCCTTCGCCATTGGCATCATCGCCATTGCCGGCGGCATCGTTCTGCTCTGCGGCATCGCCGGCAGTCAGTGCCTGCTCGGTTGCCGCCGATGCGGCGGCCAGCGCCGCAGCGTCCTGCACCGGCGAGGTCACGACGGTGGCGTCGGCCACGGTCACGGCTGCGGCGGCCACCACGGCGGCATCGGCGACCGGCGCGGCGGTGTTGCCCGGCTTCGGTGCGTCGGTCTGCGGCTGACGGGCTGCCTTCTCCTCGCCCTGCTGCGGCTTGGGCTGCTGCGGCTGCTTGGGCTGCTTCAGCTTGGGCTGCTGCTCGTTGCGCGGCTGCTTGGGCTGCTGCTCACCGCGCGGCTTGCCCTGGCCCGGAGCCGGGACCTGCGCGGCAGCACCGGCGGCCGGGGCCACGTCCTGGCGACGCTCGTCACGGCGCTCGTTCTTCGGGCCGCGCTCACCGCGCTCGCCGCGGTCCTCGCGACGGTCCTTGCCACGCCCCTGGGCCTGGCCGTTCGCGGCGCCAGTGCCGCCGCGCTCGCCACGCTCATCGCGACGGCCGTTGCGGTCCTTGCCGTTGCGGTCCTTGGTGCGGTTGGCGCGGTTGCCCTCCTGGGCCGGGCGGTTGCCCGGCTGCGGGGCGGCGGCCGGAGCCGGTTCGCCACCGAAGATGCGCTTGAGCCAACCGACCACGCCGGTGGCCGCCGGGGCGGCGACCGGTGCCGGGGCGACCGGTGCCGGCGCGACGACCGGTTCGGGCGCTTCGCGCACCGGGGCCGGCTGGCTGTGCTTGACCTGGGTCACCACGGGGGCGACCGGGATGTTGAGCTGCGCCTTGGTCAGGGCATGCACCGGCAGCTTGCGCGGGGTGCCGCGCTGGTAGCTCGGCTTGCCGCTTTCCTCGCCCAGCTCGTTCTCGCGCAGGCGGGTCACTTCGTAGTGCGGCGTGTGCAGCTGCTCGTCAGCGACGATCACGATCGGCGCGTCATGGCGCTGTTCGATCTCACGCAGCGCGCTGCGCTTCTCGTTGAGCAGGTAGTTGGCGATCTCGACCGGGGCCTGGACCAGCACCTGCCCGGTGTTCTCCTTCATCGCATGCTCTTCGGCAACGCGGATGATCGACAGCGACAGCGATTCGACGCTGCGCATGCGGCCGTGGCCGTCGCAGCGCGGGCAGACGATCTGGCTGGATTCACCCAGGCTCGGACGCAGGCGCTGGCGGCTCATTTCCATCAGGCCGAAGCGCGAGATGCGGCCCAGCTGCACGCGCGCACGGTCGTACTTGAGCGCGTTCTGCAGGCGGTTCTCGACTTCGCGCTGGTGCTTGTTGGAGGCCATGTCGATGAAGTCGATGACCACCAGGCCACCCAGGTCGCGCAGGCGCAGCTGGCGGGCCACTTCCTCGGCGGCTTCCAGGTTGGTCTGGAACGCGGTGTCCTCGATGTCGCTACCCTTGGTGGCGCGCGAGGAGTTGACGTCGATGGCGGTCAGGGCCTCGGTCTGGTCAACCACGATCGAGCCACCCGACGGCAGACGCACGTTGCGTTCATACGCGCCTTCGATCTGCGATTCGATCTGGAAGCGGTTGAACAGCGGGATGTCGTCCTTGTAATGCTTGAGCTTGCGCAGGGTCTGCGGCATCACCTGCTGCATGAACTCGCGGGCGGTCTCGTAGAGCTCCTCGGTGTCCACCAGGATCTCGCCGACATCGGCGCGCAGGTAGTCGCGCAGGGCGCGCACGATCAGGCGCGACTCCTGGTAGATCAGGAACGGGGCCGGCTTGGTCAGCGCCGCTTCGGCGATGGCCTTCCAGACCTGGAGCAGGTAATCCAGATCCCACTGCAGTTCTTCGGCATCGCGGCCGACGCCGGCGGTGCGGATGATCACGCCCATGTCGTCGGGGATGTTCAGCTTGTCCAGTGCGTCCTTCAGGGCGGCGCGGTCTTCGCCTTCGATCCGGCGCGAGACGCCACCGGCGCTCGGCGAGTTGGGCATCAGCACCATGTAGCGGCCGGCCAGGGAGATGAACGTGGTCAGGGCGGCGCCCTTGTTGCCACGCTCTTCCTTGTCCACCTGGACAACCACTTCCTGGCCTTCACGCAGCAGTTCGCGGATGCCGGCCTTGTTGTGGTCCACGCCCGCCTGGAAGTAATCGCGGGAGATTTCCTTCAGCGGCAGGAAGCCGTGACGGTCCGCGCCGTACTCGACGAAGGCCGCTTCCAGCGACGGTTCAAGGCGCGTGATACGGCCCTTGTAGATGTTCGACTTCTTCTGTTCCTTGGACGGCTGTTCGATGTCGATGTCGTACAGCGTCTGGCCATCCACGATGGCTACCCGCAGCTCTTCGGCCTGCGTGGCATTGATCAGCATTCGCTTCATACTTGCGTTCCTCGCGCGCTGCTACCGCGCGGAACGCCATGGGGTTTCGCTTCTGGTCACGCTTCGACGCCCATCGCGCATGCGCGGGGAGGGCGGCTTGGGTTTCCAGCGCTACGACACCACGGCAGGCCGCGGGAGCGCTTCATTTGTTTTGGTTTGGGTGTTTCTGGGCCGGAGGCAGCTTTCAGCCAGGCTGGAGCGCCACAGGGACATGTTCAGCGCAGATGCGTGTCAGGCATCCGGCGATGGCCGGGACCGCCGGTGAGCCGCTAACATGGCCGCCCCGGGGGCGGTGGCTGCGCACTGTGCCGGAATCGCGGGAAGTCGGGCTTCTGGCCCAGAGCAACTTCCAACGAAATCAATCCCTTATCTCGCCCGCCGAGTGTAACAGAATAAAAGGCCAATGACCGTTACCGAGCCCACCCCCAAAGCCGCTGAAGCCATGACCAGCGTACGTATGATCTCTGTCCCGGCCGACCGCGCCGGGCAGCGCCTGGACAACTTCCTGCTCGGCCAGCTCAAGGGTGCACCGCGCAGCCTGATCTACAAGCTGGTGCGCAGCGGCCAGGTCCGGGTCAATGGCGGCCGCGCCAAGGCCGAGCGGAAGCTCGAGGCCGGCGACGAGGTGCGGGTGCCGCCCGTCCGTCTCACCGAGGAAGGAGACAAGGCGGGCCCGCCCGCTGCTTTCATGAAGCGCCTGGAAGACGCCATCGTCTATGAGGACGAGCGGCTGCTGGCGCTGAACAAGCCGTCGGGCGTGGCCAGCCACGGCGGCAGCGGGATCAGCTTCGGCGCGATCGAGACCCTGCGCGCCCTGCGCCCGGGCAGGACGCTGGAGCTGGTGCACCGGCTGGACCGGGACACGTCGGGGCTGCTGATCGTGGCCAAGAAGCGGTCGGCGCTGAGCGAACTGCAGGCGCTGCTGCGGGAGGACCACGGTGCGGGCATCCGCAAGCGCTACCTGACCCTGCTGGTGGGGCGCATGCCGGATGGCACGATGACGGTGGACGCGCCGCTGCACGTGGGGCTGCGCCAGGGCGGCGAGCGGCATGTGCAGGTCAATCCGATCGGCAAGGAATCGATCAGCCACTTCAAGGTGCTGGAGCGCAAGGGCGGCCATTCGTACTGTGAGGTGCGCATCGAAACCGGGCGCACCCACCAGATCCGCGTGCATGCCCAGCACCTGGGCCACCCGGTGGCCGGTGACGACAAGTACGGCGATCCGGACGTCAACAAGCGGCTTCGTGAGCAGATCGGGCTGAAGCGCCTGTTCCTGCACGCCGCCTCGCTGGAATTTGCGCTGGACAACGGCAAGACCCCGTACCTGCTCAACGCCCCGCTGGCCGACGAGTTGACCGAGGTGCTGAACCGGTTGCGTTGATGGGGCGTGGTTGCCGTCCCGGTCAGGGGCGGCCGGGTGCGCGCGGAATGCGGCAGCGCGTGGAGCCGGCCAGCGGCCGGCATGACGCGCTGCGGGACGGCATTACCATTTGAAGAGAACCAGGCTGATGGCCAGGCTGCCCATGCCGGCCACCAGGCCATAGACCGTTTCGTGACCCTTCGCGTAGCGCTTGGCGGCCGGCAGCAGTTCGTCCAGCGCCAGGAACACCATCACCCCGGAGATCAGGCCGAATACCCAGCCGAAGGTGGCGTGGTTGAGGACGCCGGACAGGGCGAAATAGCCAATCGCGGCCCCCACCGGTTCGGCCAGGCCGGACAGCAGGCTGGCACCGAAGGCGTAGACCTTGTTCTGCGTGGCGAAGTACACCGGGACGGCGATCGCGATGCCTTCGGGGATGTTGTGGATGGCGATGGCGAAGGCCAGCGGCATGCCCACCGACGGGCTTTCCAGAGTGGCAAAAAAGGTGGCCAGGCCTTCAGGGAAGTTGTGCGCAGTGATCGCGATCGCGGTCAGCAGGCCGACCCGCTTGATATAGGCCTTGTTGTTGTCGCGGAACAGCGGGTCCTGCTTGTCCAGGCTTTCGTGCGGGTTCGGGATCAGATGGTCGATCAGCACGATCAGCAGCACGCCGGCCAGGAAGGCCATCGTGCCGTAGGCGAAGCCGGTCCGCGCGTCGTAGGCCAGGGTGAAGGAATCGATGGCCTTGTTGAGGATCTCGGTCAGCGACACGAACACCATCGCCCCGCCGGCGAAGGCCAGCCCGAATGCCAGCAGACGGGGATTGGGACGTTGCGAGAACAGCACCATCAGGCTGCCCAGGCCGGTGGCCAGGCCGGCAGCCAGGGTCACCAGCAGGGCGATCCATACGTTGTCGCTCGAAATATCCAGCATGCGCTACCGCATCCTTTACACGGGTAACAACGCGCCGTCGCCCCTGTAGTCGTCACGCCGGGGAAAGGGCGTGCGGGGCAGGCGGTGCGTGATCAGGGGGATGGAGCTGGCGTGCGCTGGCTTCCGGGGGCAGGAACGGGGCGGTCAACCGCCCTGACGCAGCCGCTCTTCGATCGCGAAGCACTGGTCGGGTTTGGGCTGCGGTGGGTTGAAGCTGATCGGCACCTGGATCGTGGTGGACACCGGCTGGCCGGCACGGGTGGCGGCCTTGAACTGCCAGGCCTGGACCGCCTTCTTCGCCTGCTCGTCGAGCTGGGTGTTGCCGCTGCCGGTGACCAGCGCCACCTCGCCGGGGGCGCCGTCGGCACCAATCACCACCCTGAAGGTGCTGGTGCCGCCGATGCCCTGGCAGGCCAGTTCGATCGGGTACTCCGGCGGCGGGGTCTTCACTGCGGCGACCTCGGTGGGCGGCGCAACCGGTGCGGCCGGTTCGGCGGGCCTGTTGCAGCCGGCCAGGGCGGCCACGGCGACGCTGGACAACAGAATGGATGACAGTTTCATGGGGTCACTCCGTGAGGGCCGAAGCCTTCGCTGCGCAGATGAAGTCGTTTTCGCTCAGTCCGCCCACATCATGGGTGGAGAAGCGCACCACGGCGCGGTCGTAATGCACGCCCAGGTCGGGGTGGTGGTCCTCGCGGTGGGCCACCCACGCCAGGGCATTCACGAACGCCATCGTGCCGTGGTAATTATCGAAGCGGAAGGTCCGGGTCAGGGCCTGGCCCTGTTCGGCCAGCTCCCAGCCGGGCACCTGGGCCAGCAGCTCGGCCACGCGGGCTGCGCCCAGCTTGTGGTCGCTGCCTTTGCGCGGCACGCAATGGGCCTGCGCCAGGGGAATCAGGTCGGCCATGCAATCCTCCACATCTAGATGTCTGAACAATGCGCCGTTCAGTGTATAAACCGAATGAGCGCGTAACGAGCGATTGGCTAGAATAGCCTGATGATCCAGATATCCGACACTGCCCAGTCCTACTTCCGCAAGCTGATCGAGCGTGAGGCCGTGCCCGGCATGGGCGTCCGCCTGAGCGCGGTCGATGCCGGCACGCCGCGCGCCGACGCGCGGCTGGAATTCGCCGAACCCACCCAACTGCTCGGTGACGAGTGGGCGGTGGACTGCGACGGGTTCACCCTGTACGTCGATGCCGCCAGTGTGGCCTGGCTCGACGGCGCCGACATCGACATCGTCGCCAACGCCGCCGGCAGCCAGCAGCTGACCATCAAGGCGCCCAAGATCAAGGGCGAGGCGCCCACCGATGCCGCCTCGCTGGTCGAGCGCGTGCGCTGGGTGGTGGAGAACGAAGTCAACCCGCAGCTGGCCTCGCACGGCGGCAAGGTGGCCGTGCAGGAAGTCTCCTCCGATGGCGTGGTGCTGCTGCGCTTCGGTGGCGGCTGCCAGGGCTGCGGGATGGCCGATGTCACGCTCAAGCAGGGGATCGAGAAGACCCTGATGGCACGTGTGCCCGGCATTACCGCGGTGCGCGACGCGACCGACCACGAGAGTGGCGACGCGCCGTACATTCCACGCGGCACGGCCGCCTGACCGCACTGCGTGCCCTTGCGCCGAGCCGACGAGATTCTCGACTGGTTGCTGGCACGCCAGCCGGATGAACGCATCCTGGAGAAAACCACGGGCCTGCCGTATGGCTGGGGCCTGTGGCTGCGTGCGCTGACGCCGCTGCCGCGCCCGCCACGGGCCACGGGCGTCGTGACGGAGATGCTGCAGCGGCCCGCGCCTGTGCCGACCGGTCGCCTGCCCGCGCTGGGCTTTGTGCAGGCGGTGCGCCGCCTGTTCTGGCAGACCTGGGAGCCGGCCCCCCGCGACCAGCGCTGGATGCGCTGGACCTCGGCGCTGATCAGTGCGCTGCTGCACGTTCTGTTTGCGGTACTGCTGCTGTGGGTGGCACTGGTGCGCACCCCGGTCGATCCGGAGGAGGGTGGCGAAGGCAACCGTATCCAGGTCGCCTTCGTCGGCAAGGGCACGCCGGCCGAGGATGGCGGTGGCGCGTCCAGTGCCGAAGCCGTGGCGGCCAATGCGCCGGCCACGCAGATCGATGCCACCGCAGCGGGGGCGTCGGCGCAGGCCGCCACGCTGTCGCCGTCCCCGGCGGCCGAGCCGACCGACGCCAGTGCATCGGCCGCCGCGCCGCCACCGGCGGCCGCCGAGCCGGCGCCCCCGGCCGAGGCGACGCCGGCCAACGAACAACCCCTGCAGGCCACCGTCGTGCAGGAGGCCACTACCGATTTTGTGGTGCCGCCGCCGAGCGTGCCGCGCACCGAAGTCCGCGTGGTGCCGCGCGAACCGCAGGACGTAACCGTGCGCGAACGCACCGTGGCGGTGGTGGAAACGCCGGTGGCGCGTTCGGCCGTCCCGTTGCCGGCGCTTGCCACGCCGCCGCGTGACCGCACTCCGGAGGTCAGTGTGCGCGAGCGCGAGGTGACGCTGATGAGCGAGCGCCCGGTGCCGATGCAGATGCCGCAGTCGCGGGTGGAGGCCACGGTGCCGCAACGCGAACTGCAGGTGCGCGAGCGCGAGGTGCAGCCGGCGCCCACCGCCCCGGTGGCGATGGCCCCGGTGCCTCAGCGCGAGGTCAACGTGCGGGGCGCTGCAGCGGAAATCGAGGTGCGGGAGCGCAGCATTCCCAATGCCGCCCCCCGGCCGGCGCCAAGCGCGCCGACCGTGGCGGCCGCCGGCACCAGCACCAGTGCCGCGACCACGTCGTCCCCGTCGACCACGTCCGCGCCGGTCCGCGATGGCCCGGCCGCGTCGGCCCCGGCCAGTTCGCGCGCGGGTACGCAACTGGCGCCGCAGCCCGGCAGCTGGGCCACGCCGCAGCGGGGCGATGACTGGGGTGCAGACGCCCAGGCGCGCGATGGCGCGCGGCGCGGCGCCCAGCAGGCCAACCAGGCCGGTACCGGCCTGTTCAATGCCGATGGCAGCGTTCGCGTGCCCGGCGACGACGGCAAGGGCGACCATGAGCGGGGGGCGCCCGGCGGTGACAAAGATGGCTGGAGCCGCGAGCGCATCGCGCAGTCGGGCACCTGGCTGAAGCGTCCGCCGTACGATTACACCCCGACCTCGTTCGACAAGTACTGGGCGCCCAACGAGTCACTGCTCGCCGAGTGGGTTCGCAAGGGCATCAAGGCGGTGGAGATTCCGATTCCCGGTACCAGCACCAAGATCTCCTGCGTGGTGTCGATGCTGCAGTTCGGTGGCGGCTGTGGCCTGACCAATCCGAACATGAACGACCAGCCGGCGGTGGCGCGACCGCCGCCGGACATCCCGTTCAAGAAGGAACTGCAGGAAGACAACGGCAGCCGTTGAGGCCAACGGCCCCAACGGAGTTGTCTTACGGCTCCACCGCGGCATCCTGCAGCGCCACGAAGGCCCAGAACGGCACGTTCTGCCCGCTCCAGTGCGCGCTTGCCTCGTCCAGAATGTCCAGCAGCGTGTCGAAGTCGGCCGACGCGCCAGCGCGCAGGTCGTCGGCATCGTTGAAGAACAGCGCATACCCGTTGGCCGGCAGCCACTGCAGATCACGCAGGCTGTCGGCGAGCGCATCCCAGTTGCCGCCGAAGCCGGATGGGAAGTCCAGCTGCGCGGCCAGCCGCATCAGCAGCGTGCGCTTGTCGCTGCAGCCGGCCAGGTCGATCCGGCAGATGCGCAGGCCGGCATCGCGCATCGCGGCCGAGAGGGGGGCGACGTCTTCGTTGCCGATGGCGTAGACGCCGGCATTGTTGATGTCGTGCAGGCCCAGCTCGAATCCATCATGTGTCATTGCCAGCTCCCGGCCGGTGGTACGTCGAAACTGCGGAAGGTTTCATAGTGGTCGTCGGTATAGAACCACGCGGTCGGCGGGTTGCCGCCGGTAACGATGCGGCGCGCGCCCCGGTTGCCGGCACCCGGGGTGTCGACGGTGTATTCGCGGTAATACCCGCGCGGGCGCTGCGGCAGGCGCTGTTCGCGGTTGCCGAACACACTGCCGTCCTGGCGGTGCGGGTAGGGGCCACCCTGCTGGATCAGGGCGAGCGTGCGTCGCGCCTCGGGTGGCAGGAACGGCGGCAACGCATCGCGGGGTCGCGTCGATGCGGCGGCCGGTACCGGCGCGGCCTCCGGCTGGGTCAGCGACGGGGCGAACTGCGGCGGTGGCGGACGCTGGGCCAGCTTGATGGCGGCCAGTCCGCCGATCAGCAGCACAATGGCGAGCAGGAGCAGCAAGGGCTTGCGCATGAGGGGCGGAAGGCAGGAAAGGTGACGCGTACTCTACCGCCATCGGCCTGCATCTCCGATGACGCTGCGCACTGCCTGCGGGATGCGCCGTCACCGCTGCATAACAATCACGCGGCACACCGCGCGCGACGAAGAATCCTTTACATGCCCCTTGGTATGCTCGGAGACCATCCCCATCATCGACACCGCAACGCCCGGTCTTCGCCGGGTGAGTGAGCTACCAGGAGAACCACATGGCCTACACCCTGCCCAAGCTGTCCTACGCCTACGACGCGCTCGAGCCGCATATCGACGCGGCCACGATGGAGATCCACCACACCAAGCACCACCAGACCTATATCAACAACGTCAATGCGGCGCTGGAAGGCACCGAGTTCGCCGACCTGCCGGTCGAAGAGCTGGTGAAGAAGACCAAGTCGCTGCCGGAAAACCTGCAGGGCCCGGTGCGCAACAACGGCGGCGGCCACGCCAACCACTCGCTGTTCTGGACCGTGATGTCGCCGAACGGCGGCGGTGCGCCGGTCGGTGACGTCGCCAAGGCGATCGAGTCCCAGCTGGGCGGTTTCGACAAGTTCAAGGATGCTTTCACCAAGGCTGCGCTGACCCGTTTCGGCAGCGGCTGGGCGTGGCTGAGCGTGACCCCGGACAAGAAGGTCGTGGTTGAAAGCAGCGCCAACCAGGACAGCCCGCTGATGGACGGCAACACGCCGATCCTGGCGCTGGATGTGTGGGAGCACGCGTACTACCTGAAGTATCAGAACCGTCGCCCGGAATACATCGGCGCGTTCTTCAACGTCGTCGACTGGAACGAAGTCGAGCGTCGTTACCAGGATGCCATCGCCTGATCACAGGGCATTGGATGACGCAACGGCCAGGCAGCAATGCCTGGCCGTTGTCGTTTCAGCGGGAGGCGCTACAGCGTTTCGCCCTGCAGGCGCAGGGTGGCCATCACGCCCAGGCGCAGCGCGCCGGTCTCGCCCTCGGCAGCCGGCAGCTTGACGTTTTCCTGGCGCAGGCCATCGAAGTGCTTGACCTGGAACAGCACGTCCAGGCCGTGGCCGCGTGCCGCGCCGGCCATTGATGGCGGATCGACACGCTCGCCCGGGTTCTTCCGCGCCGGCTGGAAGCCGGGCGTGCTGCGGACCAGCTCGCCGGCCTCGGCGGAAAAATCGCCGGCAATCAGCGAGGGCAGCCCATCGGAGGTGGCGCCGATCCAGGTCATCAGGTCGCTGGTCTGATGGCGGCGCACGTCCGGCTCGTCCGGGTCCGGACGCAGCCGGGCAATGTAGATGTTGACCAGTTCCTCCTGCACCTTGACCCGCATCATGCCGGCCGCGCTGAACTGGCCGGGCGGGTGCAGCAGGGTAACGCCGTCTTCGGTGACCGGCAGCCGGGTAAGCATGGCGCTGCCGTGGCGCAGGCCTTGGCTGGGCGGGTCGGCGGTGACGAAGTCGCAGCTGTAGCGCAGGCGCGTGGCCAGCCAGCAGGCCGGGTTGCGGCCCTGGCTCTGCAGCACCCGCTGCACCGCGATCACATCCGGCTGCAGGGACTCCAGCAACTGCAGCACCTGGTCGCGGCGCTGCTGCCACTGGCCGTCGTCGGCGACCGGCAGTTCCAGGGTGGCGATCTTGAGAAGGTGCGGGCGGGTGCCCTCGGCCTGGCGCGCGCTGGCCGCAGGAGCGGACACGACAAGCGCCAGCAACAGGACCCATCGTGGCCAGCGTCCCAACACAGCAGTCGAGGTCATGCGCATAACGATAAGTTTACGCTCTGTCCGTCGACGCCTCGTGACTTCCGGCAGCGTCTGTCGCCATTGGCCTGCCATGTTCGCCGGCCGCTGTCATGTAGGGCCGCAGCGTGCGCAGGTGTGGGGCTTCCGGTAAGCTCGCGCCCTTTCGTATTCGCAGGACAGCCCCATAGGATGAGCACGATCGCAGCCGCCAGCGCTGGCAAGGGAAAGATGCCGCGCCAGATTCCCTACATCATCGGCAATGAGGCCTGCGAACGCTTCAGCTTCTACGGGATGCGCAACATCCTGGTGCAGTTCCTGATCACCTCGCTGCTGCTGCAGGAGATCACGGCCGATGGCCGGGCCGGCGAGGCCAAGGACATCATGCACAGCTTCATGATCGGCGTGTACTTCTTCCCGCTGCTGGGCGGTTGGCTGGCCGACAGATTCTTCGGCAAGTACCACACCATCCTGTGGTTCAGCCTGATCTACTGCGCCGGCCACGCCTGCCTGGCGGTGTTCGAGAACAGCCGCGAGGGCTTCTTCGTCGGTCTGGGCCTGATCGCGCTGGGCGCCGGCGGCATCAAGCCGCTGGTGGCCTCGTTCATGGGCGACCAGTTCGACCAGAGCAACAAGCACCTGGCCAAGCTGGTCTTCGACGCGTTTTACTGGATCATCAACTTCGGCTCGTTGTTCGCCTCGCTGCTGATTCCGCTGGCGCTGAAGAACCTCGGCCCGCAGTGGGCGTTCGGCATCCCGGGCATCCTGATGTTCGTGGCCACCTTCGTGTTCTGGATGGGCCGCAAGCGCTACGTACTGGTGCCGCTGCCGCCGAAAGACCCGCATTCGTTCGGCAACGTGGTGCGGACCGCGCTGTCGGCGCAGGTGCCGGGCAAGGGCCGTCCGGGCCGTACCCTGGCCATCCTCGGTGCCGTGCTGGCGGTGGCGTCGATGGGGCTGGTGGGCAGCCTGGGCATCGTGATCTGCCTGTGCATCGCGCTGGTGCTGGTGCTGGCCGGCGTGGGGGGCGGAACCTGGATCCAGCTCGACCGGGCCCGGGCGGTGCATCCGGCCGAAGCCGTGGAAGGCGTACGCTCGGTGCTGCGCGTGCTGGTGATCTTCGCGCTGACCACGCCGTTCTTCTCGCTGTTCGACCAGAAGGCGTCCACCTGGGTGCTGCAGGGCCAGCAGATGGCCATGCCGTCGTGGTTCACCGCCTCGCAGATGCAGGCCCTGAACCCGCTGCTGGTGATGATCCTGATTCCGTTCAACAACCTGGTGCTGTACCCGATGCTGCGCCGCTTCGGCTTCGAGCCGACCGCGCTGCGCCGCATGACCGCCGGTATCGCCTTCAGCGGCCTGGCCTGGATTGTGGTCGGTGGCATCCAGGTGATGATGGACGGCGGCAACGTCATGTCCATCTTCTGGCAGATGCTGCCGTACGCGCTGCTGACCTTCGGTGAGGTGCTGGTCTCGGCAACCGGCCTGGAGTTTGCCTACAGCCAGGCGCCGCAGGCGATGAAGGGCGTGGTGATGAGCTTCTGGAACCTGACCACCACCATCGGCAACCTGTGGGTGCTGCTGTCCAACGCGGCGGTGCGCAACGATACGGTGACCCACCAGATCGCCAGTACCGGCCTGAGCGAGGCGGCCTTCCTGATGTTCTTCTTCGCCGGCTTCGCGTTCCTGGCGGCGTTGGCCTTCGGTTGGTATGCACGACGCTATCGTATGGTCGACAACTACCGGATCGCCTGAGCCCCGCCATGACCCCCGTCAACCTGCTGTTGATCGCCATCACCGTCATCGTGTCGTGGATGGCGTTCAAGAACCGCGCCCTGGCCGACCGCCTGATTCTCTGGCCGCCGGCGGTGGACCGCCGCCGCCAGTACGACCGGCTGGTGACCTACGGGTTCATCCACGCCGATCTTGGCCACCTGGCCTTCAACATGATCACGCTGTTCTTCTTCGGCGGGCAGATTGAAGGGGTGATGGTGCAGCTCACCGGCAGCTACCTGACCTACCCGGCGTTCTATCTTGGCGCGCTGGTGGTGTCGATCCTGCCCAGCTACCTGAAGAACCAGAAGAACCCGAACTACCTCAGTCTGGGCGCATCGGGCGCGGTGTCGGCGGTGCTGTTCGCCTTCATCCTGCTCAGCCCGTGGAGCGTGATCTTCGTGCTGTTCATTCCGGCGCCGGCGATCATCTACGCCGTGTTCTATGTGGGTTACAGCATCTGGATGGATCGCCGCGGCGGCGACCGCATCAACCACAGCGCGCACCTGGCCGGTGCCGCATTCGGCGTGCTGTTCATGCTGATGATGCAGCCGAGCATCTTCAACCACTTCCTGCGCGAGCTGGGCAACCCCTCGTTCCGCCCGCTGGGCTGATCGGCGGGGCGGGGAGGGCGGGTGCCGGCCAACGGTCGGTACCTGTCGGGACCGGGATCACCGGCACCCCGCGGCAGGTCACGGCCGTTGGTCGAGACGCGCGAAAACCGGAAGGCCGCTCAGGCGGCCTGTTGACTGTCCGCGCCGTAGGTGCTCAGCAGGCGCGCATAGACCTCGTTGTCGATCTGGTCGAATTCCCAGCCCTGGGTCTGGCCGTTGACGGCCAGCTCGAACAGGCCTTCCAGCAGCGAGCTGTCGGCGTCCACGGGAAGAGCGGGGGGCTGCGGTGCGTTGTCCATGAGGGCCTCCATAAAACGCGGTCGGGCAGGCAGGTCTCGCAAAAGCCATGCCAGCTTTTACGCCCTGTCCGTTCCCTATATCGGCTTGAACCGGGCAGGCTTGAGCGGCATCCCACGCAAACGCAGTCCACCGTGGCCAGGCGCTGACCTCCGTGCGCGCGGCAGGATGTGACGCAGCGCGTCGGTGGTTGTCCCTGTTCAGGCTTCACGCGATCATGGCGGCCGGCTGCGCACTATCGCGTCAGTCGCCGCAGGAGACACCGCTCATGGCTTCGGTCACCCCGCCCGGCTTGGCCTACGAGGTGGAGCACGATGAGGTCCGGCATCGCTTCCAGGCGAGGGTGCGGGGTCATCTGGCGTTGCTGGATTACCAGATTCAGACCCGCAACCGGCGCAAGCGGATGGTGATCACGCACACCGAAGTGCCCGAGGCGATCGGCGGCCGCGGCATCGCCGGTGAGCTGACCCGGGTGGCGCTGCGCTATGCGCGCGAACAGAAACTCAAAGTGGTGCCTGCATGCGCCTATGCCGAAGCCTTCATGCAACGGCACGCGGAATACGACGACCTGCTGGCGGGTTGAGCAGCCGGTCATGCTTCAGGCAACACCGCTCATGATGGTGGGTTACAACAAGGGGATGTAAGGATGGACAACGCAGTAAACCGCCGCGCGCTGCGCGCCAGCGGCGTGGCCCTGGCCGTGATGTTGGCGGCAGGGTGTCAACGCGATACCGATACACCACCGCCGGCCGCACCGGTGGCCGACACCGCCCCGGCCGCGCCCGCCACCGGCATCGTGCCGGCCGACGCGCCGGTGGAGCTTCGCGATGTCATCGAGACCTCCCCGCAGGCGGTCGTGGGTATCAGCTACCCGCCGGATCTGGCCCGCTATCCCGGGCTGGCCAAGGCGTTGAAGGCCTATGCCGACAGCGCCCGTGGCGAACTGCAGCAGGCCGTTGACGGGTTGGGCAACGACACGCCGACCATGCCCTACGAGCTGTCGCTGAGCTTTGAGAAACTGCTGGAAACCCCGCAGCTGGTGGTGGTTGGCGCCGATGGCAGCCGCTACACCGGTGGCGCCCACGGCGAGCCGCTGGTGGCGCGTTTTGTGTGGTTGCCCGAGCAGCAGCAGATGCTGACGGCCGACCAGCTGGTGGCCGATGCCAAGGGCTGGAAGGCGGTCAGCGTGTATGTGGCCGACCAGCTGCGCGAGCGCGTTGCAACGCGCCTGAGCGGGGACGACCTGGAACCGGCGCAGATGCAGGAGTCGCTGCGCAACGCCAGCCGGATGATCGCCGACGGCACGGATGCGAGCGTGGAGAATTTCAGCCAGTTCCAGCCCATTACCGGCACCGACGGCAAGATCACTGCGGTGCGGTTCGTGTTCCCGCCGTACCAGGTCGGTCCGTATTCGGACGGCACCCAGTCGGTGGACGTGCCTGCCAGCGTGCTGCTGCCGTATGTCGGCGCCGCCTACGCGGGCCTGTTCGCGCGCGGCTGACGGGGGCGGCATGGACGTTGGCCTGCAACGACGCGTACAGGAGTTGCTGCACGAGGCCGGCGTCCAGGTGGACGGCGACCAGCCACACGACATCCAGGTGCACGATCCGCATTTCTATACGCGGGTGATGGCGCATGGGTCGCTGGGGCTGGGCGAGAGCTACATGGACGGGCAGTGGGATGCCGGCAGCCTGGACGGGCTGCTGGTGCGCCTGATGCAGGCGCACCTGGACGAACGGGTGCACGGCTGGCGCGAGGTGGCCGATGCGCTGAAGGCGCGGCTGTTCAACCTGCAGGCGGGCTCCGGCAGCTTCGACGTCGGGCGGCGCCATTACGATCTCGGCAACGATCTTTACGAGGCGATGCTGGGCCGGCGTCTGGTGTACAGCTGCGGCTACTGGGCGCAGGCACAGGACCTCGATGCCGCGCAGGAAGCCAAACTTGACCTGATCTGCCGCAAGCTCCGGCTGCGTCCGGGCCAACGTGTGCTGGATATCGGCTGCGGCTGGGGCGAGGCGCTGAAGTTCGCCGCCGAACGCTACGGTGTCTCCGGCGTGGGCATCACCATTTCCCGGGAGCAGGCCGAGTATGCCCGCGAGCTGTGCGCGGGCCTGCCGATCGAGATCCGGCTGCAGGATTACCACGACGTCGAGGAGACGTTCGACGCGATCCTGTCGGTGGGCATGTTCGAGCACGTGGGTGACAAGAACTACCGCGGCTACTTCGAGATGGTCCGGCGCTGCCTGCAGCCCGATGGCCTGTTCCTGCTGCACAGCATCGGTGGCAATCTGTCGCGTCACCGCACTGACCCCTGGATCGCGCGCTACATCTTTCCCAATTCGATGCTGCCGTCGGCGGCGCAGATCACGGCGGCCTGCGAGGGCCTGTTCGTGCTGGAGGACTGGCACAGCTTCGGCCCGGACTACGATCGCACGCTGCAGGCCTGGCGCGCCAACGTCGAAGCGGCATGGCCGCGACTGGACGGGCAGCGTTACGACGAACGCTTCAAGCGCATGTGGCGCTTCTATCTGGCCGGTTCCATGGCCAGTTTCCGCTGCCGCCACGCGCAGCTGTGGCAGCTGGTGCTGTCGCCCAGCGGCGTGCCGGGGGGGTATGTGGCGCCGCGCTAGCCCCGCCTGAAAAAAAACCGCCCGGTGTCCCGGGCGGTTTTCATTTACGTGCCGTTGTTGTGACCGGCCTTACTTCTTGCCGCCACCCTCGGTCAGGCCACGCTTTTCGAGCAGCGGCTCGATCTGCGGTTCGTGCCCGGCGAAGTTGCGGAACAGTTCCATCGCATCGACGCTGCCACCCTTGGAAAGCAGGGTTTCGCGGAAATGGTCGCCGTTCTTGCGGCTCAGGCCACCGTTCTCGCGGAACCACTTCTGGGTGTTGGCGTCGAGCACTTCGGACCAGATGTAGGCGTAGTAGCCGGCCGAGTAGCCGCCCATGATGTGGCTGAAGTACGGGGTCTTGTAGCGCGGGGGAACCGGCGCATAGTAGATGCCGTCCTTCTCCAGCGCAGCGCGCTCGAACGCCATCACGTCCTTGGCGGCCGGGACCTGGTCCGGGCCGATCTGGTGCCAGCGCTGGTCGAGCATGGCCGCACCGAGGTACTCGGTGGTGGCGAAGCCCTGGTTGAACTTGGCAGCGGCGATCACCTTGTCGAGCAGTTCCTGGGGCATGGCGCTGCCGTTCTGGTAGTGCTTGGCGTAGTTCTTCAGGATGACCGGGTTGTCGGCCCACATCTCGTTGACCTGCGAGGGGAACTCGACGAAGTCGCGCGGCACGGCGGTGCCGGAGAAGTAGGGATACTTCACGTTGGAGAACATGCCATGCAGGGCGTGGCCGAACTCGTGGAAGGTGGTGCTCACCTCATCCCAGGTCAGCAGGGTCGGCTGGCCCGCCGGCGGCTTGGGAATGTTGAGGTGGTTGGCGACCACCGGCTTGAAGCCGGTCAGGGCGGACTGGGAGACGTAGGAGTTCATCCAGGCGCCGCCACGCTTGGAGGCGCGGGCGTACGGGTCGAAGATGAAGATCGCCAGCTGGCTGCCGTCGGCATCGAACACGTCGTAGACGGTGACGTCGTCGTGGTAGACGGGCAGGTCGGTACGCTGCTTGAAGGTGAGGCCATACTCGAGGTTGGCGGCGTGGAAGACGCCGTCCTCGAGCACGCTCTTCATTTCGAAGTAGGGCTTGAGCTGGGATTCGTCGAAGTTGTACTTGGCCTGGCGCACCTTCTCGCTGTAGAACGCCCAGTCCCATGCTTCCAGGGCGAAGGTCGGCTTGCCGGCGGCCTTCTGTTCCTTGTCGATCATGGCCTGCAGGTCGGCGGCTTCGCGCCTGGCGTTGGCGACGGCGGCCGGGGCGAGCTGGCCGAGCATGGCGTTGACGGCTTCGGGGGTCTTGGCGGTCTGGTTGGTGAGGTTGTAGGCGGCGAAGTTGTCAAAGCCCATCAGCTTGGCCTTGTCGGCGCGCAGCTGCATGATGCGCGAGACCAGCGCGGTGTTGTCGAACTGGCCACCGCGGCTGCCGCGGGTGATGGACGCTTCGTAGATCTTCTGGCGCAGGTCGCGGTTGCGCAGGTTGGTCAGCGGCGGCTGGCCGGTGGTGTTGAGCAGGGCGATGACATACTTGCCGTCCAGCTTGCGGGCCTTGGCGGCTTCGGCGGCGGCAGCGATCTGCTCGGCCGAGAGGCCGTCCAGCTGCTTGACGTCGTCGACGATGACGGCGGAGGCATTCACTTCGTTCTGCACGTTCTGGCTGAACGTGGTGCCGAGCTTGGCCAGCTCGGCGTTCATGGCCTTGAGCTTGGTCTTGTCGGCGTCGTTGAGCTTGGCACCGGCGCGGACGTAGTTGTCATAGTATTTTTCGACAAGGCGCACGCCTTCGGCGTCGAGGCCAAGCTGGCTGCGGGTGTCGTACAGGGTCTGGATGCGCGCGAACAGTTTGCCGTTCAGGGCGATGGCATCGCTGTGGGCGGCGAAGCGGGCGGAATAGTCGGCCTGCAGCTTCTTGCGCACGTCATTGGTGTCGGCACCGACCAGACTGAAGAAGACGGTGGTGGCGCGATCCAGGATGTCACCGCTCTTTTCGAGGGCGATGAGGGTGTTGTCGAAGGTCGGCTTGGCCTTGTTGTTGGCGATGGCCTCCACTTCCTTCAGCTGCTGGGCCATGCCGGCGTCGAAGGCGGGGGCGAAGTCGCTGTCCTTGATCTTGTCGAACTGCGGGTAGTGCAGCGGCAGCGGGCTGTCGGCGAAGAACGGATTGGCCTGCTGGGCGGTGTTCGCGGCCGGGGTGGCGGCGACGGCGGAGTAGGCGGGCAGGGCCAGGCCGAGGGTGACGGCGACGGCAAGGGCAAGACGGGTGGTCAAGGGGGGATTCTCCGGTCAGACAAGTGCCCGAGATTACCGCGATGTGAGGGGCCCGGGCTTGTGTCGAAAGACATGGCATGCGGGCGTGCGGCGGCGGCGGCGGTGAGGTTGCCGCCGGGCGCGGGCCGGGTCGGGCCGCGCCAACCCGCACGGCGCTAAGATGCCGGTTTCCGCAGGAGCCGCCGTCCATGACCACCGCCTTTGATTTTTCGTTCGTGGATCTCTCGGGCCAGCCCCAGGCGCTGGAGCAGTATCGGGGCAAGGTGCTGCTGCTGGTGAACGTGGCGAGCAAGTGCGGGTTTACACCGCAGTACGAGGGCCTGGAGGCGCTGTGGCGCGAGTTCGGGTCGCGCGGGCTGGTGGTGATCGGGTTTCCCTGCGACCAGTTCGGGCACCAGGAGCCGGGCAATGCGGCCGAGATCGCCCAGTTCTGTTCGCTGACCTATGCGGTCGATTTTCCGTTGTCGGACAAGGTCGCGGTCAACGGGCCGGCGGCGCATCCGCTGTGGCAGTGGCTGAAGGCAGAGAAGTCCGGGGTGCTGGGAACGCGCGGGATCAAATGGAACTTCAGCAAGTTCCTCGTCGGACGCGATGGACAGGTGCTGGCGCGGTACGCGCCGACGGATACGCCGGCGTCGCTGCGCGGGGATATCGAGGCGGCGCTGGGCTGAGCAGTCAGCCGCCAGCCCGGCGGTTGCGGACCTCGTCGGGCAGCAGGGCGGTGATTTCCTCGAGGATCTTCGGCAGGGCCTGTTCAGAGTAGCCCCGGTGGACGTGGGCCACGCGGCCGTCATGGTCGAGGACGAACATGTGCGGCAGGGCTTCGATGCCGTACTGGTCGGAGACCAGGCCGCGGCTGTCGTGGATCCAGGTCAGCGGCGGCGACTTGCGACCGCGGGCGATGGCCAGGAAGTCCGCGCGCGGTTCTTTGACGTTGACCGCAAACACCTGCAGGGCGTCGGTGCCGACGATGTCCTGCAACTGGCCGAGCACCGGCAGTTCCTTGCGGCACGGGCCGCACCAGGACGCCCAGAAGGTCACGATGACGACCTTGCCGCGATGGGCGGCCAGGTCGACAGGTTCGCCCTGGCGGTCCTTGCCGAGCAGCTGGGGCGGCAGGTCGCCGGCCTTGGGCGGCTCGGCGGTGGCGGCGCTGGCGCCCAGGCTGATCGCGAGCAGCAGGCACGCGAGGGCGGGGCGGATCATCGTGATCATCGGCAATGCTTCCTTGCGCGGGCGCGCTTATTTTTCCACGAAGGCGCGTTCGAACACGTAGTGGCCGGGCGTACCGATGCGCGGGGACGTCTGGAAGCCGCGGGCATCGAGGACGCTGCGCAGGTCGGCCAGCATCTGCGGGCTGCCGCAGATCATGGCGCGATCGTTTTCCGGGTCCAGCGGCGGCAGGCCGAGGGTCTTCTGCATCTCGCCGCTTTCCATCAACGAGGTCAGGCGGCCCTGGTTCGGGAACGGCTCACGGGTGACGGCCGGGTAGTACAGCAGTTTCTCGCCGATCATCTCGCCGAGGAATTCGTGCTCGCGCAGTTCCTTCTCGAACAGGTCGCGGTAGGCCAGGTCCTTTTCGAAACGCACGCCGTGGGTGAGGATCACCTTGTCGAAGCGCTCGTAGGTTTCCGGGTCCTTGATCACCGACAGCCAGGGTGCCAGGCCGGTGCCGGTGCCCAGCAGGTACAGGTGCTTGCCCGGGTGCAGGTCGCTGATCAGCAGGGTGCCGGTGGGCTTCTTGCCGACCAGGACCTTGTCGCCTGGTTTGATGTGCTGCAGGCGCGAGGTCAGCGGCCCGTCCTGCACCTTGATGCTGAAGAACTCCAGGTTCTCTTCCCAGTTGGCGCTGGCGATCGAATACGCGCGCAGCAGCGGGCGCGTGTCGGTTTCCAGGCCGATCATCACGAACTGGCCGTTCTCGAAGCGGAAACCGCTGTCGCGGGTCGTGGTGAAGCTGAAGTAGGCGTCGGTCCAGTGACGGACCTCAAGCACCGTTTCGGCGCCGAAAGCGGAAGACATGGGGGTGGGGTCTGATCTGTGTTGTCCCGCCCAGTTTATCTCAAATGAGATAAATTCTCATTGACTGGCCGGAAACGCATGCGGAAGGGGCCTCAACGATACCCGGCAGCCTGCAGCTCGAACAACTCGGCGTAGCGGCCGCCTTCAGCCATCAGCTGGGCATGGGTGCCGCTGGCCTCGATGCGGCCGCCGGCCAGCACCAGGATGCGGTCGGCCATGCGTACTGACGAAAAGCGGTGCGAGATCAGCACGGCGGTACGGTTGTCGGACAGCTCCTTGAAGCGCTGGAAGACCTCGAACTCGCTGCGCGCGTCAAGCGCGGCGGTCGGTTCGTCGAGGATCATCACCTGCGCGTCGCGCATGTAGGCGCGGGCGATGGCGATCTTCTGCCACTGGCCACCGGACAGGTCCATGCCCAGTTTGAAGCGGCGCCCGATCAGCTGGTCATAGCCGCCGGGCAGGCCGGCAATGACCTCGTCGGCCATGCCGCGACGGGCCGCATCGCGGATCCGCGCCTGATCGCCCATCGCCTCGACCAGGCCGACGCCGATGTTCTCGCCGGCGCTGAGGTTGTAGCGCACGAAGTCCTGGAAAATCACGCCCATGTTGGCGCGCAGGTCGTCCAGGTCGTAGTCGCGCAGGTCGCGCCCGTCCAGCAGGATGCGGCCTTCGTCCGGGTCGTACAGGCGCGCCAGCAGCTTGACCAGGGTGGTCTTGCCGGCGCCGTTCTCGCCGACCAGGGCCAGCACTTCGCCGGCGCGCAGCTCGAAGTCGAGATGGCGTACGGCCCATTGCCCGGCATCGGGGTAGCGGAAGCCGACGTTCTCGAACACAAAGCCCTGGGTGATCGGCTGCGGGATGGCGATGGCATCGGCGCGCGAGTGGATCTCCGGCTGGATCTGGAAGAAGGAGAACAGGTCGTCCAGGTACAGCGCCTGCCCGGCTACCTGCGAGAAGCCGATCAGCAGGCCCTCCAGCAGCTGGCGCAGGCGCAGGAAGCTGCCGGCCAGGAAGGTGAGGTCGCCGATGGAGAAATCGCCGCGTACGGTGCGCCAGGCGATGTAGGCGTAGGCGGCGTAGTAACCGAGCGTACCCAGCGCGGCCAGCAGGGTGCCCCAGAACGCGCGCCGCCGCGCCAGCGCGCGGTTGGCGCGGAAGAACCTGTCGGCCAGGGTCTTGTAGCGGTCGATCAGGAAGCGGTGGAGGTTGAAGATTTTCACCTCCTTGGCCGTTTCCACGCTGGCCCCGATCTGGCGCAGGTACTCCAGCTGGCGGCGCTCGGGCGTCCACTGGAAGTTGAGGCTGTAGCCGGCCGCGTTGAAGTGCGATTCGCCGATGAACGCCGGCACCAGCGCCACGGCCAGCAGCAGGATCAGCCACGGCGCATACACCAGCAGGCCTACCGCGAGGCTGGCCACGGTGATGCTGTCCTGCACCTGGCCGAACAGCTGGCTCATCAGGTTCATCCGGCCCATCGTCTGGCGGCGCGCGCGATCAAGCTTGTCCTGCAGGTCGGGGTCCTCGAAGTCTTCCAGGTCCAGCTCGGCAGCGTGTTCCATCAGCCGGACGCTGGTGACGTTGGTGAACAGTTCCGAGAGCAGTGTGTCGGCGTAGTTGACCAGGCGGCCAAGCAGATCGGACACGATCGCCAGGCCGAACTCCAACGCCAGCAGGCCGAGCAGCGGGTTGAGCAGGCCGCTGGACAGCGCCTCGCCGAACGGCGGGAACCCGGCTTCGTGCTGGCTCAGGTGCAGGGCCGCATCGATGATCAGCTTGCCCACGTACAGCATCGACACCGGCAGCAAGGCGCGGATCAGGCGCAGGCCCAGGCTGGCGCTGGCCAGTGCGGGACTGGTCTGCCAGACCTGGCGCAGGAAGGGGGGCAGGTTGCGCATCGCCTGGAAGCGTTCGCGCAGGCTCGGGTTCTTCTGGCCGGGAGTGCCGGCAGCGGGGGAGGCGGGCATGGGCGCTATTGTGCGCGCCTGCGCCGTGGCGGAACGATGAATGCGGTGCAATCCCGCCTCACCCTGCGGATATCGCGATGCAAGGCGTGCACCGTGCAGTGCCGGCCAGCGGCCGGCACTGCCGGGATCTCTTACGGCAGCGGCGGCAGCAGTCCGGCGCCGAGGCGGTTCCAGGCGTTGATCACCGCGATGCCCATGCTCAGGTCGCTGATGCCCTTCTCGTCGAAATGCGGCGTCAGTGCCTCGAACGCCGCGTCGGAGGGTGCACCGTCGGGCAGGCGGGTCAGCGCTTCGGCCCAGCCCAGCGCGGCGCGTTCGCGCGCGTCGAAGAAGCGGCTTTCATGCCACGCCGGCAGGGTGTCCAGTTTGCGCGGCTCGATGCCGCCCTTGCGCAGCGCGGTGCCGTGCATGTCCATGCAGTAGCCGCAGCCGTTGATCTGTGACACGCGCAGGAACACCAGTTCCATCAGCGTGGGATCGACCGGGCTGTCATGCACGGCCTTGCTGGTGGCGAGCAGGCCCTTGAACGCGTCGGCGGCCAGGCGGGTGTAGGGAACGCGGGGAGAAGCGGACATCGTGGACTCCGTGACGGCCCCGATGGCCGTCTTCATCAGGAGGACGCGGCAGCGTGGCGCGCTGTGACAACCGCGCCGAGCTTGTCCGGATTCAACACGCTCAGCACCCGCACGATGCGCCCGTCGTCCACGGTGACGGTGGTGACCGAATGCAGATGCCCGTCGTCGAACCGCAGGATCGCCGGCTCGCCGTTGACCCAGCCGATGCGCCCGGGGTGCGAGCCGTTGCGGCGGGCGATGGCCCAGAACAGCTGGGCGATGCGCTCGGCGCCCAGCAGCGGGCGGATAGCGGCGGTCACCCGTCCGCCGCCGTCGGACACCATCTCCGCATTGGCGTGCAGCAGCGACAGGATCGCGGCCTGGTCCCCCTGTTCCGTGGCCTGCATGAAGCGCTCCAGCAGCGTGCGGTGCTGCGCGGCGCTGACCGCGAAGCGCGGCCGCCCGGTCTGCAGGCGCTGCCGCGCGCGATGCACCAGCTGGCGGCAGTTGGCCGGGGTGTGGTCGAGCAGCGGGGCGATCTCGGGGTAGTCGTAGTCGAACACGTCCTTGAGCAGGAAGGCGGCGCGCTCGTCGGGTCTGAGCTGCTCCAGCAGCGCCAGGAAGGCCACCGAGACATCGTCGGCGTGGGCATGGCGCTGCGCCGGGTCGTGCATCGGATCCGGGTCGAGGGCGATCTCCAGCGGTTCGGGCAGCCACGGGCCGACATAGTCGATGCGCGCGTTGCGCGCGGCCCGCAGGCGGTCCAGCCCCAGCCGGGTGGTGGCGGTGACCAGCCAGCCTTCCGGGTCCCGGATGGCAGTGGTGTCGGCCCCCTGCCAGCGCAGCCAGGCGTCCTGGACCACGTCCTCAGCGTCGCTGCGGCTGCCCAGCAGTCGGTAGGCGAGGGCAAACAGGCGCGGGCGATGGGTCTGGAAGGTATCGGGGGTGTGCATGCAGGGAGGACGCCGCAGCGGGCGCTGCCGTGACAGGAGGTTGGGGGTTGTCACTGTGCCTCAAATCGCAGGGTTGCGAGTCATTCTCACCCGTGGCTCCGGTCGGCACGCGGGGGCGGCATCGGTGGACCGCTGGGGGTAAAATGGAGGGCTAACCCCCCGCCAGCCTCCAGCAAGCGAGCAAGTCGTGACATCGATCAAGCAGGAAGACCTCATCCAGTCCATCGCCGACGCGCTGCAGTACATCTCGTACTACCACCCGGTCGACTACATCAAGAGCCTGGCCGCAGCCTACGAGCGCGAAGAGTCGCCGGCCGCCAAGGAGGCGATGGCCCAGATCCTGATCAACTCGCGCATGTGCGCCGAAGGCCATCGGCCGATCTGCCAGGACACCGGCATCGTCACCGTGTTCCTGGAAATCGGCATGAACGTGCGCTGGGACGACGCCACGATGGGCGTGGAAGACATGGCCAATGAAGGCGTGCGCCGGGCCTACAACCACCCGGACAACAAGCTGCGCGCCTCGGTCCTGGCCGATCCGGCCGGCAAGCGCGTCAACACCAGGGACAACACCCCGGGCGTGGTCAACGTCAAGGTCGTGCCGGGCGACACCGTCGAGGTGATCGTCGCGGCCAAGGGGGGCGGCTCGGAAGCCAAGTCCAAGTTCGCCATGCTCAACCCGTCCGATTCGATCGTGGACTGGGTGCTCAAGACCGTGCCGACGATGGGGGCTGGCTGGTGCCCGCCGGGCATGCTCGGCATCGGCATCGGCGGCACCGCCGAGAAGGCGATGCTGCTGGCCAAGGAATCGCTGATGGAGCCGATCGACATCAACGACCTCAAGGCGCGCGGCGCCTCCAACCGGGCCGAAGAACTGCGCCTGGAACTGTTCGACAAGGTCAATGCGCTGGGTATCGGCGCGCAGGGCCTGGGGGGCTTGACCACGGTGCTGGACATCAAGGTCAAGGACTTCCCGACCCACGCCGCCAATCTGCCGGTGGCGATGATCCCGAACTGTGCGGCGACCCGCCATGCGCACTTCACCCTGGACGGCAGCGGCCCGGTGATGCTGGACCCGCCGTCGCTGGAAGACTGGCCGCAGATCACGTACGACGCCTCCAAGGGCACCCGCGTCGACCTGGATACGATCACCCCGGAAGACGTGGCCAGCTGGACCCCGGGCCAGACCCTGCTGCTCAACGGCAAGCTGCTCACCGGGCGCGATGCCGCGCACAAGCGCATGGTGGAGATGCTGGACAAGGGCGAGCCGCTGCCGGTCGACCTCAAGGGCCGCTTCATCTACTACGTGGGCCCGGTCGATCCGGTGCGCGACGAAGTGGTGGGCCCGGCCGGCCCGACGACTGCTACCCGCATGGACAAGTTCACCCGCCAGGTGCTGGAGCAGACCGGCCTGCTGGGCATGGTCGGCAAGGCCGAACGCGGCCCGGCGGCAATCGAGGCGATCCGCGACAACAAGTCCGCCTATCTGATGGCGGTCGGCGGGTCGGCGTACCTGGTGTCCAAGGCGATCAAGGCGGCCAAGGTGGTCGGCTTTGCGGACCTGGGCATGGAGGCGATCTACGAGTTCACCGTGCAGGACATGCCGGTCACCGTGGCCGTCGACGCCACCGGCGAGTCGGTGCACATCACCGGGCCGCGCGAATGGCAGGCCCGCATCGGCAGCATTCCGGTGGTCGTTGCCTGATCCAGCGGGGTGCCGGCCACCGGCCGGCACCCCGTTACAGCGCGCCGTCGCCCTTCATTGAGGCGTCCAGGTCCAGCAAGGCCTGGGCGGGGTCGTTCAAGGGCGGTGAAACCGCATCGCACACCCCGACCGCGCCGAGCAGGTCCTCGGCGCTGACGAAACGGCGTGCCCGACGATCGTAGAACCCGGCCAGCAGCAGGGCGCGGGTGGCGACCACCTCATCGTTGCCGATCAGTACACGCTGCTGCATCACCATCCGCGCGTCCTGCCAGCCGAGGACGCGGGTTTCCAGAGTGAAGGACTGGAACAGCTTCAACTCCCGTCGGAATCGTACCGCCCCGGCACCGACGATCGGCGCCCATCGGTTGCGCAGGGCGGCCCGTCCGATGCCATTGCGCAGGATCAGGTCGATGCGGCCAAGGTCGAACAGCGTCCAGTAGCGGCCGTTGTTCATGTGGCCGTTGACATCCAGGTCGTTGAGCCACACCCGCGAGCGGATCCGCGAGATCCCGTCCGGGGCCGACAGCCGCGGACGCCACAAGGAGCTCAGCAGCAGCCACAGCAGCCGGAACCAGAGATTCATGCCGGAACGCCGGAAGGGCGGGGCAGAGCGGAGGTGCGGCGCATGGAGGCTCCGAATATGACGAGTGTAATAGTCAATTACGGTAGGCTATGACGACTGTCATGGCAAGGGTCACCGCATGCGCAATCGACACACCAATCCGCGTGGGCGCGTGGTCGTGGCCGCCGTGGAGATGCTGGCCCGGCATGGCCTCAATGCCACCAGCATCCGTGAGATGACCAAGCGCGCCGAGGCGCCGCTGGGCTCCACCTACCATCACTTCCCGGGCGGCAAGCAGCAGGTGGTGGTGGAGGCGATCGAGCTCGCCGGTGCGCACGTCGGTGCGCGTCTGGAGCGGCACCTGCAGGACGGGGCGCTTGCCGGGCTGCGTGCCAATCTGGCGGCGTGGCGGCAGAGCCTGATCGCCACCGAGTTCCGCCGCGGCTGCCCGGTGATGGGTGTGGCGGTGGAGGAGCCGATCGACGACATCGCCGTGGAGGCGCTGGATGCCGCCGCCGCCGCGTTCGGCGACTGGCAGCGCCGGCTGGCCGCCGCGTTGCAGGTGCATGGCCACGCGCCGGCCGCTGCGGCGCGGCTGGCCACCCTGATCATCGCCAGCGTTGAAGGGGCCATCGTGATGTGCCGGGCGCAGCGGAGCATTGAACCCTTCGACCACGTTGCCGCGCAGCTGGAGGCACTGGTCGCCACGCCCTGAACATTGCGGCGGGGGCGGCGCTCAGCGTCGCGCGTCGAACAGCATGCGCAGGGCAAGGCCGCCGAGTACTGTGCCCATCACCGCGCGCTGCAGCGCCTGCCAGCGCGGCCGGTCGGCCAGAAAGGCGGCCATGCCGCCGGCCACGCCCACGATCAGCGCGTTGACCCCCAGGCTGATGGCGATCTGCAGCGACCCCAGCGCCATCGATTGCAGTGCAACGCTGCCGTGTCCGCCGGGCTGGATGAACTGTGGCAGGAGCGACAGGTACATCACCGCGATCTTCGGGTTCAACAGGCTGGTCAGCAGCCCCATCGCGAACAGGCGCGGTGGGCGGTCAGGTGACAGCGCACGCACCTGGAACGGCGAACGGCCACCGGGGCGCAGCGCCTGCCAGGCCAGGTACAGCAGATACAGCGCACCGGCAATGCGGAGTGCGTCGTAGGCATACGGCACGGCCATCAGCAGCGCGGTCAGACCCAGCGTGGCGCAGGCCAGGTAGGTCATGAATCCCACCGCGATGCCACTCAGCGAGATCCAGCCCGCCACCCGCCCCTGTCTGACCGAGCGCGAAATCAGGTAGACCATGTTGGGGCCCGGTGTGAGCACCATCACCAGTGCGACCAGAGCGAAGGCGAGCAGGGCGGAGGCGTCCGGCATGGTGCTGTACCGTGGAGAAGAACGGGCGAGGCGGCACATGCTAGGCGGCGGCATCGGGCGCCGACAGCGACAGTCCCCTGCAATGTCGCGTGGCATCTGTACCCGGTCGGCGCGGCATCGCATCGGCCGGCGCCGCAGCGCATACTCGGCGTTTTCCCCGACAGGCAGCGCCCATGCAGATCACCCTCTACGGTTCGCCCAGCACCGCATCGCTGGTGGTGCACTGGCTGCTGCTGGAACTGGCGTTGCCGCATGAACTGGTGCTGCTGGATTTCGAGGCGCGCGAACACAAGACGGCCGACTACCTCGCGCTGAACCCGGCCGGCGTGGTGCCCACGCTGGTGCTGGACGGCCAGGTGCTGACCGAAGCGGCGGCGATCGCGCTGCACCTGGCCGATCTGCACCCGCAGGCGGGCCTGCTGCCGCCGGTGGGGAGTGCCTCCCGTGCCGAGGCCTACCGCTGGATGTTCTGGTGCGCCAACAGCGTGCAGCCGGCATATCGGGCGTGGTTCTACGCACATGAAATGGCCGGCGCGGCGCATGTTGAAGCGACCCGGCGGCACGCGCGCGAACGCCTTGAAGCGGCGTGGCAGCGGTTGGCCGATCACGTGGAAGCGAGCGGCCCGTACATGCTCGGCGAGCAGGTGAGCGTGGTGGATTTCATGGTGGTGATGCTGCTGCGCTGGTCGCGCGGCATGCCGGCACCGAGTGATCGCTGGCCGGTACTGAAGGCCTACGCAGACCGGCTCAAGGCGCGACCGGCATTTGTCGAGGTGTACCGCCGCGAAGGCATCACCGACTGGCGTTGAGGCGCGGCAGCCCCGCGCGTATTTGCTACAGTCGGGGCGCCATCATGGAGGATCGGAATGCGCTGGACTGCGGTGCTGTGGTGTGTGGGCGTGTTCGCCCTTGCGGGGTGCCGGTCGTATGAGATCGAGCGCCCCACCACGCCGGCCGGCACGGCATGCATGGTCCCCTGCGACGCGCAGGCGTTGCGCTGCTCCACCGATGCGCGTCTGGAGGCCGAGAGCAGCCACGCGATGTGCCTGGCCGGCCAGGAACGCCTGCAGGACCGCTGCTCGGGATACGCCAGCGACAGCGAACGGCGTCGCTGCGAAAGCGCCAATGGCGGTGCGGCCTGCCTGCCTCCCTCGCCCGACACGTCGGCCTGCACCCAGCGCTGGGAGCGCTGCGCGCTGGCGTGTGGCGGGCGCATGATCGAACGCTGACCCTCCCTTCGACGGAAACAAGGAGCACGCCCATGTCACGGAACGTCTGCATGCTGGTGCTGTCACTGCTGCTGGCCGGTTGTGCCAGCAGCGGCGACCCTGCCGCCGACACCGGGTTCACCGCCGGCGCGCAGTGCGCGATGCAGTGCCAGGCCAGTTACCGCAGCTGCATGGCCACGCCGAAGGAAATCCACGACCGCAGTTGCGAGCAGCAGATGGCACCGCAGCCGGACAAGCGCTGCAAGGACATCCAGCATCCCGAGCTGCGCCGCTCCTGCGAGCTCAAGGCGCACGCGTGTCAACAGAGTGGCGTGCAGATCGGCTGCGAAGAGCGGCGTTCGTCGTGCATGTCCGGGTGCGGCTGACCCCGCAGGCAGGCCGCCGGCCGGTGGCTACGCGAGCAGGTCGCGCACCGTTTCCGGCGGGCGGCACAGCCGCGTACCGCGCGGGGTTTCCACGATGGGGCGGTTGATCAGTGCCGGATGGGCAGCCATTGCGTCGATCAGGGCGGCATCGTCCAGGGTCGGATCATCCAGCCCCAGGTCGGTGTATGCCGCTTCCTTGCTGCGCAGCAGTGCGCGCGGGGCGATGCCCATGCGTGCGATCACGGCGGCCAGGGTCGTGCGGTCGGGCGGGGTGGCGAGGTAGTCCACAATCGTCGGTTCGATGCCTGCCTCGCGGATCAGCGCCAGTGCCCCGCGCGAGTTGCTGCAGCGCGGGTTGTGCCAGATCGTCACCGCCATCAGTACCACTCCAGCAGCGACACGCCCACGCCCACGTAGGTGGCCTTGTGGTTGTAGTCGATCATGCTCTCGCCGTAGCCGTCGAACACCTGTACGTGGCCGCGCAGCAGGTTGCTGATCGGAAACCCGTAATCGAGCTGCACCGCACCGTGCGAACGATCGCCGCCGCGCAGCGAGTGGCGCGCCATCAACGAGACTTCGTGGCCGTTGCGGTTCCAGGTCAGGGTGGCGTCGCCGCGGCCCATGTAATCCTCGATGTCCGGATTGTTGTCGTCCTTGCGGTCTTCCGGAATGCGGTACCACGGGCGCAGCACCAGCGCCCAGTTCTCGCGGTCCAGGCCGATGGTGGCGATCACCCGGTTCCAGCTGCGCGAGAGCGGGTCGGGGCGGCCGTTGGACATGTGGTTGAGGCTGATCCCGCTCATGCGACCGCGCCAGCCACCGATCGAGTAGCCGTTGCGGAACATCATCATCACTTCCGGTTCGTAATTGGTTTCGCGGAAGGGACGCGAGTTCTCGGCGTTGTAGGCCTGCCAGCGCGAGCTCTGGGTGTATCCGGCCCAGATGTCGCCGTTGTTGCCGAACACGTTCTCCACGATCTTGGTCTTGAAGCTGAGCTGGAACTTCAGTTCGTTGCTGTCCAGCAGCTGCGGCGTGGTGACCGTGTTGGCCGGGTTGGGCGATTGCGGCGTCTGGTTCTTGTCGCTGGTCCAGAACGCCGGCAGCAGGTACACCGGCTTGTAGGCGCGCAGCTGGAAGGCGCCGAGCTTGGAGTCCTGGGCCAGTTCCCAGCGGCTGTCCAGCAGCGAGCCCTTGCCCGCGTTGGCCAGGGCAGCCTGGTGGCCATCGTTCTGGAACAGTTCGCCGAAGCGCTGCTTGACCCGCTGCCCCGTGGGCGCATCGGCATCGGCGCTGCGGGCGGCCTGGCGTTCCTCGCGGCGCGCCTGCTGGGCCGCCGTGGCGGCCGCATCGGCGGCCACGGTGACGCCGCGGGTGTGGCCGAACAGCGTGTCGTAACAGGCCAGTCGCGCGGCGTCGGTGTCCACCAGCGCACAGGCTTCCGGTGAGGCCGGGGTCGGCGCCGCCTCCTGCGCGGCCAGCGGCAGGCTGGTGGCAGAGGCGGCCAGGGCCAGGAACAACGCGGAACGGGGGAGCGGAAGGGTCATGAACACGGGGCCAGGTGACAAATAGTGAATGGGATTGCCGCCACAGTGTCGCCGGTGCTCTGTTTTCATGCCAGCGCGCGGCCATCACCTGCTGCTGCGACGTTATGCCCGGCGACGACGTGGCGAGGGTGTGAAAGCGCCTTCAGAAAAACCACGCGAACGCGAACAGGCCGAGCATCGCGATGGCCAGCGCCAGCTTCAATGCCACGCCCAGCAGGATGCCCAGCCAGGTGGCCAGGCCGACCTTGGTCGAGCGGCCCAGTTCGCGGCCATGCCAGTACTCGCCAAGCAGGGCGCCGGCCAGCGGGCCGAGGAACAGCCCCAGCGGCATGAAGAACAGCCCCACGATGCTGCCGATGAACGTGCCCCACAGCGCCTTGCGGCTGGCCCCCACCCGTTTGGCGCCAACCACCGTGGCCAGGATGTCCACCGCGAAGGACAGGGCGGTGAGCAGCCCCAGCACGACCAGGGGCAGCCAGCCCACGTGCGCGAACCCGTCCACCCATGCCGCAAGCAGCAATCCGGCGAACACCAGCGGGATGCCGGGCAGCGCCGGCAGGATGACCCCGGCGATGCCGGCGAGCACCAGCAGGATCGCTAGCAGATACAAGATGAATGAGAGGTCCATGCTGTCCAGTATGGTGTGGTAAATGGGGTTGACATCCGAAAGGTTTGCCAGTTGCTTTTTCGTTTTGCCCGGGTTAAGTTGAGGTCGCTGAGCTTGGCAAGGTCACCGTGGATCGTGGCCTGATGATGGTAGATCTTCCGGATCCGCTGCATCGTTGCACCTCGCTTCCCCCTTGCTGTCAGCCGCCCAACCAGGCGTATCCAACAACAAGAGCAGAGTCACCAGGGAGTGAGTGAGATGGCTGATCGTGAGACCGGTACTGTCAAGTGGTTCAATGATGCCAAGGGCTTCGGCTTCATCAGCCGTGAGAACGGCGAAGACGTGTTCGTGCATTTCCGCGCGATCCAGACCCAGGGCTTCAAAAGCCTGAAGGAAGGCCAGAAGGTCACCTTCACGGTTGTGCAGGGCCAGAAGGGCCTGCAGGCCGACGCTGTGGAACCGACCTGAGGTCGACCACGCGGCGGCACGAAAAAGGCCCGCGCAAGCGGGCCTTTTTCATGGTGCGGGCAGGCAGCGCCGATCAGCGCAGGATCACCTTGCCGTTGACCACGCGGACATAGGTGTTCTCGCGGATGCCGCCCAGATCGCGCTGGTTGACCACCACGGTACGGCCGTCATCCATGCGCACGGTGATGTCGAAGGTGTCGCTGGTGACGTTCTTCTGGATCTGGTTGCCGGCCAACGCACCACCCACGGCGCCCGCGGCGGCGGCGATGTTCTGGTTGCCCTTGCTGCCGCCGGTGTGATCGGAGATCTCATGGCCGGCGACGGCGCCGACGATACCGCCCAGGATCGCCCCGGTCGCGCTCGGCGCGGTGCGGCCCGATGCCACCTGGTTGATGCGGGTCACGATGCCGCAGTCGGCGCAGCGGTTCGTGTTGTAGTTGCCGCCGGAATTGCCGTAACCGTTGTTGTAACCACCGCCGCCGTAGCCCGGCGAGGTGGTGGCACAGCCAGCCAGGGCGACGGTAGCAACGGCAGCGGCGGCAATCAGTTGAATCTTCATGGTGTATCTCCTGGCCAGAGGGATGATCGAATGCGTCTGGTGCGCATGGAGCAGATCGTGTCCTGTGCAGCGTGAACAGCGTGCCAATCCCGGGCCGCCAGTGTGGCTGGAAGATGAATCAGCGGAAATCCTGGTGGCAGGCCTTGCAGTCGGTCTGGATCTTCTCCACCAGCGTGGCCATGCCCGGGCAGTCGGTCGGCGGTGCCGCCAACGCCTCGTTGAGCGTGGCGCGCAGGGCACTGGCGTGCTGCTGGAAGCCCTGGCTGTCCTTCAGGCCGGGAAAGGCCAGGTCCAGATCGTTGGACAGCGAGCGCAGCGTCTGCAGACGCGGCACGGTGTCGGCCAGGCTGCAGCGGTTCTGCGCCTGCGCGGCCTGCAGCAGCTCGACCTGGCGGTTCATCACATGCATCAGTGAATCCGGGAAGGGATCCTGCCGGGCCTGAATCGCACGCGAGACCATCACCGTGGCAATCAGCCCGATCACCAGCCCAAGCAGGCCTACGAACAGGTAACGGTAGGCGGCAGAGGGGCGGCGGGGCGGGGACGCGGGATCGTTCATGGTGAGGGCTTCCTTGAGGGTGGCTGCGGCGATGGTACGACGCGTCCTGTCCACGGCGCGTACCGGTACGGGGTCATGGGCCTTAAAATGTGCCGATGAATGACGTACTGCGCGAACGATTTGCCGGCATCGACCGGTTGTATGGGGTGGGCACCGTGGACCTGTTGTCGAGCCGCCGGGTGGCGGTGGTCGGCATGGGCGGCGTGGGCTCCTGGGTGGTCGAGGCACTGGCCCGCACGGCCGTGGGTCACCTGACCCTGATCGATGCCGACGACATCTGCGTGTCCAATACCAACCGCCAGTTGCCTGCCCTGGCCGGCCAGTACGGTCGCAACAAGGCCGAGGCGATGGCCGAGCGCTGCCGCGCGATCAATCCGGATATCAGCGTCGATGCGGTCGCCTCGTTCCTGACCGTGTCCAACATGGTCGAGTTGCTGGACCGTGATTTCGATCTGGTCATCGACGCCTGCGACAGCTTCCGGGTCAAGGTCGAAACCATCGCGTGGTGCCGCCGCCGCAAGCTGCCGATCCTGACCGTGGGCGCCGCCGGTGGCCGTACCGATCCCACCCTGGTGCGGATCCGTGACGTGTCGCGTACCGAGCACGACGCGATGATGGCGCTGATCCGCAAGAAGCTGCGCAGCGATTTCAATTTCCCGAAGAATGCCTCGCGGTACTTCGGCGTACCGGCGGTGTACTCGCTGGAAAACGTGAAGTACCCGCAGGCGGATGGCAGCGTGTGCGGCATCCGCCCGAACCTTGGCGCCGATGCGGCGCTGAAGCTGGATTGCGGCGCGGGCCTGGGGGCCGCCACCCACATCACCGGCGCCTTCGCGTTCGCCGCCGTCGGCAAGGCGCTGGACATGCTGCTGAAGAAGGCCGCAACCCGGTAGAGCCGGGCTCTGCCCGGCTGAAGAAGCCTGCGACCCCGTAGAGCCGGGCTCTGCCCGGCTGCCGCGCGACGTGGTATGCGGGTGTTCAGGCATTTCGGATCGTGCGCCAACGGCAGCCGGGCAGAGCCCGGCGCTACGGGGCTGGCGCGTGCTGGTGTTTCGGGTCGTACGCCAACGGCAGCCGGGCAGAGCCCGGCTCTACGGGGCTGGCGCGTGTTGGTGTTTCGGGTCGTGCGCCAACGGCAGCCGGGCAGAGCCCGGCTCTACGGGGCTGGCGCGTGTTGGTGTTTCGGATCGTACGCCAACGGCAGCCGGGCAGAGCCCGGCGCTACAGGGCGAACAGGCGGCGTGCGTTTGCGGTGGTCTGCGCGGCGATGTGCTCTGCTGGCTGGCCGCGCAGACGCGCCACCGTCTCCAGGATCACCGGCAAGCGCGCCGGCTCGTTGCGCTGGCCACGGATGCCCGCGTCGGGCTGGTCGGGAGCGTCGGTTTCCAGCAGCAGCTGCTCCAGCGGCATATGCGCGACCAGGCGCTGCAGGCGTTGGGCCCGTTGGTACGTCAGCGGGCCGCCGAGGCCCAGCAGGAAGCCCTGCGCGTGCAGCTGCGCGGCCTGCTCCGGGCTGCCAGGGAAACTGTGCACCACGCCGCGCAGACCGCCCACCTGTCTGATCGCGGCGATCACAGCGTCCACCGCACGGCGCGCATGCACGATCACCGGCAGGTCGAACTCGCGCGCCAGGCGTAGCTGGCCGAGGAAGTAGAACTGCTGTTGTTGCACGTCCAGCCCCTCCACGAAGAAGTCCAGGCCGCACTCGCCAACCGCGCACGGGCGCTCGCGCGTGATCCACGTGCGCAGTGCATCGAGATGTTCGGGCCGGTGCTGATCGAGGAACATCGGATGCAGCCCGTAGGCGGGATGCAAGCCGTCGCCGAGGCGGCAGGTCTCGCGCAGCACCGGCCAGCTGGCAGCCGTGACCGCCGGCACCACCTGCGTGCGCACGCCCGCAGCACGCGCGCGCTCGATCACCTGCAGCCGATCCCCGTCGAACTCGCCCGCGTCCAGATGGCAGTGGCTGTCGACCAGGTTCACGCGCGGCGTTTGGCGGGCAGCGGCGGCGGCGTCCGGTGGCCGCGTGTTTTCCAGTTGGCCAGCAGCAGCGTGCCCAGTCCCAGCAGAATCTCATCCACGAGCAGCACCGGGTCCGGGAGGAGCAGGCTCAACGCGAACAGCCCGGCGGTGAGCTTGAACAGGGTGGGGTAGCGCAGGTGGCGCGCCCATTCGAGCACGGGCAGCAACAGGGGATTGGCCATGACGCACTCCTCGACAGATGCTGTAAACGCTATCACGGGCCTTGCTGCGACAGAACCTGAATGGGGTAACGCGGTGTGCAGGGAATGTGGAGATTCCGTTCAGGCACGCCATGCTGGAATTCGCTCAAGAACGTTGCGGATGGTCCGCAAGGAGCCGGTTATGAAAAGTACAACCACCACTGCTTTGGTCGCCGCTGGCGCGCTGCTCGTCGGCGGTATCGCCACCGCCGCTTTCATGAAGAGCGGCACGTCCTCCCCGGATGCGACCACCGCGGCACAGAGCCGGCCCACCCTGGACACCACCCCGCTGACCGACGACGGTGCGCGCACCGATGCCGTGGCCCTGGAAGACAAGGCCGGCAGGCTGGAATACGCCGACGTGGTCAAGGTCGATCCGCTGACCCGCAAGGAGAAGGCCTACGCCACCGTGATCGGCACCGAGCCGGTGCGCGAGACCTCGACCACCCAGACCCCGCATGAGGTCTGCCAGGACGTGGTGGTGCAGGAACGCCTGCCCGAGCGCGACGGCAACGTCGGCGGTACGGTGGCCGGTGCGGTGATCGGTGGCCTGCTGGGCAACCAGGTCGGCGGCGGCAACGGCAAGAAGGCAGCGACCGCCGCCGGTGCGGTGGCCGGTGGCCTGATCGGCAACCAGGTGGACAAGCGCCACGTGGGGGGCCGTGTGGTCAACCGCACCGAGCGGCAGTGCCACACCGAAACGGCAACCTCCGAGTCGACGCGCGTCACCGGCTACAACGTGACCTACCGCAATGAAGACGGCACCACCGGCACCATGCGCATGGCCAGCAAGCCGGGCAACCGCATTGCGATGGGCACCAGCGACGCGGTCACCGGTTACAACGTGACCTACCGCTACGACGGCGTCGAAAAGACCGTCAAGATGGACAACAAGCCCAGCAGCGATCGCCTGCCGGTGATCGATGGTCAGCTGGTCACCCAGACCGCGTCGCTGGATGCCAACCGGCAGTAAGCGCCGCTTCTCCCCGAAGCATCGAACGACACGCCGGCCCTGCGCCGGCGTGCCGCGTTGTGGGGCCTGCCGTGCGGCCCACGTTCTGCGATCATGGCCGGCGTAGCCATTGGGACCGCCGCATGAGCATTGTCGATCTTGCCCTGGAAACCGACCGCCTGATCCTGCGCCCGCCGCGCGTCGAGGATTTCGATGCCTTCCTGCGCTTCTGCAGCGACCCGGAGGTGATGCAGTACCTCGGTGGCGTGATGCCCCCCTCGCAGGCCTGGCGCAGCTTCAGCTGCCTGGTGGGCAGTTGGCACCTGTATGGCTTTTCGATGTTCTCGGTGATCGAGAAGGCGACCGGCGCGTGGGTCGGGCGCATGGGGCCGTGGCAGCCGCTGGACTGGCCCGGCACCGAGGTCGGCTGGAGCATCTGCCGCGACAGCTGGGGCAAGGGATACGCGCCCGAGGCTGCGGTGGCCAGCATCGACTGGGCCTTCGACACACTGGGCTGGGATGAGGTGATCCATACCATCGAGCCGTCCAACGTCAATTCCCAGGCCGTGGCGCGCAAGCTCGGCAGCACGCTGCTGCGCATGGGCGAATTGCCGCCGCCGCATGCAGGCGTTCCGATGGAAATCTGGGGCCAGTCGCGCGCCCAATGGCGACAGCGCCGGCAGGCGTGAGCAGGATGCTGCACCCGCGCTTGGCAAGCCCGCCTGCTTGCGGCCAGACTCGCGGCTGCGGGCAGACCGCCCGCCAGTGATCCGAGAGGGTGGCAATGACGTCGGTACGGGCTCCGTTGACGGTGTATGGCATGTCCGTGTCGGGCAACTGCCACAAGGTGCGCATGCTGCTCGAACACCTCGGCAGCCGTTACGAGTGGGTGGAAGTGGACAGCGCCAACGGGCAGACCCACACGCCCCGGTTCCTGGCCCTCAACCCCAACGCCAAAGTGCCGCTGGTGCAGCGTGACGACGGCCGGGTGCTGCCCGAGTCCAATGCCATCCTGTTCTGGCTGGCCGAAGGTACGCCGTACCTGTCCACCGACGGCTGGGAGCGCGCGCAGACGCTGCGCTGGATGTTCTTCGAACAGTACAGCCATGAGCCCTGCGTGGCCGTGGCCCGCTTCATCCGCGGCTGGACCGCCATCGATTCCCCGCGCCGCGCTGAACTGCCGCAGCTGCAGGCGCGCGCGGCACAAGCCCTGGCGGTGATGGAGCAGCACCTGGCGCAGGCCGACTGGTTCAGCGGCCGCCACTACGGCATCGCCGACATCGCGCTGTTCGCCTACACCGATGTCGCCGCCGATGGCGGCGTGACGCTGGCGCCGTATCCGGCCGTGCTGGCCTGGCTGCGGCGCGTGCGCACGCAGCCCGGCTTCGTGCCGATGCCGCCGGTGTCGCCGCAGGTGCAGGCGTTGCTCGTACAGCCGGCCTGACCGGCACGTTTGATCGTTTCCGCAGCACCTCACGGAGGGTGATGGATGTTTGCCGTGGTTCCCGATCCGATTCCCGCACGCATGAAAGGCCTCAACCGGGCCGAGATCTGCGATACCAACTTCATCGACTTCGTGCAGCAGTGGCGCGGCCCGGCCGTGCCGCGGCCCGATCCGGGCGCGCCGATCCTGCCCGGCAGCACGCTGGACGCCCAGGGTTTCGGCGAGCTGCTGGAGTCCCAGCTGATCAGCCGCCACCTGGACCTGATGGCGCGCGTGCTGCGTGTGCAGAACAAAGTCTTCTACACGATCGGCTCGGCCGGGCACGAGGGCAATGCGCTGGTGGCGCGCCTGGCCCGGCACACCGATCCGGCGTTCCTGCATTACCGCTCCGGCGGCTTCATGGCCGAACGGTTCCGCAAGGTGCCGGGGATGGACCCGGTGATGGATGCGGCGTTGTCCTTCGCGGCCAGCCGCGACGACCCCGCCAGCGGCGGCCGCCACAAGGTGTGGGGCAGCAAGCCGCTGTGGGTGCTGCCGCAGACGTCCACCATCGCCTCGCATCTGCCCAAGGCGCTGGGAACGGCGATGGCGATCGAGAGCGGGCGGCGCATCGGCCATCGCCTGCCGATTCCCGACGACAGCGTGGTGATCTGCTCGTTCGGCGATGCGTCGGCCAACCACGCCTCCGCGCAGACCGCCTTCAACACCGCTGCGTGGGCCGCCCACCAGCGGCTGCCGGCCCCCATCCTGTTCGTCTGCGAGGACAACGGCATCGGCATCTCGGTAAAAACACCGGAGGGCTGGATCGCCGCGAGCTTCGGCCATCGGCCGGGCCTGGACTACTTCTTCGCCGATGGACTGGACCTGGCCAATGGGCATGACGCGGTCCAGCGCGCGCTGGTGCATTGCCGGCAGACGCGGCGGCCGACCTTCCTGCACCTGCGCACCACGCGGCTGATGGGCCATGCCGGTACCGATTTCGAGATCGAGTGGCGGCCGCTGGCCGAACTCTGCGCGGCCGAGGCAGCCGACCCGCTGCTGCGCTCGGCGCAGATCGCACTGGCCTCGGGCTGGATGACGCCGGATGCGCTGCTGGCCGCGTACGAGGCCGTGCGGCAGCGCTGCTTCGCGGCGGCGGACGAGGCCGATCGCCGGCCGAAGCTGTCCGCACTGGAGGACATCATCGCGCCGCTGGCGCCGTACTCGCCGGCGGCCGTGCGTGCCGAAGCCGAGCGCCTGCCGGACCCGGTGGCGCGCGAGGCGGCCCACGGCGGCGCGGCGCAGCTGCCCGAACGCCTGCCGCCGCGCCACCTGGCGATCCAGATCAACCAGGCGCTGCACGAGCTGATGGCCAAGTACCCCTCGACCCTGCTGTTTGGCGAGGACGTGGCGCAGAAGGGAGGCGTGTACACGGTCAGCAAGGGCCTGCTCAAGGCGTTCGGCCCGCGCCGGGTGTTCAACACGCTGCTGGACGAAACCATGATCCTCGGCATGGCCCAGGGCCTGGCCAACCTGGGCATGCTGCCGATCCCGGAGATCCAGTACCTGGCCTACCTGCACAACGCCATCGACCAGCTGCGCGGCGAGGCGTGTTCGCTGCAGTTCTTCTCCAACGACCAGTACCGCAACCCGATGCTGGTGCGTGTGGCCGGGCTGGGCTACCAGAAGGGTTTCGGCGGCCACTTCCACAACGACAACTCGATCACCGCGCTGCGCGACATTCCCGGCCTGGTGGTGGGGTGCCCCTCGCGGGGCGACGATGCGGTGCAGATGCTGCGCACGCTGGCCGCGCTGGGCCAGGTGGATGGCCGCGTGGCGGTATTCCTGGAGCCGATCGCGCTGTACATGACCAAGGACCTGCACGTGCCGGGCGACGGCCAATGGGTATTCGACTATCCATCCCCGGGCCAGCCGGCGATGCTGCCCGGCGAGGGGCGCGTGTACGCGCCGGACGCCAACGACCTGGTGATTTTCACCTTCGGCAATGGTGTGCCGATGAGCCTGCGTGCCGCGCGCGGCATCGAGGCGACGCTGGGCTGGCAGGTGCGCGTGGTCGACCTGCGCTGGCTGGTGCCGCTCAATGCCGGCTTCATCGCCGAGCAGGGCGCTACCGCGCAACGCATCCTGGTGGTGGACGAGGGCCGCCACAGCGCCGGGGTGGGGGAGGGCGTCATCACCGCGCTGGTCGAGGCCGGTCTCGGCCACCTGCCGCTGCAGCGGGTCTGCGGCGCGGACACCTATACGCCGTTGGCGGGGGCAGCAATCTCGGTGCTTCCAAGCGACAATGCCGTCCTGAGCGCCGCACGGGTGTTGGCGCAGGATCTCTGACGTATGTGTGGATTGGCAGGAATGCTGCTGCCCGCTCCCGGGCTGGAGCAGGCGACACTGGAACACCGGGCGCGCGCGATGGGCGATGCGATGGTCCATCGTGGGCCGGACGACAGTGGGGTCTGGGCAGATGCGGCCGCGGGCATTGCGCTGGCCCACCGCCGCCTGAGCATCCTGGACCTGTCGCCGCTGGGCCATCAGCCGATGGCCTCGGCCGACGGCCGCTACGTGCTGGCCTACAACGGCGAGGTCTACAACTTCGCCTCGCTGCGCGCTGAACTGGAGGCGCTGGGCCACGGCTTCCGCGGGCATTCGGATACCGAGGTGCTGCTGGCCGCGATCAGCCAGTGGGGGCTGGACGAGACCCTGCAGCGGAGCAATGGCATGTTCGCCATCGCGCTGTGGGACCGGACTGGGCAGTGCCTGTGGCTGGCCCGCGACAGGGTCGGCAAGAAGCCGCTGTACTACGGCTGGGCCGGCGGTGCGCTGGTGTTCGGCTCGGAGCTGAAGGCGCTGTGGCAGCACCCGGACTTCGACAACGGGGTGGACCGCGACGCGCTGACCCTGCTGTTGCGCCTGGACTACATCCCGGCCCCACACTGCATCCATGAGCGCTGCTTCAAGCTGTTGCCGGGCCGGGTGCTGCGGCTGGATGCGCAGGCAGTGGCCGCCGGCGCCGCCGCGCATCGCCCCGACCAGATGCAGCAGCCGTTCTGGAATGCGCGCGAGCGCATGCAGCAGGCGCTGGCAGCCCCGTTCGTCGGCAGCGATGAGGAGGCCGAAGAACGGCTGGATGCGATCCTGCGCGACGCCGTCGCACTGCGCATGGTGGCCGACGTGCCGGTGGGCGTGTTCCTGTCCGGTGGCACCGACTCGTCGGTGGTGGCCGCGCTGATGCAGGCGCAGTCGCCCACGCCGATCCACAGTTTCAGCATCGGCTTCGAGGGATCCCACCACGACGAAGCGCCGCTGGCCAAGGCGCTGGCCACCCACCTGCAGTGCGACCACACCGAGCTGTACGTCAGTGGCGCCGATGCGTTGGCGGTGGTGCCGACGTTGCCGGCGATGTTCGACGAGCCGTTCGCCGATGCCTCGCAGGTACCCACCGCCCTGGTGGCGCGCCTGGCGCGCGGCAAGGTGACCGTGGCGCTGTCCGGCGATGGGGGCGACGAGCTGTTCTTCGGCTATGGCCGCTATCAGCGCGCGCTGCGCAATTGGACGATGCTGGGCCGGGTGCCGGCGCCGCTGCGGCGCTGGATGGCCGCGCGCGCACGCGGGCAGGGCGAGGCCTCGCGTACCGGCGGGCTTGCTGCGCTGCTGGCCGAAGCGGGCGCACGCGGCATTGGGGATGTGTACCGCAACCGCATCACGCGCTGGCGCGATCCGGTGGCCGCGGTGCCGGGCGCTACGGCGGCGGGCAGCTTCTACGACCTGGCCGACCCGCTGCACGGTGCCGGCTCGCCGGCCGATGCGATGATGCTGGCCGATTTCAGCACCTACCTGCCCGACGATCTGCTGTGCAAGGTGGATCGCACCAGCATGGCGGTGAGCCTGGAGGCGCGCGCGCCGCTGCTGGACTGGCGGGTGGCCGAATTCGCCTGGTCGCTGCCGATGGCGCTCAAGCACCGCGACGGGGTCAGCAAGTACCTGCTCAAGCGCGTGCTGGGCCGTTATGTGCCGCAGGACATGGTGCACCGGCCCAAGCGCGGATTCGGCGCCCCGGTCAGCGAGTGGCTCAAGGGTGACCTGCGCGGCTGGGCGGACGAACTGCTCGACCCGGTGCGGCTGGCCGCCGAAGGCGTGTTCGATGTGGCCGCGGTGGCACCGCGGTGGCAGCAGTTCCAGCAGGGCGAGCGCAAATGGCATACGCACCTGTGGAATGTGCTGATGTTCCAGGCCTGGCAGGCGCACTGGCAGCAGGTCCGGGCAGGGGTCGCGCGCGGCTGACCGGCTGTCGCGCCGCATCCGGCGTGGCCTTCACCACTCGCGAAGGCCGCCCCGCCTAGGCTGGGCCTTCCCACGACTGGAGATGCCTTCATGCCTGAATTCAAGATTGCCGTGCTGGTGGGCAGCCTGCGCAAGGGGTCGCACAACCTGGCGCTGGCCCATGCGCTGGAAAAGCTCGCGGGCGACAAGGCCCGGTTCGACTATGTGTCGATCGGTGACCTGCCGCTCTACAACCAGGATTTCGACAGCCACTATCCTGCGCAGGGCGTGCGCCTGAAGCAGCAGATCCGCCAGGCCGACGCGGTGCTGTTCGTCACCCCCGAGTACAACCGCTCGGTGCCGGGCGTGCTCAAGAACGCCATCGACTTGGGCTCGCGGCCGTATGGCGACAGCGCCTTCGCCGGCAAGCCTGCCGCGGTCATCGGGGCGTCGGTCGGGGTGATCGGCACGGCCTTGGCCCAGCAGCATCTGCGCAACATCCTGGCCTACCTGGACATGCCGGTGCTGGGCCAGCCGGAAGCCTTCCTGCACTTCAAGGAGGGCCTGATCGACGCACAGGGCACGATCACCAACGCGGGCACGCAGGCATTCCTGCAGGGCTTCGTGGACCGCTTCCTGGCCTGGACCGGTACGCACGGCGGTCAGCATTGAGTCGGGTGCATCTGCGATAATGTGGCCCTCGACGGGTGCCGCAACGGCGCCCGTCGCCACCACGGCGCCGGCCCCGGCCGATGCGGCCGGCCGCCGCCGGCATGCCCCCAGCTCATCCACTGCTTATCCACAGAGTTGTGCATGGCTGCGGCAGTCGCTGCGTGCCTACCATGTCCAACGCCTCATACCCCGCAGGAAGTACGCTCCCATGTCCGCCCGTTCTGGCTTCCGTTCCGACCGCAAAGACCGCGGTGACCGTTTCGACCGCGACGAGATGCGCATCGACGCATTGCGTGTTCCGCCGCATTCGATCGAGGCCGAACAGGCGGTGCTGGGCGGATTGATGCTGGCGCCGGAAAGCTACGACCGGGTCAACGACCAGTTGACCGAAACCGACTTCTACCGCCGCGATCACCAGATGATCTACCGCGCGATCCGCGAGCTGTCCGAGCGTGATCGGCCGTTCGATGCGGTCACCCTGGGCGAGTGGTTCGAGTCGCAGGGCAAGATGGAGCTGGTCGGCGACGGCGCGTACCTGATCGAACTGGCCAGCACCACGCCCTCGGCGGCCAACATCGCCGCCTATGCCGAGATCGTGCGCGACAAGGCCGTGCTGCGGCAGTTGATCCAGGTCGGTACCGACATCGTCAACGACGGTTTCCAGCCCGAGGGGCGCGAGAGCAGCGAGCTGCTGTCGGCGGCGGAAAAGTCCGTGTTCGCGATCGCCGAGCAGGGCGCGCGTGGCCGGACCGATTTCGTGGCGATGCCAGGTGCGCTGAAGGACGCGTTCGAGGAACTGCGCAACCGCTTCGAGAACGGCGGCAACATCACCGGTCTGCCGACCGGCTACGCCGACTTCGATGCGATGACCGCCGGCCTGCAGCCGACCGACCTGATCATCCTCGCCGCGCGTCCGGCGATGGGCAAGACCACCTTCGCGCTGAACATCGCCGAGTACGCCGCGATCAAGTCCAAGAAGGGCGTGGCGGTGTTCTCGATGGAAATGTCGGCCTCGCAGCTGGCGATGCGCCTTATTTCCTCCAACGGCCGCATCAACGCCCAGCGCCTGCGTACCGGCCAGCTCGAGGACGAGGACTGGAGCCGCGTCACCGGCGCGATCCGGATGCTGAAGGAAACCAAGATCTTCATCGACGACACGCCGGGTGTATCGCCGGAGATCCTGCGCTCCAAGTGCCGCCGCCTCAAGCGCGAGCACGACCTGGGTCTGATCGTGATCGACTACCTGCAGCTGATGTCGGTACCCGGCAACAGCGAGAACCGCGCGACCGAAATCTCGGAGATTTCGCGCTCGCTCAAGGGCCTGGCCAAGGAACTGAATGTGCCGGTGATCGCGTTGTCCCAGCTCAACCGCTCGCTGGAAACGCGTACCGACAAGCGCCCGGTGATGGCCGACCTTCGCGAATCCGGCGCAATCGAGCAGGACGCGGACATGATCGTGTTCATCTACCGCGACGACTATTACAACAAGGAAAATTCCCCAGACAAGGGCCTGGCCGAGATCATCATCGGCAAGCACCGAGGCGGCCCGACCGGCTCGTGCAAGCTCAAGTTCTTCGGCGAATACACCCGTTTCGACAACCTGTCGCACGACTCGGTCGGCTCCTTCGAATAACGCCAATGGCGTTGAGGGGTTCGTTCGACGCGTGCCGGGGGCCTGGTCGGGCGTGCGGGCCGCTTGCCGGCTCTTCATGGACCCTCGGACGGACGTGGGGGGTTGCCGGCCAGCGGCCGGCACCACGGGGCTGTTCCTCCAGACCGATCCGGGGTTCGTCGGAGAACCGGAGGGTTTCGTCGCAAACAGCTTGAAGCCGGCCGGGCAGGGCGGCACGGTACTACCGCAGCGGCAAGGTGCCGCCCTGGAGACCGTCATGAAGACCCTGTTCGCGCTCGGTGTGTGGTGCCTGCTGTTCGTGCTGTGCTGGCCACTGGCGGTCCTGGCTCTGGTGGCGTGGCCCTTCGTCTGGCTGTTGAGTCTGCCGTTCCGCCTGGTGGGCATTACTTTCTCGGCACTGTTCGCGTTCCTGCGCGCGCTGTTGATGCTGCCGGCGCGGCTGCTGGGCGGGGGACCCGTGGCTGCGTGACCGCCGGTGGTGGCCACGTTGCCCCGGCGCAGCAGCCCCCTTTAGACTGCGGGCTGTTTTGTCCAACAGGGATGTGGAATGACGTTGTCCGATCAGGCGTTCATCGCGCTGTGCGAGCAGCACGCGCTGGGGCAGCACGCCGCTGTCCTGCAGCCCTGGCTGCGTCCGCGTGTCGGCTTCAGTCGCACGGCCGATGCGGACGCGCCGGTCGGGGCATCGCGCATCGGCGGCGGGCCCGACGTGCCCGCGGACTTCCAGTGGCCCATGCGCAACGGCCGACCACTGGATTTCCTGCTGCAGATCAATCTTGCCGACCTGCAGGGCCTGCAGTCGGGCCTGGACCTGCCCGCGCAGGGGCTGCTGTCGTTCTTCTACGATACCCAGGAACAACCCTGGGGCTACGACCCTGCGCATGGAGACGGCCACTGCATCGTGCTGCTGGAGGCGGGCGATCTGCAGCGCCTGCCTGCCCCCGATCCCGAGATGGCACTGCCACCGGCGGCGCTGGGCTTTCATCAGGGCTGGGGGCTGCCACATCCGTTCTCGGCCGATGGCGAACGCATGGTCGAGGCGTTCCAGAGCGATGGCATCGACTGGGACGATGATGAGGTCGCCGACGACTATTACGACCTGGTGGATGCGGTCGCCGATCATGGCGCGCCCACTGCGGGCGAGCGGCATGGGCTGGGCGGGTACTCGCACAACGTACAGGGTGACATGCGGCTGGAAGCGGAGCTGGTCAGTCACGGGCTCTACTGCGGGAACCAGACCGGCTACCAGGACCCACGCCGTGCGGCGCTGGAAGCGGGCGGTGCGGAATGGAGCCTGCTGCTGCAGCTCGATTCCGATGATCACGCGATGTGGGGCGATTCCGGGATGCTGTACGGGTGGATCCGCCAGAGTGATCTGGCCGCGCGGGATCTGTCGCGCACCTGGATGCGCCTGCAGTCCTGCTGAGCGAGTCGTGGCCCTCCCACAAAAAACCCCGCCAAGGCGGGGTTTTTCGTTGCACCGGGGGGGGTGCCGGCCAGTGGCCGGCAGCGCCCTCAGTTAGCCTTGTGGATCGACCGCTTGCCGACGGCCATCGCGGCGTCGTGCACCACTTCGGACAGCGACGGGTGGGCATGGCAGATGCGCGCCAGATCGTCGGCCGAGCCGCTGAACTCCATCGTCAGCACGCCCTCGTGGACCAGCTCGGACACGTTCGCACCGACCAGATGCATGCCCAGGATGCGGTCGGTTTCGGCGTGCGCCAGCACCTTCACGAAGCCGGCCGGCTCGATCATGGCGACGGCACGGCCGTTGGCGGCGAACGGGAAGCTGCCGGCCTTGTACGGAATGCCTTCGTCCTTGAGCTGCTGTTCGGTCTTGCCGACCCAGGCCAGCTCCGGCTCGGTGTAGATCACCCACGGAATGGTGTCGAAGTTGACATGGCCCGGCAGGCCCGCAATCAGCTCGGCCACCGCGATGCCTTCTTCGAAGCCCTTGTGCGCCAGCATCGGGCCGCGCACGCAGTCGCCGACTGCCCACACGCCATCGACGCCGGTGTGGCAATGGTCGTCCACTTCGATCTGGCCACGGGCGTTGATCTTGACGCCGGTGCCTTCGGCCAGCAGGCCCTTGGTGGCGGCGCGGCGGCCAACGGCCACCAGCAGCTTGTCCACGACCAGGCTCTTTTCGCCTTCACCATCGGTGTAGGTCAGGGCAACTTCCTTCTTCTTGCCCTTGCCGGTCACCTCGGCCTTGGAGACCTTGGCACCCAGGCGGATGTCCAGGCCCTGCTTCTTGAATTCCTTGGCGGCGACCTTGGCCACTTCGGCATCGGCGGCGGCCAGGAAGTCCGGCAGTGCTTCCAGGATGGTCACTTCCGCACCCAGGCGCTTCCACACGCTGCCCAGTTCCAGGCCGATCACGCCGGCGCCGATGACGGCCAGGCGGGCCGGCACTTCGGTGAAGTCCAGGCCGCCGACGTTGTCGACGATGGTGTCGCCGTCGAACTTGGCGAACGGCAGTTCGATCGAGTCCGAACCGGCAGCGATGATGACGTTGGTGCCCTTCAGCTCGACTTCCGAGCCGTCGTGCTGCTTGACCTTGACGATGTTGCCCGGCTGCAGCTCACCGAATCCGTAGTACGGGGTGACCTTGTTGGCCTTGAACAGCATGCCGATGCCGCCGGTGAACTGCTTGACGATCTTGTCCTTGCGGCCAATCATCGCCTCGACGTCCATCTTGGCGTCCTTGAAGCTGATGCCGTGGTCGCCAAAGATGTGGCCCATGTTCCAGAACTGGCGCGAGGAATCCAGCAGCGCCTTGGACGGAATGCAGCCCACGCGCAGGCAGGTGCCGCCGAGGGCGGGCTTGCCGTCCTTGCCCAGCGCAGCGTCGATGCAGGCGGTCTTCAGACCCAGCTGCGCGGCGCGGATGGCGGCGTGGTAGCCGGCCGGGCCGGCACCGATGACGACGACGTCGAATTGTTCAGCCATTGAGATAGTCCTTGTTGCTTTACCAGAACCCCTCCGCGCAGGCGCGGAGGGGCGGGAGGTCTTACAGGCCGAACAGCATGCGGCCCGGGTTTTCCAGCTGGTTCTTGATGTCCACCAGGAACTGCACCGAGTCCTTGCCGTCGATGATGCGGTGGTCGTAGGACAGCGCCAGGTACATCATCGGCGCGATCACGACCTGGCCGTTCTGGGCGATCGGACGCTCCTTGATGGCGTGCATGCCCAGGATGGCGCTCTGCGGCGGGTTGATGATCGGCGTGGACAGCAGCGAACCGAAGGTGCCGCCGTTGGTCACCGTGAAGGTGCCGCCCTGCAGTTCTTCCAGGCCCAGCTTGCCGTCACGCGCCTTCTTGGCGTAATCGGCGATGGTCTTTTCGATGTCGGCGAAGGACATGCGTTCGACGTTGCGCAGCACCGGGGTCACCAGACCCTTCTCGGTCGACACGGCGATCGAGATGTCCGAGTAGCCGTGATAGATGATGTCGTCACCATCGATCGAGGCATTGACCAGCGGGAAGCGCTGCAGCGCGTTGGCGGCGGCCTTCACGAAGAAGCTCATGAAGCCCAGCTTGATGCCGTGGGCCTTGACGAACTCGTCCTGCAGTTCCTTGCGCGCGGCCGAGACCTTGGACAGGTCGACCTCGTTGAAGGTGGTCAGCATGGCGGTGCTGTTCTTGGACTGCATCAGGCGCTCGGCGATGCGCTTGCGGATGCGGGTCATCGGCACGCGTTCTTCCGGACGTGCGCCACCGGCCTTGCCGGCACCGCCATTGCGGGCGAAGTTGACGATGTCTTCCTTGGTCACCGCACCGCGGCGGCCGGTGCCGTCCACGTCGGCCGGGTTCACGCCTTCGGTGATGGCGGTGAAACGGGCGCCCGGGGGCAGGGCGTCGGCGGCGCTCTTGGCAGCCGGAGCCGGAGCGGCGGCGGCGGCCGGCGCGGCAGCCGCCGGGGCGGCAGCGGCCTTCTTCTCTTCAGCGGCGGGTGCCGGGGCAGCCGCCACGGCACCTTCTTCGATGATGGCCACGACCTGGCTGGAGGTCACGGTAGCGCCGACGTCGAACTTGATTTCCTTCAGCACGCCATCGACCGGCGACGGCACTTCCAGAACGACCTTGTCGGTTTCCAGATCAAGCAGGTTTTCATCGCGCTTGACGGCATCGCCGACCTTCTTGTGCCAGGTGGCGATGGTGCCGTCGGCGACGGATTCGGGCAGTACCGGGGCTTTGACTTCGGTGGCCATGCGGGAGCTTCCTGGTTTGTCTTTTCTAGAATGAGGGAGGAGGTTATTCAGCGACCGAGTCGTTGAACGGGTTGACCAGCGCGTCGGCGATCAGCTTCTGCTGCTCGATGACGTGGTCAGCCATGTGTCCAGCGGCCGGCGATGCCGAACGGGCGCGACCTGCGTAATGGATGCTCTGGCCATCGGCCAGGCACGCCTGCAGGTGGTGGCGGATCTGGTACCAGGCACCCTGGTTCTGCGGTTCTTCCTGACACCACACCACATCGGCCGCCTTGCCGTACTTCTTCAGCTCTGCCGCCAGGGCCACGCGCGGGAACGGATACAGCTGTTCGACGCGGATGATGGCCACATCGTCCTGGCCGCGCTTGGTCTGGTCTTCCAGCAGGTCGTAGTAGACCTTGCCCGAGCACAGCACCACGCGCTTGACCTGCTTGGCGTTCGCGGTGGTGTCGCCGATCAGGTGCTGGAATTCGCCGTTGGCCAGCTCGTCCAGGGTCGACACGGCCAGCTTGTGGCGCAGCAGCGACTTGGGCGACATCACCACCAGCGGCTTGCGGGTGGTCATGCGCATCTGACGGCGCAGCATGTGGTACGCCTGCGCCGGGGTCGACGGCACGCATACCAGCATGTTTTCCAGCGCACACAGCTGCAGGAAACGCTCCAGGCGGGCGGAGCTGTGCTCCGGGCCCTGGCCTTCGTAACCGTGCGGCAGCAGCAGGGTCAGGCCACTGATGCGGCCCCACTTGGCTTCGCCGGCAGCGATGAACTGGTCGATCACGACCTGGGCGCCGTTGGCGAAGTCGCCGAACTGGCCTTCCCAGATGCACAGCGTGTTCGGATCGGTGGTGGAGAAGCCGTACTCATAGGCCATCACCGCTTCTTCGCTGAGCAGCGAATCGATGATGGTGGCCCGTTCCGGCGACTCGACCAGCTGGCGCAGCGGCAGGTAGTAGTTGTCGGTCTTCTGGTCGTGCAGGATCGCGTGGCGGTGGGTGAACGTACCGCGGCCCACGTCCTGGCCGACCAGGCGCAGGCTGTTGCCCTCGTCCAGCACGGTGGCGTAGGCCAGGTTCTCGGCAAAGCCCCAGTCGCCCGGGATTTCGCCGGCGGCCATCCTGCGGCGGTCGTCATAGACCTTGGCCACGCGCGAGTGCAGTTCCACGCCTTCCGGCACGGTGTTGATCAGCTGCGCGAGCTGCTTGAGCTTGTCGATGCCCACGGCGGTGGAGACCGGATCGGACAGCTTGCCGGCCAGCAGCTTCGGCCAGTCCACGTACATGCGGCTGGTGGCCGGGGTCTTCTCGACCGCGGCCAGCTCGGTGGTGACTTCACCGGCGTCGAGCTTGTTGCGGTACGCATCCACCAGCGCCTTGCCGCCGTCGGCCGGGATCACGCCCGCGGCTTCCAGCTTGGCGGCGTACAGCTCGCGGGTGGTCTGGTGCTTGCGGATCACCTGGTACATCAACGGCTGGGTGATCGCCGGTTCGTCGGCCTCGTTGTGGCCCCAACGGCGGTAGCACATCAGATCGATGACCACGTCCTTGGCGAACTTCTGGCGGAACTCGAAGGCAAGCTGGGCCGCGAACACCACCGCTTCGGGATCGTCGCCGTTCACGTGCAGCACCGGGGCGGCGATCATCTTGGCCACGTCGGTGGCATAGCGCGTGGAACGCGTATCCAGCGGGTTGGAGGTGGTGAAACCGACCTGGTTGTTGACCACGATGTGCACCGTGCCACCGACGGCGAAGCCGCGGGCCTGGGACATCTGGAACAGTTCCATGACCACGCCCTGGCCGGAGAAGGCCGCGTCGCCGTGGATCAGGATCGGCATCACCTGCTTGCGGGCAGTGTCGCCGCGACGTTCCTGGCGCGAGCGCACGCTGCCGGCCACGACCGGGTCGGCGATTTCCAGGTGCGACGGATTGAACGCCAGCGCCAGGTGGACGGCGCCGCCCGGGGTGGACACGTCGGCCGAGAAGCCCATGTGGTACTTCACGTCACCCGCCGAGGCGTGCTCGTCGTGATCGAACTTGCCTTCGAATTCGTCAAACAGCTTGCGCGGGCTCTTGCCCAGCGTGTTGACCAGCACGTTCAGACGGCCGCGGTGGGCCATGCCGATCACCACGTCCTTGACACCATCCTTGCCGGCGTCACGGATGATGGTGTCCATCATCGGGATCAGGGCATCGCCGCCTTCCAGCGAGAAGCGCTTCTGGCCGACGTACTTGGTATGCAGGTAGCGCTCGAGGCCTTCGGCCGCGGTGAGCCGCTCCAGCGTGCGACGCTGCGTGTCGGCATCCAGGTTGTAGTTGCCACCGGCCGATTCCAGGCGCTGGTACAGCCACTGGCGCTGCTCGACCTCGGAGATGTGCATGAACTCCGCACCGATCGACCCGGTGTAGGTCTTCTGGAGGCGCTCAAGCAGGTCGCGCAGCTTCATGCGCGGCTGGCCGGCGATGCCGCCGGTGCTGAACTCGCTGCCCAGGTCGCTCTCGGACAGGCTGTGGAACGGCAGCCCCAGGTCCGGCGGGTTGGTCGGCGGGGTCAGGCCCAGCGGGTCCAGGCGGGCACCGAGGTGGCCACGCGAACGGTAGGCGGTGATCAGACGGCCGACATTGCGCTCGCGCTCGTCGCCGGCACCGGTGGCCGTGGCGCTGTTGCCAGCGTTCTTGGCGGCTTCGGTGATATGGGCGATGACGGCCGAGTGCGGAATGTCACCGGCTTCGCGGCCCTTGAAGCCGTCGAAGTAGGTCTTCCATTTGGGATCGACACTGTCCGGAGAAACGAGGTACTGCTCGTACAGATCCTCGATATAGGAGGCGTTGCCGCCGGCGAGCTGCGAAGACTGCGCAAACTGCTTCAGTAGATTGTCCACGATGGAGGGTCGGATTCGCTTGTGGGGTAAGGCTTCGGTGAGAACCGGCAGGAAAAGTGAATAGCCCTGCGCGGGCGGTATCTAACTCCCCAAATTGTACCCCCATCGGGACAGGAAGGGGCGCCGGGGGGCCGCGCAGCGGTGCTGCGGTGTCATTCCCAGACAGGTTCGGGCACGCGGCGTGAGCTACAGGCCGAGCGCCCGCAGTTCCGTGCATTCACGCGAACGTTCCCATACGCGCTGCAAACCGTCCTGCAACGGTCGCGAACGTGCAGGCTGGTCGAGCCCGGCTTCGCCGTCGACGCGATGGCCGGCAAGACGAAAGTAGTAGTCCCCGCTGTCATTGACCAGACAGGCCGAGGCCACGGCGCGGTCTACCGGGTCCGCTACCTGGCGGACCCGGAACACGCTGGGCAGCCGCTGGAGCAGCCCCGGCAGAGGGGAGCCGCCCTGGGCGATGGCCGTGGCGTCATGCACGATCAGGCAGGCCTGCTTGTCGTGGCGGGCGGTGGCGAATCGGCGCAGTGCCGCCATCACCGGGGCGGCATCGAGCAGGCCCGGGTCGAGCTGGCGGCTGTGGATCCACAGGTGGCGCCGGGCGCGATGGACCAGCGCGGTGGTGATGGCCACGGCCTCGTCGAAGGTGGTGATGGTGGCCGCCCCGTCCAGCACGCGGCGCATGTGCTGATGGGCGATGCCGGCCTCCTCGAACAGGTCCCCGTCCGGCAGGAAGCCCTGACGGGCGTAGAAGGCGCGGGCCGGCAGCTGGGCGTGCAGGGCAATCTCGCGCCAGCCCCTTGCCCGGGCTGCCGCGACCAGAGCCAGCAGCACGGCCTCGCCGACGCCACGGCCGCGCCAGCCGGCCAGCACGGCCATGCGCCCGACGCGGCCGTCCGGGGTCAGCCGGCCGGCGCCGATCGGCTGGCCCCCGCTGTCGCGGGCCAGCACATGCACGCTGAGCGGGTCCAGCGCGTCGACCTCCAGCGTGGCGGGAACCCCCTGTTCGTCGACGAACACGCGCTGGCGCACCCGGTGCAGCGCGGCATGCTGCGCCGGGTAGGGGACCTCCTCGACCTGGAAGGCGGGGCCGGCCATGTTCAGCGGCGCGGGGTGCCGTCTGCGGGGCTGGCGTCGTCCTCGCCGTCGCTGTCGTCGAAATCGACGATCACTTCGATGCCATCGTCGTGGATGGTGACTTCGTGGACATCGGCGCGGACGTCCTCGACCTCGACCACCTCGACGGTGTCGCTGGCGTCGAGGATGGCGTACCCGGCAATGGCATCGCCCTGGTCCTCGTCGTCGTACGCGTCCTCGTCCTCATCATCGAAGGCGTTCGGGTCGAGCAGCTGGTAATGGCCGCCGGCCAGCAGCGCGTGGACGGCATCGCGGCCCTTGGCCGAGAGCTTCTGGTACAGCGGAGCGCCGAGCAGTTCGGTGGCGGCCAGCAGCTGGGCATCCTTCACCGACAGCGCGAACTCCAGGCCGCTGCAGTACAGGCTGGCACCGCGCTTGGCGCGCCGCCAGGCCATGCGCGACCAGGGGTGGCGCTGCAGCGCCAGGCCAGCGCCGAGGGCGGCAGCGACCTCTTCGGGCGGCACCGGTTCGCCGTGCGCCATCACTTCGCCGGCGGCGCGGTAGGTGGTGATGAAGCGGCCGAACCAGTCGCCGAGCTTGTCCGGGTCGTTCATGCGGATGGCATTGAGCGCGGCAACCACGCGGTTCATGGCGACCACGTCGATTTCGTTCGGGTCTTCGGGCACCTTCAGGTCCGGGTCTTGGTACCGGATGGACTCATCGGCATCCATGATCAGGGTGTCGAGGTAGTCGCTGATCAGTTCGGCCGAGGCCGGGGCGCGCATGCCGAAGGAGAAGGTCAGGCAGGGGTCTTCGGCAACGCCGTTGTGCGGGACGTTCGGCGGCAGGTACAGCATGTCGCCCGGGGCCAGCACCCAGTCGTGGGTCGGCTTGAAGCGGCGCAGCAGCTTCAGTTCGACGTCGTCGCGGAAATCCAGCGGCGGGCGCTTGCCCTTGATCGATTCGCTGGCGTCGATCTGCCAGCGGCGGTGGCCGTAGCCCTGCAGCAGGAACACGTCGTACTGGTCGACGTGGGCGCCGACCGAGCCACCAGTGGCGGCGAAGCTGATCATCACATCGTCCATGCGCCAGCGCGGCAGGAAGTCGAAGTGGCCGACCAGGGCGCGCACGTCCGGGTCCCACTTGTCGACGTCCTGCACCAGCAGCGTCCAGTCATGGTCGGGCATGCCGGGGAATTCTTCTTCCTGGAACGGGCCAGTGCGCACGGTCCAGCCGTCGGTGGCGCGGTCATGGCTGATCAGGCGGGCCAGGGCGCCTTCTTCGCAGGCCAGGCCGGCCAGATCTTCCGGCTGCACGGGGGTCTGGAAGTCGGGGAAAGCGCCGCGGATCAGCAGGGGGCGCTTCTGCCAGTAGTCGCGCAGGAAGGTGGCGGCGGGCATGCCCAGCGGGAGGCCGGGGCGGGCCTGGATTTCGATGACGGGGGTCTTGGTCTTGCGGGCGGCCATGCGGGAATCCTTGGAGCGTCTAGACGGAATGAGGGGGCGCAGCGGGTCACGCGCGCCGGCACGGCTATTGTCCGCTGGTTGGGCGGGATGTGCACCTGCGGTGGGATGTCGCGTACCGCCGGCGCGTTGCGTGCTGCGAGCTGGTGCGGGGCCGGGTGGCAGTCGTCGGCACGCGCAGAGCATTGGCGCCTCGTTGCGACGTGGGGGGCGGCGGCGGGTGATAGCCGCACACCGCACGGCCCGGCAGTTGTTTTTTGATCTTCCCTACCCGCCGGCCCCGAACCTGTACCCCATCAGCGAAAGGCTGTTCGCGCAAAAAAGAAGGGCACCGGAAACTCCGATGCCCTGCTGGGTTACAGGCGATGAAACGGCGGAATCAGACTGCCTTGGCAAGCTCCGCCGCCAGGCCGACGTAGCCGCCCGGGGTCAGTGCGCGCAGGCTCTGCTTGGCGTCGTCGGGCAGGTCCAGCGATTCCACGAAGGCCTTCATCGAGTCCGGGGTGATGCCCTGGCCGCGGGTGAGGGCCTTGAGCTGCTCGTAGGGGTTGGGCAGGCCGTAGCGGCGCATCACGGTCTGCACGGCCTCGGCCAGGACTTCCCACGAGGCGTCCAGGTCGGCATCCAGGCGTTCGGGGTTCACGGTCAGCTTGCCCAGGCCCTTGGCCAGCGAGTCCAGGGCGACCTGGGTGTGGCCGAAGGCGGTGCCGACCGCACGCAGCACGGTGGAGTCGGTCAGGTCGCGCTGCCAGCGGCTGATCGGCAGCTTGGCGCTGAAATGCTCGAACAGGGCATTGGCGATGCCGAAGTTGCCTTCGGCGTTTTCGAAGTCGATCGGGTTGACCTTGTGCGGCATGGTCGAGGAGCCGACTTCGCCTTCCTTGAGCTTCTGCTTGAAGTAGCCCAGCGAGATGTAGCCCCAGACGTCGCGCGCCAGGTCGATCAGGATGATGTTGGCGCGGCGCGCGGCATCGCCGATCTCGGCGACGTTGTCGTGCGGCTCGATCTGGGTGGTGTACGGGTTGAACACCAGGCCGAGGCTTTCGACGAAGCGCTGGGCGAAGGCCGGCCAGTCCACGTCCGGGTAGGCGATGACGTGGGCGTTGTAGTTGCCCACGGCGCCGTTGATCTTGCCGGTCAGTTCGACCGCGGCGATCTGGCGGCGCTGGCGCTCCAGGCGGGCGACGACATTGGCCACTTCCTTGCCCAGGGTGGTCGGCGAGGCGGTCTGGCCGTGGGTGCGCGACAGCATCGGCTGGGCGGCCTGGGCGTGGGCGAGGGCGCGCAGGGTGGCGGCGATGCCGTCCAGCGACGGCAGCAGCACCTCGCGGCGGGCCTGTTCGAGCATCAGGCCATAGCTGAGGTTGTTGATGTCTTCGCTGGTGCAGGCGAAATGCACGAATTCCAGCGCCGGGCCCAGCTCGGCGTCGGCCTTGAGCTGTTCCTTGATGAAGTACTCCACCGCCTTGACGTCATGGTTGGTGGTGCGTTCGATCTCTTTCACCCGCGCGGCGTGGGCCGGGGCGAAATCATCGGCCAGGGCGCGCAGGCGCGCCGCAGCGGCGGCGGAGAAGGGCGCCAGCTCGGCGATGCCCGGTTCGTTGGCCAGGGCCAGCAGCCATTCCACTTCGACCTTCACGCGGGCCTTGATCAGGCCGTATTCGGAGAAGATCGGGCGCAGCGCATCGACCTTGCCGGCGTAGCGGCCATCGAGCGGGGACAGGGCGAGCAGGGCGAATTCGGACATGGCAGGGGCAGGGCGATGACGACGGGGGCCGTCATTCTACGCTGCCCCGGCGGTTCCGGCGGGTTCGGCTGCCATCCGTACGGTCACTGCCTGGATGCGGTGGCCCGCCATGCGCTTGACCGTGAAGGTGTGGCCGTCGATCTGCAGCTGATCGCCCTCCTCGGGCAGGCGCTGCAACTGGTGGACGATCAGCCCGCCAACCGAATTCAGGTGCTCGGGGCCGTCCAGGTCATGGCCCAGCAGCCGTTCCAGGCGGAAGATCGAGGTCGAGCCGGCCACCAGCAGGGTGCCGTCCGCGCCACGGGTGGGCGCGTCCTTGACGATGTGCGGGTGCTCGTCCTCGATGTCGCCGACCACCACTTCGAGCAGGTCTTCCAGGGTGAAGTAGCCCAGGATGCGGCCATGCTCCTCCACGCACAGCGCCAGATGGGTGGTGCCGGTGCGGAAACGCTCCAGCACCAGCGGCACCGGGGTTTCCAGGGCGATCAGGTTGGCAGGGCGCAGCAGGGGGCGCAGATCGCCGGTCGGCTTGCCACGCGCGATCTCCACCAGCAGGTCCTTCATGTGCAGGATGCCCAGCACCTCCTCGCCATCGCGGTCGAACCACGGATAGCGGCTGTAGCGGCTCTCGGCGAATTCGGCCATCACCTCGTCCAGGCCCATACCATCGCGGAACGCGCGCAGATGGTCGCGCGAGCGCATCAGGTCGCCCGCCACCAGCTCGGGCAGTTCCAGCGCGTGGCTCATCAGCGTCAGGTCGTGGTCCGGTGCATCGCCGGTCGGCTGCTGGCGGCCGACGATCAGCTTCAGCTCCTCGCGCGAATAGCGGTGCGAGGTGTGTTCAACGTCGCCCCAGCCGGCCAGTCGCAGCAGGGCATTGGCGCTGTTGTTGAGCAGCCAGATCGCCGGGTACATCGCCCAGTAGAACAGGTAGAGCGGGGCGGCGGTCCACAGCGACATGCGGTCGGGGCGGCGGATCGCCATCGACTTGGGCGCCAGTTCGCCGAGCACAATGTGCAGGAACGAAATCACGCTGAAGGCGATGATGAAGGCGGTCAGGCGCGAGGCATCCGCGCTCATGCCCACCGCGTCGAACAGCGGCTGGAGCAGGTGCGCGAAGGCAGGCTCGCCCACCCAGCCCAGGCCCAGCGAGGACAGGGTGATGCCGAGCTGGCAGGCCGACAGATAGGCGTCCAGGTGCGAATGCACGTTGAGCAGCAGGCGGCCGCGCCAACCGTGCTGTGCGGCCAGGCCCACCGCCTGGGTATGGCGTAGTTTGACCAGGGCGAACTCGGCGGCAACGAAGAAGCCGTTGAGCAGCACCAGGCCGAAGGCCAGCAGCAGAAGGAGCAGATTGCCGATCATGGTCGGCCCCGCGATGGCGTCGTCATCGGCATGGCGGTGTACAGGCCGGCGCGCGGCGCGGGCAGCGGTGCGTGCGCGTCGGCACGCCCGGAACTACTGTCGGGGTCGTCACCCATCGGGGCGGAGTGCTTTCTGAATGGACGTGGATTCCGAGTCTAGCCGATGAGTGGCACGCTTGGGTTTCATCGCGGCATCGGAGTATCGTGCGCAGAGCCGCCAGCCAGGGAATCGGGCCCGTTGCCAGCCGCCATTCCCTTTCCACACTGAAAGAATCGCGGAGTCATGCAATGAGCAAGGGTTTCAGGATCGAACACGACAGCATGGGTGAGCTGCAGGTGCCCGCCGATGCGTTGTGGGGCGCGCAGACGCAGCGTGCAGTGAACAATTTCCCGGTGTCCGGCCAGCGCATGCCGCGCGGGTTCATCCGCGCGCTGGGGCTGATCAAGGGCGCGGCCGCGTCGGTGAATGCCGAGCTGGGCCATCTGCCGAAGAACATCGCCAAGGCCATCGAGCTCGCGGCGGCCGATGTCGCCGACGGCCGCCATGATGCGCACTTCCCGATCGACGTCTACCAGACCGGGTCGGGCACGTCGTCGAACATGAATGCCAATGAGGTCATCGCCACGCTCGCCAACCGCGCGGGCAAGGCCGGCAAAGTCGCGGTGCACCCCAACGACCACGTCAACCAGGGCCAGAGCTCCAATGACGTGATTCCCACCGCGCTGCGCGTGTCGGCGCTGCTCGGCGTGCACGAGCAGCTGCTGCCGGCGCTGGTGCACCTGCGCAAGACCATCGACAGGAAAGGCCGCAGCCTGCGCAAGGTGGTCAAGACCGGCCGCACCCACCTGATGGATGCCATGCCGCTGACCTTCGAGCAGGAGTTTGGCGCGTGGTCGGCACAGCTTGCATCGGCGCAGGCGCGCATCGAGGACAGCCTCAAGCGGCTGCGCCGGCTGCCGCTGGGCGGCACGGCGATCGGCACCGGCATCAACGCCGACCCGCGCTTCGGCGAACGCGTGGCCAAGGCGCTCAAGCAGCAGACCGGGGTCAAGTTCGACAGCGCCGAGAACAAGTTCGAAGGCCTTGCCGCGCAGGACGATGCGGTGGAACTGTCCGGTCAGCTCAATGCGCTGGCGGTGGCGATGATCAAGATCGCCAACGATCTGCGCTGGATGAATGCCGGTCCGCTGGCCGGGTTGGGCGAGATCGAACTGCCGGCGCTGCAGCCGGGCAGCTCGATCATGCCGGGCAAGGTCAATCCGGTGATTCCCGAAGCGACGGTGATGGTGTGCGCGCAGGTGATCGGTCACCACACCGCGATCACCGTCGCCGGGCAGACCGGCAACTTCCAGTTGAACGTGACGCTGCCGTTGATTGCCGCCAACCTGCTGGATGGCATTGGTCTGCTGGCCAACATCTCACGCCTGCTGGCCGACACGGCGATCGCCGGGCTGACGGTGCGCGAAGACCGCGTGCGCGAAGCGCTGGGCCGCAACCCGATCCTGGTGACCGCGCTGAACCCGATCATCGGCTATGAAAAGGCCGCTGCGATCGCCAAGCGTGCGTACAAGGAACAGCGGCCGGTGCTGGACGTGGCCAAGGAGGACAGTGGGCTGTCGGAGGCCGAACTGCGCACGCTGCTCGATCCGGCAGCACTGACGGCCGGTGGCATCCACGCCGGCGGCGGCGGCGGTTGATCCCTGTTGTGAAGGAGCCGACCCACGGTCGGCTCCTCCTGTTCAGTGCCGGTCTGCCTGCAGGTTGTCGAAGGTCTCGGTGTAATCCTTGAACTCCGGGATGCGCGCGACCAGATCCGGCGGGATCGGCTGCATGCCCTCGGGCACCTGGATCCTGACCGAGCGCTTGGCCGGGTCCGGTGCGGCATCGGTCAGCGTGTTCTGACGCAGCACCTGCAGCTGACCGAACATCTGCTGCAGCAGGGCCTGCTGGCTGGCATCCAGCGGAATCTCGATCTCGTCGATCTTCATGTGGCCGTTCGGCAGCACGATGATGTTCGGCGCGGGTGCGCGGCGCACGGTGAGCATGCCGTCGCTGACGGTGATCTTCGGCTTGCTGCGCTCGGCGCGATGATTGCGGTACTCCTGGTCGCAGCCGGTGGCGGCCAGGCAGAACAGGGCGAACAGCAGCAGGCACAGCTTCTTCATGAGCAGGCAACGCACGTGGGGGGAGCCTGATTGTAGTCCTCCCCCCGCGCGACGGGGCCGGCCTGCGACCGAACGTCGCAGGCCGGGGTCGCTTACTTGCCGCAGTCGTCGATGTCGGACTGGTCCATCGTGGCGTAGGGTTTGAAGGCCGGCACTGCTGCCGCCAGCGCCTGCTGGCGCGCCATCATGCCCGGCAGCAGGCCGCACAGCTTCTTCGCCTCGGCCTCGATCTTGGCCGCCTCGGCGTTGACGCGTTCCTCGATGCCCTGCGTATCGCCGGAGAAAATGCCCTTGAGCGCCTCGCTGGCCGCCTTCACGCCCAGTCCGGCCCCGGCCACGCCGATGTCCATGCCGGCGCCTGCAAGGGCTTCCACCTGCTTGCGGTAGTCCAGCATCAGCGCACGCTGGGCTGCGTCCAGCGGCACGTTCTCGCCGTTGACCAGGAAATCGCCCTGCGGCGTGATCTCGGCCTTGATGTTGTTGCCGTCGGACACGGAGATGTTGCCCTGCGCGATCTCCCTGCGCGCCTTGTCGGTGGCTTCCTGCACCTTCTGGCCGATGGACGCGGTGTCCAGCTCGGCGGCGGCCTTGTCCTTGTCGTGGTTGCCGCAGGCCGCCAGGGGCAGGCACAGCAGCAGTGCGGGCAGCAGCAGTCGGGTATTCATATGCTCGGTTCCGTCGTTGGAAAGGGAAAGCCTTACTTGCCGCGGGGCAGGGTGATGCGACCGCCGATGCCGCTGTGACGGACATCGCCGCTGCCACTGTGGTTCACCGTGAGGTCGCCGCGGACGTCACGGACGGTGATGTCGCCGGAGCCGTGCCGATCCACGCTGACGCTGCCGCCGATATCACGCAGTTCCACCTCGCCGGAGCCCACGGTGCCTACGCGGGCGCTGCCCTTGACCTGGCGTGCCTCGATGGTGCCCGAGCCAAGCACGCCGATCTCGACGTCGCCGCCGACCCCGTCCAGCTCGACATCGCCGGAGCCGACATTGCCGACCGTGGCGGTGCCGCGCACGTTGCGTCCCTTGAAGTCGCCCGAGCCGAGGTTGAGCAGGTTGAGCGAGCCGGCACCGTCCAGCGTGATGTCGCCCGAACCGACCGCCGCAGTGACCCGTCCCTTGATGTCCTTCAGCGTCACATCGCCCGAGCCGACATCGGCGCTGGCCGAATGCAGGCCGGTGCCGCTGGCGTCACCGGAGCCGACCTTGAACTGCACCAGCACGGTGTCCGGCACGCTGCCGCGCAGGTCCAGGTAGGCGTAGCGGTTGCCGCCCAGCGAGAGGCCGCCGCGCTGTTCGCGCTGCAGCCGCACCACCAGCGTGTCGCCGGATTTCTGCTGGGTCACGGTCAGGTCGCGCAGCAGGTCCTCGGCGGACGCGCAGGCGCGGCCGCCAAGCTTGGCGGGGCCGGTGCCGGCGGTCAGTACCAGATCATGCTGGTTGACCTCGAACACCACCGCCTTGGCACCGGCTAGGTCGAGTGTCAGGTCGCGCGGTGCAGTGAACCTGCACTGTGGCGTGTCGGCCAGCGCGGTCAGCGGCAGCAACAGCAGGGAAGCAACGGCAAGGGTACGCAGCATGGGACGGTCCTCGACAGGGCAGAGTCAGATTTCACCGGCGCGACGGCGCAGGCGGATGGCGATGATCAGGAACGCGATACCGACGACCGCGCCGATCCACACGTCGGGCTGCTGCAACGTGGACAGGTGCTGCGCAGGCGACAGCATGCTGACCAGCTGCTCGGAACCGGTGATCCGGCCCGGTGCGTTGTAGGCGGCATCCACGCCGGGGAAGGTGCCCAGCAGCAGGCGCCCGACGATGTGGCCCCAGAACCAGCCACTGGTCAGGCCGAAGGCGGACATCAGGTTGGTGCTGCTGACCACGATGCCGGCGAACAGCGGCAGCATCACCGCCCACAGGAACGGCTTGGACTTCGCCCAGGCCGAGCACATCAGCAGCCAGCCGACGGTCGGCAGCGCCCACAGCAGGTAGACCGGCAGGCGGGCGATGTAGCCGAGGATGATCGACAGCGGGCTGGCCGGTCCCCAGATCAGCGTCATCGGGTCACCGCCGTGGGCCAGCGCCACCACCGAGATGATTGCCAGGAAACCGAGCATCGTGACGGCGGCGGCGGCCACCGCGATCAGCGGAGCGATCACCAGCGCGCTGATGGCCTTGGCCAGGACGGTCTGGGTGTCGGACAGCGGCAGTGACTTCCAGAACAGGATGCTGCGGTCGCGGCGATCGTCGTACAGCGCACCCAGGCAGTAGAAGAACACCACGAAGGTGAGCACCACGAACGGCCAGCCGGAGCTGAGGAGCAGGGTCAGGTCGAGCGCGTTGGCCAGGTCGGCCATGTCCTTGGCGTCGAGCTGGCCGGTCAGCATGCCCAGGTCGAGGCCGTTGATGCTGACGTTCTTGTTGTCGACCAGCAGGCCGCCACTCTTGGCGGCGCGGTGCAGCGCGAACAGACCGAACAGAATGCCGAGCAGGCTCATCAGCAGCGAGATGCCGCCGGCGATGAAGGGGGCGTACAGGAACCCGCCACGGTTCTCCCAGTACTCGCGCTTGAGCATCCACTTGAACGTGCTGGCCTTGCTGATCGGGTGATAGTGGACGGTGTTCATGCGTAGGTTCCCTTCATGATGGCCACGAACAGGTCCGCCAGCCCCGGGCTGCGGATCTCGCCGAGCGTGGTGAGCTGATCGCGCGGCACGCCATCGAACAGCAGGACGGTCTTGCCGAACGGCAGGGCGCGTTCGTCGATCGGCTTCAGCGCGCGGGCCAGCTCCACCGTGTCGGCCGAGGCCAGCAGTTCGGTGTAGCGCTCGCCGATGTTCTCCATATCGGTGGTCAGGACGATGCGGCCGTCGCGGATGAACATGACATCGGTGAGGATGTGTTCGATCTCCTCGACCTGGTGGGTGGTGACGATGATGGTCTTCTGCTCGTCGAAGTAGTCCTCCAGCAGGCGCTGGTAGAACTCCTTGCGGTAGAGGATGTCCAGGCCCAGGGTCGGCTCGTCCAGCACAAGCACCTTGGCGTCGATGGCCATCACCAGCGCCAGGTGCAACTGCACGATCATGCCTTTGGAGAGCTCGCGTACGCGCTGCCTCGGCTGAAGCTTGGTGCTGGCCAGGAAGCGTTCGCAGCGGGCGCGGTCGAAGTGCGGGTGCACCCCGGCAACGAAGTCGATCGCCTCGCGCACCTTCAGCCAGCGCGGCAGCACCGCGACGTCGGCGATGAAGCAGATGTCGTTCATCAGCGCGTTTCGCTGCGTGCGCGGGTCCATGCCCAGGACCTGCAGGTCGCCCTCGACACCGGTCAGGCCCAGCAGCGCCTTGAGCACCGTGGTCTTGCCGGCGCCATTGGGACCGATCAGGCCGGTGATGCGGCCCGGTGCGATGGAGAAGCTGGTGTTGTCCAGCGCGAGCGTCTGCTTGTAAGCCTTGCGCAGGCCACGTGCGGAGATGACGACATCACTTGCAACGGCATTCATGAGGATTTCCCCTGGGGCAGCAGATCGTCAAGGTTCAGGCCCAGGCGCTGGATGCGCTCGAGCACCAATGGCCATTCTTCGTTGAGGAAGCGGTCGCGCTCGCTGCTGCGCAGCTGCGTGGCCGCTTCCTCGGTCATGAACATACCCAGGCCGCGGCGCTTCTCCACCAGGCCTTCATCAGCCAGTTCCTGGTAAGCGCGCGAGACGGTGATGGGGTTGAGCTGGTACTCGGCGGCGACCTGCCGGACCGAGGGCAGAGCATCGCCGGGCTTGATGATGCCGTCGAGCATCATGGCGATGACGCGTTCCTTCAGCTGACGGTAGATCGGAGCGCCATCGCTCCATTGAATATCGCTCATGGTCAGCTCCGTGGGTTCAGCGACTGTGCGAATGAGAAGTAAGGCATGGACAGGGAGCTGTGCAGCCGGCGGGGGGGGCGGGGGGCGCCGTCGGCGGTCCCTGCCTCGATGACACCTGCGTCCTGCGGGCCTGCAAACGCACCGGAACCGGCGGAACTGCCGGCGTCATCCGAGGCGGGGGTGCCGAACCAGCCCAGCAGCAGCAGCGCGGACGCGGCCGTGAGGGTTTTGGCGGTGTGGTGGCGCATGCGGTTCATGGGCTTCCCCTGTCTCAGGTGACTGGTGTTGTATGCAACTATAACACCGGCACGCCGAAGATCAATACGGGGATACACCCAACTGATGGCAGGGTCAGGCTGAAAGACGATTGTCATCCATAAGATATTGTTTTGTATGCACTTGTTCGCCGTGCGGAAGGTCATTCGGACGGGGCGTGGGTTCAGTCATGTCAATGAAAAGACAAGGCTAACGCCTATTCAGTCAATTGCGACGCGGTGAACCGGGGGCGGGTTCGACCGCCAGAAACGGCAAGGTGGCCCGGAGAGCGCGCCCCGCGATGCCGCCACGCGGCGCTGAAAACCCCGGTGATATAGTGCGGCCGACGCCCTGCCGGGCCTGCGCTGCGTGCGCCGGACGGCACCTTTCGCCGGTTTCCATGCCCCTGGAGTGCTCCATGTTCCACGCTCGCCTGTTGTCGTCCTTCCACCGCCCGGGCACCCGCGCCCGCGGCTGGGCCGCTGCGACCCTGTTGCTGGGCGTGGTGATCAGCACCGGGGCAGCGTCTGCGGCCGGCCTGCTCGATCTCAGCTACCGCCCGCTGGCCGGCAAGGGCGAGGTCAATCTGCAGCAGCAGTACGGCGGCAAGGTGCTGCTGGTGGTCAATACCGCCAGCAAGTGCGGCTTCACGCCCCAGTACGAAGGTCTGGAAGCGCTTCAGAAGAAATACGCCGCGCGCGGCTTCTCGGTGCTCGGTTTCCCGTCCAACGACTTCAAGGGCCAGGAACCGGGGGATGAAGCGCAGATCCAGGAATTCTGCACGCTGACCTATGGGGTCAAATTCCCGATGTTCCAGAAGGTGCAGGTCACCGGCACCGGCGCGACCCCGCTGTATCAGCGTCTGACCCAGGCCACCGGTGTGGCGCCGGGCTGGAACTTCCACAAGTACCTGATCGCGCGCGACGGGCGGGTGGTTGCGCAGTTCCCCAGCAAGGTCAAGCCGGATGATGCGGCGCTGGTGGCGGCGATCGAACGCGAGCTGTCGGCAGGCAAGGCGGCGCGCTGAGTGCCTCGACATCTCGTACATGCGTGCGACAATGGGCGTTTCGCGCCGACGTCGGCGTCCAGTCACTTCCAGGAATGCAGCGAATGAAGATGGGAATGCGCGGCGCCGCGGCGTCGGTTCTGATTCTGGCGATGGGTGCCACCGGTACCGTGATGTCGCAACAACCGGCCGCGCCTGCGGCTGCCAAGGAGACTTCCGCTTTGAACTCCCAACGGGAAAAGCTCGGCTACGCCATCGGTATCGATGTGGCCAACTCGTTCGCTCCGATTTCCAGCGAGATCGACGTGGCCGCGCTGCGTCGTGGCGTCACCAATGCTTTTGAAGGCAAGCCGCCGCTGATCAGCCAGGAAGAGGCCCAGAAGACCGACGCCGCCCTGCGCCAGGCGGTGATGGCCAAGAGCGGCCAGCCGGTGCCGGGCGTGGCCCCGGGCACGCCCGCGCCGAAGGTGGATCGCGAGAAGGTCGGCCTGATGCTGGGCAGCTATGCCGTTGGTCCCTCGCTGGCGCAGCTGAAGGACGAACTGGACCTGGACGCGCTGTTTGACGCGATCGGCACCACCTTCGCCAACGGCACCCCGAAGATGACCGCCGAGCAGGCCAAGGCCACGCTGGAAGGCTTCATGGCCGCCAAGCAGGCCGAAGGCCAGGCCAAGGCCGCCGCACAGGCCGGCACCAACCGCACCGAAGGCAATGCCTTCATGGCCAAGAACAAGACCGTGCCGGGCGTGGTCACCACCGCGTCGGGCCTGCAGTACCAGGTGCTGCGTCCGGGCAGCGGCGATCGTCCGATGCCGACCAGCAAGGTCCGCGTCAACTACGAAGGCAAGCTGCTGGACGGCACCGTGTTCGACAGCAGCTACAGCCGTGGCCAGCCGGTCGAGTTCGGCCTGGACCAGGTCATCAAGGGCTGGTCCGAAGGCGTTTCGCTGATGCCGACCGGCGCCAAGTACCGCTTCTGGATTCCCGGTGAGCTGGCCTACGGCGAGCAGGGTACCCCGGGCGGTCCGATCGGCCCGAACGCGACGCTGACGTTCGACGTCGAGCTGCTGAACGTTCTTCCGTAATCGACTCTGGAGTCTCCCCGGTCATGCGTGTTGCGATTTTCGGCACCGGCTATGTCGGTCTGGTCACCGGTACCTGTCTGGCCGACGTCGGCCACCAGGTGGTCTGCGTGGATATCGACCAGGCCAAGGTCGACGGCCTGAACCGGGGCGTCATCCCGATCTACGAACCCGGCCTCGAGCCGATGGTGAAGGCCAACCACGCCGCGTCGCGGTTGACCTTCACCACCGACGCGGCCACGGCCATCGCGCACGGCCAGGTGATTTTCATCGCCGTGGGCACGCCACCCGACGAGGACGGCAGCGCCGACCTGCAGTACGTGCTGGCGGTGGCCGAGACCATCGGCCGGCACATGGCCGTGCCGACCGTGGTGGTCAACAAGTCGACCGTGCCTGTAGGCACGGCTGACAAAGTGCGCGCGACGATAGCCGCCGCACTGGCCGCGCGTGGGCAGGAGATCGCCTTCGACGTGGTCTCCAACCCCGAGTTCCTCAAGGAGGGCGATGCCGTCGCCGACTGCATGCGGCCGGACCGCATCGTGGTGGGGGCGGCCAACCCCGACGCGGTGGCGCTGATGCGCCGCCTGTATGCCCCGTTCAACCGCAACCACGACCGCGTGGTGGAAATGGACGTGCGCTCGGCCGAGCTGACCAAGTACGCGGCCAACGCGATGCTGGCCACCAAGATTTCGTTCATGAACGAAATCGCCAACATCGCCGAGAAGGTCGGTGCCGACATCGAGCAGGTCCGCCAGGGCATCGGTTCGGACCCGCGTATCGGCTGGCATTTCATCTATCCCGGTGCCGGCTATGGCGGCTCCTGCTTCCCCAAGGACGTGCAGGCGCTGGCGCGTACCGCGCAGCAGCACGGCCACGAGCCCAAGCTGCTCAATGCGGTCGAGGCGGTCAACGATGCCCAGAAGGGCCACCTGTACACCCTGATCCAGCGCCACTACGACCGTGGCGAGGACGAAGGCGTGCGCGGCCGTACGTTCGCGGTGTGGGGCCTGGCGTTCAAGCCCAACACCGACGACATGCGCGAAGCGTCCAGCCGCCGCCTGCTGGCACAGTTGTGGGAAGGCGGCGCCACCGTGCGCGCCTATGATCCGGAAGCCACCGATGAAGCACGCCGCATTTTTGGCGAGCGTGACGATCTGGTGTTCTGCGAGAACGCCTACGACGCGCTGGACGGTGCCGATGCGCTGGTGGTGGTGACCGAGTGGAAGCAGTTCCGCAGCCCGGATTTCACCCGTCTGCGCGACACCCTCAAGGACGCGGTCGTCTTCGACGGCCGCAATCTGTACGACCCGCAGGAAATCGAAGCGGCGGGCCTGGCTTATTACGGCATTGGCCGGGGACGTTCGCTGCATGCATGATTCCACACCCTCCGAGCGCGAACAGGCGCTCGAAGCCCGCCTTGTTGAACTGGAAATGCGTGTGTCCTTCCAGGAGCACGCACTGGCCGAGCTCAGCGAAGCCCTCGCCGATGCGCGCATGGAAGGCAGTCGCAACGCCGACCTGACGCGGATCCTGCTGGAAGACCTCGGCAAGGTGCGCAATGCGTTGTATTCCGATTCGGCCGAAGAGCCGCCGCCCCCGCACTACTGATCTGACGTCATGAGCGATACCCTCCGCGACCAGCTGCTGGGCCTGGGCTTCAAAGCCGCGCCCAAACCCGAACGTACCGCCGAGCGCAAGCCGGACCGGAAGCCGGAGGCGCGCCGCGATGGCCGTCCGGGCAACCGTCCGCAGGGCGCGCGTCCTGCCGGCAAGCCCGGCGAAGGCCAGCGCCCCGCGCGCGACGGCGACCGCCGTCCGCAGGGCAAGGGCCGTGCGCCCGGTGGCCGTCCGCCGCAGGGCGGTCACGGCGCGCCGCGCACCCGCGAGGACATCGACCTCGCCAAGGCGTATGCGATCCGTGCGCAGAAAGAAAAGGACGACCGCATCGAGGCCGAGCGCCTCAAGCAGGAAGAGGCGCGCCTGCGCCGCGAGGCCAAGGCCAAGCTCGACGTGCTGCTGGAAGGCAAGGCGCTCAACGCCGAGGCGGCGGACATCGCCCGCCACTTCCCGTACGGCGGCAAGATCAAGCGCATCTATGTCACCGCCGACCAGCTCAAGGCGCTCAACGCCGGTGAGCTTGGCGTGCTGCAGCAGAACGGGCGTTACCTGCTGGTCACCTCGGCGGTGCTTGACGAGGCCGAAGCGGTGTTCGCCCCGTCGGTGGCGCTGCGGGTGGATCCCAACGCCACCGTGGAAGAAGATCCGTACGCCGACCCGGCCTATCAGGTGCCTGACGACCTGGTCTGGTGAAGGCGCGGGGCAGCACGACCGTGGGTCGTGCTGCCGCCCTCATGAGGCGTGGCGCCGGCGCGCGGCGCGCAGCAGCGGCAGGCTGATCGCGAAGAAGCACAGCAGTGCGCCCGCCAGGGCGAAGCCGCTGCCCGCCAGGAACGCGGTACGCCCCTGGTCGATGGTCCACAGCTGACCGGCGATCAGTGCGCCCAGCACGCCGCCCACACCCGACGAAAAGCCATACAGCAGGCCCTGGCCGTGGCCGTTGAGCCGGCCGGGGAAGTACGTTGCCAGCATCTGCATCGCCGCGGCGAAGAACGCAGCGAATCCAAGCGCGTGCGCGCTCTGCGCCACCAGCATCACCGGCAGATTTTCCGGGTACAGTGCGGTCGCCGCCCAGCGCAGCGTGGAGCTCACCAACGCGATCAGCAGCATCCAGCTCGCGTCGAAGCGGCGGAAAAAGCGGCCGATGGTGAAGAACACGCCCACCTCGAACACCACCCCGACCGTCCACAGCAGCCCCAGCGTCGAGGTCGCGTAGCCGTGGTGGTCCATGTAGACCGAGAAGAACGTGTAGTACGGGCCGAACGACAGCTGTTCCATGAAGGCGGCCACAAAGAACGCCAGTACCTGTGGCTTGCGCACGATCTGCCAGAAGCCGCTGGCATCACCGTGGGCCCGATGGAGATCGCGCGCGTAGTCGTTGGCGAACGCCGACACCACCAGCAGCGCGAACAGCGGCAGCATCATCCACGGCAGCAGGTGCGCATGGCCGGGGCCACCGTTGCCGTCGATCAGCCAGCCAAATCCCATCACCACGGCGATGAATCCGAGCGAACCCCAGACCCGGATCAGCCCGTAGCGGTGGCTGTCATTGCCGAGGTGGGTGAGCGTGATCGACTCGAACTGTGGCATCACGGCGTTGTAGAAGAAGCAGAACACCACCATCGCCGGATACATCCACGGCTCAGGCAAGGGCAGCAGGAACGCGCAGAAGGTGATCAGGGTCAGCACGGTTCCCACCCGCAGCCAGCGGATCGGGCGGGATGACGCCGCGGCGATCGAGGTCCAGGTCGTGGGCGCCACGATGCGCGTGGCATACCAGATGCCCATCATCACGCTGATCGCCGTCACGCTCATCCCGCGCGCGGTCAGGAACAGCGACCAGTACGGGGTGAACGCACCCAGGGCGGCGTAGTAGAAGAGATAGAAGCTGGACAGTCGGGTGACCGGGACGGGGTCGCGGGGGGAGAGCGTCATGCTGATGAACCGGGGTAGAGCCGTCTGTTGGACAGCTGCATCGTCGACGTGGCGGTGCTCACTCCGGATCGTAGTCCAGATTCGAAGCCAGCCAGCGCTCGGCCTGCGCGCGGTCCACGCCTTTGCGCCTGGCGTAGTCGACCACCTGTTCGCGGCTCACCCGCCCGACCACGAAGTACTGGCTCTGCGGATGGCTGAAGTAGTAGCCCGACACCGCCGCGGTCGGCAGCATGGCGAAGCTCTCGGTGAGCTGCATGTCGGCATGTCGCCCGGCGTCCAGCAGCCGGAACAGCGTGGCCTTTTCGCTGTGCTCGGGGCAGGCCGGGTAGCCGGGGGCGGGGCGGATGCCGCTGTACTTCTCGGCGATCAACGCCTCGTTGTCCAGCTGCTCTTCCGGTTGGTAGCCCCAGTAGTCGGTGCGCACGTGCTGGTGCAGGCGCTCGGCCAGCGCCTCGGCGAGACGGTCGGCCAGCGCCTTGAGCAGGATCGCGTTGTAATCGTCGTGGTCGGCCTCGAAACGGGCCACGTGCGGGTCGATGCCGATCCCGGCGGTGACGGCGAAGGCGCCGATCCAGTCCTGTCTGCCGCTGTCGGCCGGCGCGATGAAATCGGCCAGGCAGAAGTCCGGCCGTTCCACCGGCTTGTCCACCTGCTGGCGCAGGAAGTGCAGCACCGCCGGTCCGTCGTCGGTGGTCAGGTGCACGTCGTCGCCGACGCTGTTGGCCGGCCAAAGCCCGAACACGGCCTTGGCGGTCAGCCACTTCTCGCCGACGATGCGGTCCAGCATCGCGCGGGCATCGCGGTAGAGCTCGCTGGCCTGGGTGCCGACGATCTCGTCGGTGAGGATCGCCGGGAACTTGCCCGCCAGTTCCCAGGCCTGGAAGAACGGCGTCCAGTCGATCACCTCGACCAGGTCGGCGAGCGGGTAGTCGTCGAGCACGTGCAGGCCGGGCCGGCGCGGGGCAGGCGGCACGTAGGTCGCCCAGCCGCCGTCGAAGCGCTGCGCACGCGCCCTGGCCAGGGTCACCAGCCGCTTGGCGTCGCCGCGGTTGCGATGGCGCTGGCGGATGTCGGCGTAGTCGGCCTCGTTGGCGGCCACGAAGGCGTCGCGCAGTTCGCTGGAGATCAGCGACTGGGCCACGCCGACCGCGCGCGAGGCATCCTTCACCCACACCGTGGGCGCGTTGTAGTGCGGGTCGATCTTCAGTGCGGTGTGCGCGCGAGAGGTGGTGGCGCCACCGATCATCAGCGGCAGGGTGAAGCCCTGTCGCTCCATTTCGCGCGCCACGTGGCTCATCTCTTCCAGCGAAGGGGTGATCAGCCCGGACAGCCCGATGATGTCGGCGTTCTCGGCGCGGGCGGCGTCGAGAATCTTCTGCGCGGGCACCATCACGCCCAGGTCGATCACCTCGAAATTGTTGCAGGCCAGGACCACGCCGACGATGTTCTTGCCGATGTCGTGCACATCTCCCTTGACCGTGGCCATGATGATCTTGCCGTTGCTCCTGGCGGTGTCGCCACTGCGCGCCTTCTCGGCCTCGATGAAAGGCAGCAGGTAGGCCACCGCCTTCTTCATCACGCGTGCGGACTTGACCACCTGCGGCAGGAACATCTTGCCGGCACCGAACAGGTCGCCGACCACATTCATGCCGTCCATCAGCGGCCCTTCGATCACGTCCAGCGGGCGGCTGGAGCGGAGCCGCGCTTCTTCGGTATCGGCTTCCACCCACGCATCCAGACCATGCACCAGCGCGTGCGCCAGGCGGGCATCGATCGGCTTGGTGCGCCAGGCCAGGTCTTCACCCTTGACCTCGCCCTTCCTGCCCTTGTAGCGCTCGGCGATCTCCAGCAGGCGTTCGGTGCCATCGCGGCGGCGGTTGAGGATCACGTCCTCGACGCGTTCGCGCAGTTCCGGGTCCAGCTCGTCGTAGATCGGCATGGCACCGGCGTTGACGATGCCCATGTCCATGCCCGCCGCGATCGCGTGGTACAGGAACACCGAGTGGATCGCCTGCCGGACCGTTTCGTTGCCGCGGAAGGAGAACGACACGTTGGACACGCCGCCGGACACATGGCAGTGCGGCAGCGTGCGTTTGATGATGCGGGTGGCTTCGATGAAGTCGACCGCATAGTTGTCGTGCTCTTCGATGCCGGTGGCGACGGCGAAGATGTTCGGATCGAAGATGATGTCCTGCGGCGGGAAGCCGACCTCATCCACCAGGATGCGGTAGGCGCGCGTGCAGATCTCGACCTTGCGCGCGCAGGTATCGGCCTGGCCGTCCTCGTCGAAGGCCATCACCACGGCGGCGGCGCCGTAGCGCAGCACCTTGCGCGCGTGCTCCACGAACTGCGCCTGGCCTTCCTTGAGCGAGATCGAGTTGACCACGCTCTTGCCCTGCAGGCACTTCAGCCCGGCCTCGATCACGCTCCACTTGGAGGAGTCGACCATCACCGGAATGCGGGCGATGTCCGGCTCGGACATGATCAGGTTGAGATAGCGCGTCATCGCCTTCTCGGAATCGATCAGGCCTTCGTCCATGTTGACGTCGAGGATCTGCGCGCCGTTGGCGACCTGCTGGCGCGCCACGTCCACCGCTTCCTCGTAGCGCTCTTCCTTGACCAGCTTGCGGAACTGCGCGCTGCCGGTGACGTTGGTGCGCTCGCCGATGTTGACGAACAGCAGGTCCGGGGTGATGACCAGCGGCTCCAGGCCGGACAGGCGCGTGCAGGGGGATGCGGTCATGGGCGTGCACGCGGCGGCAGGTCGGCCACGGCCTCGGCGATCGCCCGGATGTGCGCCGGCGAGGTGCCGCAGCATCCGCCGACGAGGTTGAGCAGCCCGGCACTGGCGAACTCGCGCAGGGTGGTGGCCATTTCCTCGGGAGTTTCGTCGTACTCGCCGAAGGCATTGGGCAGCCCGGCGTTGGGATGCGCGCTGATCAGGCAGTCGGCCACGGTGGCAAGGGTCTCCACGTGCGGGCGCATGTCGCTGGCGCCGAGCGCGCAGTTCAGGCCGACCGACAACGGGCGGCTGTGCGCCACCGAGGCGTAGAAGGCTTCGGCGGTCTGCCCGGACAGGGTGCGCCCGGAGGCATCGGTGATGGTGCCCGAAATCATGATCGGCAGCCGCCCGCCGCGGGCATCGAACACTTCTTCGATCGCGTACAGCGCCGCCTTGGCGTTGAGGGTGTCGAAGATCGTCTCCACCATGAGGGTATCGGCGCCGCCGTCGATGAGGCCCTCGATGGCGTCGCGGTAGGTCTCGCGCAGGGCATCGAAGCTGGTGTTGCGGAACCCGGGATCGTTGACGTCCGGGCTGATCGAGGCGGTGCGGCTGGTCGGGCCGAGCACGCCGATCACGAAGCGCGGCTTGCCCGGCGTGGTGGCGGCCACCGCGTCGCAGCATGCGCGGGCGACCTGCGCGCCGGCCTTGTTGAGTTCGTAGACCAGATGCTCCAGGTGGTAGTCGGCCTGGCTGATCGCGGTTGCGTTGAACGTGTTTGTTTCGACCAGGTCGGCGCCGGCTTCCAGGTAGGCGGTGTGGATACCGGCGATGACCTCGGGCCGGGTCAGCAGCAGGAGGTCGTTGTTGCCTTTCAGGTCGTGGCCCTGCGGCGTCGCCTCGCCATGCGCGCAGCCGGCCCCGTGCAGGTGGTCGTAGCCTGCGGCGAAGCGTTCGCCGCGGTAGTCGTCTTCGTCCAGCCCGTGGCGCTGGATCATCGTGCCCATTGCGCCATCGATGATCAGGATGCGCTGCGCCAGCGCCTGTTCAAGCGCGTGCACACGGTCGGGATACAGCCAGGGCAGGGAAGACATCGAGGGAGCTCAGGGTTTGCTGGCGATCAGCGAGATGACTTCGAAATGGGGCGGGCGCTTCTCGCGGGTCACCGTTTCCAGGCTGGAGACGACCAGTCCGGCCTTCTCCACGAATCTGCGCAGTTCCTTGTCGCTGAAACCCAGGTTGACGTGGCCGTAGGCATCCACTGCGGCCCGGTGCTCATGCCGCGCCAGACTGCACAGCAGCAGGCGGCCGCCGGAGCGCAGGACGCGCGCGCCCTCGGCCACGGCCTGGGCCGGTTTGGCGGCATAGGTCAGCGCGTGCATCAGCACCACCAGATCAAACGTGCGGTCCTTGAAGGGCAGGGCGTGCATGTCGCCCTCGCGCACCTCCACGTTGGCCAGCCGGCGCAGGCGTTCGCTGGCCGCGGCCACCACGCGCGCACTGGTGTCGATGCAGACATAGCGCTTGGCGTGCGGGGCCACCAGTTCGGCCAGCACGCCGTCGCCGGAGGCGATGTCGAGCACATCGCCGGTTTCCAGCAGCGGCAGCGCGGTGCGCGCCAGCGCCTCCCAGGTACGCCCGGGGGAATAGTGGCGCTCCATGTCACCGGCCACGCTGTCGGCCCAGTTCTGGTCGGCGGCGCGGCTGGCCAGAACGCTGGCCACGCGTTCAGCATCCTGACGCAGCAGCGGATCGTCGCTGCCGGTGCTCAGGGCATGCCACAATGCGCGCTGCGCCGGGTCCAGGGCGGCGTCGTCGAAGCGGTAATACGCCGACACGCCGGAACGCCGGTCGCGCACCAGCCCGGCTTCTTTGAGCCGCGCCAGGTGGGTGGACACGCGTGGCTGCGCCAGCGTGGTGATGGCCGACAGCTCGGCCACGGTCAGTTCTTCCTGTTCCAGCAGCGCCAGCAGGCGCACGCGGGTGGCGTCGGCGAACACCTTCAGCCGGACAGACCAATCCTCGAGATCCATGAATATCTACCTATCGCGATATAGAGATATTTTCGTCCCTTGCCCTGTGCGGGGTCAAGTCAGCCCGGAATCACTGTCGCTCGGTACAATCGCCCGACCTTGGGCTGCGCATTCCGCAGCCCATTTCGCCATGTTCCCGGGAGGGTGTTGTGGATTTCAGCTTTACTGAAGAGCAGTTGATGCTGCAGGACGTCGCGCGTCGCATCGCGCAGGAAAAAATCGCTCCCAGCGCGGAGCATCACGACCGGACCGGCGAGTTCCCGCTGGAGAACATCCGCCTGCTCGGCGAGAACGGCCTGATGGGCATCGAAGTGCCCGCCGAATACGGCGGCGCCGGCATGGACCCGATCGCGTACGTGCTGGCGATGGTGGAGGTCGCCGCCGGTGACGCCGCGCATTCGACCATCATGTCGGTCAACAACTCGCTGTTCTGCAACGGCATCCTCACCCACGGCAGCGAAGCGCAGAAGCAGACCTATGTGCGCGCCATCGCCGAGGGCGAGGCCATCGGCGCGTTCGCGCTGACCGAGCCGCAGTCCGGGTCGGATGCCACCGCGATGCGGTGCCGCGCGGTCAAACAGGCCGACGGCACCTTCGTCATCAACGGCAAGAAGAGCTGGATCACCTCCGGCCCGGTGGCCAAGTACATCGTGCTGTTCGCCATGACCGACCCGGACCAGGGCGCGCGTGGCATCACTGCGTTCATGATCGACACCGACAAGCCGGGCTTCCACCGCGGCAAGACCGAGCCGAAGCTCGGCATCCGTGCGTCGGCTACCTGCGAGATCGAGTTCCAGGATTATGTGGCCGCTGCCGATGACGTGGTGGGCAAGGAAGGCGAAGGCTTCAAGATCGCGATGGGCGTGCTCGACGCCGGCCGCATCGGCATCGCCTCGCAGGCCATCGGCATTGCCCGCGCCGCCTACGAGGCAACGCTGGAGTACGTAAGGGACCGCAAGGCGTTCGGCGCGGCCATCGGCACGTTCCAGATGACCCAGGCCAAGATCGCCGACATGAAGTGCAAGCTGGACGCAGCGCTGCTGCTGACCCTGCGCGCGGCATGGGTGAAGGGCCAGGGCAAGCGCTTCAGCAATGAAGCAGCCATCGCCAAGCTGACCGCTTCGGAAGCGGCGATGTGGATCACCCACCAGGCGGTGCAGATCCACGGCGGCATGGGCTACTCCAAGGAAATGCCCCTGGAGCGTTACTTCCGTGATGCCAAGATCACCGAGATCTACGAAGGTACCTCGGAGATCCAGCGCCTGGTCATCGCCCGCAACGAGACCGGCCTGCGCTGAGCCGCGGTTCACTCGAGGCACACACCCGGGGCCCTTCGTGGGCCCCGATTGTTTTCGGCACCGTCATGGAATCACGGATCCCGTAGGGCCGGGCAGAGCCCGGCTCTACGAGGCTGGCCGCAACTGCACGGACCAGCGCCCATGAAAAAGCCCCGGATCGCTCCGGGGCTTTTCAGTTCAACGTTCCATCAACCGGATCAACGATCCGGACGGTGGGCCGCGTTGGCTTCGCTCTGGCGCTCGACGAACTCCCTGGAGGGCTCGTCCAGCTTGTCGCCCAGCATCCGGCGGACCACGATGAAGAACACCGGGATCATCAGAAGGCCCAGGAAGGTGGCAAACACCATGCCGCCGATCACGCCGGTACCGATGGCGTGGCGGGCGTTGGCGCCTGCACCGGTGGAGATGGCCATCGGCACCACGCCCAGGATGAAGGCGAAGGAGGTCATCAGGATCGGGCGGAAGCGCAGGCGCGAGGCCTCGATGGTGGCCTCGCGCAGGGTCTTGCCCGCTGCACGCTGCTCCACCGCGAACTCCACGATCAGGATGGCGTTCTTGGCCGCCAGACCGATCACGGTGATCAGGCCGATCTTGAAGTAAAGATCGTTGGGCAGGCCCCGGGCCAGCGAGAACGCCAGCGCGCCGAGCACGCCCAACGGCACCACCAGCAGCACCGCCACCGGGATCGACCAGCTCTCATACAGCGCGGCCAGGCACAGGAACACCACCACGATGGACAGCACCAGCAGCAGGGTCGCCGCGTTGCCGGCCAGGATTTCCTGGTAGCTCATGCCCGACCAGTCGTAGCCGAAGCCCGCCGGCAGGTCGTCGCTGACGATCCGTTCCATCGCCTGCATCGCCTCACCCGAGCTGCGTCCGGGTGCCTGCGAACCGACGATGTTCACCGCCGAGTAGCCGTTGTAGCGGCTCAGCGACGGCGGAGCGGACATCCACTCGGACTTCACCACGGTGCTCAACGGAATCATCGCCGGGGTGCCGTCTGCGTTGGTCTGCAGGCTGCTGGGCGTGTAGAAGCTGTTGAGCGACTCGGCACCGGTGCGATACGGGCCGTCGGCCTGCATGGTCACGCGCTTGATGCGGCCTTCGTAGAAGAAGTCGTTGACGTACACCGGGGCCAGCATCAGCTGGATGGTGCTGTACACGTCCGACACCGACAGGCCCATCGTCTGCGCCTGCACGCGGTCCACGTGCAACTGCAGCTGCGGGGCGTTTTCCAGGCCGTTGGGACGCACGCCGGTGAGCAGGTCGCTCTCCTGTGCCGCCTTGCCCAGCAGGATGTTGCGTGCCTGCGTCAGCTGCTCATAGCCCGCACCACCGCGATCCTGCAGCCACATGTCAAAGCCGCCGAACTGGCCCAGACCCTGCACGGTGGGCAGGTTGACCACGAAGATCTGTGCCTCCTTGATGCCGTAGAAGGCGCCGTTCATGTTCTGGATGAACTCGGGCACGGTGACCTTGCGCTCGTCCCACGGCTTGAGGCGGATGAAGCCCATGCCGACGTTTTCGCCGGAACCGACGAAGCTGAAACCGGCCACCTGCAGCATGCCCTCGAACCCTTCCTGGTCCTTGAGCACGCCACGCATCTGCGCGAAGGCCTGGTTGGTCTGGGCCTTGGTCGAACCCGGCGGCAGCTGCACGATCGCCAGCGCGTAGCCCTGGTCTTCCTCGGGCAGGAAGCTGCCCGGCATGCGCGTGAACAGGAAGCCGCACAGCACGGTCAGAACCACGAACAGGATCATCCAGCGCGGCGCATGGCGTACCGCCGAGGTGATGTGGCCCACGTAGGTGCCACTGATCCGGTCGTAGTACTTGTTGAACGTGCGGTAGACGATGTTCGGCTTGTCGCTGTGGGTCGGCTTGAGGAAGGTCGCGCACAGGGCCGGGGTGAAGCCCAGCGCCAGGAACGCGGAGAAGCCCATCGCGATGGCGATGGTCAGCGCGAACTGCTTGTAGATCTCACCGGCCGCACCGCCCTGCAGGGCCGAGGGAATGAACACCGCCGCCAGCACCACGGTGATGGCCACCACCGCGCCGGTGATCTGGGTCATGGCCTTCTGGGTGGCGGCCTTGGGCGGCAGCTTCTCCTCGGTCATGATGCGCTCGACGTTCTCGATGACCACGATGGCGTCATCGACCACGATGCCGATCGCCAGCACCATCGCAAACAGGGTCAGCTGGTTGATGGTGAAGCCGATGATGCTCATGCCCAGGAAGGTGCCGAGCAGGGCCACCGGAATGACCAGGGTCGGGATCAGCGTGGCACGGAAGTTCTGCAGGAAGATCAGCATCACCAGGAACACCAGTGCCACTGCTTCGATCAGGGTCTTGACCACTTCCTCGATCGAGATCTTGACGAAGGTGGTGCTGTCGTACGGCGAGAACCAGCTCACGCCCGCCGGGAAGCTGGGGGACAGCTCATCCATCTTGGCGGTGACCGCGTTGGCCACGTTCAGGGCATTGGCGCCAGGCAGCAGCTGGATCGCGAAAGCACCGGTCGGCTTGCCGTTGTACTGGGTATCAAAGCCGTAGTTGTTGGCGCCGAAGGCGATCCGGGCCACGTCCTTGAGCATCACCCGCGAACCGTCGGTATTGGCGCGCAGGATGATGTTCTCGAACTCGTCGGGCGAGCTGAAGCGGCCTTCGGCCGACACGGTGGCCGTGAAGTAGTGGCCTTCCGGCGACGGATCCGAGCCCAGCGAACCAGCCGCGAACTGCACGTTCTGGTCCTTGATCGCGGCCAGCACCTGGGTGGCCGACAGGCCATAGCCCTGCATCTTCTCCGGATTGAGCCAGATGTTCATGGCGTACTCGGAACCGAACTGCTGGGTGCTGCCGACGCCGGGAATGCGCGAGATCTGGTCGAGCACACGCGAACCGACGATGTCGTTGAGCGCGTCACGGTCGATCGAGGCGCTGTCCGACTGCAGGGCGACCACCATCAGGAAGCCTGCGTTGGCCTTGGCCACCACCACGCCCTGCTGGGTCACTTCGGTGGGCAGGCGCGGGGTGGCCAGCGACACCTTGTTCTGCACCTGCACCTGGGCGATGTCCGGATCGGTGCCGGTCTCGAAGGTCAGGGTGATCGAGGCACGGCCATTGGAGGCCGAGGACGAGCTGAAATACAGCAGGTGGTCGATACCGGTCAGCTGCTGCTCGATCACCTGGGTGACCGATTTTTCGGTGGTGTCGGCGCTGGCGCCGGGGTAGGTGGCGCTCACCGTCACCTGGGGCGGTGCGATGCTCGGGTAGGACTCCACGCCCAGACCGAGGATCGAGATCACGCCCGAGAGCGAGATCAGGATCGCGACCACCCAGGCGAATACCGGGTGTTCAATGAAAAATTTAGGCATGACGGACGGTTCCCGTTATCGCTTGTTCGGTTCGGCGGCAGGGGCCGCGTCGGCCTTGTCGGCGGGCGCATCGGCCGGCGGGGCGGCAGCATCGGGCTTGGCCGCCGCCGGTGCGGCACCGGCAGCAGCCGGGGCTTGGCCATTGGCGTTGGCGCTGGCCGGATCCCACGGCTTGGCCGTGGCGGGCGCGCCTTCCTTGACCTTCTGCACGCCGGCAACGATCACCTTGTCACCGGCTTCCAGACCGCCGCTGACCAGCCAGTTGCCGCCCTGCTGGCCTTCGCTCTTGACGTTCTTGCGGGCGACCTTGCCGTCCTTGCCCACCACCAGCACGTAGCCGCCGGTGGTATCGCGCTGCAGGGCCTGCAGCGGCACCAGGAACGCGTTGTTGCGCTCGCCCAGGGTGGCCTGGAAGCTGACGAAGGCGCCCGGCAGCAGAATCTGCTGCGGGTTGGGCAGGACCGCGCGCAGCGACACCGCGCCGGTGGCCGGGTCGACGGTGGTCGAGGAGAAGTCCAGCGTGCCCGGCTGGTCATAGACGGTGCCGTCGGCGAGCTTGACCTGCACGGTCGATTTGCCATCGCCGCTCAGGGCCAGCTGGCCCTTGGCCTGCGCCGCACGCATCTGGGTGAGCTCGTCCACGCTCATCGAGAAGTTCACATAGAGCGGGTCGAGCTGGTCCACGGTGGTCAGCAGGGTCACGTCGCCCTGGCCGACCAGCGCGCCTTCGGTGACCTGCTGCTTGCCGGCGCGGCCGCTGATCGGTGCGGTCACTTCGGCGTAGCCGAGGTTGATCTTCGCGCTGGTCAGGGCGGCCTGGGCCTGCTGTACGGCGGCGGCGGCGGTGCGTTCGGCCGCTTCGGCCGAGTCCAGGTCCGAGCGCGACACGAACTTCTGCGGGGCCAGCGAGCGGGCGCGGTTGGCGGCGGCTTTGGCGTTGGCGTAAGTAGCCTGCGCCGAGGCCAGCTCGGCCTGCGAGGCGTTCAACGAGGCGCGCAGCGGAGCCGGGTCGATCAGGAACAGCACCTGGCCCTGCTTGACGTCGGCGCCTTCCTGGTAGACGCGCTTGAGCAGCACGCCGGGCACGCGGGCGCGGACATCGGCGCTGCGGTACGGCGACAGGCGGCCGACCAGCTCACGCTGCAGCGGCAGCGTCTGCGGCTTGGCATCGATCACGCCCACTTCCGGCGGCGGGGGCATCTGCTGCTCTGGCTTCTTGCAGGCGGTCAGTGCGACAGCGACTGCGCACGTCAGGGCAAGGGTGCGGAGTGGGGCGATCATCAGGAGAAACTCCGGTGTTGGTTTGAATACGGAGCCGTGGCGGTTTCCGGCACGGCGAACGCGCGCAGGAAGCTGTCGACGGAGAATTCTGCCCAGCGACGGCGCTCGGCGGCGTCGACGCGGTGGGGGGTATGGAAACGCTGCTTCTCGACGTCCAGGCCGGCGATCATGCTTAGTAGCAGTTCGGCCATGAAGTGCGGGTCGTCATGCCTGAGCTGGCCGAGGGCGCTGCGCGCCTGTATCCATTCAGCCACGTGAAGGTGCAGCGCCCCCGCACCATCGCGATACAGGGCCCCGGCCTCCTCCGGAAACCGGGCCGACTCGGCGGCGATCAGCCGGCGGGCCTGGGCCACGTGCGGCTGGTGGGTGTGCTCCAGGTAGTCGCTGGCGAACTGCAGCAGGCTGCCGCGCAGGTCGCCCTGGTCCAGGCTGTGCAGCCCGGCGGTGGCGCGGCTGACATGCCGTTGCATCACCCGGCGCAACAATTCCTGCTTGCTGCCATAGCGGCTGTAGAGGGTCTGCTTGGAGCAGCCCGCATGCTGGGCCACCGCGTCCATGCTGATCTGCATGCCCTGGGTGGCGAACAGGTCGCGCACGGCATCGAACACGCGCTGGTCGCGCGCATCCAGGGGGCTGGCGGCGGGGTGTGGGGGATTCACGCGGTGGACTATACCGTCCAGTTCAGAATTGGAGAAGCCTTGTATTCGCGCGCGGTTGGATGCCGCACGTCAAGTTGCCACACATGTGGCCGATGCTGCGTTGCGTGGCGCTCCGCCGCGTGCCCCCGTACGCGTGCGGATCGACCGGCGCGATGTAAACGCCACCCAACCCGAATTGCCTTATTCCGTCCTGCAGCAAGGTATTTCTGTGCGGTAGGCCTACAATTTCATTTTCCCAACTGAGCAACACGCACCGCTCTGCCATGAAACCGCAAAAACCAGCAGCCAAGACCGTGAAAAACAAATCCAAACCAGCCGATACGCAGACTGTTTCGCCAGTGGGCTTCTCGCTGGAGCCGGTGTACACGGCCTTGCGCAAGCGCTACCCGTCGGCCGGGCAGGCCGAGGCAGTGGCTTTTGCCGCCGACTTCTACAAGCGCATGGAGGCGGACGAGTTCCCGCACCACACCGCTGAGGAGTGGGCCGCACTGGCAGCGGACACGCTGGAATTCGCCCGCGTCCGCAAGCCGGGCAAGGCCAACGTGCGCGTGTTCAACCCGACCCTGAAGGCCAATGGCTGGGAGTCGGCGCACACCGTGCTGCAGATCGTCAATGACGACATGCCGTTCCTGGTCGACACGGTGACGATGTCGCTGGCCGAGCACGGCATCGGCGTGCATGTGCTGGGCCATCCGGTGATCCGCTTCGCCCGCGACAAGGCCGGCAAGCTCACCGCGGTCAGCGATGGCACCGCCGAGTCGGTGATGCTGCTGGAGATCGACCGCCAGCCGGCCGACGCCATGAGCGATGTCGAGCAGGCCATCATCAAGGCGCTGGACGAGGTGCGTGCCATCGTCCGCGACTGGGATGCCATGCGCACCAAGGCGCTGGCCCTGGCCGACGACCTGGGTACCCGCCAGCTGCCGGTCGACGCCGCCTCGCGCGCCGAAGCCCAGGAATTCCTGCGCTGGGCGGCCGAGAACCACTTCACCTTCTTCGGCTACCGCGAATACCGCGTCGAGAAGCAGGGCAAGGAAGAGGTCCTCGCACCGCTCAACGATACCGGCCTGGGCCTGATGCGCGGCAAGGACAAGTCCGCCGCCCGTCCGGTCAAGACGCTGGCCGCGCAGGGCCTCAACGCCACCACCGGGCTGAAGGACGCGCTGATCCTGACCAAGACCAATGCCCGTTCGCGCGTGCATCGCTCCGGCTACATGGATTACATCGGCGTGCTGGAATTCGACGCCAAGGGCAAGATCATCGGCGAACAGCGCTTCCTTGGCCTGTTCACCTCCAGCGCCTACAACCGCCGCCCGTGGGAAATCCCGCTGGTGCGCCAGCGCCATGAGTATGTGATGACGCAGTCCGGCCTGGCGCCGGCCAGCCACAGCGGCAAGGCGCTGCGCCACATCCTGGAGACGCTGCCCCGCGAAGAACTGTTCCAGTCCAGCGAGGACGAACTGTTCCGCACCGCGATGGGCGTGCTGGGCCTGCAGGAGCGCGTGCGCAGCCGCCTGTTCCTGCGCCGCGACAAGTACAGCCGTTTCATCTCCGCGCTGGTGTACCTGCCGCGCGAACGCTTCAACACCGACGTGCGCCTGCGCATCGAGGCGATGCTCAAGGACGCCCTGCAGGGCGAGTACGTGGACAGCTCGGTGGTCCTCGGTGAGTCGCCTCTGGCCCAGGTGCACCTGATCGTGCGTCCGAAGGCCGGCCAGACCCTGGAAGTGGACACCAGCGCGCTGGAGCAGAAGCTGGCCCAGGTGCTGCGCAACTGGCAGGACGACCTGCGCGAAGCGCTGGTGGCGCGCCACGGCGAAAGCGAAGGCCTGCGCATTGCCGCCCGCATCGGCAAGGCGCTGCCGGCCGGCTACATCGAAGACTCGAGCACCGAGATCGCCGCCAACGACGTCAGCCAGCTTGACGCGTTGACCGGCCCGGACGACCTGCGCCTGAGCCTGCAGGCCGTGCAGCGCGATGGCGGCGACGGGCTGCGCCTGAAGCTGTATCGCCAGCTGGACGACATTCCGCTGTCCGATGCGCTGCCGATGATGGAGAACATGGGCCTGCGCGTGATCGCCGAGCGTCCGTACCGTCTGACGGTCGACAACGCCCCGGTGTACGTGCAGGACTTCGAAGTGGAATCGGTGGCCGGTGCGATCGACGCATCGAGCGTCGATGCCGCTTTCGGTGAAACCTTCGCCCGCGTCTGGCACGGCGATGCCGAGAACGACGGCTTCAACCGCCTGGTGCTCGCCGCCGGCCTGCACTGGCGCCAGGTCGCCATGCTGCGTGGCTACTGCAAGTACCTGCTGCAGACCGGCGTGCCGTTCTCGCAGGCCTACGTGGAAGGCACCTTCACCCGTTACCCGCTGCTGGCACGCCTGCTGGTGGAGCTGTTCGAAGCCCGCTTCGATCCGGCCACCGGCAACGAGAGCAAGGACGAAATCGCCGAGGGCCAGGCCCAGCTGCGCGCGCACCTGACCGTGCTGGCCGGCGGCGACGAGGCTACCCTGAAGGTGCTCAAGACCGTGGTCGACGCCCGCAAGGGCGACCGCAAGGTGCAGATGGATGCCGCGCGCGATGCGCTGCTCAAGCTGATGGACCGCGTGTCCAGCCTGGATGAAGACCGCATCCTGCGCAGCTTCATGGGCGTGATCGACGCGACCCTGCGCACCAGCTACTACCAGACCGATGCCGAAGGCCGTCCGGGTCACGTCATCAGCTTCAAGTTCGATTCGGCACTGGTGCCGGACCTGCCCAAGCCGCGCCCGTACCGCGAGATCTTCGTGTACGGCCCGCGCGTGGAAGGTACCCACCTGCGCTTCGGCGCGGTTGCCCGTGGCGGCCTGCGCTGGTCGGACCGTCGCGAAGACTTCCGTACCGAAGTGCTGGGCCTGGTCAAGGCGCAGATGGTCAAGAACACCGTAATCGTGCCGGTCGGCGCGCAGGGTGGCTTCTTCGCCAAGATGCCGCCGGTGAACGGCGACCGCGATGCGGTCTTCGCCAACGGCGTGGCCTGCTACAAGCTGTTCATCCAGGGCCTGCTGGATATCACCGACAACATCGTCAACAACAAGATCGTGCCGCCGGTGGACGTGGTCCGCCACGACATGGACGACCCGTATCTGGTGGTGGCGGCCGACAAGGGCACCGCGACGTTCTCCGACATCGCCAACGGCCTGGCCGTGGCGCACGGCTTCTGGATGGGCGATGCGTTCGCCTCCGGTGGTTCGGTGGGCTACGACCACAAGGGCATGGGCATCACCGCGCGTGGCGCATGGGAGTCGGTCAAGCGCCACTTCCGCGCGCTGGGCCGTGACAGCCAGAGCCAGGACTTCACCGCCGTCGGCGTCGGTGACATGTCCGGCGACGTGTTCGGCAACGGCATGCTGCTCTCGCGTCACATCCGCCTGGTCGCGGCATTCGATCACCGCCACATCTTCCTGGACCCGAATCCGGATGCGGCCACGTCGTTCGTCGAGCGCGAGCGCATGTTCACCGTGCCGCGTTCCAGCTGGGCCGACTACGACGCCAAGCTGATCAGCAAGGGCGGCGGCGTCTTCCCGCGCACGCTGAAGTCGATCGAGATCACCCCGCAGGTGCGTGAGGTGCTGGGCCTGGACGAGAACGTCAAGGCACTGTCGCCCAACGACCTGATGAGTGCCATCCTCAAGGCGCCGGTGGACCTGCTGTGGAACGGCGGCATCGGTACCTACGTCAAGGCGGCCAGCGAGCAGCACAGCGATGTCGGCGACCGCGCCAACAACGCGCTGCGCGTCAACGGTGGCGAGCTGCGCTGCAAGGTGGTGGGCGAGGGTGGCAACCTGGGCATGACCCAGCTGGGCCGCATC
>NZ_JBMWDO010000003.1:0-209258 GCF_049545475.1 Stenotrophomonas sp. NPDC077461
CCGTCCAACGCTTGATCTCTTCTTCCATCACTTCGCTCATCGGTGTCTCTTTCGGGGAAAGTAACACCTGAGCAGGAAATCAGTGGGTCATTACATCAGCATGCTCTTGGGCAAGTCGCTCCGCTTCCTCCAGCGAACTACCCGACGACCTCAACTCCTTGAACGTTTTAGCTTGGGTCTTCTGTTTAAAGCTTGCTCTTGCAGCCTTGGCAGCCTTCTGATCCCGATTCTTCGGATCAAGCGCCTTTCGCGCCTCAAGGTACTCTTCAACGCTCATATCATTGAGCCCTTGCTCCTGACCTTTCCATTGCCGATCCATCTCCTTGGATTTGGACGCTGGCAGCGTCTGCGGACTGAAGCACAGTGAATCCTTGCGTGGCATGCGCTTGGACAGCCGCTTGGTTGCCACCGTCCTGTTGCCCTCAGGCGTTCGGTTCCCATCACGCTGGCGCCGCTTGCGTGCGCGTCATGCCTTCGCCAAGCCCTTGAAGGCGTCTTCCACTTCCTCCATCACGTGCAGCAACCGCTTGCCGATACGGGCGCCGGTGTTGTCGGCCTTCGCGGCTGCATAGCCAAACCCGCCCGCGCGCCCCCAACTCCACGGTCACGGCGGCCAGCAGATGGAGACCACCACCTGTTTGAGCGGGGGCGAGGCTGTGGTTGCCTGCGCGGTCGTGCCCTTCGCCACAAACCCGGCGGGCGAGGCCATGACGGTAGATGCGGCAGCAGAGCCGCTGCGTGCACCACCGCTGCCGCCTGAGTCCACCGAAACTGTGCTCTGCCTGACCGGCAGTACCTGACAGCCGCAGGCCAGGTAGGCACCGTGCCTGGCCAGAGGCTGGCCATCGACAATGAAGGTCGGGTCGCCCGTGACGATGGGGAAGGGGCCCACCAAGAAAATCACGCACCTGGAGTATCCCCGAAGTACCTGATAAGAGCTTGCGGAACACTGGCCGGAACAATCAGCGCCCTCGCGGCGGTTTCACGGCGGGCAGATCGGGGTGGTAATGCCCGGTCGTCGCCGGCGATTGATGGCCGGCGGCGTCCTGCTTGTCGCCCCCGTTCCCGACGGCAGCTGTGACGCCGCGATGCTTCAATCCGTGCAGGGGGAAACGATCCTGCTGCTCGAGCACGCCCAGGCGGTTATCCGCCTGCGGCGAACGTGACGGCGCAGGTGGCAAGGGCGGTCACGCCCCGGAGCGGCAGCCGGCAAACAGATCAACATCAAGCTGGTAGACACTGCTCCTGACATCGAACAGGCCCAGGACGGCGTGGTAGATGTTGTCATGGCTGTACGGGGTTCCCTCGGCATGGTAACGAAGGCAGGCCAGGTTGAGGTTGGCGTGAAGTGCGAATGCCGGCGAGAACCACATCAACATGGGCACGCGCGTCTGCTCCGGCGGCGCAATGACGTACGGCGTGCCGTGCAGATACATGCCGCGCTCGCCGAGCGACTCGCCATGATCGGAAACGTAGATCATGGCCACGTCCCGCTGGTCCGAATAGCTTTCGAGCATCTCGATGGTCCTGCCCAGCATGCGGTCGGTGTAGCGCAGCGTATTGTCGTACGTGTTGATCAGCGCCTCGTTGGTGCACTTCTGGATCTGATTGCTGTTGCAGGTCGGGGTGAAGACGGTCGCGTCCGGCGGGTAGCGTTCAAAGTAGGTGGGGCCGTGGCTGCCCAGCTGGTGAAGCACGATCAGGGCATCGCCCTGCATGGCATCGATGCGCGCATTGAGTTGATGCAGCAGCACCTCGTCGTAGCAGGTGCCGTCCCTGTTGACACAGTGTTCGGCCACCTTGAGCGTGGGCATGTCATCGGTGGGCACGCGTGCGCACACCCCTTTGCAGCCACCGTTGTTGTTGTTGCGCCAGAGGATGTTCACGCCGGTGCGCTGCAGGATATCCAGCAGATTCTCCTCGGTTGCGGCGCGCACGTCGTCGTACTGGCTGCGTGCCATCCGGGAAAACATGCAGGGCACGGAAATGGCGGTGGCGGTGCCGCAGGATGAGACGTTCCTGAAGGCGATGATATCCCCTCGCTCCGACAGTACCGGATTGGTTTCGCGCGGGTAGCCAGTGAGCTGGACGTTCTGTGCGCGCGCGGTCTCGCCCACGACGGCAATCACCAGTCTCGGCCGCCTGCCGGCGACCATCGCTGGCCGGGTAGCGTCCTCGGCAACGGCCTGCAGCGGTCGTGATACCGTGAGATATCTGCGTTTGAGGTAACCATTGGCATTGCGTACGACGTTGACCGGCAACACCTTGTCCCTGAGCTCACGATTGTTGCGCAGCAGGGAGGCGTAGTCCTTGTAGAACAACATGGACACTACGGTCAGGATCACCAGTGTTGCCACTGCATTGATCAGCATCCAGCCGGCGGTCTTTCCCGCCGATGCGCTGCCGATGCGCAGCGACACCATTGCCGCAGCCGGAAGGACACCGAGCACCACGATGGTGAGCAGCAGGGGAACGGAGAAGTAGGACCCGAGCTCGGCCTGGTTGGTCTCGAAGACGTTCTGCACCATGCTGCGGTCGATCAGCACGTTGTAGTGCAGCATGAAGTACGTGCAGGCGGCGCTGATGATCACCAGCAGCGCCAGCAGGGGCTTGCGCAGATACGGAAGCGCGAGCACCGGCATGAGCAGCAGGTTGAACAGGCAGAAGAAGAACACCGGCAGGCTCAGGGCGAACATCACGCCGCGCAGGCCATCCAGCTCCAGGTGGGTCCATAGCGTCTGCCACAGTGCGATGTTGCCGAGGGTGGTGAAGAACAGTGCGGCTACCCATGTCAGTTGTACCGGGTTGAGTCGCACAGAGGTCAGGCGTTGAATCACGCGCATTCGTCCAATGAATGAAGAGTGCGCGCAGTATCAAAATGCTCGTATCAGGAAGTTGTCAGGAATGACGCGGTGCGTCCCGGTGGTCCGTGTGGATCAAAGCGCCGTGGCGTCCTGTCCCAGCAGGATGGCCATCCACACGGCACCCACCATCATCAGTGCGACGGTTTGTGCTGCACTGCCCATGTCCTTGGCATTCTTGGACAAGGGGTGGCGCTCAAGCGAGATGCGGTCAACGACGGCTTCGATGGCCGAGTTGAGAAGCTCCACGATCAGGCTGATGAAGCTGGCGGCCAGCATCAGCGCACGCTCCACCGGGGTGACATCAAGCAGCAGCGTGCCTCCCATCAGTGCGCCATGCAGAGCCAGGAGCTGCCGAAAGGCGGCCTCGCCGCGCACGGTTGCCAGGAAGCCATCCCGCGAATGAATCAACGTGTGGAGAATCCGGTTGAATCCGGTTCTGCCGTGGCGATACTTGCCGGTTCCGACGGGGTCTGGCGCTTGCATCTGCTTCTCATCAAGGACGTGATCGAGGCAGATCATTGAGAAGGCGGCGTCAGGAAGCTGTCAGGACCGGCGCGGCATGGCGCGCTTTCCTGGCCGCGCGTGGACGCGCGGCTATCGGCTCTGCGCTGCTCCGTGCCCGGTGCCGGACATGTCCACGGTAAATCGACAGCCGGTCTGCAAGCTTTCGACCGCCATGTGCCATCCCAGGTGGTCCACGATCCGCTGCACGATCGACAGGCCAAGCCCTTCGCCACTCTCGCGCAGGCTGGGCGCGAAACGCTGGAACTGCTGCGGGTCGATGCTGGGTGGCAGGCCCGGGCCGGTGTCGGCAATGGCCAGTGTGGCACCCTCGACGGCGATGCGTATTTCGCCCTGATCGGTGTACTGGCATGCATTGCGCAGCAGGTTCCAGACCACGCTGCGCGCCAGTTCGGCATTGGTATGGATGGACGGCGCCTGTGGCGCATCCAGCCGCACGGTCACCGGCTTTCCCGCCAGCCAGGGGTGGCAGCGCGTCATGCATTCTTCGATCAGCGGGCGTAGTGGCACGTCTTCCTTGGCAAGGCGCTGCGGGTCGCGCGAGAGCAGCAGCAGGCAGGTGAGCTGGCGCTGCATCTCCTGCGTGGTGCGCACGATGCGCTCGCCACTCGCTTTCAGGTGGCTGTCGTCGGGCAGCTGGTGAACGATGGTCTCCGCTGCCCCGGAGATGACGGCCAGTGGGGTGCGCAGTTCATGGCTCGCATCGCCCACGAAGCAGCGTTCGCGCTGCAGAAACTGCTCCGCCTCGTCGCTGTGCTGGGCAAAGGCGCGTGCCAGCACCCCGATCTCATCGCGCGCATCCTGGAACGGGAAGGGGGTCTGCTTGCGTTGCACCGCATCGGCCAGAAGGGTGATCGGGGCGATGACCCGCGCCGCGGTCAGCCGTCCGATCCAGAACGCGCACAGGATGCACAGCAGAATGACCACCAGCGCATAGCCGTCAATCACGTGCTCCAGGTACTGGTAGCGCTCTGCATCCTGGCGGAGGTAGTAGCGCTGGCCATCGCCGTCGAACACCAGCAGGTGCCAGACGTCGGGCGGGTCGGCGCTGTAGTAGCCCGGTGCAAACCTGCGCAGGTCATCGGGTACGCTGCGGCTGTCATAGAGCTGGCTGCCGGGGGAGAGGGTTGGCGTCGTGCCGTTGGCGAGCTCCGACTGCAGCCGATGCATCTCGTCGTGCAGGCTTCTGGAGATGACGTATGCGCGCAGTTCGTCATAGTCCAGCTGCTCGGCGGCGACCACAAACCCCATGACGGCGACCATCAGCAGCACGAACGACACGATGATGCGCACTCTGAGCGTCATCTGGCGGTAGATCGCTTTCATGGTGGCAACGGGCCTCCCTGCATGGTCATTCCGGGGCGGGCGTCCGGGGCGCGTTCAGACGCCAGCCGATGCCATGCACCGTTTCGATGAGCGGATTCGCAAACTGCTTGTCGGTGTGCTGGCGGAGCTCGTGGATGTGCGTCCGCAACGCACCGCTTTCCGGCGGATGGTCGCCCCAGAGCAGGTATTCCATCTCCTGCTTTCTCACCACGTCAGGCGCGGCACGCATCAGGCACAGCAACAGCTTGTGGGTGCTCGGAGTCAGCGTGATGGTCTGGCCCTGCCGCCACGCCTGAGGCGCCCGGGTGTCCACGCGCAGGTCCTGCCAAGTGAGCGTGCCTTGGACGTTGCGGCCCTGGGCACGGCGGACGAGCGCCTGGATGCGCGCATCGAGCTCCTTCAATGAGAAGGGCTTGACCAGGTAGTCGTCCGCACCCTGCGCCAGGCCCTGCACCCGGTCGTCCACCGGGTCGCGGGCGGTCAGCATGATCACCGGCACGGGATTCTGGAATTCCTCGCGAAGCTTCTGGCACAGCGTCATGCCGTCCAGTCGTGGCAGCATCAGGTCCAGCAGGATGGCATCGTAGTCATTCTGCGTGGCCAGGCGCAGGCCGGTGGCGCCATCCCGTGCATCGTCCAGCACATAGCCCAGTGGCTCCAGGAAGCCGTACAGGTTGGCCACCAGCTCGGGGTTGTCCTCGATGATGAGCAGGCGTGTCATGGGGCATCGGCATCCTGGGGCAGAGGGGAACTGTGCGGGATCGGCGCAGGGTTGCCAAGCGTCGCCGGACCCTGCCGCTGAGGGGACGTCGAACGCGTACCTGTCGACAGGGCGCGCACCGCCGTGGACGTCGTTCGGATCAGCGCAGGTAGCCGGATCGTTCGATCACTGCGTCCACTGCCTGCACATCGTCATAGCGCAGCTCCAGCAACGTCGCGATCGCTGTGGCCTTGTCCGGCTGCGCGGCGTAGTACGCGCTCGCGATGCGGTATCCCACGTAGTACCCCAGGTCGCTCACCCCGAACCGGTTGTTGCTGCTGTTGTACAGCCAGTCGCGGTAGTCGTTCCCGCGCCGGTCGGCCTGGAACCGTGCCTTCAGCTCGGCCTCGTGTGCCGGCCCGTACACGTACAGCGGCAGATCGGGCTTCTTCCCGGTGACCAGCTCGGCCACCAGCTCCGCCACGCCTTCGCGCAGTGCGTACTGGGCGAGGGTATCGCCGGCCTCGGCCTGCTGGGTGTGGATGTACTCATGGATGTTGTTCTGCCCGTTGTTGTGGAACGGCTGAGATGCATAGAAGGTGCGCAGCCGGGTCTGCAGAGGCTCGGGAAGCTCCGAGACATCGACGCTGTCGTCGCCCAGGGCGAGTTCGGCGCCAATCAGCACCTTGTCGTCAAGCGTAGTGCCGCCGGTGCGCAGCACGCCGATGGCGTAGGTGATGCCCGCTGGGCGCAGGGCGGGGTACAGGCGGCTGAGTGTGGCCAGATCGGCCTCGAGTGGGGCGGTGGCGGCGAAGGCGCGACCGGTCAGCGGGCGTACCGACGCCCAGTAACGCGGCCAGGCATCAATCGCTGCGACGTACTGGTCGTCGGTGTAGCCGCGCGCCCGCATCAGGGCATGCAGGCCGGGCGTGCCCTTGCCGATGTAGAGCGTGTTGATCAGCGCCTTCCTGCGCACCGGATCGGTTTCGGCACGGATGGCGTCGTACGCGATCCAGAAATTCGCGATGTCGCGTGTCTCCACCTGCGGCGCGGCGGCCGTGGCTGCCGGCACCGTGCCTGCAGCCAAAAGAGCCACGAGCATCCACATCCATGCCTTCATATCGGTCGCCTTGTGGTGATATCCAAGGTTGGATGCAGAAGGCGGTGAGAAGGTTTACACGTCGGCCCCGGTAACGCCGACCCGCAGCGGGCATTCCCGTGAATGCCCGCCCGGCCGTGCGGTTACTTGGGCATCAGCACGCTGTCCACGACGTGGATGACGCCGTTGGACTGGGTAACGTCGGCGATGCTGATCGCCGCCTTGCCGCCCTTGGCATCCACCACCCAGAGCTTGCCATCATGCAGCTTGATGGTCAGCGGCTCGCCTTGAACGGTCTTGAGCGTTGCCGTGCCGCCGTGCTTTCTGGCGTCGGCGGTGAGCTGCATGGAGGTGTAGGTGCCGGGGACGACGTGATAGGTGAGGATCCTGGTCAGGTCGGCCTTGTGCTCGGGTTTGACCAGGGTATCGACGGTGCCCGCCGGCAGTTTGTCGAAGGCGGCGTTGGTGGGCGCAAAGACGGTGAAGGGGCCTTTGCCGTTGAGGGTGTCGACCAGACCGGCGGCCTTCACGGCGGCGACCAGGGTGGTGTGATCCTTGGAGTTGATGGCGTTCTCAACGATGGTCTTCGTCGGGTACATCGCCGCGCCGCCGACCATGACGGTGTCGGCGGCAATGCTGAGCAGAGGGGTGGTGCCGAGTACGGCGAAGCTGGCGGCGATGGCGATGCGTTGAAGAAGAGCGTGCATGGTGCTTCTCCTGATCTGGTGTGCCCTCGGGATGAGGGGTACTGAAGGTACGCAGCGGGCAGGCAAGCGGATGCACGTGGGAGCGACTGTTTCCAGCGGACCGGTGCCATGTACCCGTTATGCGTATTCAGATTCCTTGGTCGTGGCGTCGCTCTAGAATGGACGAACCGCCCGGTGGCGGGATCAGCCGCATAGGGAGCGTGCGATGCGTGTGGGCAGACGTTCATTGACGCAGTTGCGTGCAGACCGCGATGCGCTTCAATACGCGATCGATGTGGAGGCGGCGCGGTTGGCGGCGCAGCAGACACCGGCCGACCGTTGCGCGGAGGCCTTGATGCCGCTCACGTCGCGACTGGTCGAGATCCGCCATCAGATTCTGCTGAAGACGCCCGCGCGCGAATTGATGGCCCGCTGCCGCGAACTGGAGCGGCTCACGTCGGCGCCCGGAAGGCGCTCGGCGACCGGACACTACGCGCTGGAATCGGAGCTGCGCGACCTGCACCTGCATTTCAGCCATCCCCGGCGCCGGCCGCTGACGCTGAAGGTACTGATGATCTTCGTGGCCGTTGTCGCCGCGATGGTCTTTCTGCCGCGCCTGATCGTGGACTGGCTGGTGGGTTAGTCCCCGGCGACGGCGCGCGCGTCTGCGGGCCGCTCCCGCAGCGCCCGGCGCAGCACGTCGAAGATGCGCGGGTCCTGCGCCTGGGCGGCATTGAAGCGCAGCAGCCCACCCGCGCTCAGCGATGGACTGAACGCATTGCCCGGCGCAAGCACCACGCCGTCGGCCAGGCAGGTGCGCGCCAGGGTGGCCGCATCACGGCCGTCGGGCAGGTGGCACCACAGCAGCATCCCCGCCTGCGGCACCAGCCAGGGGCGGATGCCCAGCGCGGCCAGCCGCGCCAGGGTGTGCGCGCGTGCTACGGCCAGGCGGGTACGGATGGACTCCACATGGCGGCGGTAGCCGCTGTAGGTCAGCGCGGTGTGCAGGATGTCGGCGGCCAGGCGCCCGCCGCCGAAGCTGGTGGCGATCTTCAGGTCGGCCAGCTGCTCGATCCAGTCGCCGCGTGCGGCGATGAAGCCGCAGCGCACCGCCGCCGACAGCGTCTTGGAGAAGCTGCCCACCTGGATCACCCGTGACAGCCCATCAAATGCGGCCAGGCGCGGTGCGGGCGTGTGCTCGAAGTCCGCGAACAGATCGTCCTCGACGATCACCAGGTCGCTGTGCTCGGCCAACGACAGCAGGCGGTGCGCGGTGGCCGGCGACAACACCGCACCGGTCGGGTTGTGGATGCCCGAATTGGTGATGTACAGCCGTGGCGAATGTGCTTCCAGTGCGGCGGCGAAGGCAGCCACGTCCGGCCCGTTGGCGGTATAGGGCACGCCCACCACCTGCACCCGGTGCGCCTTGAGCAGTGCCAGGAAGTTGAAATAGCACGGGTCATCGATGAGCACGGTGTCGCCGGGTTCCAGCAGGAAACGGCAGATCAGGTCGATCGCGTGCGATCCCGATTCGGTCAGCATGATCTGCTCGGGTGCGGCATCGATGCCGTGGCCGGCCAGGCGCCGCGCCAGCAGTTGCCGCAACGGCGGCAGCCCAAGCGGGGTGGCGTAACCGGCCAGTGCCGATGCGCTGCTGCGCGCGGCATGGCGCAGGCCACGGCGGATCCCGTCCACGTACATCCAGTCGTCGGGCAGCCAGCCGCAGCCCGGTTTGAGCACGCTGGCGTCCTGCTCCAGCGACTGCCGCGCCAACCACAGCGGGTCCACCTGGCGATCGCGCGGCGGCCCCATCTCGGCCAGCGCCAGCGGTGCCACCGGCCCGATGACGTAGAAGCCCGAGCCGGGCCGGGCCACGATGAGCCCTTCGGCCGCCAACCGCTCGTAGGCCTCCACGATGGTGGACACCGACAACTGCAGTGCCCGGGCCTGGGCACGCACCGAGGGCAGGCGCATGCCGGGCAGATAGGTGCGCGCGGTGATCTTCGCGCGCACGGCGGTCATCACCGCATCGATGCGGGTGGCGGGCGGCGTCATCGGTGTGTGCATTCCGTAGGGGAGGTCAGGGCATAACAGTTACGTCGAAGTGTACTGGACTGTCTCTGGGGGAAGGCCGGGTCGGCGTGATCCACTGGCCGTCCCCTACAAGGATTGGACGATGGACAACGCGACACGCGGCTGGATGAACGGGTTGATTGGCGTGGTGATCTTTGCCGGCTCGCTGCCGGCCACCCGTGTGGCAGTGGCGGATCTGGACCCGCTGTTCCTGACCGCCGCGCGCGCCAGCATCGCCGCCGTGCTCGGGTGGGCGCTGCTGCACGCGCTGGGCCAGCGGCGACCGGCCGCAGCGGTGTTGCCTGCGCTGGCGGTCGTGGCGTTGGGCGTGGTGGTCGGATTTCCGCTGCTCACCGCCTTGGCGCTGCAGCATGTGTCATCGGCGCACTCGATCGTGTTCCTCGGGCTGCTGCCCCTGAGCACGGCGGTGTTCGGCGTGCTGCGCGGCGGCGAGCGGCTGCGCCCCGCGTTCTGGGGGTTCTCGCTGCTCGGCAGCGTGGTGGTGGTTGGCTACGCGCTCGGCAACGGTATCGAGGCTTCGCTGCAGGGCGACCTGCTGATGCTGGCAGCAGTGGTGGTATGCGGGCTGGGGTACGCCGAAGGGGCGCGGTTGGCGCGCACGCTGGGTGGCTGGCAGGTGATCAGCTGGGCGCTGGTGGTGTCGCTGCCGCTGATGCTGCCGCTGATGCTGCTGCGCTGGCCGGCATCGTTGGCACAGGTGGGCGCGCCCGCCTGGTGGGGGCTGGGCTACGTGTCGGTGTTCAGCATGTTGATCGGTTTCATGTTCTGGTACCGCGGCCTGGCCCAGGGCGGGATCGCCGCCGTCGGCCAGCTGCAGTTGCTGCAGCCGTTCTTCGGCCTGGCCCTGGCCGCGCTGCTGCTGCACGAAACGGTGAGCCCGATGATGCTGGTGGTCACGCTGTGCGCGGTGGCCTGCGTGGCGGGCGCCCGGCGGTTCGCACGCTGAGGCGTCAGCCGCTGACCAGGCCGTGCCCGCCCACCGGGGCGGTCTCGAAGCGCTCGCCGAAGCCGGTGATCATCGGGCGCGCCTGGGCGATGGCCGCCTGTACGGCCGGCAGGGCGAGGGAGGCGCGGTGCAGGTCGGCGCTCTCCCATGCCTCGGTGATCCAGATCGCGTCCGGATCGGCCGGGTCGGTGGCAACCACGTAGCTCAGGCAGCCGGGCATGGCGCCGGTACCGTCGAGAAGAATCGCGATCACCCGATCGCGCTCGCCGGCCGCAGTCTTCATCTTGCCGATCAATCCGTACATGGTGCACTCCTAAACAGGTCCGGCGCCCATGCTGGGCATGCGGGCGGCACAGGTCAACGCCCGCCGCATTGAGGGGCTGGCGGCGCTGCGGTATCCTGCGCGCCGCTTTCGCCTCCGGGCCGGACCTGCTGTGATGACGCCACCCTGACAACGCGCTGACGACGCGCCCGTGCCAGTGCCGGGTCCAGGGAGTGCCTTGTTTCCATCACACAACGCGCCGCGCGCCGCGCCGGTGCGTGGAGTTTTTTCATGTCCGTTTCCTATCCGCTGCGCCAGCAATGGCTCGGCAATATCCGTGGCGACCTGCTGTCCGGCGCCGTCGTGGCACTGGCGCTGATCCCCGAAGCGATCGCCTTCTCGATCATCGCCGGCGTCGACCCCAAGGTCGGTTTGTACGCGTCGTTCTGCATCGCGGTGGTCACCGCCATCGCCGGCGGCCGCCCCGGCATGATTTCGGCGGCCACCGGCGCGATGGCCCTGGTGATGGTCGACCTCGTCCGCGACCACGGCCTGCAGTACCTGCTGGCTGCGACGATCCTGGCCGGCCTGCTGCAGGTGGTGGCCGGCGCATTGAAGCTGGGGGCCCTCATGCGCTTCGTGTCGCGTTCGGTGATCACCGGTTTCGTCAACGCCCTGGCCATCCTGATCTTCCTGGCGCAGATGCCCGAGCTGATCGGACGGTCCTGGCAGGTATGGGCGGTGTGCGCGGCCGGGCTGGCGATCATCTACCTGCTGCCGCGGCTGACCCGTGCGGTGCCGTCGCCGCTGGTGGCGATCGTGGTGCTGACCGTGCTGTCGATCGGATTTGGCTGGGAGGTGCGCACGGTCGGCGACATGGGCGCACTGCCGGACAGCCTGCCGACGTTCCTGTTCCCGGATGTTCCGTTGACCTGGGACACGCTGCGCCTGCTGCTGCCGGTGTCGGCGACGCTGGCGGTCGTGGGTCTGCTGGAGTCGATGATGACCGCGCAGATCGTCGAGGACATGACCGACACCCCCAGCCAGCGCAACCGCGAATGCGCCGGACAGGGCCTGGCCAACATCACTGCCGGGCTGTTCGGCGGCATGGGCGGCTGCGCGATGATCGGGCAGTCGGTGATCAACGTGTCCTCGGGCGGGCGCGGGCGGCTGTCGTGCCTGGTCGCCGGTGTGCTGTTGCTGCTGCTGGTGGTCTATGGCGCCCACTGGGTGCGGCAGATTCCGATGGCCGCGCTGGTGGCGGTGATGATCATGGTCAGCATCGGCACCTTCCATTGGCGCTCGTTCCAGGAACTGCGGCTGCACCCGAAGAGCTCGTCGCTGGTGATGGTGGCCACCGTGGTGGTCACCGTGATCACCCACGACCTGGCCAAGGGAGTGTTGACCGGGGTGCTGCTGTCGGCGCTGTTCTTCGCGCGCAAGGTGGGGCGCATGCTCGATGTCCACGCCGTCGCGCAGGCCGATGGCAGCTGCACCTACACCGTCGCCGGGCAGGTGTTCTTCGCGTCGGCCGGGCAGTTCGCTGCCAGCTTTGATCTGCAGCATGTTCCCGCGCGCGTGGTGATCGACCTGTCGAACGCGCACTTCTGGGACCTCAGCGCGGTGGCTGCGCTGGAACGGGTGGTGGCCAGGCTGCGTGCGCATGGCGCGCAGGTCGAGGTCCGCGGGCTCAATGCGGCCAGCCAGACCCTGGTCGAGCGCCTGGCGCGGACACCGGGCGTGGATGGGCTGCCACCGGGCGGACACTGAACCCGGTCAGGAAACGCGGCTAAACATCGGCGCGGCAAGGCCGTTATCCAGCTCAATGCCCGGTGCGTGAGTGTCACCGTCCCGGGCTGGACCGCAATGGACTGCGCGATGCCGTAGTGGCGCTCGATGGCGTCCGCTGACCCTGTACCCTATTTCCGGAACCGCCCCCATGCCTGCGTCCCGCTCGACCGCTTCCAAGCGCCCCGGCAGCATCGCCAACCGGCTGATGCTCGGTACCGCACTGATTGCCATGCTCTGCTTCGGCGTCACCGCGGCCATCAGCTACCGCGAAGCCAGCCAGGCGCTGGTGGAGTCCTCGCGGCGGACCATGCAGAGCCAGGCCGAGGCCGAGGCGCGCCGGGTCAATACCGACCTGTCCGCTGCGTTCGCCACCAGCCAGGCACTGGCCGACAGCCTGGTGGTGCAGCATGCCGCCGGCACGCTGTCGCGCGGCACCGCCGCACAGATCCTGCAGCAGCAGCTGCGCTCGCACCCGGAGTGGGTGGGCCTAGGCACGCTGTGGGAACCGCAGGCGTTCGACGGCAAGGATGCCGATTTCGTCGATGCCGAGGCCCACGATGCCACCGGCCGCTTCATGAGCTACTGGGCCTGGCAGGACGGCAACCCGGTGCAGGACGTGCTCAAGGGCTACGACGTGCCTGGCGACGGCGACTGGTACCTGCGCCCGCGCGAGCTCAAGCGCCCCACCGTGGCCGAGCCGTACCGCTATGAGATCGGCGGCAAGCCGGTGCTGATGACCACGCTGTCCACGCCGGTGCTGGACAACGGCACCTTCCTCGGTGCGGTGACCGTGGACTTCGGCCTGGCCGCACTGCAGGAGCGCCTGGCCGCGCTGCGTCCGATGGGCGAGGGCCATGTGGAGCTGATTTCGCCGGCCGGCATCGTGCTGGCCGCCGCCGACGCCAAGGAGATCGGCACGCGCCGCGAGGACGCGGCGACCCGCCGCCTGCTGGCGCAGATCGCGGCGGACAAGCCGTACGAGGATTTCCACCAAGACGCCGCCGGCAACGTCAAGGCGTACGTGCCGCTGCGCATCGGCGGCAGCCAGGAGCGCTTCGCGCTCGGCGTGATCGTGCCGCACGACCTGATCACCGCGCAGGCCCGCGCGCTGCTCTGGATCATCCTGGCCGTGGGCCTGGGCGCGGCGCTGGTGCTCAGCGGCAGCGTCTATGTGCTGCTGCGCCGCCAGGCGATCCGTCCGCTGGCCGATGCGGTGCGGCTGTCGGCCGAGGTCGCCGACGGTCGCCTGGATACGCCGTTGCCGGCGGTGCGCGATGACGAAGTGGGCCGCCTGCTGCAGTCGATGCAGCGCATGCGTGACCAGCTGCAGGCGGTGATGACCGCCCAGGCCGAGATGGCACGGCGCCACGAAGCCGGCGAGCTGAGCTACCGCATGGATGCCGAGGGGTTCCCCGGCGCGTACGGCCGCATGGTGCACGACACCAACCACCTGGTGGGTGCCAACATCGGCGTGACCCGGCGCCTGGTCGAGGTGATGCAGCGCTATGCGGTCGGCGACCTCACCCCGGACATGGACCGCCTGCCCGGTGAGCAGGCCGCGTTCACCGCGGCGATGGATACCACCAAGGGCAACCTGCGCGCGATCAACACCCAGATCCAGGATCTGGCCGGCGCGGCGGCCATCGGCGACTTCAGCCAGCGCGGCGACGTGGTGCGGTTCGACCACGACTTCCGCCTGATGGTGGAGAACCTCAACACCATGATGCAGGTGAGCGACGACAACCTGCAGCAGATTTCCGACCTGCTGCAGGCGATCGCGGCGGGCGACCTGACCGCGCGCATGCACGGTGAGTTCCACGGCGTGTTCGCCCGCATGCGCGACGATGCCGATACCACCGTGAGCCAGCTCACCGACATCGTCGGCCGTATCCAGCAGGCCACCGACAGCATCAACCTGGCCGCCGGCGAGATCGCCTCGGGCAACAGCGATCTGTCGCGCCGCACCGAGCAGCAGGCCGCCAGTCTGGAGGAAACCGCGGCATCGATGGAAGAGCTGACCTCCACCGTGCGTCAGAATGCCGACCATGCGGTGCAGGCCAACCAGCTGGCCGCCGGCGCTGCCGAGGTAGCGTCGCAGGGTGGCCTGGTGGTGGGCCAGGTGGTGACGACGATGGCCGGTATCGAAGCGTCCTCCAAGCGCATCGCCGAGATCATCACGGTCATCGACGGGATCGCCTTCCAGACCAACATCCTGGCCCTGAACGCAGCGGTGGAAGCGGCGCGCGCGGGTGAGCAGGGCCGTGGTTTCGCGGTGGTCGCCTCTGAAGTGCGCGCCTTGGCGCAGCGCTCGGCCGGCGCGGCCAAGGAGATCAAGACGCTGATCGACGATTCGGTCGAGCAGGTCAGCCAGGGCTCGGCGCTGGTGCAGACCGCCGGCCGAACGATGGAGGACATCGTCAGCGGCGTGCGCCGGGTCAACGACATCATGGCCGAGATCTCGGCGGCCTCGAAGGAACAGTCGGCCGGCATCGAGCAGGTCAACCAGACCATCACCCAGATGGACGAAACCACGCAGCAGAACGCAGCGCTGGTCGAAGAAGCGACGGCAGCGGCACGTGCGATGGAAGAGCAGGCACAGCAGCTGGGCACCGCAGTGTCGATCTTCCGCCTGCAGGCGCCGGCCGCACCGGTGCAGCGTGCGGGCGGACGCGCACCGGCAACGGTGTGAGCCAGGCGTCCGGCATGCGCGTCGGTGCATGCCGGCACCGGCGCGCTTCACCCTGGAATCATCGGGCGGTCCTAGACTTGCGGGCGTTCCCCTGACCGCGCAGGCACCGTCATGACAGCGCCCTCCGACCGCCTCGGTCTTTCCGCACTGACCGCATTGGTGGTCGGCTCGATGATCGGGGCCGGCATCTTCTCGCTGCCGCAGAACATCGCGCGCAGCGCCGGCCCCGGGGCCGCGTTGATCGGCTGGGCGATCAGCGGGCTGGGCATGCTGATGCTGGCGTTTGTGTTCCAGAACCTGGCCAACCGCAAGCCCGGGTTGGACACCGGCATCTACGCCTACGCCAAGGCTGGATTCGGCGACTACATCGGGTTCTCATCGGCCTGGGGCTACTGGGTCTGCTCGCTGCTGGGCAATGTCAGCTACTTCGTGCTGATCTTCAGCGGCCTGGGCTACTTTGTGCCTGCCTTCGGCGAAGGCAACACCTGGCAGGCGGTGGCATGTGCATCGGTGCTGCTGTGGTCGATGCACGCGATGATCCTGCGCGGCATCCGCGAGGCGGCGCTGGTCAACGCGGTGGTGACGGTGGCCAAGATCGTGCCGATCGTGGTGTTTCTGATCATCGCCGCGATCGGTTTCAGGGCCGACATCTTCACTGGCGATTTCTGGGGTACCGCCACGCTGGGCAGCCTGGGCGAGCAGCTGCGCGGGATGATGCTGATCACCGTCTGGGTGTTCATCGGCATCGAGGGCGCCAGTATCTACTCGCGGCGTGCAGGAAAGCGCGCCGACGTGGGGCGCGCCACCGTGATCGGCTTCCTGTGCGTGCTGGCGTTGCTGATGCTGGTGAATCTGCTGTCGATGGGCGTGCTCGGCCACGAGAAGCTGGCGCACCTGCACAACCCCTCGATGGCGTTCGTGCTGGAGGCCATTGTTGGCCCGTGGGGAGCCACCCTGATCATCATCGGCATGATCGTGTCGGTGCTGGGCGCGCTGCTGGCCTGGGTGCTGCTGTGTGCCGAAGTGCTGTACGCCGCGGCCGGGGACGGCACGATGCCCGCTTTCCTGGCCCGCCAGAACGCCAACGACGTGCCCGCCAACGCGCTGTGGCTCACCAACGGATTGATCCAGCTGTTCCTGGTGATCACCCTGTTCAATGCCGGCACTTACACCAGTCTGGTGTTGCTGGGCGCCTCGATGGCGCTGGTGCCGTACCTGTTCTCGGCCGGTTACGGGGTGCTGATCGCGTGGCGTGGCGAAGGCTACACCGACCCCGCCGCGCCGCGCCGGCGCGACCTGTTCGTGGCGTTGCTGGCCACCGTGTATGCGGTGTGGCTGGTGTATGCCGGCGGCGTGGCGCAGGTGATGCTGTCGGCGCTGCTGTACGCACCGGGCATGCTCATGTTCGCTTTGGCCAAGCGGCAGCACGGGCAGCCGGTGTTCACTCCGGTGGAGTGGGGGATCGCCGGGGGCGTGCTGGGCGTGGCGCTGTGCGGGGTATGGGGGCTGTGGCACGGCAGCCTGACGCTGGCCTGAGCTGCGGCAGCGGTTGCCGGCCCGGTCCGGTCGTCCCGTTCATGCCGCGCTGTCGACGCGGCTGCCGGCAGGGGCGAATCCACGGCGCCCCAGCCACAGCGCCAGGTGGACCAGCAGGATCAGCACCGGTACCTCCACCAGCGGCCCGATCACCGCCGCGAACGCCACCGGCGAGGCCAGGCCGAACGAGGCGATGGCCACCGCGATCGCCAGTTCGAAGTTGTTGCCGGTGGCGGTGAAGGCGATGGCCGTGGTGCGTGGGTAGTCCTTGGCGATCCACCGGCCCATGAAGAAGCTGATCAGGAACTGCAGCAGGAAGTAGAGCGTCAGGGGGAGCGCGATGCGGATCGCATCCAGGGGCAGGCGCAGCACATCACTGCCTTTGAGGCTGAACATCAGCACGATGGTGAACAACAGCGCGGCCAGCGTCAGCGGGCTGATTGCGGGTAGGAAGCGCGTTTCGTACCAGTCCGCACCGCGCATGCGGGTCAGCAGCACCCGCCCCAGCCATGCGGCTGCAAACGGAATGCCCAGATACACCAGCACGGCGCTGGCGATGGTCCAGGGACTGACGTCGATCACGCTGCGCTCCAGGCCGAACAGCGGTGGCAGCACCGACAGGAACAGCCAGGCGTACAGGCTGAAGAACGCGATCTGGAACAGCGAATTGAACGCGACCAGGCCGGCGACATACCGGTTGTCGCCACGCGCGAGCTGATTCCAGACCAGCACCATTGCGATACAGCGCGCCAGCCCGATCAGGATCAGGCCGGTCATGTAATCGGGATGGTCGCGCAGCAGCAGGGCGGCCAGCGCGAACATCAGCACCGGCCCGACCACCCAGTTCTGCACCAGCGACAGCAGCAGCACGCGCTTGTCGGCAAACACGGTGGGCAGGGTATCCATGCGCACTTTCGCCAGCGGGGGATACATCATCAGGATCAGGCCGATCGCGATGGGGATGTTGGTGCTGCCGATACTGAGGGCATCCAGGGCGGCGGGCAGGCCCTCGAACCAGGCGCCCAAGGCAATGCCGAGCGCCATCGCCGCGAAGATCCACAGCGTCAGCCAACGGTCCAGGAAGGACAGGCGGGGGGCGGCGGGAGACGTCATGGCGTCGGCATGCAGCGGGCATCCGGTCCGCAGGCGGCGTCGCCGGCGCAGCAGTTCTCGGTCAGGTAGCCGATCAGTCCGTTCATCGCGTCGAACTCGGCGCGGTAGCAGATGCTGCGGCCCCGCGCTTCGGCCGTCACCAGCCCGGCAGCCGCCAGTTCCTTGAGGTGGAAGGAGAGGGTGGCCCCGGGCAACGACAGTTCAGCGGCGATCTCGCCGGCGAGGCGACCGCTGTGGCCCGCCTGGACCAGCAGGCGGAATACGCTCAGGCGGGTGGCGTGGCCCAGCGCGGCGAGGGCGGTGGTTGCGGTTTTGTGTTCCATGTTTCTAGAATAGTGGAACAATAGCGCCGGAGCAACGCCCTCATGTCCCGCCTTCCCCACCTGACCCCGGCGGCGGCCCCGTCGCCCGATCTGGACGCATTGCGCCAGGAGGGCGGCGACCACCCGCCGCGGATCCTGATTCTGTACGGATCGCTGCGCCCACAGTCCTACAGCCGGCTGCTCGCACGCGAAGTAGAGCACCTGCTGCAGCACTTCGGCGCCGAGGTACGGGTCTTCGATCCGCACGCGCTGCCGATGTGCGATGCCGTCGGGGCCGACCATCCGCAGGTGCAGCAGCTGCGTGCCTGGTCACAGTGGTCCGAAGGGCAGGTCTGGATCAGCCCGGAGCGCCACGGCAGCATGAGCGCGGTGTTCAAGAACCAGATCGACTGGCTGCCGCTGTCCGAGGGCAGCGTGCGCCCGACGCAGGGTCGCACGCTGGCGGTCATGCAGGTCTGTGGCGGCTCGCAGTCGTTCAATGTGGTCAACGCGCTGCGCGTGCTGGGCCGCTGGATGCGCATGGTCACCATCCCGAACCAGTCGTCGGTGCCCAAGGTCTGGCAGGAATTCGACGACGCGGGCCGGATGCGTGCCTCGCCGTACTACGACCGCGTGGTCGATGTGGTGGAGGAGCTGGTCAAGTTCACACTGCTCGTGCGGGGGCGCACCGACTACCTCACCAGCCGTTACAGCGAACGCAAGGACGTCGCGGCGATGCACGCGCTGGCGGTGGCCGCCGGTGCCGTTGCAGCACCATCGCCGACGGCCGGGAGCGCGCCATGAAGGCAACAATTCTCCACAACCCTGCGTGCGCCACCTCGCGCAACGTTCTTGCCTTGATCCGCCATGTCGGCATCCAGCCGGAGGTGATCGAGTACCTGGTGACGCCGCCGACGCGCGAGCGGCTGGTCTCGCTGATCCGGCGCGCGGGCCTGGAGGTGCGCCAGGCGCTGCGGCAGAACGTGCCGCCCTACGCCGCGCTGGGTCTGGATGACCTGCGGCTGGATGACGACCACCTGCTCGATGCGATGCTGGCGCACCCGATCCTGATCAACCGTCCCTTCGTCGAGACGGAGCGTGGTGTCTGCCTGGCGCGGCCATCCGAAGCGGTCCTGGCGCTGTTGCCGCCGCTGCGCACCGATTTCACCAAGGAAGACGGCCAGGTGGTGCCGGCCGTGTCCGTGGCCGATTCGGCCGACGGCGATGTCACCCGACCGCCGCGCTGATCGCCTGCAGACCCGGCGTGCCGGAAAGCCGCATCCTGTTCGGCGCGCGCCGGGCCGCGATGCGGGAGGTGAGCCGCAAAAAAAAAGCCCGGTCGATGACCGGGCCCGAAGGGGAGTGCAGGGCGCCGATTACCAGCGCAGACCTTCAAAGGGGTTCCAGCTGGTGTTGCCCTTCACGCGATCCAGGTAATACGCGTAGTTGGTCGTGATCGCGACCAGCAGCGACCACACCACCAGCAACGTACGGCCGATGAAGCCCGGCAGGATCATCGCCACCACATACAGCGCCACGGTCACGGCGAGGACCACGATCGCCTTGCGCCACAGGCCGAGGATGAACAGGTAGATCCAGGTGAAGAACAGGGCGAAGAAGTTGAAGTTGACCTTCACTTTTTCGCCGAACGGCAGCTTCTGCAGGGCTTCCTTGAAGCCCGGGGCGTTGGGCGCGCCATGCTTCTCGAAGAAGTTGAAACGGAACTGCCACTTGGGGCTGTACTGCGAGGTGTTGAAGGAGTCCATATCCATTTTCTAGTTTGTAAACGATTTCATCATAGCTTTCGTATATGCCAGTACGCCAGTGTATCGACGCGGACGTGTCGAAAAACCGGCGCAACCGGGCCGTCACACATTGCGGTGAATTTTCAGATAGGGTGCGCACTCCCCACGGCGGATGCCGTTGGGAACGACCGCAGGACACAGGACACGGAGACCATGTCGAGTACTTCCTCGCGCCACGGCGCGGGCCCCGCCAATCGCCCGATCGCACCGTGCCCGGTCGCGACCCAGGCCCAGCAGTTGCTGGCCCAGCAGCAGTTGACCCAGGCCGCCTCGCGCGCGCTGGCGATCGCCGCTGCCGCGCTGGTCACGCCCGAGCCCGAGCTGCGCTGATACCCCCCGCTGCCCACGCGCTGCCCGATCGGGACAGCGCACGTCGGGCGTGGCCGTCAGGAAGCGCTTGGACATGCCACGGCGCCCGGTCCCGCGCTTGGCCGGGGCAGACGAGGCGCGCGCGGGCTGCGCACGGAACGACACGGCCCCGGTGGATGGCGCTGCGATGGTCATCGACCGTTCGGGTGATGCTAATGACGCCCGTTTACAAGATGAATGGGAAAAACCCCGTGGCACAAGGGCTGCGACCTCATGTCGCGATCAGCCACCCCGGTGTCGGGGCCGGTTGGCTGAATGGGGAGAAATCACGGGGATTGGCCTTCGCACCCGGCTTACATTTGGCCCCATAGACTGAGCCGCATTTTTCGCCTCAAGCCTGTTGGAGAGTTCGTGGGTTCCGGTAGTGACAGACATCAGCTGCGTACCGGTTGCCGGTCCACGCAGGCAGGACGCAATCGTGCCGCTGGGCGCGCCGGGATCGGGATGATCCACCTGGTACCGGGTTCGCCCGGCTTGGCACGCCCCACCACGGGACGCCGCGCATGACCACGCAGACCCTCAACGCCGTTGTGGACGCCGGGCGGGCAGTGCTGCCGGTCGAAACGCCGATGGCCATGCCCGAACAGTCGTTCCGCGAAGGGCGCCTGCAGGTGCCGCGCCAGCGTACCGCGCCGCGGTTGATGGCGCTGCGCCGCTTCTACATCCTCGGCGGCACCGCAGCGATGACCATCGCCGCCACCACCATGATGTGGAAGGTGCTCGCGGTGAACGGCGTCAGCGTGCTGGAGGCCTGTCTGCTGTGCCTGTTCGTGGCCCTGTTCGCCTGGATCGCGCTGTCCTTTGCCGGGGCCGTCGCCGGCTTTCTGACCGCCGTGTTCGATCGCGGCTACAAGCTGGGCATCGATCCGGATGAGCCGCTGCCGCAGGTGCATACCCGCACCGCGCTGCTGATGCCCACCTACAACGAAGATCCGCGCCGCCTGCTGGCTGGCCTGCAGGCGATCTACGAGTCGGTTGCCGCGACCGGGCAACTGGCGCAGTTCGATTTCTACGTGCTCAGCGACACCCGCCGCGACGACATCGGTGCGGCCGAAGAACAGGCGTTTGAAGCACTGCGCGATGCCGTGCAGGGGCACGAACGGCTGTTCTACCGTCGCCGCGGCGACAACAGCGGACGCAAGGCCGGCAACATCGCCGACTGGGTGCGCCGCTTCGGTGGCGGCTACCCGCAGATGCTGATCCTGGATGCCGACAGCCTGATGACCGGCGACACCATCGTGCGCCTGGTGGCCGGCATGGAACACAATCCGGACGTCGGCCTGATCCAGACACTGCCGGCGGTGATCGGCGGGCGCACGCTGTTCGCACGCATGCAGCAGTTCGGCGGGCGCGTGTACGGGCCGGTGATCGGGCGCGGCGTGGCCTGGTGGCATGGTGCGGAAAGCAACTACTGGGGCCACAACGCGATCATCCGCACCGAGGCCTTTGCCGAGAACGCCGGCCTGCCGCCGCTGCCGGGACGCCAGCCGTTCGGCGGGCACGTGCTCAGCCACGATTTCGTCGAGGCCGCGCTGATGCGCCGTGGCGGCTGGGCCACCCACATGGTGCCCTACCTCAAGGGCAGCTACGAGGAAGGCCCGCCCACGCTGACCGACATGCTCGTGCGCGACCGTCGCTGGTGCCAGGGCAACCTGCAGCACGCCAAGGTGGTCGGCTCCAAGGGCCTGCACTGGGTCAGCCGCATGCACATGATGATCGGCATCGGCCACTATTTCACCGCGCCGATGTGGGCGATGCTGATGCTGATCGGCATCGCGATCCCGCTGTTCCAGGGCGGCATCGATTTCAATGCGCTGCTGCATCTGTCGCCCGGCCAGTACTGGCGGCACCAGGACGAAGAAAAAGTGGTGCGCATGTTCGCCCTCACGATGGTCGTGCTGCTGTCGCCCAAGGTGCTGGGGTACCTGGCCATGCTGCTGGACCCGGTGGAGCGGCGCGGATGCGGCGGTGCCTTCCGTGCGCTGATCTCGATGCTGCTGGAAACCGTGCTGGCCGCGCTGATGGCACCGGTGGTGATGTACGTGCAGTCGCGTGGCGTGGCCGAAGTACTGGCCGGCAAGGACTCGGGCTGGGATGCACAGCAGCGTGACGACGGTGGGATCTCCTGGCCGGCGCTGATCCGCGGCTACGGTGGCCTGAGCGTTTTCGGGCTGTTCATGGGCGCGCTCGCCTACGCGGTGTCGCCGTCACTGGCGGCATGGATGGCGCCGGTGGTGGTCGGCATGGTGCTGGCCGTGCCGGTAGTGGCCCTGACCTCCGGGCGCCGCGCCGGCGACCTGCTGCACCGCTGGGGCCTGATGGACATTCCCGAGGAACTGGCCCCGCCGCCGGTGCTGGTGCGCGCCGCGCAACTGCGTCGGGCCGCGCTGGAGAACGCTGCGCCGCAGTGAGTTGTGCGCATAATGCGGCGCCCCTGTTCTGGAGTCACCGCATGCAGCACCGCTTGGAAACCGTCATCAACGAAACCGGCACCGACCCGCAGTGGGCGGTGCTGTGGCTGCATGGACTGGGCGCTGACGGCCATGATTTCGCTCCGATCGTCCCCGAACTGCTGCGTCCGCACTGGCCGGCGATCCGCTTCGTGTTTCCGCATGCACCGGTGCAGCCGATCACGATCAACAACGGCGTGCCGATGCGCGCCTGGTACGACATCGTCAGCATGGACTTCCGCTCGCGTGCCGACGCCGCCGGCGTGGACGCCTCGGTGCTGGCGCTGGACGGCCTGATCGAGGACGAAATCGCCCGCGGCATTCCGGCCGAACGGATCCTGCTGGCCGGCTTCTCGCAGGGCGGCGCCATCATCCTCAGCGCCGCCTTGCGCCGGACCCGCCCGCTGGCCGGCCTGATCGCGCTGTCGACCTACCTGCCGGATCCGGAGACGGCCGCCGCGCAGCGTGCGCCGGACGGCATCCGGCCCCCGGTGTTCATGGCGCACGGCGCGCAGGACCCGGTCATTCCGCAGCCCATCGCCGCGCATACCGCACAGACGCTCACCGCGCTGGGCTTCCCGCTGGAATGGCATTCCTATCCGATGGCCCACCAGGTCTGTGGCGACGAGCTGCAGGCGCTGGGCGATTGGCTGGACGCGCGGTTCCAGGCCGCTTGAGCCGATGAGCGACCCGCGCCAGCTGCCGTGGCTGCCCGACCTGTGCCGCCTGCCGCGGCTGGCGGCGATGCTGGGGCTGGCCGAGCTGGTGGTGCTGGTGGTGGCCCTGGCGCCGGATGGCAGCCGGCAATGGTTGGTGTCGGACTTTCTCAGCGCCAGTGGCTTTGCCCTGTGGCTGGCGTTGGCCACCACGGTCTGCCTGTGCAGCGCCCGGCAGCAGTTGTCGCGGCTTCCCGAGTTACCCGGCACGCTGCTGGCGGTGGCGATGACTGCGGTGATCGCCAGTGCCTGCGCCGGCATCGTGCATGGGCTTTACAGCGCGCTGGGCGGAAGCAGTTTTGCCAGCGGCGTCGGCTTCTGGCGCTTCACCCTGGGCAGCGCGGCGATCACCGCGCTGATGGTGGCGCTGGCCCTGCGCTATTTCTATGTCAGCGACCGCTGGAGCGCGCAGGTGATGGCCAACGCACGCGCGCAGGCCGATGCGTTGCAGGCGCGGATCCGTCCGCACTTTCTCTTCAACAGCATGAACCTCATCGCCGGCCTGCTGCGCCGCGATCCGGCGGTGGCCGAACGCGCGGTGCTGGATCTGTCCGATCTGTTCCGGGCCGCGCTTGGGGCGGGCGAGGGCGATGCCACCCTGCGCGAGGAATGCGAGCTGGCCGAGCGCTATCTCTCGATTGAATCGCTGCGCCTTGGCGAGCGCCTGCAGGTGCAATGGCAGCGCGAGGAACCGCTGCCGTGGGACCTGCCGATGCCGCGCCTGGTGCTGCAGCCTCTGGTGGAGAACGCGGTGCTGCACGGCATCTCGCGGCTGCCGGCGGGGGGCACGATCGTCATCGGGCTGGGCGTAAAGGACCAGCAGTTGCACATCCGCGTGCACAACCCGGCTCCCGATCCCAGCGCGCGCAGCCTGCCGCTGGCGCACGGTGCCGGCCACGCCCAGCGCAGCATCGCGCACCGCCTGGCCTGGCGTTTCGGGCCGGGCGCGCGGATGACGGGAGGATGGAGCGACGGCTACTATGCTTGCGACATCACGGTCCCGATTCCATGAGGATGCTGTCTTGAAAGTGGTCATCGCCGACGACGAACCGCTGGCCCGCGATCGGCTGCGGTCACTGCTGGCCGACCAGGCCGGGGTCGAGGTCGTGGCTGAGGCGGAGAACGGCGAACAGGCGCTGCACGCCTGCGCCGATCTGCAACCGGACCTGGTGCTGCTGGACATCGCCATGCCGGGCCTGGACGGGCTGGAGGCCGCCCGTCACCTGGCCACCTTCGATCCGCGTCCGGCGGTAGTCTTTTGCACCGCCTACGACGCGCACGCGTTGTCCGCGTTCGAGGCGGCCGCCATTGATTACCTGATGAAGCCGGTGCGTCCCGAGCGGCTGGCCGCCGCGCTGGAGCGCGCGCGGACCTTCCTGGCGGGCCGCGGTGGCCAACCCGTTGCCGCCAGCCAGCAGGCACGCACCCTGCTGTGCGCGCGCCTGCGCGGCAGCCTGCGGCTGATCCCGATCGACGACATTCACTACCTGCAGGCCGAGGAAAAGTACGTGGTGGTCCACCACGCACGCGGCGAGGACCTGATCGAGGAGTCGCTGAAGTCGCTGGAGGAGGAGTTCACCACGCGGTTCGTGCGCATCCACCGCAACTGCCTGGTTGCCCGGCACGAACTGATGGAGCTGCGGCGCAACAGCGCCGGCCAGGTGCAGGCCGTGCTTCGCCACGGCAAGCAGCCGCTGGAGGTGAGCCGGCGCTGCGTGGCCAGCATCAAGCAGGACCTCAAGCACCTGTGAGGGAGCAGCGGCGTACCGGCCGTGGGTCGGTACGCGTGGCCGGCTTTGACATAATGGCGGCATGAAGACCCTGCGCATCGCCACCCGAAAGAGCCCGCTTGCCCTGTGGCAGAGCGAACATGTCGCCGATCGCCTGCGCCAGGCGCATCCTGGCCTGGACGTGGTGCTGGTGCCGATGAGCACGCGTGGCGACGAGGTGCTCGACCGCTCGCTGGCCGCCATCGGCGGCAAGGGCCTGTTCCTCAAGGAGCTGGAACTGGCGATGCTGCGCGGTGAGGCCGACTGCGCGGTGCATTCGCTCAAGGACGTACCGATGGAGCTGGACGCACCGTTCGCGCTGCCGGCGATGCTGACCCGCCACGATCCGGCCGACGGCTTCATTTCCAATCTGTACGCCTCGCTCGATGCGCTGCCGATCGGCGCGCGCGTGGGGACCTCCTCGCTGCGCCGCCAGGCGCAGCTGCGCGCGCTGCGTCCGGACCTGGAGCTGCTGGACCTGCGCGGCAACGTCAATACCCGGCTGGCCAAGCTCGACAACGGCGGTTACGACGCGATCGTGCTGGCCGTGGCCGGGCTGGAGCGGTTGGGCCTGGGCGAGCGGATCGTGTCCCGGCTGGCCGCGCCGGCATGGCTGCCGGCCCCGGCGCAGGGCGCGGTCACGGTGGAATGCAATGGCGAGGATGCGCAGGTGATGGCGCTGTTCGCCGCACTGGATGATGCCCGCACCCGCGCCTGCGTGGAGGCCGAGCGCGCGATGAACCGTGCGCTGCACGGCAGCTGCCATGTGCCGGTGGCCGGCTTCGCGCAGTGGGAGGGAGAAGACCTGTTCCTGCAGGGGCTGGTCGGCGGCGTGGCCGACGGCCGCCTGATCCGCGCCGAGGCGCGGGGGCCCGGAGCGGACCCGGATGCCTTGGGAAAAGCAGTGGCGCAGGGGCTGCTCGACGGCGGCGCCGGCGAATTGCTCGCCGTCTGAGGTGCAGGCCGACCACTCCTCCGGTGTGGAGCCCCCTGACTCAGGGGGTGGCCGCGAAGCCGTGGGGGTCCGGGGGGGAAGTGGCCCACGATTCGCGCAGCGAACCGTGGAGCGTCAGCGCGAATGCGACGGCGCGTACCCTTACTTGAACTTGTAGACCACGTTCATGGTGGTCAACGTGTCGGTCTTGCGCTTGTCTTCGGCGACGTCGCTGTTGTAACGGGCCTGCCAGCCGGCTTTCAACGCCAGGTGCTCGTTCATGCTGACCGACACGCCGAAATCGTTCTGGCCGAAGGTGTTGTACGAGCCCGATTCGACCAGCAGCGTGTTGACCAGGTCGGTATTGGGGGTCAGCGTGTACTTGACGTCGAACAGGCCGCGGCCGATCAGGCCGGTGCGGGTCTCATCGTCCTCGGTATTGTGCGTGCGGCGCACACCGGGGCCGATCTGCGCGTCGATGTAGAAGCGGTCGCTGTCCACCACGCGGGTACCGTAACCGAGACCGAACGAGCTCTGGCGGTCGTAGGTGGCGAAATCGTCGCGCTCGTAACGCACAGTGGCGGTGAGCTGGCGGTGTTCGCCCAGCTGCAGCGCGCTGCCGGCGCTGCCGGTATAGCGGTTCGCGGTGGTGTTGCGGCGGCGCACGGTGCTGCCGTCATCGTTGGTTTCGGTGTACTCCGAGCGCGAGCGCAGGCCGAACAGGTCCATGCTGTGCACCCAGTCGTCATCGGTGTAACGCAGGCGCAGGCGACCGTTGGCGCTCTCGGTGTTGCTGTTGCCGCGGGCCGAGGCAAAGCCCAGTTCGCCGCCGCTGCCGCTCCAGGGCGAGGTCATCGCGGCCAGCTCGGAAACGTCTTCCGCCCAGGCCACCGGGGCGCAGAGCAGCAGGGGAACAAGCAACGAGACGCGCAGGGACATCAACGGTTCTCCGGATCGGACAGGGGGGAGGGACAGGCCGGTGATGATACTTGAAGCGTTCAGCGCGACATCCGCGCCTGTGCCCCGGCTTTAGCAGACGTTCGGCCTTTCCGCCTGTTCAGGGTAGATCGACGCGCAGCGTCGGATCGTCGAAGCGCGCGTACGACACCGTGATGTCGAAGGCCTGTCCCTGGGTCTGTCCCTGCCGACGGATGCGCACGGGCAGCCCCTGCGCGTTGATCCAGTACAGCATGCCGTCCGGCGCCGCGGTGGCATGGCGGACGCGGAACCTGCGCGCGACCTGACCGTCGATGCGGTCGCTGCCCAGCGCTTCCACCTGCAGTTGCGCCGGTGCCAGATCGGGCGGCAGCGGATTGCGCCACTGTGCCAGCAGCCCCGGCGGCACCGGAACCTGGCGGACCTCGCCATCGCGCTGCAGGAAGAAGGTGTCGCCAATGATGGTCTGCGCGCCCTCCCCGGTGGTCAGCCGGTAACGGTCCGGTGCGACGAAGTCCATCCGCGCCTCGAGCGGACGCGGCCCCTGCATCTGCATGTGGGCCTGGAAGCTGCGCAGCTGGCCGAACCGGCGGCTGGCGGCAAGCACCTCACCGGCCGGATCGGCGGCCGGCACCGTCGCGGCCAGTGATGGGCCCGGGGTGGCCGGCTCGGCGCTGCGCTCGCATGCCCCCAGCAGCATGACGAGCAGGGCGGCGGGGAACAGGCGCACGAGGGGCGAGGACATGGCGGGGACGGCCGGGCAGGGGGCACCACGATAGCCGAAGATGCCGCCGATGCCGCCACAACGACGGCGACTCGGACATAATCGGCTCATGGACCGATATGAACGCATCAATGCCCTGCATCGCCTGCTCAAGTCCGCCCGCTACCCGGTGACGGTGGCGACGCTGCAGGAGAAACTGGCGTGTTCCCGCGCCACGGTGTATCGCGACCTGGCCTTCCTGCGCGACGCGCTGATGGCCCCGGTGGAGGGCGACGGCGAGGCCGGCTTCCGCTACCAGGCCGATGAAAGCGACCGCTTCGAGCTGCCGGGGCTGTGGCTCAGCTCGGAGGAGCTGCACGCGCTGCTGGCCTCCCAGCACTTGTTGGCGCGTACTGGCGGTGGCGTGTTGTCCTCCGTGCTTGCGCCGCTGCAGCAACGCATCGAAGGCCTGCTGGCTGCCCAGGCCGGGGTCTCGACCTGGCCGGTGGACCGGGTGCGGGTGATTCCGCACCGCGGCCGTAAATTCGACGAGGCCAGCTTCCGTGCGGTGGCGTCGGCGGTGCTGGAGCGCAAGCAGCTGGCGTTCGAGTACCGTGCCCGCTCCACTGACGAGGCCACCAAGCGCACCGTCTCCCCGCAGCGCATGACCCACTATCGCGACAACTGGTACCTGGATGCCTGGGACCACGGGCGCGAGGGACTGCGCAGTTTTGCGGTGGACCGCATCTACAAGGCGCGGGTGGTCGACACCGTGGCCCGCGACGTGGACGACAGCGAGCTGGACGAACAGCTCGGCGCGAGCTACGGCATCTTTTCCGGCGCGCCCAAGGGCTGGGCCACCATCGTGTTCAGCGCCAAGGCGGCGCGCTGGGTGGCCGACGAACACTGGCATTCCAGGCAGCAGGGTCGGTTCCTGCCGGACGGCCGCTATGAACTGAAGGTGCCGTACAGCGTTTCCCGCGAGCTGCTGATGGACGTGCTCCACTACGGGTCGGATGCCGAGATCATCGAGCCGACCGTGCTGCGCGAACAGGCCAAGGCGCTGCTGGCGCTGGCGCTGAGCAACTACGAGTAGCAACGCCTGCGGTCGCCGCACCCGCCTGCTGCGGCCGCCGCTCATGCCCCACCGTCATGTGGCCCCGGTACCCGGGGGGGCGGTGCCTGCGGTATCGTTGAAGGCTGTCGCAGCCCCCCCGGATTGTCCCCCCATGAAAAAGTACCTGTTGCTCCCGCTGCTGGCCGCGTCGCTGGCCCTGGCCGCCTGCGGTAAGTCCGGCAACGACACGAAGAAGCTGGTGGTCGCCGCCACGGCCGTTCCGCATGCCGAGATCCTGGCCCAGGTCAAGCCGATCCTGGCCAAGGAAGGGCTGGAACTGGACGTGCGCGTGTTCAACGATTACGTGCAGCCCAACGACCAGCTCGTGCAGAAGCAGGTGGACGTCAACTACTTCCAGACCGAGCCGTATCTGGATGCCTACAACCGCGACCGCAAGACCGATCTGGTCAAAGTGATCGGCGTGCACATCGAGCCGTTCGGCGCCTACTCGCGCCGCTTCAAGACGCTCGATGAGGTGCCCACCGGTGCGGACGTGGTGATTCCCAATGACCCGAGCAACAACAGCCGCGCGCTGATCCTGCTGCACAAGGCAGGCCTGATCACCCTCAAGGACCCGACCAATGCGCTGGCCACCCAGCGTGACATCATCGCCAACCCCAAGCAGCTCAAGTTCCGCGAGCTGGATTCGGCGATGCTGCCGCGCGTGCTCGACCAGGTCGATCTGGCCCTGATCAACACCAATTACGCGCTGGATGCCGGGCTCAATCCGACCGAGGACGCGCTGGCGATCGAGAGCCGGGATTCGCCGTACGTGAACTTCCTGGTCGCGCGCCCGGACAACAAGGACGATGCCCGCGTGCAGCAGCTGGCCAAGGCGCTGACCAGCCCCGACGTGAAGGCCTTCATCGCCGAGAAATACAAGGGCGCGGTGCTGCCGGCGTTCTGATGGCGATGGGGGCGCAATGCCGGCCGGCGGCCGGCATTACGCCGGTGATGTGACCCGGAAGCCCATCGTCGCTTCCACGGCCTGCTGCCAGCCGGCATACAGCGCCTCGCGGCGCGCCGCCGCCATCTGCGGTTGGAAACGGCGGTCCACGGCCCATTGTTCGGCGATCTGCGCGCGGCTGGTCCAGAAGCCGGTCGCCAGCCCGGCCAGATAGGCCGCGCCCAGCGCGGTGGTTTCGGCCACCTGCGGGCGAAGCACCGGCACGCCAAGCAGGTCGCTCTGGAACTGCGCCATGAAGTCGTTGGCGATCGCACCGCCGTCGGCGCGCAGCTCCTTCAGCTCGATGCCGGCATCGGCCTGCATCGCGGCCAGCACGTCGCGGGTCTGGTAGGCCATCGACTCCACCGCCGCGCGGATGAAATGTTCCTTGGTGGTGCCACGGGTCAGCCCGAACATCGCCCCGCGCACATCGCTGCGCCAGTACGGCGCGCCCAGCCCGACAAAGGCCGGCACCAGGTACACGCCGCCGTTGTCCTCGGCGCGCTCTGCATACGCCTGGCAGTCGCTGGACTTGCCGAACATGCGCAATCCGTCGCGCAGCCACTGCACCACCGACCCGGCGACGAAGATCGAGCCTTCCAGGGCGTACTCCACCCGGCCGTCGATGCCCCAGGCCAACGTGGTCAGCAGGCCATTGTGCGATTCCACGGCCTTGTCGCCGGTGTTCATCAGCATGAAACAGCCGGTGCCATAGGTGTTCTTGGCCATGCCCGGCTCGAAGCATGCCTGGCCGAACAGCGCGGCCTGCTGGTCGCCGGCGATGCCGGCAATGGGAATGTGCTGATCGAAGAAGAACTGCGACCGCGTGGTCGCGTAGACCTCGCTGGAGCTGCGGACCTCGGGCAGCATCGCGCGTGGAATGTTGAACAGCGCCAGCAGTGCATCATCCCAGCGCCGCGCGTGGATATCGAACAGCAGGGTGCGTGCGGCATTGCTCGGATCAGTGACATGCGCCTGACCGCCGCTGAGGTTCCAGACCAGCCAGGTGTCGATGGTGCCGAACAGCAGTTCGCCGCGCTCGGCCCGCGCCTGCGCACCGGGAACATGGTCGAGGATCCAGCGGATCTTGGTGGCCGAGAAGTACGCGTCGATCACCAGACCGGTGCGCTGCCGGATCAACGGCTCATGGCCGTCGGCTTTGAGTCGTTCGCACAGCGGGTGGCTCTGCCGCGACTGCCACACGACCGCATTGTGGATCGGTTGCCCGGTGGCCTTGTCCCACACCACGGTGGTTTCGCGCTGGTTGGTGATGCCGATGGCGGCGATGTGGCGCGGCTCGACCTGCTGGCGGTTCAACAGCTCGGTGATCGTGGTGTAGACGCTGGTGAGGATCTCGCGTGGATCGTGCTCCACCCAGCCCGGTTCGGGGAACAGCTGGGTGAACTCGCGTTGGGCGCTCCCGGCCATGCGGCCGTCGCGGTCGAACAGGATCGCGCGCGAACTGGTGGTGCCCTGGTCGATCGCGAGCACGTACTGCTTGTCCATCACTGACTCCCTGGCAACCCTGCGCATGTCGCAGCGACCCGCCCAGCCTACGCCATCGCCGCGCGGGCCTGCAGGTGCGCGGCCAATGCCTCGCACTGGGCTGGCTGCATGCGGAGCCCGAGGTGCGTGCGTCGCCACAACACATCATCGGCGGTCCGCGCCCACTCGTGCGCGACCAGATAGTCCAGCTCGCGCTGATACAGCCCGCCGCCGTGGTCGTGGCCCAGCGCATCCAGCGACTGCGCACCGCCCAGCAGGCGTGTGGCGCGGGTGCCATAACTGCTGGCCAGACGCTGCAGCAGGGCCGCCGGCAGCTGCGGATGGGACTGCTGCAGGCATGCGGCGACCGCCGCGCCATCACCGCCATCGCCGCCGGGCAAGACCGCGCCGTGTGCGGTCCACGCCGGCCCGGCGTGGGGCAGGTGGGGGCCGAGCCGGTCCAGCGCTTCCTCGGCCAGGGCGCGATAGGTGGTGAGCTTGCCGCCCAGGACGCTGAGCAGCGGCGCTCCGCTGGTATCCAGGTCCAGCCGATAGTCGCGGGTCACCTTGGACGCATCGCGGTGATGGTCCGCCAGCAGCGGGCGCACCCCGCTGAAGCGCCACACGATGTCCGCGTCCCGCACCGGGACGCGCAGGTAACGGTTGACCGCCGCCAGCAGATAGGCCTGTTCGTCATCGCGTGGACGCACCTGGGCGGGGTCGTCGTCGTAGTCGGTGTCGGTGGTGCCGATCAGCGTGAAGTCGTCCTCGTACGGGATGGCGAACACGATGCGCTGATCCGGTTGCTGGAACACATAGGCGCTGTCGTGCGCGAACAGGCGTGGCACGACCAGGTGGCTGCCCTGCACCAGGCGCAGGCCGATCGGTGCATCCAGGCCGGCACGCTCCAGCAGCTGGCCTGCCCACGGCCCGGCGGCATTGACCACGCACTGCGTGCGCACGCGCTGCACATCGCCGTTGGCGTCGCGCAGCACTGCCCACCAGTGGTCACGGTGGCGGATCAGCTGCTCGCAACGCGTGCGTACCCGGATCCGGGCGCCGCGTTCGTGCGCATCCACCGCATTGAGGACCACCAATCGCGCATCGTCCACGCGCGCATCGGCGTAGCTGAAACCGGTACGGTACTGCGGCTGCAGCGCTGCGCCGGCCGGATCGGTGGCCAGCCGCAGGCGTCGCGACGTCGGGAAATGGGCGTTGGCCTGGCCAAGGTGGTCGTAGAGCCATAAGCCGGCGCGCAGCACCCAGGCCGGTCGCAGCAGCGAGGCATGCGGCAGCACGAACGTGGTGGGGCGGACCAGATGCGGCGCCAGCCGGCGGACGGTTTCGCGTTCGTTGAGCGCCTTGCGCACCAGGGCGAACTCGCCGTTGCGCAGGTAGCGCAGGCCGCCGTGGACGAGCTTGGTACTGGCGCTGGAGGTATGCGCGGCGAGATCGTCCTGCTCGCACAGGCAGACCGACAGCCCGCGCCCGGCGGCATCGCGGGCGATACCGGCGCCGTTGATGCCGCCGCCCACCACCAGTACGTCGAAGGTATCGCTCATCGCTTCCCCGGGGTGGACCCGGATGGGTCCGTGCCGGCAGTGTCGATCACGCGCGGACAAGACCCGATGAAAGTGCACGGTCCGGAAACGACAACGGGCCCCGTTGAGGGGCCCGTCGCGAACGTACCTGGATGCGGGGTGGCGCTTAGAAGCGGGCGCCGATGCCGAAGCCCACGGTCCACGGGTCCAGCTTGGCCTTGTCGCCGGTGCCGTTGCCGTTGACGGTCAGTTCCGGACGCGAATGCATGTAGCGGGCATCGGCGCGGGCAAACCAGGTGCTGTTGATGTTCATGTCCACGCCGACGGTGCCGATGGCGCCCTTGGCGGTTTCCAGGCCGATGTGGCCGACATCGCTGGCCAGCTTCTCATTGCTGAAATTGGACTCGTAGTAGCCCACGCCCACGAACGGACGGAACACGTTGTCGGCCTGGCCGAAGTGATACTGGCCGCTCAGCGCGATCGGCTGCTGCTCGACGGTGCCCAGACGCGCGCCATCGGTACCGCGCACGCGGTGGTCGAACTTGTCGGCGGCGCCCCACAGTTCCACGGCCCAGTTGTCGTTGATGTAGTAGCTGAAGCTCAGCGTGGGGGCCGGGCCGCCATCCACCTTGCGCACGCCGTCGAGCGGGTCGTTCTTCGGCTGCAGCAGCGAGACGCCGCCGACCACGGCAAAATGCTTGCCCGAAGCGGTGTCAGTGGTGGTGGTGTCCTGCGCGAATGCGGCCGGTGCGAAGGCCAGCGCGGTCAGGGTTGCCAGGGTCAGGGTGCGGATGGAGCGCATGGGGGAATCTCCTCGGTGTTTTTTTGTTCTGGACCCCTTGTTCCGGGGTGGGCCAAACGTAGTCCCCGAAACATGAATCGCATCCGACGCGCGTTAAAAATTGGTTTGTTCCGTTCAGCGAACAGCGCGGAACCGCTGCGCAGACGGGTGATCATGCGACGCTGGACATTCATGCAGTTGGACGTGGAGTGATGAACACCATGCAGTGCCAAGGGCTTCCTGCGCAGGTCGATGCGCATGCGCGCGTGCTGGTGCTCGGTTCCATGCCCGGCATCGCCTCGTTGCAGGCGGCGCAGTACTACGCGCATCCGCGCAACCGGTTCTGGCCGCTGATGGCGGCGTTGTGCGATGTCGATGCGACGCTGCCCTACGCCGCGCGCATGGAGGCGCTGCTGGCCGCAGGCGTGGGCGTGTGGGACGTGATCGGCCGCTGCGAGCGCGCCGGCAGCCTGGATGCGTCGATCGTGCGCGGCAGTGAAGAGGCCAATGCACTGCCGGACCTGATTGACACGCTGCCGGCCCTGCGCGCGATCTGCTGCAACGGTGGCACGGCGCACCGTGCGTTCCTGCGGCATATCGCCCCGTCGCTGTCGGCGCGGGCGCAGGCATTGCCGGTGTGGTCGCTGCCGTCGACCAGCCCGGCCAACGCGGCCTGGCCGCTGCCGCGCCTGCAGGTGGCGTGGGCGCCGTTGGCCGCGGCGTTGACCGGTTGAGGGCGGCCTCTGCCGGCAGGGACGCGGGGGACAAGGCGGACAATACGGCACCGACTGGTCACGCGGCCACGGGCGGCGGCCGTGCATGTAACGCGCGCTGAAACAGCCTGTCCCGGGACAGGGGCATTGAAATTGGCACAAGCAGGTTGGCGCTAGCGCCTCCTGCCCCCACAATAGAGGATTCCCTACACCAGATTGCCGGAGTTATCCCCATGGCCGAAATCAAGGAAGCACTTGTCCCCGATATCGGTGACTACAGCGATATCCCGGTAATCGAGGTGCTTGTCGCCGTTGGTGATACCGTCAAGAAGGACCAGGGTCTGGTGACGCTGGAGTCGGACAAGGCCACGATGGAAGTGCCGTCCTCGGTGGCTGGCGTGGTCAAGGAAATCAAGGTCAAGGTCGGCGACAACCTCTCCGAGGGCAAGGTCGTGGCCCTGATCGAAGTGGCCGAAGGCGAGGCCGAGGCCAAGCCGGCCGCTGCTGCTGCCGCTGCCGCACCGGTCGCTGCCGAGACCGCGACCAAGGTCGAGCCGGTCGCCGCCCCGGCGCAGCCGGACAAGCTGGCCGCGCGCGAGATCGAGCAGGCCGCGTCCAAGCCGACCCAGCCCGCCCCGGCCGCCGCCGCGCCGTCGGCCGGCGCCCCGAGCAGCCCGCCGGTGCAGTTCAGCGCCGACAGCGTGCTGCCGCAGAAGGTCCCGTACGCCTCCCCGGCGGTGCGCGTGTTCGCCCGTGAGCTGGGCGTCGATCTGAACCAGCTGACCGGTACCGAGAAGGGTGGCCGCATCACCAAGGGCGACGTGCAGAAGTTCGTCAAGTCCGCGCTGACCGGCGGCGTGCCGGCGGCCGGCGGCACCGTTGCCGCCGGCGGCGGGCTGAACCTGCTGCCCTGGCCGAAGGTCGACTTTGCCAAGTTTGGTGAGGTCGAGGTCCAGCCGCTGTCGCGCATCAAGAAGATTTCCGGCGCCAACCTGGCGCGCAACTGGGCGATGATTCCGCACGTCACCCAGTTCGAGCAGGCCGACATCACCGAGCTGGAAGCCCTGCGCGTGGCGCTGAACAAGGAAAACGAGAAGGCCGGCATCAAGCTGACCATGCTCGCCTTCCTGGTCAAGGCCAGCGCCGCGGCACTGAAGAAGTTCCCCGAGTTCAACGCCTCGCTGGATGCCAGCGGCGAGAATCTGACCCTGAAGAAGTACTTCAACATCGGTTTCGCCGCCGACACCCCGAGCGGGTTGGTGGTGCCGGTGATCCGCGATGTGGACAAGAAGGGTGTGGTGCAGATCGCGCAGGAATCCGGCGAACTGGCCAAGAAGGCTCGCGACGGCAAGCTGGGCCCGGCCGACATGAGCGGTGGCTGCTTCTCGATCAGCTCGCTGGGCGGTATCGGCGGCACGGCGTTCACCCCGATCGTCAATGCGCCGGAAGTGGCCATCCTGGGCGTGTCCAAGTCGTCGATCCAGCCGGTCTGGAACGGCAAGGAATTCGCGCCGAAGCTGATGCTGCCGCTGTCGCTGAGCTATGACCACCGCGTCATCGACGGTGCGCTGGCGGCACGCTTCACCACCTACCTGTCGCAGGTGCTGGCCGACATGCGGCGCGTGCTGCTGTGAGGCAAGGCCTGGCATCGCAGCCGGGCAGAGTCCGGCTCCATGCGATGGCGCTGCTGGCACTCCTGCCGGCGGCACAGGCAGGCGCTGCCGGCTGCAGCATCGACCTCGGTCGTGGCTGGCCGCCGGCCGTAGGCAACTACGGCCAGGCGGTGGAAACCCTGTTCGATGGCAAGGCGCAGCCCGCGCTGTCGCTGGTGACCCTGCCCAAGAGCGGTGTCGAGACTGGCGTGGCGCTGCTGCCCGGCACCGATGAGCAGGAATGGACCCTGCGCTTCAGCCGCGCCGACAAGCGCGTGTACAACTGGAACAACAGTGCGCGCCAGGGGGGCCTGGAGCTGCGCGTGGACCAGGAGCCGGACCAGTACCAGGTGCGGATCCCGGCGGCGCTGGCGCAGCGCCTGATGCGCAGCTGGAAGGCCGCGCTCGACGCCGGCGTCCCCGCCGACCGCAAGGCGCCCGTGCTGGATGGCGAAGTGCTGTCCTTCATGGTCGATGGCGAACGTTACAGCGGCACGCGGCCGGAGTGCGGCGCCGGCAAAGTGATCATGAAACAGGTGGCGCTGCTGATCGAAGCCAGCGACACCAAGGAAAAGAAGCTCGACCGTCGCTGGCAGGATCTGGACGAGTCGCTCGACGAACTGCAGCAACTGCTCGGCGGCAACGCCGGCTGAGCACCAGGAGAACACGAATGGCCGCTATTGAAATCAAGGTTCCCGACATCGGCGATTACAGCGATGTGCCGGTAATCGAACTGCTGGTCGCGGTGGGCGACACAGTGAAGAAGGACCAGGGCCTGGTCACGCTGGAATCGGACAAGGCCACGCTGGAAGTGCCGTCCTCGGCCGCTGGCGTGGTCAAGGAAATCAAGGTCAAGCTGGGTGACTCGCTGTCCGAAGGCGACGTGGTGGTCGTGCTGGAGGCCGAAGGCGCGGCTGCCCCGGCTGCCCCGGCTGCCGCTGCGGCACCCGCCCCGGCTGCACCGGCCAGCAAGCCGCCGGTGACCCCCTCGCACCGCGCCCCGGCCGAACCGGCCGCGCCGCAGCCGGCGCTGTCCTCGGGCAAGCCGGCCGACATCGAATGCAGGATGGTGGTGCTGGGCGCAGGCCCGGGCGGTTACACCGCAGCCTTCCGTTCGGCCGACCTGGGTGTGGACACCGTGCTGGTCGAGCGTTACGCCAGCCTCGGTGGCGTCTGCCTCAACGTGGGCTGCATTCCCTCCAAGGCGCTGCTGCATGCGGCCGCAGTGATCGATGAAGTTGCCCATGCCGGTGATTTCGGCGTTGAATTCGGCAAGCCGACCATCACCCTGGACAAGCTGCGCGGCTACAAGGAAAAAGTGGTCACGCAGCTGACCAAGGGCCTGGCGGGCATGGCCAAGCAGCGCAAGGTGCGCACGGTGCAGGGCCTGGCGAAGTTCGTGTCGGCCAATGAGCTGGAGATCGTCGGCGACGACGGCAAGACCCAGCTGCTGCGCTTCGAGCAGTGCATCATCGCCGCCGGCTCGCAGGCAGTGAAGCTGCCGAACTTCCCGTGGGACGACAAGCGCGTCATGGACTCCACCGATGCGCTGGAACTGGCCGAGGTGCCGGGCAAGCTGCTGGTGGTCGGTGGCGGCATCATCGGCCTGGAAATGGCCACCGTATACGGTGCGCTGGGCAGCGAAGTGACCGTGGTCGAGTTCATGGACCAGCTGATGCCGGGCGCCGACAAGGACCTGGTCAAGCCGCTGGCCGACCGCCTGAAGAAGCAGGGCATCATGGTGCACCTGAAGACCAAGGCGACCGACGTCAAGGCGGACAAGGCCGGCATCACCGTGTCCTTCGAGGCCGCCGTGGAAGGCGAAAAGCCGGGCCTGGAGGCCACCACCTTCGACCGCGTGCTGGTGGCGGTGGGCCGCTCCCCGAACGGAAAGAAGATCGATGCCGAGAAGGCCGGCGTGCAGGTGACCGAGCGCGGTTTCATTCCCGCCGACCGTCAGATGCGCACCAACGTGCCGCACATCTTCGCCATCGGCGACATCGTGGGCAACCCGATGCTGGCCCACAAGGCCACGCACGAAGGCAAACTGGCGGCGGAAGTGGCCGCAGGCGAGAAGAAGGAGTGGGTGGCGCGGGTGATTCCGTCGGTGGCCTACACCAATCCGGAAATCGCGTGGGTCGGCGTGACCGAGACCGAGGCGAAGGCCAAGGGGTTGAAGGTCGGCGTGGCCAAGTTCCCGTGGGCCGCCAGCGGCCGCGCGATCGGCATCGGCCGTACCGAAGGCTTCACCAAGCTGATCTTCGACGAAGAGACCCACCGCATCATCGGCGGCGCGATCGTCGGTGTGCACGCCGGTGACCTGCTGGCCGAAATCGGTCTGGCGATCGAGATGGGTGCGGAGGCCGAAGACATCGGCCACACCATCCACGCGCATCCGACGCTGAGCGAATCGGTGGCGATGGCCGCGGAAATCTACGACGGCACGATCACCGATCTGTACATGCCCAAGAAGAAGTAAGCGCCCGCCATCTGTTGGTGGTGATGCGTGTTCAATGGAAAAACCCGGCGAAAGCCGGGTTTTTCTGTTCAACAGCAACGTCAACTTCAACTGCGTGGCGCCTCCGTTGTCACGTGGACGCGCGCCGGGCAGCCCATGCCGGGGCACGCCGTGAACCTATTACTGGGGGCTCGTGGGCGGCATCCATGCCGCCCAACGGCCCCAGCATGGGCTGCCCGGCGCGCATTTCAGGGTGGGTCGCGACGCGGCCAACGCCATCCAACACGTGCTTCAGGGTGTTACGGCGTGGCGGTCGACCGCCCTTCTGTCCGCCCTCCGCCATCTGTGCAGAGGGCACCGGGCGGCCCATGCCAGGACCGTTGGCGGCATGGATGCCGCCATCGAGCCCCCACGGACGGGTTTACGGCGTGTCCTGGCATGGGCTGCCCGGTGCACTCCCCCCGTACGCCGTGGGCGCCGTGCCTTTGACGTCGCGCGCTTTTGCCGCGCCCAAACGAAAACGCGACAACAGGGCGCCCTGTTGCCGCGTTTGGAGAGCCGTTGTTGCAGGTCAGAAGGTGACGCTGATACCGGCCACCGGGCCCTTGAATTCCTGCTTCAGGCCGATGGTGCCGTCGCTGCCCTTCTTGTCGGCGTCGAGCTTGAACCAGTCGTAGCCGGCGAAGAGGCCGAAGTTCTGGGTGAGGCGGTAATCGACGATGGCATTGGCGCGGCTCAGGTCGCCCTTGTAGTCGTCGAAGTTGCCCCAGTCGGTGTTCAGGTACTGGCCCTGGAAGGTGATCATCCACTTTTCCGACGGGGTGAAGCTCAGGCGTGCGCCGACCACCGGGGCCACGCCGTCGGTCTTCTCATCCAGGAAGCGGCCCTGGTACAGATCGCCAACGTCGGCGTAGGCCTTGGTGCTGACCTTGGCGTATTCGGCACCGATCTGCAGGCCCAGGTCGAACGTGTCGGTGTCCACGACCGAATAGTCGTACACCAGGCTGGCCACCTGATACTTCAGCTCGCCCTTGACGAAGCTGCCTGCCGGGACATTGACGCCGCCGAAGCTGATGCCGTCATCCAGCGTTTCGCGGCGATCCTTGTCGTACTTGAAGTAGTTGAACAGCAGGCGCTGGCGGTCGCTGATGCGGAACATCCCGTCCACGCGCGGTTCCCATTCCTTGCCGCCAAGCTTGAAGTCCTCATCGAAGCCCACGTCCTGGCCCGCCACCGTGGTACTGCCGCGGAGCGTGTTGTCCGAATCGATGTTCATCGCGCCCAGGCGCAGCGCGAAGCGGTCGTCGCCCTCGGCGGCACTGGCGGTCTCTGCATGGGTGATCGCAGCCACGGCCAGTGGCAGGGCGAGGAGGGAAAGCATCAGGCGCATCGGTGTGTGTCCTTGCAGTGATTCATTGATGTGACATCACTCTGCCCAGACCGGCGTCCACCATTCGTGAACGTATGGTGGACGCTGTGTGTACCGTTCATGCGCGCGGAATGACCCCCGGTCCGGCGCGGTGGCCGGTACCGTGGTCCGATGGCGTTATGGCGCGGGTCAGGGCAGGACAAGGGGCGCCACCGCCGCAAAAAAAAGGGTGACCCCGAGAGGGCTTCGGGGTCACCCGGTACTGGCCTGCTCGCGGGACGCCGACGAGGATTCAGGAGCAGGCTGATCGATCAGACCGTGAGGTGCGACCAAAGTTCAATATGCTGCATCGCGTCATCGTCCACCCCTGTCCTGACGGGATTGGACCGTCGGTGGAACAGGCCTCTGGGCGCGTCCAACGGGTTGCTCACATCCGGGATGAACAGGGACCGGTTGTCTCTCAAATTGTCCCATTGCTATAATTTGGCGGCTCGACGAGGCGGTTGCTTGCGGCCTCGGCCTTTCCTACTCACAACCATGCAGGACATTCACGTGCTGAACTCCGTTGACGCGGGTCGGCGACTGATGCTGCGCGCAGCGGTTTACCCGCTCGCTGCAGTGGCTGTCCTGGCTCTGGCCCTGCTTCTGTGGGGTGGCCCGAAGGCAGCCCTGGGGGCGCTGGTCTCCGGCGTGGCGGTCTCGGCGGCCGGTTGGGTGGCGGCGCGGATGGCGCTGGGTGGCGGCGTGCAGGCGGCAGGCTCGGCGATGACCCGCCTGATCCTGGCAGTCGTGGCAAAGTGGGTGCTCGTATTCGGCGTCCTGATGGTGGGGTTCCTGGTCTTCAAGCTGCCTGCATTGGCGCTGTTGGCCGGTATCGCCGTCGGGTTGATGTTCCAGGTCCTGGCTCTGGCCAGGCGCTGATCCAATTTATTTAACTCAAGGTTCCGGACACATGGCAGGCGAGGCGCTAACTCCCACCTCCTACATCCAACATCACCTGCAGAATCTTGTGGTGATGCGTGACAGCCCGTGGGCGTTGCATCTGGATACTCTCGCCACCTCGCTCCTGATGGGCCTGGTCATGGTGTTCGGCTTCTGGCTGGCCACGCGCAAGGCGACCGCCGGCGTTCCGGGCAAGTGGCAGGCGTTCGTCGAGATCTGCCTGGAGTTCGTTGACCGCCAGGCCAAGGACACCTACCACGGCACCAGCAAGCTGGTGACCCCGATCGCGATCACGATCTTCTTCTGGATCCTCCTGATGAACCTCATCAAGATGATCCCGGCCGACTTCATCGGTTTCCCGATGAACGCCTTCACCGAGTGGGCGGCAGGCCAGATGGGCGCTGCCCATCCGCATGATTACGCCTTCTGGAAGCCGGTCCCGACCGCCGACGTCAATGCCACCCTCGGCATGTCGATCAGCGTGTTCTTCCTGATGCTGTTCTTCGGCCTGCGCTCCAAGGGTCTGGGCGGCTTCACCAAGGAATTCCTGACCGCGCCGTTCGGCAAGTGGATGCTGCCGTTCAACCTGATCCTCAACATCGTCGAGTGGCTGAGCAAGCCGATTTCGCTGGCGATGCGACTGTTCGGCAACATGTTCGGCGGCGAGATCGTCTTCCTGCTGATCTGGGTGCTGGGCGGTGCCGGTATCGCCGGTGCCATCGCGGGCGGTGCATTCGGCCTGGGCTGGATGCTGTTCCACCTGCTGGTGATTCCGCTGCAGGCGTTCATCTTCATGATGTTGTCCATCGTGTACCTGAGCCTGTCGGAAGACGCTCACTGAGTTCCGCTTCACCCTTCATCCGTTTGTTTCTAAACCCTTAGCTATTCAAAGTTCCAGGAGAAAACCATGTACTTCGCCGTCCTGACCAACCTCGCCCAAGTCCAGAGCTCCACCGTCCTCGCCGTCGGCATCATGATCGGCCTGGCCGCGCTGGGTGCCGGTCTCGGTCTGGCCATCATGGCCGGTAAGTTCCTGGAATCGGCTGCCCGTCAGCCGGAACTGATTCCGGTTCTGCAGGTCCGCATGTTCATCACCGCCGGCCTGATCGACGCCGCGTTCATCATCTCGGTCGCCGTCGGCCTGCTGCTGGCCTTCGCCAACCCGATGATCGGCGAGTTCGTTGCACGCCTGCCGCAGGTTGCTGGTTAATCCAGCAACAGCGAAACGATCAGGCGCCTTGTGCGCCTGATCGCGGATGAAGGATCGGATGCGCCGCCCAGGCGGCCCATCCACCCCGTCACCCCCGATTGAGCGAACCCCATGGATATCGGTTTTACCCTCGTTGCCCAGGGACTGGCGTTTGCCGGTCTGATCTGGATCATCGCGACCAAGATCTGGCCGCCGTTGATGAACGCCATCGAAGAGCGTCAGCAGAAGATCGCTGAAGGCCTCGCCGCTGCCGACCGCAGTCAGAAAGATCTGGCCCAGGCGCAGGAAAAGGTCAACGATGCCCTGAAGGATGCGCGCACCAAGGCCAACGAGATCATCGATCAGGCCCATGCCCGCGCCAACCAGATCGTTGATGCTGCCAAGAACGAAGCCATCGTCGAAGCCAACCGCCAGAAAGAACTGGCCCACGCCGAGATCGAAGCTGCCGCCAACCGTGCCCGTGAAGATCTGCGCAAGCAGGTGTCCGCGCTGGCCGTGAGCGGTGCCGAAAAGCTGCTCAAGCGCGAAATCGACGCCAACGCCCACAAGGCGCTGCTCGACGAGCTGGCATCGGAGATCTGATCGATGAGCCAGGCCCTCACGCTTGCACGCCCGTATGCCCGCGCCGCGTTCGCGACCGCGCGCGACGAAGGCACGTTCGCGCCGTGGTCGGACGCGCTTGCGTTCTCCGCCCACGTAGCTGCCGACCCGCGCGTGGCGGCCCTGCTGTCGAACCCGGAGCTGGAGCGCGACGACGCCGTCGCGTTGCTGGCGCCGGAATCGGCCGGCGAGACCTTCGGTCGCTTCCTCGCCATCCTGGCCGAGGCGCATCGCCTGCCGCTGCTGCCGGAAATCGCCGGCATGTACGACCAGCTGCGCGCCGAAGCGGAACACGTGGTCAAGGCCACGGTGACGTCCGCCACTGAACTGTCCGCATCGGAACTGGACGCCATCAAGGCCGCGCTGCGCAAGCGCTTCGGCCGCGAAGTGGAGGTGTCGACCGCCGTCGATGCGTCGCTGATCGGTGGTGCCGTGATCGATGCCGGCGACGTGGTGATCGATGGCTCGCTCAAGGGCAAGCTGTCGCGCCTGCAGACCGCGCTCGCTAACTGAATTCATTTAACGTCCGGCGTGACCGCCGGCACTAGGACTTGACGATGGCAACCACGCTCAACCCCTCCGAAATCAGCGAACTGATCAAGAACCGCATCGAGAAGGTCAAGCTGGCCGCGGAATCGCGCAACGAAGGCACCGTGACCAGCGTGTCCGACGGCATCGTGCGCATCTTCGGTCTGGCCGACGTGATGCAGGGCGAAATGATCGAACTGCCGAACAACACCTTCGCCCTGGCCCTGAACCTGGAGCGCGACTCGGTCGGCGCCGTGGTGCTGGGCGGCTACGAGCATCTGCGCGAAGGCGATGTCGCCAAGACCACCGGCCGCATCCTGGAAGTGCCGGTCGGTCCGGAACTGCTGGGCCGCGTCGTGAACGCGCTCGGTGAGCCGATCGACGGCAAGGGTCCGATCGCCGCGCAGGCCACCGCACCGGTGGAACGCGTCGCCCCGGGCGTGATCTGGCGCAAGTCGGTCGACCAGCCGGTGCAGACCGGTTACAAGTCCGTCGACTCGATGATTCCGATCGGCCGCGGCCAGCGCGAGCTGGTCATCGGTGACCGCCAGACCGGCAAGACCGCCCTGGCCATCGATGCGGTGATCAACCAGAAGGACACCGGCATCAAGTGCGTGTACGTCGCGATCGGCCAGAAGGCCTCGACCGTGGCCAACATCGTGCGCAAGCTGGAAGAGAACGGCGCCCTGGCCCACACCGTGGTCGTGGCCGCCACCGCGTCCGAATCGGCCGCCATGCAGTACATCAGCGCCTACTCGGGCTGCACCATGGGTGAGTACTTCATGGACCGCGGCGAAGATGCGCTGATCGTGTACGACGATCTGTCCAAGCAGGCCGTGGCCTACCGCCAGATCTCGCTGCTGCTGAAGCGTCCGCCGGGCCGTGAAGCCTACCCGGGCGACGTGTTCTACCTGCACTCCCGCCTGCTCGAGCGCGCCGCCCGCGTCTCCGAAGAGTACGTGGAGAAGTTCACCAACGGTGCCGTCAAGGGCAAGACCGGCTCGCTGACCGCGCTGCCGATCATTGAAACCCAGGCGGGTGACGTGTCGGCGTTCGTGCCGACCAACGTGATCTCGATCACCGACGGCCAGATCTTCCTGGAAACCGATCTGTTCAACTCCGGCATCCGCCCGGCCGTGAACGCCGGTATCTCGGTGTCGCGCGTCGGTGGTGCGGCCCAGACCAAGATCATCAAGAAGCTGTCCGGCGGCATCCGTATCTCGCTGGCCCAGTACCGTGAGCTCGCAGCCTTCGCGCAGTTCGCCTCGGACCTGGACGAAGCCACCCGCAAGCAGCTGGAGCGCGGTCAGCGCGTCACCGAGCTGATGAAGCAGAAGCAGTACGCCCCGATGTCGATCGCCAACCAGGCGCTGTCGATCTACGCCGTCAACGAGGGTTACCTCGACGACGTGCCGGTCAACAAGCTGCTGGCGTTCGAAGAAGGCCTGCATGCGCACTTCGCCAACACCCAGGGCGAGCTGGTCGGCAAGGTCAACGCCACCGGCGGTTGGGACAATGACATCGAAGCGGCCTTCAAGAAGGGCATCGCCGAGTTCAAGACCACCGGCAGCTGGTAAGACGCACGTGCGGCGGGGCTCTGCCCCGCCTCACCGTTGAATGCAGCGGGGCTGAGCCCCGCTCTACGGGAATCAAAGATGGCAAGCGGACGCGAAATCAAAACCAAGATCAAGAGCGTGCAGAACACCCGCAAGGTGACGCGCGCGCTCGAAATGGTCTCGGCTTCCAAAATCCGCAAGGCGCAGGAGCGGATGAAGACGTCGCGTCCGTACGCGCAGGCGATGAAGCAGGTGATCGGCCACCTGGCGCAGGCCAGCACCGACTACCAGCATCCGTTCCTGGTCCAGCGCGATGACGTGAAGCGCGTTGGCTACATCGTGGTCTCTTCCGACCGCGGCCTGGCCGGCGGCCTGAACAACAACCTGTTCCGCAAAATGCTCGGCGAAGTCCGCGAGTGGCAGGACAAGGGCGCCGAGATCGACGTGGTGACCATCGGCCAGAAGGCATCCACCTTCTTCCGCCGGGTCAAGGTCAACATGGTGGGTACCGTCACCCACATGGGCGACGTGCCGCACCTGGAACAGCTGATCGGCGTGATCAAGGTGATGCTTGATGCATTCACCGAGGGCAAGGTCGACCGCGTGTACCTGGTCTACAACCGCTTCATCAACACGATGACCCAGAAGGCCAGCTTCGACCAGCTGCTGCCGTTGCCGGCCGCTGAAAAGCAGGTCGCGCACCACGACTGGGATTACCTGTACGAACCCGACGCCGCGACCGTGCTGGAGCACGTGATGACGCGTTACGTCGAATCGCTGGTGTACCAGGCTGTACTGGAAAACGTGGCCTCCGAGCATGCGGCACGCATGGTCGCGATGAAGTCGGCCAGCGACAACGCGAACAAGCTGATCGGAACCCTGCAGCTCGTCTACAACAAGGCGCGCCAGGCAGCGATCACCCAGGAAATTTCGGAAATCGTCGGCGGCGCGGCAGCAGTCTGACGCGCGCAGTCAAAGCATTTAATTTAGAGGATGCAGCAATGAGTCAGGGCAAGATCGTTCAGATCATCGGCGCCGTCGTCGACGTGGAATTCCCCCGCGAGTCGGTGCCGAAGGTGTACCACGCGCTGAAGGTGGACAACACCGAAATCACGCTGGAAGTGCAGCAGCAGCTGGGTGACGGCGTGGTCCGCTGCATCGCGCTGGGCTCCACCGACGGCCTGAAGCGCAACCTGGTGGCCACCAACACCGAACGCGCCATCTCGGTGCCGGTCGGTGCAGGCACCCTGGGCCGCATCATGGACGTGCTGGGCCGTCCGATCGACGAAGCCGGCCCGGTGGCCGCCAGCGACAGCTGGGAAATCCACCGCGAGGCCCCGTCGTACGAAGACCAGTCCCCGGCCACCGAGCTGCTGGAAACCGGCATCAAGGTCATCGACCTGATGTGCCCGTTCGCCAAGGGCGGCAAGGTCGGCCTGTTCGGCGGCGCCGGCGTCGGCAAGACCGTCAACATGATGGAACTGATCAACAACATCGCCAAGGCGCACAGCGGTCTGTCCGTGTTTGCCGGCGTGGGCGAGCGTACCCGTGAGGGCAACGACTTCTACCACGAGATGAAGGACTCCAACGTCCTGGACAAGGTCGCGATGGTGTACGGCCAGATGAACGAGCCGCCGGGCAACCGTCTGCGCGTTGCGCTGACCGGCCTGACGATGGCCGAGTACTTCCGCGACGAGAAGGACGAAAACGGCAAGGGCAAGGACGTGCTGCTGTTCGTCGACAACATCTACCGCTACACCCTGGCCGGTACCGAAGTGTCGGCACTGCTGGGTCGTATGCCGTCGGCCGTGGGCTACCAGCCGACCCTGGCCGAGGAAATGGGCGTCCTGCAGGAGCGCATCACCTCGACCAAGAACGGTTCGATCACCTCGATCCAGGCCGTGTACGTGCCCGCGGATGACTTGACCGACCCGAGCCCGGCGACCACCTTCGCCCACCTCGACGCTACCGTCGTACTGTCGCGTGACATCGCCTCCCTGGGTATCTACCCGGCGGTCGATCCGCTCGACTCGACTTCGCGTCAGCTGGATCCGCTGGTCATCGGCCAGGAGCACTACGACACCGCTCGCGGCGTTCAGTACGTGCTGCAGCGCTACAAGGAGCTGAAGGACATCATCGCGATCCTCGGTATGGACGAACTGTCCGAGACCGACAAGCAGCTGGTATCCCGTGCTCGTAAGATCCAGCGCTTCCTGTCCCAGCCGTTCTTCGTGGCCGAAGTCTTCACTGGCTCGCCAGGCAAGTACGTGCCGCTGAAGGAAACCATCCGTGGTTTCTCCGGCATCCTCAATGGCGAATACGACCACCTGCCGGAACAGGCGTTCTACATGGTCGGCAGCATCGAAGAAGCGGTCGAGAAGGCCAAGAAGATGGCCGAGAAGGCCTGATGCGGCAGGAACGGGCATGGCCCGTTCCGACCGTGACACGGGGTGGGCCCAGGCCCACCGCTGCGGAAAACCTGCGGTGGGTTCAACCCGCCCCCTAGCGAAGAGAGTTTCATGAGCACCATCCGTTGCGACATCGTCAGCGCCGAGCAGGAAATCTTCCGTGGCGAGGCTACCCTGGTCGTGGCCACCGGTGAGCTGGGCGAACTGGGCATCGCGCCCAAGCACGCCCCGCTGATCACGCGCCTCAAGCCGGGCAAGGTGGTGGTGACCACGCCGAGCGGCGAGCAGTTGGATTTCGCCATCTCCGGCGGCATCCTCGAAGTGCAGCCGCAGGTGGTGACCGTGCTGGCCGACACCGCGATCCGCGCACAGGACATCGACGAAGCCTCGGTCCGCAAGGCCAAGGAAGAAGCCGAGCGCATCCTGGCCAACCGTGGCGAAGCGATGGAAGTGGCCGAAGCCCAGCAGCGTCTGGCCGAAGTCACCGCCCAGCTGCAGGCCCTCGAGCGCCTGCGCAAGAATCTGAAGCACTAAGCGGTAGGGCGCGACGGCGCCCGCTGCGAAGGGAGAACGCCGGCTTGCCGGCGTTTTTTTTTGTCAGCGGTAGACCACGTGCCGCAGCAGCACGAAGGACACCGCCGCCAGTGCCGCTTCGACCAGCGGCTTGGCCAGCCACGCGTTGTGCAGGCCCAGGTGGGTGGCCACCAGCGCCACCAGCACCGTACTGATCGCCGTCAGCAGCAGCCAGACGGCCAGGAAGCGCGCGAAGCGGCGCCAGCCGAGCCGCTGGCGACCCTGCTCGGCAAAGGTGTAGCGGCCATTGAGCCAGAAGCCGAGCAGCATCCCGCCGACGCGGCCGATCAGATTGCCCGGTACCGCGGGCACGCCCAGCGCGGTGGCGCCCACGAACAGCGCCCAGTCCAGTGCCAGCTGGAGCAGGCCGATGGCGAGATAGCTGCTGCCCTGGCGGATCAGGCTCACGGAGTGTTCCGCGCGGAAGGAGTCCACATGTTAACGAGCGTGGCACTAGAATTCGCTTCTACGATTCCCTGGAACGCGATCGACCATGACCCAGCCCCTGCACGTGATCATCCTGGCCGCCGGTGCCGGCAAGCGCATGAAGTCGGCGCTGCCCAAAGTGCTGCAGCCGATTGCCGGGCAACCGATGCTCGCCCACGTGATCGAGGCGGCGCGTGACCTGCAGCCGGCCGCCATCCATGTCGTCTACGGGCACGGCGGTGACGCCGTGCAGCGTGCATTCGCCGACCAGCCCGACCTGCGCTGGGCCGAGCAGTCCCGACAACTCGGTACCGGACATGCGGTGTTGCAGGCGATGCCCGACGTGCCTGACGCCGCCACGGTGCTGGTGCTGTACGGCGACGTGCCGCTGATCCGCGCCGACACCCTGCGCCATCTGCTGTCCCAGCCTGGACGGCTGGCGGTGCTGGTGGCTGAAGTCGCCAATCCCACCGGGTATGGCCGCATCGTGCGCAACGCCGAAGGCAAGGTCGCCGCGATCGTCGAACAGAAGGACGCCAACGACGAGCAGCGCGCCATCCGCACCATCAATACCGGCATCATCACCGCCGAGTCGACCGCGCTGCGTCGGTGGCTGTCCCAGCTCTCCAACGCCAACGCGCAGGGCGAGTACTACCTCACCGACGTGTTCGCAGCGGCCGCCGGCGACTACACCCCGGCGGAGATGGCGTTCGTGCACGACGCGCAGGAGGCCGAAGGCGCCAACGACCCGTGGCAGCTGTCCCAGCTCGAACGTGCCTGGCAGCTGCGCGCGGTGCGTGCGCTGTGCGCGCAGGGCGCACGCGTGCTGGACCCGGCGCGCCTGGACATCCGTGGCACGGTGCGCGTGGGCAGCGATGTGCAGATCGACGTCAACGTGATCCTGGAAGGCGACGTGGTGCTGGGTGACGGCGTCAGCATCGGCGCGTTCACCCGGCTCAAGGACGTCACGCTCGCAGCCGGCACCGTGGTCAAACCGCATTGCGACCTGGACGGGGTGGTCAGCGAGGGCGCGGCCGACATCGGCCCGTTCGCGCGCCTGCGTCCCGGCACGGTGCTCGCCGAAGGCACGCACGTGGGCAATTTCGTGGAGACCAAGAAGGTGGTGCTGGGCGCGGGCAGCAAGGCCAACCACCTCACCTATCTGGGCGATGCGGTGATCGGCAGCAAGGTCAACATCGGTGCCGGCACCATCACCTGCAACTACGATGGGGTGAACAAGTCGCAGACCACCATCGGCGACCACGCCTTCATCGGCTCCAACAGTTCGCTGGTGGCGCCGGTGGAGATCGGACAGGGCGCGACCATCGCGGCCGGTTCGGTGATCACCCGGACCGCGCCCGAGGGCAAGCTGACCGTGGCGCGTGCGCGCCAGGAGACGATCGATGGGTGGAAGCGGCCGGTGAAGCGGTAAGGCGCGACGCCCAACGCGCGTCTCCGCCTGCCGGCGATTACACCGGCAGGAAAACCGCCACGCACAGACCGCCTTCGCGGCGGTTCTGCAGCGAGATGCGGCCGCCGTGTGCCTCGACGATCTCGCGCGTGAGCGCCAGGCCCAGGCCGGTGCCGTTGCGCTTGGTCGAGTAGAACGGCATCAGCGCGTTCTGCAGCACCGCCTCGTTCATGCCCTTGCCGCGGTCCAGGACTTCCAGCCGCACCCACTGCGGCAGGCGGGTCAGCCGCAGCTCGACATCGTCGTTGGGCGGTTCGGCTTCGCTGCAGGCTTCGTGCGCGTTCTTGAGCAGGTTGAGCAGCGCCTGGCCCAACTGGGCGATGTCCACCCGGCTGTGCAGATCGTCGGCAATGGCCTCCATGCGGAACGGAATCTGGTGTTGGAGGCTGGTCAGGAACTGCAGCCACTGCACGTTCTGCAACTGCGGTTGCGGCAGCTTGGCGAAGCGTGCGTAGCCCCGGATGAACCCCTCCAGATGCCGGGCGCGCTCTTCGATGGTGGCGAACACTTCTTCCAGCCGTTCGGTCTTGCCACGCCGGACCAGTTCGCCGCCGGAGTGCGCCAACGAGGCGATCGGTGCCAGCGAGTTGTTGAGCTCGTGGCTGATGACGCGGATCACCTTCTTCCAGGTCTGCACTTCCTGCCGGCGCAGCTCGGCGGTGAGCAGGCGGATCAGCAGAAGATCGTGCGGACGGCCGTTGAGATGGAAGTTGCGCCGCGACAGGTGATAGACCTGCTCGTCGTCCTCGTCGCCTTCCTCTTCGCGGACCGCAAACAGGCTGTCGCCGCCACGCTGGATGGCGTCGCGCAGTTCCACCGGCATGGTCTCCAGCACGTCCTGCATGCGCTGGCCTTCCAGTTTCCAGCCGTGGTGCAGCAGCTTGCGTGCGGCCAGGTTGGAGAACACCACGCGCTGCACGCCGTCGCCGCCATTGGCCAGCAGCAGCATCGATACGGGGGTGTTCTGCACCATCGTGTCCAGCAGCAGCTCGCGCTGGACCAGGCCCTGGCGCTGCTCACGCAGCACGTCGCCCAGGTCGCGGTGCGCCTGCACCAGGTCCCCCAGCTCGTCGTTGCCGGGCCAGTACACGCTGAAGTTGTACTCGCCGTCGCGGTAGCTGCTGGTGGTGCCGGACAGCGCGCGCAGCAGCGAACGCACCGGTGCGGTCGCGCGGCGCAGGCTCCACCACATCAGCGACAACAGCACCACGATGGAAATCGCGGTGACCGCCCAGCCGTGGTCCAGCCAGAACGCCAGGTACCACGGGAATGCGGCAGCCAGGGCAAGCACCGGCAGCAGGCGCAGGAACAGCCGTAAGGTGAATGAGCGCCGCTTCATTCGCGCGGGATGCCGTAACGGTCCATGCGCCGGTACAGCGCCTGGCGGCTGAGCCCGAGTTCGGCAGCGGTCTGGGCGATGATGCCGTGGTTGTGGGCCAATGCCGCTTCGATCCGGCTGCGATCCGGATCCACCGTTGGACTGGCGGCGCGGGGCGCTGCGGCGCGTGGCAGATTGAGATCACCCACCTCGATACGTGGGCCCATTGCCAGCAGGCCGGCGCGTTGCAGCACGTTGCGCAGCTCACGCACGTTGCCCGGCCAGCCGTGCCGCTGCAGCGCGGTGGCTGCCGCCGTGGACAACGGCTTGCCACTGTCCAGGAAACGCTCGGCCAGGGGCAGGATGTCGCCGGGTCGCTCGGCCAACGGCGGCAGCGCCAGCTCGACGGTATTGAGGCGGTAGTACAGATCCTCGCGGAACTGGCCGTCGCGGATCATGGCCGGCAGGTCGGCGTTGGTGGCGCTGATCACACGCACCTTGACCTGGCGTTCGCGGTTGGAGCCCAGTCGCTCGAAGCGCCCGGTCTCAAGCACGCGCAGCAGCTTCATCTGCCCGCCCAGTGACAGGTTGCCGATCTCGTCCAGGAACAACGTGCCGCCGTCGGCGGCCTCGAACTTGCCTTCACGCGCTTTGTTGGCGCCGGTGTAGGCACCCGCTTCGGCACCGAACAGTTCGGCCTCGATCAGCTCGGACGGAATCGCGCCGCAGTTGAGCGCGACGAACGGGCCCTTGGCGACCAGCGAATTGGCCTGGATGATCTCGGCAATCTTCTCTTTGCCGGCGCCGTTCGGGCCGGTGATCAGCACCGGCAGTGCCGAGCGGGCCACCTGGCAGGCCAGATTGACCACGCGCTCGCTGGCCGGGTCGGCCACCACCGCTCCGCGCAGGTCATAACGGGCTTCCAGCGCCGAGCGGTCGCGCAGTTCACGCTCGCGGCGGCGGTCCAGCTCGCGCCGGGTCTCGGACAGCTCCAGCAGATTGTTGACCGTGGTCAGCAGCTTGCGGTCGTCCCACGGCTTGGCCAGGTAGTCGGCCGCGCCGGCCTTGACCAGGTCCACCGCACTGCTGAGGTGCGTCCAGGCAGTGAGCAGGATCACCGGCAGATCCGGATGGCGGGCGCGTATCTGCTCGAACAGCGCTTCGCCTTCCTCACCGGAGGTGGTGTCCTCGGTGAAGTTCATGTCCTGGATCACCAGGTCGACCGGCTGCTGTTCCAGCAGGGCCAACCCGGCCTCGGGCGACAGCGCATGCAGCGCATCGATGTCGTGCAGGGAGAACAGCACCTCCAGCGCGGTGCCGACGCTGGCGTTGTCGTCAATGATCAGAATCGAAGGCATGCGTCATCGGGGGCCGGTAAGTGGGATCAAGAGTACCGGAGCGCCGGGCCAACGTGCAGACGGCCCGGCGCGGGCCACCTCAGCCGCGCGGGCTGGGCGGCGGAGGCGGTGCCGGCGGTGCCGGCGCATCGACAGGCACCACGTTGCGCCACGCGGCGGTATTGACCTCCACGGTGGCCTCGCTGCCGCGGCGCAGCACCGTCACCGGCAACCGGGTGCGGCTGCTGCGGGCCAGCACCTCGCTCACATCGTCGATCCGCCGCACCGGCCTGCCGTCCACACGCAGAATCCGGTCGCCGCTGCGGACGCCGAAGTAGCCGTCCGGTTCGGTGGTGGTGACGCGCACGATGCCGTTGCTGGCATCCACCACCAGATGGTGGTCGGTATCGCGCCACTCCAGGCGCGCGGTCTCGGTCTGGGCGGCGGCCACCGCCGGGGCGCTGGCCAGCAGAAGGCTCAGCAGCAGGGGCGCGATTCGGGTCTGGCGCATCTCAGGCACTCCGGGTGGCAACGGCAGGGGGAACGGCGGCGGCGCGGCGTGCCGGGCCGAAGACGGCGATCTGGCCCAGCAGCCACAGCAGCACCGCGCCGATCGGCAGGTAGCTGAGGGGCATGCGCGGCAGCTCGTAGTTGTTCATCAGGTACAGATTGATCGTGTAGGCCATCAGCATGCCGAGCACGATGCCCACCGTGGCCAGCAGGAAGTTCTCCGTCTGGAAGTAGCGCAGGATCTGGCTGCGGGTCGCGCCCAGGGCACGACGGATGCCGATCTGCTTGGTGCGCTGCTGCACCCAGAAGCTGGCCAGACCGACGATGCCCAGGGCGGTCACCACCAGCAGCGCGACGCACACGGTGATGAGCAGGCCCACCATCGCACGGTCGTTGGCGAAATACTTTTCGCGCTGCTCCTGATAGGTGACCTTGGCCCGCACCAGTCGGCTCGAATCGACCCGTTCCAGTGCGGCGACGGCAGCCTTGATCACTTCGTCGCGTCGTGCCGGGTCGGTGACGCGGATCAGGTAGAAGCCCATGTCGTAGGACATGCGCACCGGCAGCAGCATCGAGTCATGCGTATCGCCGTTGACCCGGGTCGGGCGGCCGAGCTCCTTGACCACGCCGGTAACGCGCAGCGGGGAGCGGCCGCTGTAGATCGTCTTGCCGAGCGCATCGCCATCCGGATACAGCTTGTCGGCGGCAGACTTGGTCAGAATCACTGAGCTGCCCGTGGTTTCTGTGGTCGGATCGCTGACCACGTCCTGGTACTCGCGATACTCGCCGGGCTGGAAATCGGTGCCGGCGATCAGTTCCAGGCCAAGCGTGTCGACCGTCCCTTCCCGGGCAAAGTACTGCGACGCGTTGAGCGTGGGGCGCTCCTGGTCGGGAACGCGCGACAGGCTGGTGTTCCAGGAGTTGTTCCGGAACGGCAGCTGGTTGATGGCCACTACGCTCTTGACGCCCGGCACGCTCTGCAGCGCGGCCAGGTCTTCGCGGGTACGCGCCTCGACGTTGACCTGCTTGCCGATGCCGCCGAGGCGCACTTCCACCAGTTCATCCTCGGCGATGCCGCTGGGTTGGTTGATGGTCTCGATGCGTTGCCCGATCAGGAACAGCGCGTTGCAGACAATCGCGCAGGTCAGCGCGATCTCCAGCACGATCAGGGCGGCGGCGGTCTTGTGCCGGCGCAGTGTGGTGAGAATGGGGCGGATATCCATCATGTGCTCCGGATCCTTACTGCGTTTTGAGTTGGATGGCGGGGGCGACCTGCATGGCGCGCAGCGCAGGCAGGAAGCCGGCCAGCAGGCTGGCCACCAGGGTCAGCGCGAAGGTCAGCAGCAGCATCTGTCCATCCAGCGTGGCCAGCTTGGCGTACTCCACCGGCTGCTGGCGTACCGCATACAGGCCGAGCGCGGCCAGCCCGAGGCCGAGCACACCGCCGGCCAGGCCAACCGTGCCGGCTTCGACCAGCGACTGCAGGAAGATCTGCGCGCGGCTGGCACCCAGAGCACGGCGCACGCCGATCTCGCCGCTGCGACGCAGGAACTTGGCCAGCAGCAGGCCGACGGTATTGATCAGGCAGACCAGCAGGAAGCCCATCGCAAGCCAAAGCTGCAGCCGCACATCGCTGGGGACCACCTGCTTGTAGTCCAGCCATTCCATGACGTTGCGCAGGCGGACGTTCGGCGGGCGCTGGAAGCGACCGGCGGCCTTCTGCTGCGCGGAATAGTTGTTCAGGTAGGCCCGGTAGTCATCGGCATCACCGGCGGAGGGCAGCTCGACCCAGTACTGCAGCCACGTGCACGGCGCATTGATCCCGGTCTCATCGCCATTGGAGTTGCCCCAGCAGTTCATGTTGCCGTTGCGACCGAGCTTGAGATCCATCGCCGTGGAGAACGGCAGATAGACGTCTTCGCTGCCGCCATACCGGCCGGTCTCCAGATCGTAGAAATGCGGGTTCGGATTCCATTCGTCGAGCACGCCGACCACGGTGAAGGCCGTGGCATCCATGCGGATGGTCCTGCCGATGCTGTCGGCCCCGTCGAACAGCTTCTGGTTGAGCGTGCGGGAAATCACCGCCACGCGGCCACGGCCCTCATCCTCATTGGCCGACCATGCGCGGCCATACAGGAAGGGCGTGTCAAACATCGCAAAGAAGTCGTTGGAGGTGTAGCGCGCATCGGTATCGAAGGGACGCAGCGCGGCCTTGTCCGGTTCGATCGTGACCCCGCCGCCGGTCATCACCGCCTGGTGCTTGGCCTGGCGTTCGCGCAGCAGTGCTTCGGCATCGAAGCGCGTCATCTGGTCTTCGGGCTCTTCGCCGGGCTGGTAGCCCAGCATCGTCCGCGGATCGACCTGCACCGAGAACAGGCGGTCGCTCTTGTGCGGAATCGGGTCGCCGGACAGGACATGGAACACCGTCAACGTGGTCATCGAGGCGCCGATGCCGAGCGCGATGGCGAGCACCATGAGCGCGGTCAGCACGCGGTTGCGCCGGAAGCTGCGCAGTGCCAGTCGGAAGTAGTAGGCGAGCATGGTGGCCTCAGTCGTTGGCGGTAGCGACGGCGACGCGCGGGGTGGCCAGCACCGGATCGCGCAGCAGATCGGTGGCCTGGCCGTCCACGATGTGCACGTTGCGCTGCGCGCGCGCGGCCAGCTCGGGGTCGTGGGTCACCATGACGATGGTGGTGCCGGCTGCATTGATCTCTTCCAGCAGCTCCATCACGCCGCGTGCCATCTGGCTGTCGAGGTTGCCGGTCGGTTCGTCGGCCAGCAGCAGGCGGGGGCTGCCGGCCAGCGCGCGCGCGATGGCCGCACGCTGCTGCTGGCCGCCGGACAGTTCGGCCGGGTAGTGCTTCATGCGCGAGCCCAGACCCACCTGCGTCAGGGCATGCTCGATGCGCTGCCTGCGCTCGGCGGCCGGCATGCCGCGGTAGCGCAGCGGCACGTCCACGTTGTCGAACAGGTTGAGGTCGGAGATCAGGTTGAAGCCCTGGAAGATGAAGCCGATCTTCTGGTTGCGCAGGCGGCTGCGCGCGTCATCGCCCAGCGTGCTCACGTCCTGGCCGTCGAGCAGGTAGGTGCCGCTGGTGAAGGTCTCCAGCAGGCCGGCGATGTTGAGGAACGTGGTCTTGCCCGACCCCGAGGGCCCGGTCACGGCGACAAACTCGCCTTCGCGGACGTGCAGGTCCAGCGACCGCAGGGCATGGGTTTCCACCTGTTCGGTGCGGAACACTTTGGCGACCGAGCGCATCTCGAGCATGACTGTTTTCCTTTGCGGTTCGTTGAGGGTGGCGTGTGTTGGGGAATCAGTTGATGGAGACCTTTTCGGCATCGCCGAACAGATCGCTGCCGGACACCACGACGCGATCGCCGGGCTGCAGGCCAGAGAGGACTTCCACTTCACCCAGGCTGCTCACACCGAGCTTGACCGGGCGGCGGACGGCGGTGCTGCCGTCCATGACGTAAGCATTGCCGTTGCCCTGTTCGACGAACGGGCCGCGTTCCACCTTGACCACGTTGCGGCGGGTATCGAGCATCACCCGCGCCTGCATCCGCTGGCTCTGGCGCAGGCCCTGCGGCTGCTTGTCGGAGAAACGGATGCGGGCGTTGACTTCGCCGGCCACCACCTCCGGCGACACCGCGCTGATCTCGCCCGGGAACGGCTGGCCGTTGCCGCTGGTCAGCTGCGCCGGGATGCCGATCGCCAGGTCGCGGGCGAAGCTCTCCGGCACCTTGATCTCGATCTCGAAGCGCGACAGGTCGACCACGCCCAGGATCGGGGCATTGGCAATCACATTGGTGTGCTGGGTCGCCTGGACCTGGCCGACCTGGCCATCGAACGGTGCGCGCAGGGTCAGGGCATCGACCTGCCGCTGGACTTCGGCCACCACCGCCTTCTGGCGTTCGGCCAGCAGGTGCTTGTTGCGGGCGTCGAGGTCGGCGCCCTGGCTCTGCAGGCGCGCATCGGTCTGCGCGTTGGCCAGCTGGATGTCGGCCTTCTTGAGGGTGTCGTTGGCCTTGGCCAGGTCGATCTGCGGCACCGCGCCGCCGTCAAAACCGCGCTGGTAGCGCTGCAGGTCGCGGTCGGCGGCCTGGCGCTCGATGGCGGCCTGGTCGGTTTCCTTGCGGGCCTTGGCGCGGGCCAGGGTGGCGTCGAGCGTGGCGCGGCTGGCTTCGGCTTCCAGGCCGGCCAGCGTGGCCTGTTCCTGGGCCAGTTTGCTGCGCAGTTCGGGGCTGTCGATCACGGCCAGTTCCTGGCCCTTCTTGACCACGTCGCCGGCGACCACCTTCAGATTCACCGTACCGGCCGAGATCGCGTACAGCACCGGGCTGTTGGCGGCGATCACACGGCCGTCGGCGGCGATGTCACGGACCAGGTCGCCGCGCTTGACCTCGGCGATGCGCACCCGCGCGCTGTCGAAGGAGCGGCTGGCACCCAGCCAGGCCCGTGCGGCAAAGCCGATGGCCAGCAGCACCACCAGTGCGGCCAGCCCCGGCCACAGCCAGCGCTTCCAGGGGGCAGGGGTGCCGGCAACGGAGAGAGTCTGGTCCTGGGCGGAAGTGTCGCGGATCATCGGGCTCGTTCGCGGTTGGGTTGCCCAAGAGAGAGCAGACTCCGTGCCAACTTTTAACCCAATAAAAACAATGGCTTGAACTTCTGGTCGGGCTGTCCGCCTGTCCGCGGACACCGGCGCGGACACTTTCGTTAAGCGGACAGCGGCGTGGCGGACGCGGACGCCACGCTAGAATGCGAGGCTCAACGGCAGGGATCAGAATCATATGTGCGGCATTGTGGGAGCGATCGCCAATCGCGACGTGGTACCGGTACTCATCGAGGGACTGAAGCGGCTGGAGTACCGCGGCTACGATTCCTCCGGCATTGCCGTCATCGACGGTCGTGGCGCCCAGCCGGACGTACGCCGCGTGCGCCGCACCGGGCGCGTGGCGGAGATGGAGAAGGCAGCAGCCAGCGAGGGCTTCGATGCCATGCTGGGCATCGGCCACACCCGGTGGGCCACGCACGGCGGTGTGACCGAAGCCAACGCGCATCCGCACATCAGCCACGGGGTGGCGCTGGTCCACAACGGCATCATCGAAAATCATGAAGCACAGCGCGAGAAACTGATCGCGCTGGGTTACACCTTCGAGTCGCAGACCGATACCGAAGTCATTGCGCACCTGATGCACCATCACCTCAAGGACGGCGACACCCTGCTGTCGGCGTTGCAGCGCACGGTCAAGGAACTGACCGGTGCCTACGCGCTGGCGGTGATGAGCCGCGCCGAGCCGGAGCACTTCGTATGTGCACGCATGGGCTGCCCGCTGCTGGTTGGCCTGGGGGAGGACGAGAACTTCGTCGCCTCCGACGTGTCGGCGGTCATCTCGGCCACGCGCCGGGTGATCTTCCTGGAAGAAGGTGACACCGCCGATATCCGCCGCGATGGCGTGCAGGTGTACGACGACCGCGACCAGCCGGTCGCGCGCGAGGTGCACCTGTCGGACGTGTCGCTGGCCTCGCTGGAGCTCGGCCCGTACCGTCACTTCATGCAGAAGGAAATCCACGAGCAGCCGCGTGCATTGGGCGACACCATCGAGGCGGCGATCGACGCCGGTGGTTTCCCGGCCGAGCTGTTCGGCAAGAACGCCGAGGCCGTGCTGTCGGGTATCGAAGGCGTGCAGATCATCGCCTGCGGCACCAGCTACTACGCCGGCCTGACGGCGCGCTACTGGATCGAGGCCATCTCCGGCCTGCCGTGCAGCGTGGAGATCGCCAGTGAGTACCGTTACCGCGCCGCGTACGCCAATCCCAAGCACCTGATCGTCACCATTTCCCAGTCCGGCGAAACGCTGGACACGATGGAGGCGCTCAAGTACGCCAAGTCGCTGGGGCACCTGCATACGCTGTCGATCTGCAACGTGCCGGAAAGCGCGATTCCGCGTGCCAGCGAACTGGTCTGCTATACCCGCGCCGGCGCCGAGATCGGCGTGGCCTCGACCAAGGCCTTCACCACCCAGTTGGCGGCGCTGTTCCAGCTGACCGTGGTGCTGGGCAAGCTGCACGGTCGCGTGGATGCCGCGCAGGAAGCGGACTACCTCGAACAGCTGCGTTTCCTGCCGGGCAGCGTGCAGCATGCGTTGAACCTGGAGCCGCAGATCGCGGCCTGGGCCGAGCGCTTCGCGCGCAAGCCCAATGCGCTGTTCCTGGGCCGTGGCCTGCACTATCCGATCGCGCTCGAAGGCGCGCTCAAGCTCAAGGAAATCTCCTACATCCACGCCGAGGCCTATCCGGCGGGCGAGCTCAAGCACGGGCCGCTGGCGCTGGTGGACGAAGACATGCCGGTGGTGGTGATCGCGCCGAACGACAGCCTGCTGGAGAAGGTCAAATCCAACATGCAGGAAGTGCGCGCCCGCGGTGGCGAGCTGTTCGTGTTCGCCGACCAGGACAGCAACTTCGTCGAGTCCGAAGGCGTGCACGTGATCCGCACGCCGCGCCATGCCGGTGTGCTCAGCCCGATCGTGCATACCCTGCCGGTGCAGTTGCTGGCGTACCACACCGCGCTGGCGCGCGGCACCGACGTGGACAAGCCGCGCAATCTGGCCAAGAGCGTGACGGTGGAATAAGCGGTCGACTGTGGTGGCCCGCCGACGACGCGCCTCAGCGGCGCAGCCACTGCTCGCCGTCGCGCGGCGGCGCCGCCAGCAGCTGCGTCGCCTGATCGTCGGCCAGTACCCGGGACTGCAGGAACGCGGTGCCGAGGGCGCGGGCACGAAGCACCTGGGTGCCGTCCTGTGCGCCGATCAGATTGTGGTCGCCGCCTGACAGCACCAGCGCGGTCTTGTCGCCCGCCGGTGCGGTCTGCACCGGATACAGGTGATCCACCGGATCGGTGACGAAGCCCGGCACCCGGTCCTGGTCGCCGGTGATCAGCAGCAGTGGCACCGCCAGTGTGGCATAGGCATCCGGGCCGATCAGGCCCGGAATACGGCCCGGCGAGGAGTAGCCCAGCACCGCCACCACGGTGGGATCGCGCAGGGGGCCAAGGTCGGCGAGCGCGCCCCCGAGTATCGCCGAAATCAACGTCCCCAGGCTGTGGCCGGCAGCCACCACCGGCACCTGCGGCCAGCGCGCCGCGGCATAGGCGCTGGCCGCATGCATGTCCACGAGGCGTTCGCTGAAGCCCTGCTGCAGGGAGAACTGCGCCCGGTCCGGGTGCCTGACCGAATCGACGTGCAGCGGTGCCACCACGGCAAAGCCTGCGTCCGACCAGGATTGCAGCAACGCGTCATAGCGTGCCGGCCATGCGCCGTGGCCGCTGGAGAACAGCACCACGCCGCGGACCTCTGCCGGGACCCAGACATCCATCGTGGTGGCGCGCTCGGCGGACACCTGCAACGGCAGTGTGGCGGAAGGAGCCGCCGAGGCGCTGGCCAGGCACGTCAGTGACAGCAGGGCGGCGATCAGGCCGCGGAAGAACAGGGAGCGGGTCATGCCGGGCATCCATCTGAAGAAGACAGCGCCACTGTAGAAAGCGGGCCCAACCGGGGCAGGTGCCGGCGGTCACCGGATCGACATGCCGGAAGTCACTTTGTCCGCCGGCCCACCCATCCCCCCGGTCGCGGTGGGGTGAACTTTAGCGGTGGCCGACGATGGCATTCAGCGACGGTTTTCCCGGCGGTGCCATTCTCGGGTCGTCAGTCGTTTTCAGCGACGAACTGTCCCGGATATGCAAACTCCCGGGCCAACGTGCGGCCGTAGAATCGAATGACCGAGGACCGGGCGCACACGCCGCCTCCCTCGCTGCAACCAGGCGCATCTCTCGACTTCAGTAACCTGCAACAGGAAACAAGAATGAACGTCCGCGAACTCCTGCAGTCCAAGAAACAGACCATCGTCACCATCGACGTGGACGACACCATCGGTGCCGCCGCACACAAGATGAGCGCGCACAAGATCGCCGCCCTGGTGGTGATGAAGGACGATGCACCGGTAAGGATCATTTCCGAGAAGGACATCGTGCGCTGCCTGGCCGATGACGGCCCGCAGGCGGGGCGCCGGGTCATCGCGACGTTGCCGTCGGCAGGTCTGGAAGGCATCGCGCCGGATGCAACGCTGAAGCAGGCGATGGCGTTGATGACCTACTCGCGGCACCGCCATCTGATGGTGACCGAAGACGCCAGGCTGGTCGGCATCCTGAGCCTGGGCGACATCGTCAAGAACCTGCTCAGCGAACTGGAGCTGGAGAAGGCGGTGCTGCAGGACATCTACATGGCGGCGCACTGACGCCAGCGGGCAGCCACGCGGGAAGGTGCCGACCGCTGGCCGGCATCGCTCCGGGCGCGTCACCGGGCGGGATGGTCGTCGACCAACCCTTGCAGGTCCTCCAGCAACAGCCGATAGGCCGCCTCCCGCGCCTCTCCCTCGCCCTGTCGCAGCACCCACGCCGGGTGCACCGTGGCGAAGGCGCGCGTGCCATCGTCCAATGAATGCCAGCGGCCGCGGTGCTCCTTCAGTGTGAAGCCGGCATCGAATACGGCGCTTGCTGCGGTCGCGCCCAGGCACACGATCACCTGGGGGCGGACGTTCTCGATCTCGCCCATCAGCCAGTCGCGGCAGGCGGTGATGTGCGTGACCTGCGGAGGGGTGTGGATGCGCCGCTTGCCGCGCCGCTCGAAACGGAAATGCTTGACCGCGTTGGTCAGGTACAGCGTGCGGCGGTCGATGCCCACCTCGCGCAGCGCGCGGTCGAGCAGCTGACCGGCCGGCCCCACGAACGGATGCCCGCTCAGGTCTTCGGCGTCCCCGGGCTGCTCGCCCACCAGCATGATCCGGGCGTTCGCGGGGCCCTGACCGAACACGGTCCGGGTGGCCGGCTCCCATAGCGGGCAGCGTCGACAATGCGTGGCCGCCTCGCGCAGCCCCTCCAGGCCGGTTGGCGCGGAGGGTGCCGCCGGGGCCCGCTGCGGGATGCGGCGTGTCGGCGCCTGCGCCTGGCGGTCATGCATTTCCTGCACCCGGTCGCCGGCGTCGCGCACCAGGCCGGGCAGCAGCGCCGCTTCGGGCAGATGCTTCCAGTACCGCGCCGGCATCTCCTGCTGCATCATCCGCGTGTTGAGCCGGGCCGGGTTGAAGATGTTGGCGTAGTAGGTACGCCACAGCGCTTCGCGCGCATCCTCGCGCGGTGCATCCTGCTGCCGTGCGCCGGGGCCGAAGGCGAGTACGTGGCCATCCCACTGCACGCTGCGTGCCGGGGTCAGGATCGCCCAGCGCATACCGGCGAAGCGTCGCGCGAAAAACGGCGCAACGCGGTCCACGATGTGGTGCTCCGGTTCGAACCAGGCAATGAACGCATTGTCTTCGCCCGGCACTTCGCGAAAGCGCACGAAGGCCTTCATCTTGTGGCTGTCGCGGCGCACCGCCTGGGCCAGCGCCATCGCGCGGAGCACATCCGGGTCGGCCGGGTTGGTGAGCAGCCCGCGCTCGCCGTGCACGATGCGCCACAGCATGCGGTACAGCAGCGGGAGCCGCTGCGGGTCGCGGTGGCACAGGCAGGTGGACGCCAGGTCGACGAACGCCTGCGGCACGGCAATGGCGGCGCTGTCGGCGGCCGGCGCGGGCAGGCTGGCCACCGCCGGCGCATCCAGCAGCGAGGCCTCGCCGGCCTCCAGCCAGTCGAGCTGTGCCGGTGCAACGCGGTGCTGCAGTGCCCGCCGCGCGGTGTCGCGCCAGGCCGGCAGCGACCACACCGGATCCACCCGCGCACTCCAGCGCGTCATCTCACTGCGTGGCCGCGTCGGGGAACAGCGACGCCTGCCGCGGCGGCGGTGCCAGGCGCGCGCGCAGGGCGGCCGGGTTGTCCAGTGCGCGTCGCGGGTGATGGTCGGCCAGTTGAACGAACGGCAGCAGCGTGCGCATCGGCGCGCGCAGACGCGCCACGTCGGCCACACGCAGGCGGCCGTGACGCCGTGCCATCAGCACCCGTTTCACGTTGCGTACGCCCAGCCCGGGCACGCGCAGCAGCATGTCCTTGGAGGCCACGTTGAGATCGACCGGGAAGCGCTCGGGGTGGCGGATCGCCCAGGCCATCTTGGGGTCGATATCCAGATCCAGCATGCCGCCCTGGGTGGTGTCGGTGATCTCCTCCACCGCGTAGCCGTAGAAGCGCAGCAGCCAGTCGGCCTGGTACAGGCGGTGTTCGCGGGCCAGTGGTGGTGCCTGCAGCGGCAGCAGGCGGCTGGCATCGGGAATCGGGCTGAAGGCGGAGTAGTACACCCGGCGCATCCGGTAGTTGCCATACAGGTTGTCGGCAGCGCTGAGAATCTGCTGGTCGCTGGCACCGTCGGCACCGACGATCATCTGCGTGCTCTGCCCGGCCGGGGCGAAGCGCGGTGGGCGGGCGCGCCTGGCCCCGGCACGCTTGAGCGGCGTGGCCGCAAGCGGCGACGACACCGTGGCGCTGCCGGCATCGCTGTCGGCCTTGGCCTGCTTGGCTTCGTCGATGCGCCAGCGCAGTTCGCCCATTGCCCCGCGGATGGACGGGAGTGATTTTTCCGGGGCGAAACTGGCCAGTCCGGTTTCGGTCGGCAGCTCGATGTTGATCGACAGGCGGTCGGCATGCCGGCCGGCCGCGGCCAGCAGTTCCGGCGACGCCTCGGGAATGGTCTTGAGGTGGATGTAGCCGGCAAAGCGGTGCTCCTCGCGCAGCACGCGTGCCACCTCCACCATCTGTTCCATCGTGTAGTCGGCATTGCGGATGATGCCGCTGGAGAGGAACAGGCCTTCGATGTAGTTGCGCTTGTAGAAGTCCATCGTCAACGCCACCACTTCAGCCACGCTGAAGCGTGCGCGCGGCACGTTGCTGGACACACGGTTCACGCAGTACGCGCAGTCGTAGATGCAGAAGTTGGTGAGCAGGATCTTCAGCAGCGAGACGCAGCGGCCATCCGGCGTGTAGCTGTGGCAGATGCCGGCACCTTCGGTGCTGCCGATGCCGCCGGACGTGCGCGAGTCGCGCCTGCCTGCGCCACTGGAGGCACAGGAGGCGTCGTACTTGGCGGCATCGGCCAGGATCGCCAGCTTGCGTATCGTTTCCATGCCGACACGGTAGGCAGCAGCGGTCTCATCCCATGAGACGCGGCCGCTCCGACGCTGAAGCGTTCAGGGCGGCAGCGGGCGCGCAGGTCAGAAGGTGACTTTCACCGAATCGGCGCTGTAGGTCGCTTCGCCGTGGTACACGACTTCGATGTTGTTGCCATCCGGATCGATCACGAACGCGCCGTAGTAGCCCGGGTGGTACGGCCGTTCGCCGGGCGCGCCGTTGTCCTTGCCGCCGGCCGCCAGCGCGGCGACGTGGAAGGCATCCACGGTGGCGCGATCGCGTGCCTGGAAGGCCAGGTGGTGGCGGCCGGTCAGTTCACCGGCCGCGGCTTCGCTGTCGGCGGTGGAGATGAACAGTTCGTCGGCCCAGAAATACGTGTCGCCTTCGCCGGCGATGGGAATGCCGATCGTGTCGAACACCGCCTGGTAGAAGCGACGGCTGGCGGCGAGGTCGCGGACCACGAGCTGTAGATGATCGATCAGGCGGCCGCGATGCAGTTGCATGGTTTCCATGCCGACTCCCTTTGGATGGACAGGCCGGCAGATATACCACCGGGGGCGGCTGGCTGCACTACCGTGGCGCGCACGCTTCCGCCCGCGCCCGCGCTGCCCTAGGCTGCGCACTGGCGCCATCGTGGCATGGCGGGGAGAAATGACGATGCTGTGGTGGATGCTGCTGGCCCAGTCGGCCGTGGGAACCGGATACGACCAGGTGCGCGCGTTGGCGCACAGCGATGAGGGCAGTCTGGAGCCGGTGGCCTATGCCGCCATGATCGATGGCATGAGCCGGGTGGGGGGCGATGGCTTCGCACGCTGCCTGCCTACGCCCGCACCGGAGACGCTGGCTGCATTCACCGTGGTGCTGCAGTTGGACGCGCAGGGCAGGGTGGTGCGGACCTGGCGCGAGGGCGACGGTGCAGTCGCGCGCTGCATCGAGGCCGGATTCGCCGGCACCACCGTCTTCGTGCCGCCCAAGGCGCCGTTCCACGCGGCCTTTGAATTCCAGGGCCAGCCCTAGGCGGTGCCACGCACGCGCCGGGGTGGCCGGCGCGTGCGTGAATCGCGGCTGGATCAGGCGACCGGGGTGTTGGAGATGATCTCCACCCAGTAGCCGTCCGGGTCCTTGATGAAGGCCAGGTGCTTCATGCGGCCGTCCTCCAGGCGCTTCTGGTACGGCACCTGCAGGTCGTCGAAGCGCTTGCACGCGGCCTGGATGTCCGGCACCGACACGCAGATGTGGCCGAAGCCGCGCGGGTCGCTGTTGCCGTCGTGGTAGACCGGGCCGTCCTGGATTTCCGTGCCGTGGTTGTGGGTCAGTTCCAGCACGCCGGGAATGCCGGCCATCCACAGGCGGCGGGCAGCGTCACCTTCGGGAATCTGCGTGCCCTCCGGCAGCAGGGCCAGGAAGTACAGGCTGAACGCGGCCTCGGCGAAGTCGCGCTGGTCGATCAGGCGGAAGCCGAGCACGCGGGTGTAGAAGTCCAGCGACGCGGTGATGTCCTTCACGCGCAGCATGGTGTGGTTGAACACGAAACCGCTGGTTTCGACCGGCGGCTGGGCGGCAACGCCGGGCGGGGACGGCAACGGGGCAAGGGTCATGGGGTTTCCTCTGGGGGAGGCCGCGCGCGGCGGCGAGACCCCCCATTCTAACGGCGCCCGCGTGGTCGGGCCGCGACGGTAGAATGGGGCGTCTCCTTGTGCAGCTTTCGTCATGTCGCAGCGTGAATGGGTGGCCGCCGCCATCCGCAAGATCGAAGCCGATTTCAACCGGTCGGCCGATACCCATCTGATTCCGATGGACCTGCCCGGGTACGCCGGCATCGACCTGTACTTCAAGGACGAATCCAGCCACCCCACCGGCAGCCTGAAGCACCGGCTGGCACGCTCGCTGTTCCTGTACGCGCTGACCAACGGCTGGCTGCGCGAGGGCCGCCCGGTGATCGAGGCGTCCAGCGGCTCCACCGCTGTGTCCGAGGCCTACTTTGCCCGTCTGCTGGGTCTGCCCTTCATCGCGGTGATTCCGGCCACGACCTCGCCGGAGAAGATTGCCGCGATCGAGTTCCAGGGTGGCAGCTGCCACCTGGTGGAACGCGCCTGCGACCTGAACTGCGATTCGGAAAAGCTCGCCCGCGACACCGGCGGCCATTTCATGGACCAGTTCACCTACGCCGAGCGCGCCACCGACTGGCGCGCCAACAACAACATCGCCGAATCCATTTTCAAGCAGATGGCCGAAGAGCCGCATCCGGTTCCGGAGTGGATCGTGTGCAGCCCCGGTACGGGCGGCACCGCCGCCACGCTGGGACGCTACGTGAGCTACCGTCGCCATGACACCCGCATCCTCTGTGCGGACCCGGAAGTGTCGGTGTTCTACGACGGCTACTGCGCGGCTCTGGCCGGGCAGCCGTGGCGCGAGCTGACCTGCAGCGGGGGCTCGCGGGTGGAGGGGATCGGCCGGCCACGGGTGGAGTCCAGCTTCATTCCGACCAGCGTGGATGCGATGGTGAAGGTGCCCGATGCGCTGAGCCTGGCCGCGATGCGGCATGTCAGCCGGCAGTTGGGCCGCCGTGTCGGCGGCTCGACCGGCACCAACTTCATCGGCGTTCTGCAGGCTGCCGAATGGATGCGCCAGGCTGGCCGCAGCGGATCGATCGTGACCATTCTGTGCGACAGCGGCGAACGTTATGCGCACAGCTACTACAACCCCGAGTGGTATCCGCGTCAGGGCATCGAGGTGGATGAGCCCGATGCGTGGGTTGCGGCCGCCGTGAACGGCCAGGGGTTGGCGCCCCTGCCGCACGCCGCGCTGGAAACGCTGTACTGATCCAGCCACCGGGCGGCAGCGCCGGCCAGGCAGGAACGTTGGCTAGCGCCCCTTGTGCGCGGAGCGGAGCAGTGCCATATCGAGGGTGATGCCGCGCGTGCGGCCCTGTTGTCTGGAGATGCCCGTGACCCCCACCAATCCCCTGCTCGATTTTTCCGGCCTGCCGCGCTTCGACGCGATCCAGCCCGACCATGTCGGTCCGGCCGTCGAGGCGCTGCTGGCCGAGGCCGAGGCTGCCGTGAAGGTGGCCGAGACCGTCACCCCCGTGACCTGGGCAACGTTCGTGGAGCCGCTTGACGACGCCACCGATCGGCTGTGGCGCGCCTGGGGCCAGGTGACCCACCTGCAGGGGGTGGTCAATACCCCGGCGCTGCGTGAGGCCTACAACGCCAACCTGCCCAAGGTGACGCGTTTTGGCAGCGCGATGAGCCAGAACCTGGCGCTGTATGCGCAGTACCGCGCGTTGGCCGAGGCACCGGAAGCGGCGCAGTACGCGCCGGCCCGGCGCAAGGTGCTGGACAACGCGCTGCGTGATTTCCGCCTCGGTGGCGCAGAGCTGGACGACGCCGGCAAGTCGCGTTTCAGCGCGATCCAGGAGGAACTGGCGGCCTTGTCGGCGACCTTCTCGCAGAATGTGCTGGATGCCACCGACGCGTGGTCGCTGCACGTGGAAGACCGCATCGCACTGGCGGGTCTGCCCGCCGACGTGGTGTCCGCCGCGCGCGAAGCGGCGGAGAAGGTCGGGCTGTCCGGGTGGAAGTTGACGCTGCAGATGCCGTGCTACCTGCCGGTGCAGACCTACGCCGATCATCGTCCACTGCGTGAAACGCTGTACCGCGCCAATGCCGAACGGGCCTCCGAATTCGGCGATGCCGCGCTCGACAACAGCGCCAACATCGCACGCATCCTGGCGCTTCGCGCCGAGCTGGCCGCGCTGCTTGGCTTCCCCAATTACGCCGAGTACTCCATCGCCACCAAGATGGCGCAGGATGCCCCGCAGGTACTGGGCTTCCTGCGTGACCTGGCTGCCCGTGCCAAGCCCTACGCGCAGCGCGACCGCGCCGAGCTGGAGGCCTTTGCACGCGACGAACTGCAGCTGGACACGCTGCAGGCGTGGGACCTCGCCTACGTCGGCGAGAAGCTCAAACAGGCGCGCTACAGCTACTCCGAGCAGGAGGTGAAACCGTACTTCACCGAGCCGACCGTGCTGGAGGGGTTGTTCAACCTCATCCACGAGCTGTATGGCCTGCAGGTGCTGCCCGACAGCGCGCCGGTATGGCACCCGGATGTGCGCTTCTTCCGCCTGGTGGATGCGCAGGGCGCACTCGTCGGGCAGTTCTACCTGGACCTGTACGCCCGCGAAGGCAAGCGGGGTGGGGCGTGGATGGACGACTGCCGCAACCGGCGCGCGACCGCGGCCGGGGTGCAGACACCGCTGGTGTACCTGGTCTGCAACTTCGGCCGTGGCAGTGATGGCCGCCCGGCGACCTTCACCCACAGCGATGTCACCACGCTGTTCCACGAAATGGGCCACGGGCTGCACCAGTTGCTGACCCGCGTCGATGAGCTTGCCGTGGCCGGCATCAACGGCGTGGAGTGGGATGCGGTGGAACTGCCCAGCCAGTTCATGGAGAACTTCTGCTGGGAATGGAACCGGGTGCAGGCGATGACCGCGCACGTCGACACGGGCGAGCCGCTGCCGCGCGCGTTGTTCGACCGCATGCTGGCCGCGCGCAATTTCCAGAGCGGCATGTTCACTGTGCGCCAGTTGGAATTCGCGCTGTTCGACATGCAGCTGCACAGCGAGTTCGATCCCACCCAGGACAGCGTCATCGCGCTGCTGGAGCGGGTGCGCGACGAAGTGGCCGTCAACCGGCCGCCCGCATGGAGCCGCTTCCCGCATCAGTTCAGCCACATCTTCGCCGGCGGGTATGCGGCCGGCTATTACAGTTACAAGTGGGCCGAAGTGCTCAGCGCCGATGCGTATGCCGCCTTCGAGGAAGCGCCGGACCGGACCGCCGAAACCGGCCGGCGGTTCCTTGAGGAAGTGCTGTCGCGCGGTGGCAGCCGCAGCGCGGCGGAGAATTTCGCCGCCTTCCGCGGGCGCGCGCCGGATGTGGCGGCGTTGCTGCGGCACAACGGCATGGCGTAACCGTGATGTGCCGGGCCTTACGTGTAAAGCATGGTCCGGGTCATGCCGCCATCGACGATGTGGTCCTGTCCGGTGATGAAGCCGGACAGTGATGACAGCAGAAACACGGCCAACGCACCGATGTCGTCGGGTTGGCCGACGCGGCCGACCGCGTGCTGGGCATGGTCCCGGCGCGACAGCTTGGGCACACGGCGTCGGGCCGGTGCCTGCCACGCCTCGGTGGTGATCCAGCCGGGGCTGATGCTGTTCACGCGCACCTGCGGGCCTTCACTGATGGCAAGCGCATGGGTGAAGGCGACCAGCCCACCTTTGGCGGCCGCATAGGCCTCGCTGTCCGCCTCGGACTGCCAGGCGCGGGTGGACGCAATGTTGATGATGGCGCCGGTCTGCGTATCCGTCGACGACGCGCGCAGCGCGGGCAGCGCATGCTTGCTGCACAGGAACGCGCCATGCAGGCTGGACAGCCGGCGCTGCCACTCGGTGAGCGTCATCGCGTCCAACGGCGTGCCATGCGCGCTGGCGATGCCGGCATTGTTGACCAGCCCGTCGAGGCGGCCGAAGCGTTTGAGCGTGGCGTTGATCAGCGCCTGCACGCTGCGCTCGCGGGCAACGTCGGTGCGTTGGAACGCGGCGCGTCCGGGCAGCGCCCATTCCTTCAGGCAGGCCTTGCCGGCGTCGGCGTCGAGGTCGGCGATCATCACGCTGCCGCCAGCCCCGAGCACGGCCTGCGCGATGCCGCGGCCTACCCCCTGCGCGCCACCGGTCACCACCACCACGCGGTCGCGCAGCGGCAGTGCAGGCCAATCGGCAATTGCCGGGGTCAGTGGCACGGCGGGGTGTCCTTGCGCCCGAGCAGGCGGGTCCAGCCTTCCACGCCGAGCTTGTCGAGGGTCTCGATGTTGCGCTCGACGATCACGTCCGGATCGGGGAACGCCGCCACTGCACGCTCCACGCTGTCCTCGCGGAGCAGGTGCAGGGTCGGGTAGGGCGCGCGGTTGGTGTAGTTGCTCACATCGTCCGGGGCGACACCGGCGAACTGGTACTGCGGATGGAAACTGGCCACCTGCAGGATGCCCTGCAGATCGAGCGCCTCGATGGCCGCATCGGCGTTGTCGAGGAAGTCGTTGTAGTCCAGGAAGTCGGTGAGGACGTCCGGGTGCACGATCAGCGTGGTGTCGATCTGCTCGGCGGGCGTATCGCGCAGCAGCACCAGTTCCTCGGCCAGCTGCTCGACCAGCGCCTCGGGCGTGGTCGCGTCGCTGAGCACGAAGCGCACCTGGTTCTTCACGTACACGGCCTTGGCGAAGGGGCACAGGTTCAGGCCGATGACGATCTGCTCCAGCCAGGTGCGGGTTTCGGCGATGACGTCGGGGCCGTCCGGGGCGGTGGCGTCGGTGAAGGAGTCATCGTTCATGGCGGGCGGTGTCGCTGGCTGGGCAGGCGATTGTACGGCCCCGGCCCGGTGGCGGGCGTGTGGTGCGCGCGTCGGCACCGACACCACTGTCCATTGACTGGACAGTGTGCATGCTGGAAATCCCTTTGCAGGCAGTGGGTTGCCGATTTCCCGCCGATGGCCGATAGGCAGTACGCGATGGCGGGTATCCAATGCCTGGGTGAACCATGTGCAGAAGGCGGCCCTGGGGTCGTTCTTCGTCAAAAGGAGTCAACAGATGAGCGATACACCGCAGTTCCTGCCCACCTCCCTGTGGTCCGGCACGCTGTTCGACGGCACCTGGCGTGCCGGTGCCAGCACCCAGGACGTGATCGAACCGGCCACCGGAGCCCCCCTGGGATCGATCGGAATGACCGACCCGGCCGGCATTGCCGCCGCCGCCGCCACAGCGGCCCAGGCGCAGCGTGACTGGGCCAGCGCCCCGTATGAGACGCGTGCGCAGGTCCTGCGGCGCGCCGCGCAGCTGGCCGAGCAGCACACCGACGCGATTGTGGACTGGCTGGTCCGCGAAAGCGGATCGACCCGGCTGAAAGCCGGCTTCGAGGCCAAGGTCAACGTCAAGGCGCTGCACGAAGCGGCCGCGCTGCCCTCGCGCAGCATCGGCGAGGTGCTGCCGTCCGAACCGGGCCGGCTGAACCTGGCCCGCCGCCGCCCGCTCGGCGTGGTGGGCGTGATCGCGCCGTTCAATTTTCCGTTGTACCTGGCGATGCGCGCGGTGGCGCCGGCCCTCGCGCTGGGCAATGCGGTGGTCCTCAAACCCGACCCGCGCACGGCGGTCTGCGGCGGCTTCGTGATTGCGCGGCTGTTCGAACTGGCCGGATTGCCGGCGGGCCTGCTGCATGTACTGCCCGGGGATGGTGCGGCCGGTGCGGCGCTGACCCGCGATCCCAACATCGCCATGATCCAGTTCACCGGGTCCACCGGCGCCGGGCGCAAGGTCGGCGAAGCGGCCGGCCGGCATCTGAAGAAAGTGTCGCTGGAGCTGGGCGGCAAGAACTCGCTGATCGTGCTCGACGATGCCGACATCGACCTGGCCATCGCCAACACCGCCTGGGGCGTGTACCTGCACCAGGGACAGATCTGCATGGCCACCGGACGGGTGCTGGTCCAGCGCAGCATCCATGCCCGGTTCCTGGAAAAGCTGGTGGCCAAGGCACGCTCGCTGAAGGTGGGCGATCCGGCCACCGGCGACGTGGCGATCGGGCCGCTGATCAGCGCGCAGCAGCGCGACCATGCCGCGCGCGTGGTCGCCGAGGCGCAGGCGGCCGGCGCCACGCTGGCCACCGGTGGCGGTTACCGCGACCTGTTCTTCGAACCGACTGTCCTCAGCGATGTGGGCCGCGACAACCCGGCGTTCCACGAGGAGATCTTCGCGCCGGTGGCGGTGGTGGTGCCGTTCGATACCGACGAGGAAGCGGTGGAGCTGGCCAACGACAGCGAGTACGGCCTGTCGATGGCGGTTCTGTCGAGCAACGTCGGCCGCGCGCTGAAGCTGGGCGAGCGGCTGCGTACCGGCCTGCTGCACATCAACGACCAGACCGTGAACGATGAGGTGATCAATCCGTTCGGTGGCGTCGGTGCGTCCGGCAACGGCACCAGCATCGGCGGGCCGTCCAACATCGACGAGTTCACCCAGTGGCAGTGGCTGACCGTCAAGGGCGAAGCGCCCGCCTATCCGATCTGAACGAGGACAATGTCATGACCGCAACAGCAGAACTGCGCGACATCACCGTGGCCGTGGTGCGCGAAAAAGAACAGCCTTTCACGATCGAGAAGGCGCGCATCCGCGGGCCGCAGGACGACGAGGTGCTGGTCCGCGTGGTCGCCACCGGCCTGTGTCATACCGACCTGATCGTGCGTGACCAGTACTACCCGGTACCGCTGCCGGCCGTGCTCGGCCATGAAGGAGCGGGCGTGGTCGAAGCGCTGGGTCCCGGGGTCAAGGAGCTCAAGGTTGGCGACCACGTGGTGCTGACCTACGGCGCATGTGGCCACTGCAATCCGTGCACTGGCGGCCACGGCGCCTACTGCCGCGACTTCTTCGGCCTGAACTTCGGCGGCGGTGCGCTGGATGGCAGCACCGCGATCCAGGATCCCGACGGCAACCCGCTGCACGACCACTTCTTCGCGCAGTCCTCGTTTGCCACCTATGCATTGAGCCGCGAGAACAATGCGATCAAGGTGCCCGACGATGCACCGATCGAACTGCTCGGGCCGCTGGGCTGCGGCATCCAGACCGGTGCCGGCGCGGTGATCAATTCGCTCCGGGTCGGCGCGGGCAGCAGCTTCGCCAGCTTCGGTGCCGGGGCGGTGGGCCTGAGTGCGGTGATGGCCGCGCGCGTTGCCGGCGCGACCACCATCATCGCCATCGATGTGGTGCCTTCGCGGCTGGCGCTGGCCACGGAACTGGGCGCCACCCATGTCATCAACAGCCGCGAGGTGGACGTGGTCGAGGCCGTGCGTGCGATCACCGGCGGTGGCGCCGACTTCGCGCTCGAATCCACCGGCCGTCCCGAGGTGCTCGCGCAGGGCATCGAGGCACTCGGCAGCCTCGGCGTGATCGGGGTGGTGGGCGCGCCTAAGCTGGGCACCAAGGCCGAGTTCGACGTCAACAATCTGCTGCTCGGCGGCCGCAGCATCCGCGGCATCGTGGAGGGCGACAGCGTGCCGAAGGTGTTCATCCCGCAACTGGTGCAGTTGTACCAGCAGGGGCGGTTTCCGTTCGACAGGCTGGTGAGGTTCTATCCCCTGGATCAGATCAATCAGGCCGCCGAAGACAGCACCCGCGGCATCACGCTCAAGCCGATCCTGACCCTCGGTGGATGAAACGGTCCGTCGCGGCCGCCAGGGGCCGCGACGGCGGTGTCAGTCAGCGTGGCGGGTGTACGCTCACGGTCCGGGTAGGAGATCGACCGATGGGCGGCATGCAGCGGGAACAGCAACAGGCATTGGCGGCGGCGCGCCAGCGCTTCGCAGACGGCGGTGCACTGGCCGGCGCCCTGCTGGCACCGCCGGTCGAGCGTTCCTGGGAGCGCTCGCGGCTGGCAGGCGTACAGCCGCGGCAGGAACCGCATTACGCGCCGCTGGCCCGCCACGCCGGGCGCCTGGATGCCCCGGCCGATCGCCGCCTGGCGCGCTGCGTGCGCGAGGAGCTGGATCGTCTCTGGGCCGCGTTCGGCGGACGGCAGTGGACACTGTTCTGCGTCAATGCCGAGGGCAGGGTGATCGCCCAGCGCGAGCATGGCCTGGCCGACGTGCCGGTCCTGCGGCCCATCCAGGTGGGGCGCCAGCTTCGCGAGTGCGACATTGGCACCACCGCGCCGTCATGCAGCCTGGCCGAGGATGCGCCGGCGCTGGTGCGCGGCAATGAACACTATCTGGACCGCTTTGCCGCCGTGTTCTGTCTGAGCGTGCCGTTGCACGGACTCGACGGCGAAGTGCTGGGCGCGCTGGACATCACCGGGACCGGCGAGCGCGACGCGGAGCTGCTGCATGGTTACTTCCGCCAGGCAGCGTTGTCGGCCGAGAACCGGCTGATGCAGGCACAGCGCGCCTGCCATCTGCTGGCCGTGCAGCACGACGCACGCTGGTTGCATTCGCCGCTGCAGGGGCTGTTGGCCGTACAGGAGGATGGACGGATCCGGGCCGCCAACCGCGTGGCACGGCGTCTGTTCGGGCTGCCCCGGCGCGGCCCGTTGCCGCTGCTGACGCTGGAGGGTCTGTTTGCCGGCGCCAGCGTGCACCAGCGGCGTCGACTGCTGCAGGCGGGCGCGCCGTACCGGGTACGCCTGGACGAGGACACTGCGGTGCATGTGCAGTACCTGCGCGCGCCGCTGGCGGCACGCGCCAGCCTGCGCGTGGAGGCAGACATCCATCCGGCGGGCGACCGCACGCTGCGCGCCCACAGCATCCAGGCCATGCGCGAGGCGGTGGCGACCCACCACGGCAACGTCAGCGCGGCGGCGCGCCAGTTGGGCGTATCGCGCACCACCCTCTACAAACACCTGCGACCGTAGCGCCGGGGTCTGCCCGGGCGGGTGTCAGGGTGCATGCATCCGGGCGAACGGCAGCCGGGTAGAACCCGGCTCTACGGGGCTGCCGGCGCGCATGGGCGTTGCAGCTTGGCAGCGCCGGGCTCTGCCGGGCGGGGGGCAGGGCCCGGCGGCCGGGGATCAGTCGCGGAAGTTGTCGAACTGCAGCGGCACTTCGAAGGTTTCCTTCTTCAGCAGCGCGATGGCGTCCTGCAGGTCGTCGCGCTTCTTGCCGTTGACGCGCAGCTTGTCGCCATTGATCTGGCTGTCGACCTTGAGCTTGGCTTCCTTGAGCTTGGCCGCGATCTGCTTGGCCACCTTCTGCTCGATGCCCTGCTTGACGGTGATCTTCTGGCGCGCGCCGGCCAGGTTGGTTTCGATGTCGCCGAACTCCAGGCAGCGGGTGTCGATGCTGCGGGCGATCAGGCGTGCGCGCAGGATGTCGGTCATCTGCTGGAGCTGGAAGTCGCTGGGAGCCGACTGGCTGATCACGCTGTCTTCGAGCACGAACTTCGCGTCCACGCCCTTGAAATCGAAGCGGGTGGACAGCTCGCGGTTGGCCTGGTCGACCGCGTTGGTCAGCTCGTGGGTGTTGACTTCGGACACAACGTCGAAGGAGGGCATGGGAATACTCCAGCAGGTGAAGCCCCCATTCTAACCAACCGGACGTGGACGGCCCGGCCGTGGCGGCGATAATGGGCCATGAACATGCAACGCTCTCCCTCCCGCGCGGTCGCCTGGATGCTCCTGGCGGTCGCCTGTTTCTCGCTGATGGATGCGGGCATGAAGCAGCTCTCGGCCAGCTATCCGACCCTGCAGGTGACCTTCCTGCGCGGTGCCGCCTCGCTGCCGTTCGTGCTGGTCTGGGTGCTGGTCACGGCCGGTCCGCGCTCTCTGGTGCCGGTGCGCTGGGGTCTGCACCTGCTGCGCGGCCTGCTGGGCATGGCCATGATCGGCTGCTTCGTGTTCGCCCTGCGCAGCCTGCCGCTGTCCACCGCCTACACCATCTATTTCGTCGCGCCGCTGCTGATTGCCGCGCTGTCGGTGCCGCTGTTGGGCGAGCACGTTGGCCCGCGCCGCTGGATCGCCATCGGCATCGGCCTGGTCGGCGTGCTGGTGGTGCTGCGGCCGGGCGGGGATGGCTTCATCTCGATCCCCGGGTTGATGGTGCTCCTGGCAGCGACCGCCTACGCCGTGGCCGCGATCACGGTCAGCATGCTGACCCGCACCGACACCCCGCAATCGATGGTGGTCTGGTTCCTGGTGATCATGGCGGTGGGCGCCGGCCTGCTGGCGCTGCCGGACTGGCAGCCGCTGCAGTGGGGGCATGCGGCCCTGATCGGCGGCATGGGCCTGGCCGGGGCCGCCGGGCAGGTTGCGCTGACCCGCGCTTTCCAGCTCGGCGAAGCGTCGCTGATCGCCCCGCTGGAGTACACCGGACTGGTCTGGGTGATCGGCTGGGATCTGCTGTTCTGGAGCGTGCTGCCCGACCAGGTGACCTGGCTGGGCGCGGCGATCATCGTCGCCTCGGGCCTGTACCTGCTGCACCGCGAGCGGGTCCGCCAGGTCCAGCCGCCGGCGCCGCTGGACCACCCCTGACCGGCCCCGGGCGCCTGTGGCGCCCGATCACGCCGGCTTAGAACCAAACGGAATATCATTCCGCGCATCCGCACGGGCGAGGGCCGTCCCGCGCTGGTAGGCTGCACGCCCCCTCCCGTCGATGCCCCGGTTGACCGCGAACGTGATCGAGTTCCAGCGCCTGCACAAATCCTATGCCGTCGGCGGCCGCGCGATCGCCGCGCTGCAGCCGCTGGACCTGACCATCGAGGCCGGCGAGGTGTTCGGCATCATCGGGCACTCCGGTGCGGGCAAATCGACCCTGATCCGGCTGATCAACCGCCTGGAGGAGCCCACCGGTGGGCGCCTGCTGATCAATGGTGAAGACGTCACCGCGCTGGACGCCGATGGCCTGCGCACGCTGCGCCGGCGCATCGGCATGATCTTCCAGCACTTCAACCTGCTGTCCTCGCGCACGGTGGCGGCCAATGTCGCCTTCCCGCTGGAGCTGGCCGGCACGCCGCGGGCGGAGATCGATGCGCGGGTTGATGAGCTGCTGCACACGGTGGGCCTGGAGGCGCACGCCACCAAGTACCCGGCGCAGTTGTCCGGCGGCCAGAAGCAGCGCGTCGGCATCGCCCGCGCGCTCGCCACGCGCCCGCAGATCCTGCTGTGCGACGAGGCCACCAGTGCGCTGGACCCGCAGACCACCGCGTCCGTGCTGAAGCTGCTGGGCAGGATCAACCGCGAACTGGGCCTGACCATCGTGCTGATCACGCACGAGATGGATGTGATCCGCCGCGTCTGCGACCGCGTGGCCGTGCTCGATGCCGGCGCACTGGTTGAAACCGGGCCGGTCACCGAGGTCTTCCTGCACCCGCAGCACCCGACCACACGCCGCTTCGTGACCGAATCGGAGCAGGTGGACGAGGGCGAGCTGCACAAGGATTTCGACGCGGTCGCCGGGCGCATCGTCCGCCTGACCTTCCTCGGCGCGGACACCTACGAGCCATTGCTCGGGCGCATCGCGCGCGACACCGGCGTGGACTACAACATCCTGTCCGGCCGCATCGACCGGATCAAGGACACCCCTTATGGCCAGCTGACGGTGTCGCTGGTCGGAGGCGACGTACAGGCCGCGCAGGCGGGCTTTGTCGCTGCCGGTGTCCACCTTGAGGAGCTGCGCCGATGATGTTCGCCACCGCCGGCGGATTCTTCCGCCATCTCGATGCCGGAAAGTGGGCCGACATCGGCCAGGCGACCGTCGACACCCTGCTGATGCTGGGCGGCTCGCTGCCGCTGACGCTGGCCATCGGCCTGCCTCTGGGTGTCCTCCTGTTCCTGACCGGCTCGCCGCAGCTGCACCGCAAGCCGGTGGTGTATGGCGCGCTGGCGCTGCTGGTGAACCTGCTGCGCTCGGTGCCCTTCATCATCCTGATGATCGTGCTGATTCCGCTCACGCTGTGGATGATGGGCACATCGCTGGGGGTGCGCGGTGCCATCGTGCCGCTGGTGATCGGCGCGGCGCCGTTCTACGCGCGTCTGGTCGAAACCGCGCTGCGTGAAGTGGATCGCGGCGTGATCGAAGCCACCCAGGCGATGGGTGCGACCACGTGGCAGCTGGTGACGCGGGTGTTGTTGCCCGAAGCACGGCCCGGTCTGATTGCCGGTGCGACGGTCACCGTCATCGCCCTGATCGGCTTCACCGCGATGGGCGGTGCGATCGGTTCCGGCGGCCTGGGCGACCTCGCCTTCCGCGACGGCTACCAGCGCTCGCACACCGATGTGGCCCTGGTCACCGTGGTGCTGCTGCTGATCCTGGTCCAGGTGCTGCAGATGCTCGGCGATCGCCTCGTCGCGCATTACAGCCGCCGATAACGCCATCCCGGCGCCATAGACCCATCGCGGTCATGCGTACGTAGAGCCGCCCTCTGGTCGGCTGCTCTCCGATCCGGTGCCGATACCCCCGCGCTGCGCGCGACAGCCGACGTAGAGCCGCCCTCTGGTCGGCTGCTCTCCGTTCCGGTGCCAATACCCTGCGCTGCGCGCGACAGCCGACGTAGAGCCGCCCTCTGGTCGGCTGCTCTCCGATCCGGTGCCGATATCCCCGCGCTGCGCGCGATAGCCGATGTAGAGCCGCCCTCTGGTCGGCTGCTCTCCGTTCCGATGCCGATACCCCCGCGCTGCGCGCTACAGCCGACCAGAGGTCGGCTCTACGGTGCGATGCCGATACCCCGCGCTGTGCGCTACAGCCGACCAGAGGTCGGCTCTACGGGTGCGATGCCGATACCCCGCGTTGCGCGCGACAGCCGACCAGAGGTCGGCGCTACGGGTTCACGCTCAGCGGACGTTCGGGACTTCGTAGCCCAGGCGGTCCACCTGTTCGCGGTGCTGCGGCACGCGCTTGAGCTTGTCGGTGTTGACGCCGTACTCGTCACGCAGGCGCGTGGCCAGCTCTTTGTACAGGTCCTTGTCCATGTCCGGCTGGCGCGCGAAGATCCACGCCATTTCACGGCCTGGATAGCCCACCAGCGCCCACGAATAGTCCGGTGCCACTTCCAGCACGCGGGTGTGGGTGGGCACGATCTTGTAGAACCAGGTACGCCAATTGTGGTTGCCGCTGTCCTCGTCCACCGACGCGCGCACCGTGAGTTCTTCCTGCGGTTCGGAGAAACCGTTGCGGTAGCGATAGGTGATGGCGACCTTCTGGTCGCCGCGCAGGCGGTACTCGTTGACGCTGGCCACATGGCCGCGCTCGACCGGATTCGGAACGCGTCCGATCACATACCAGGTGCCCATGAAACGCTGCAGATCGATCGCCGGACCTGCACGCTCGGCCGTCGTCGGCGCCGGCGACGGCTTGGCCTCATGGCGGAAGGCGCAGGCCGGCAACAGCGACAGCGTGGACAGCAACAGGACAGCGCGAAGCGGGCGGTTCACAGACATGCGGCGGGTGGCTCCAGGGGCTGGCAGGGGCATGGTGGGTGGGACGGCGAAGAACGTCAATGGTGGCGCATCGGCGGCGTGACCGGTTCACGCTGCGGCACGAGGTCGCAGCCGGTGAGATGGTGGCACGGCAAGGTGACGCCTCACTTTCGCATGGAGCGGTGTCATGTCCCTGTCTTCTTCGCATCGTTCGTCCCGTTCCGCCGAGCTACCCGACCCGCGGGTGTTGCGTTGCGTCAGGCAGGCGGCCCTTGCCGGGCTGGCGCTGGTGCTGGTCTGGCCGGCGGCACGCGGTTACAGCAGCTGGTTGGGGTGGGGGCCGTTGTGGCTGGTCGGGATGCCCTGGCTGGCCTGGTGGGCGCTGTACCGCTTCCGGCTGCCGTTGCGCTGGTGGGCCCAGCGCCGGGCCGGCGCCCGCCGGCGCGCACCGCAGGCCCGCCGGCGTCGGCCGGCGCGGCGCCTGCGCGCGGCCTGACCTTCGACACGGGAGGGGCAGCGGTCGCCTGTGATAGCGTCCGGGGTCTATGACTGCCTGGAGCTGCAATGTCCCGAATCGCTTCCGCCTGCCTGATGGCAGGCTTGATGTCCGCCGCCACGGCCGCCACCGCCGTGGCCGCTGAAACGCCGGCCGATCCGTACGCGTGGCTGGAGGACGTGACCGGCGACAAGCCGCTGTCCTGGGTCAAGGAACAGAACGCCAAGTCCGAGGGACGCCTGGCGCAGACCCCGGCCTTCAAGGCGATGGAAGCGAGCATCCGCGAGGTGCTCGATTCGGACGCCAAGATTCCCGGCGTGCAGAAGATCGGCGACTACTACTACAACTTCTGGAAGGACAAGCAGCACGAGCGCGGCGTGTGGCGCCGCACTACGCTGGAGGAGTACCGCAAGGCCTCGCCGCGTTGGGAAACCGTGTTGGATCTGGATGCACTGAACAAGGCCGAAGGCGAGAACTGGGTCTGGCACGGCGCCGACTGCCTGCGCCCGGACTACGCCCGCTGCCTTGTCGCGCTCTCGCGCGGTGGCGCCGATGCCGACGTCACCCGTGAGTTCGACCTGGCCAACAAGACCTGGATCAAGGACGGTTTCTTCCGTCCCGAGTCCAAGGGCGGCCTGAACTGGATCGATCGTGACACCGTGTTCGTCTACACCGACTTCGGCGCCGGCACGATGACCACCTCGGGTTATCCGCGCGTGGCCAAGCTGTGGAAGCGCGGTACGCCGATGACCTCGGCCAGCGTGGTGTACGAAGGCAAGCCGGATGACATGTACATTTCGGCGATGCACGACGACACCCCGGGATACGAGCGCAACCTGGTCAGCCGTACGCTGGCCTTCTACAACAACGAGCTCTACCTGCGCGCCAACGACGGCACGCTGACCCGGATCGACGCGCCCAACTCGGCCGAGAAGGGCCTGCGCAAGCAGTGGCTGACCCTGGAACTGCGCGAGCCGTGGACCGTAGGCGGCAAGACCTACGCAGCCGGTTCGCTGCTGGCCACCAAGCTGGACGATTACCTGGCCGGCAAGCGTGAGTTCGAGGTGCTGTTCGCGCCGACCGAGACCACCTCGCTGGCAGGCGCCAGCTGGACCCGCTCGCACCTGGTCCTCAACGTGCTCGACGACGTGAAGAGCCGCCTGAGCGTGCTGACCCCGACCGACAGCGGCTGGAAGAAGAGCGCGTTCACCGGGGCGCCGTCATTCGGCACCGTGGCCGTGAGTGCGGTCGATGCCGACGAAAGCGACGCGGTGTGGATGACCGTCACCGACTACCTGACCCCGACCACGCTGGCCCTGGCCGAGATCGGCAAGCAGCCGGAAGTGCTCAAGACCATGCCGGCGTTCTTCAATGCCGACGGCAAGGTGATCGAGCAGCACTTCGCCACCAGCAAGGACGGTACCCGTGTGCCGTACTTCGTCGTGCATGGCAAGGACATGAAGCTGGACGGGTCCAACCCGACGCTGCTGTACGGCTACGGCGGCTTTGAAATCTCGCTGACCCCGTCGTACTCCGGTGCGATGGGCCGTGCATGGCTGGACAAGGGCGGCGTGTACGTGGTCGCCAACATCCGCGGCGGTGGCGAGTATGGCCCGCGCTGGCACCAGGCGGCGCTCAAGCAGAACCGTCACAAGGCATACGAAGACATGGCCGCGGTCGCCCGCGACCTGGTCAGCCGCAAGATCACCTCGGCCAAGCACCTGGGCGTGCAGGGCGGCAGCAACGGTGGCCTGCTCACCGGCAACATGCTGACCCAGTACCCCGAGCTGTTCGGTGCCGTGGTCGTGCAGGTTCCGCTGCTGGACATGAAGCGCTACAACCACCTGCTGGCCGGTGCGTCCTGGATGGCTGAATACGGCAACCCGGACACGGCCGACTGGTCGTTCATCAAGACCTTCTCGCCGTACCACCTGTTCGACGCCAGCAAGACCTACCCGCCGGTGCTGTTCACCACCTCCACCCGCGACGACCGCGTCCATCCGGCCCATGCCCGCAAGATGGCGGCCAAGATGATCGAGGCCGGCAAGGACGTGACCTACTACGAGAACATCGAAGGCGGACACGGCGGTGCGGCCAACAACGCGCAGGCCGCGCACATGTCGGCACTGGCCTACAGCTTCCTCTGGGAGCAGCTGAGCAAGTAAGGTCGGGTATGCTCGACGGCCAGGGGCGGTCGAGCATCCCGCGGGGCATCGGCCCGATGCGGACCCATCGCCCCGTGAACTCCGGGTGGTGGGGCGTCAGGTTGGCTCCACCCCAGCTTCAGCGCCACGCAGCGATGCGTGGCGTTTTTTTTGGAGTCGTTCCGCGCCGCGCGGCGGGGTCAACGCACCCACGTTTCCAGGCCGCGGCGGATACGCGCCACGGCTTCTTCCAGCCGCGGCACCTGCTGGGTGTACGCCAGCCGCACGTGTTGGCTGGCCCGGTGGTGACCGAAATCCAGACCCGGGGTGAACGCCACGTGCTGGGTCTCCAGGAAATGCGCGCAGAACGCCTGCGCGTCATCGGTGAAGGCACTCACATCGCAGTACAGGTAGAACGCGCCTTCCGGCTCGACGTCGATGCGGAAGCCGAGCGCGCGCAGCGCCGGCAGCAGGTAGTCGCGGCGTTCGCGGAAGGCGGCGCGGCGCTGTTCGAAGATGGCCAGGGCTTCCGGTTCGAAGCAGGCCAGCGCGGCGTGCTGGGCGATGCTGGACGCGCTGATGTACAGGTTCTGCGCCAGCTTTTCCAGGTCGGGTACGGCCTTCGGGGGGGCCACCAGCCAGCCGAGACGCCAGCCGGTCATGCCGAAATACTTGGAGAAGCTGTTCAGCACGAACGCATCGTCGTCCACCTGCAGCACGCTCTGCGCGTCCATGCCGTAGGTCAGGCCGTGGTAGATCTCATCGACCACCAGGTGACCGCCACGCGCCTTCAGCGCCTGCGACAGCGCCGCCAGGTCCGCGGCCGACAGCACCGTGCCGGTGGGATTGGCCGGCGAGGCCACCAGCGCGCCGACGCTGTCCGCGTTCCAGTGCTGTTCCACCAGGGACGGCGTCAGCTGGTAGGCGGTCTCCGGCCCGACCGGCACCAGCTGCGCGGCCCCTTCGACCAGGCGCAGGAAATGCCGGTTGCACGGATAGCCCGGGTCGGCCAGCAGCCAATGCCGGCCTGGATCGACCAGCAGGCTGCTGGCCAGCAGCAGCGCGCCGGAACCGCCGGGGGTGATCAGGATCCGCTCGGGATCGACCTGCACCTGGTAGCGGTCCCGGTAGAAACCGGCGATGGCCTGGCGCAGGGCCGGCAGGCCGCGCGCGGCGGTGTACCGGGTATGCCCGGCCGCCAGGGCCGCCTGGCCGGCCTGCACGATCGGGGCGGCGGTAGTGAAGTCCGGCTCGCCGATCTCCAGGTGGATGACGTCGTGGCCGGCCTGTTCCAGCGCCTGCGCGCGGGCCAGCAGCGACATGACGTGGAAGGGGGCGATGTCCTGGCTGCGGCGGCTGTAGCCGGCCGCGGAGGGAGTGGGGGGCGTGATCATGTCCCGATGATAGGCGCAGTGACCAACGACACGCTTGCCGCCGGCCCAACGACCGCCGCAGACTGCATGGACACGGACGCCATTGCATTCCCCCGCCAGGAGCCTTATCTCGTGAAACCCGTCCTTTGTTTACTGGTTGCCAGCCTGATGACCACTTCCGCGCATGCCGCTCCCGCGCCCACCGCGCCTGATGCCGAAAAGCACCCGCATACGGTCAAGGCCCCGTTCGGCGCCACCCGCAGCGACGATTACTACTGGCTGCGCGACGACAAGCGCGAGAACCCGGCGATGCTGGCGTACCTGAACGCGGAAAATGCGTACACCGATACGGTGATGGCGCCGCTCAAGCCGCTGGAGGACACCCTCTACAAGGAGATCGTGGCGCGCATCAAGCAGGACGATGCCAGCGTGCCCGCGCGCGAGCGCGGCTACTGGTACTACACCCGCTTCGAGACCGGCAAGGATTACCCGATCCAGGCCCGGCGCAAGGGCAGCATGGAATCGCCCGAAGAGATCCTGCTGGACATCAACGCGATGGCTGCCGGCAAGGGCTACTTCAGCGTCGGCGATATGGACGTCAGCCAGGACAACCACCTGCTGGCCTGGGCCGAGGACGACGTCGGCCGCCGCCAGTACGTGATCCGCTTCAAGGACCTGCGCACCGGTGAGGTGCTGCCGGACCGGATCGAGAACGTGTCGCCGAACGTGGTCTGGGCCGATGACAACCGCACCCTGTTCTACGTCGAGAACGATCCGGAAACGCTGCTCACGGTGCGGGTGAAGAAGCACGTGCTGGGCACGCCGGTCGCCAGCGACGTGCTGGTCTACGAAGAGAAGGACGACAGCTTCTACATGGGCGTCGGCCGCAGCCGCGACGACCGGTTCCTGACCATCGACCTGCACAGCACGGTCAGTTCGGAAACGCGCTACGCGCCGGCCGCCGATCCGCAGGCCTTCACCGTGCTCGCCCCGCGGGCGCGCGACGTCGAGTACGACGCCGACCACTTCAATGGCCGCTGGGTGATCCGTACCAATGACGCCGGTGCGACCAACTTCAAGATCGTCACCGCGCCCTCGGATGCCACCACACGCAGCCAGTGGAAGGACTGGGTGGCGCACGACGAGGCGGTGCTGATCGAAGGCGTCGAGCTGTTCGATGGCTACAGCGCCATCGCCGAGCGCTCCAACGGGCTGGAGCGCATCCGCCTGCTGTTCGCCGACGGTCGCCAGGAGTACGTCAAGGCCGATGAACCGGCCTACTCGATGGGTCTGGCCGCCAATCCGGAACACGACACCCCGTGGCTGCGCTACGCCTACACCTCGCTGACCACGCCCACCACCACCTATGAACTGAACACCGTCACCGGCGAACGCCGCCAGCTCAAGCAGCAGCCGGTGATCGGCTACGACCCGGCCAACTACACCACCGAGCGGGTGTGGGTCACCGCCCGCGATGGCGTCAAGGTGCCGGTCTCGCTGGTGTACCGCAATGGCTTCAGGAAGGACGGCACCGGTGCGCTGTACCAGTACGCGTACGGCAGCTACGGCATGTCGATGGACCCGGGCTTCAATCAGACCGTGGTCAGCCTGCTCGACCGCGGCGTGGTCTATGCCATCGCGCACATCCGCGGTGGCCAGGAAATGGGCCGGGCCTGGTACGAGAACGGCAAGCTGCTGCACAAGCAGAACACCTTCAACGACTTCGTCGATGTCACCCGCGAGCTGGTCCGCCAGGGCTACGCCGCCAAGGACCGCGTGGCCGCGTCCGGCGGCAGCGCCGGTGGTCTGCTGATGGGGGCGGTGGCCAACCAGGCACCGCAGGACTACCGCGTGATGGTGGCGCAGGTGCCGTTCGTGGACGTGGTCACCACCATGCTCGATGCCAGCATCCCGTTGACCACCAACGAGTACGACGAGTGGGGCAATCCCGAGCAGCGCGAGTACTACGACTACATGCTCACCTACTCGCCGTATGACAACGTGCGCCGGCAGGCGTACCCGGCGTTGTTCGTGGGCACCGGGCTGTGGGATTCGCAGGTGCAGTACTGGGAGCCGGCCAAGTGGGTGGCCAAGCTGCGCGACGACAACACCGGCACCCATCCGATCGTGTTCCGTACCAACATGGAAGCCGGCCACGGTGGCAAGTCCGGGCGCTTCCAGCGCTACCACGAGCTGGCCGAGTCCTACGCGTTCGTGCTGGATCAGCTCGGCGTCACGCCCGCAACGAACTGATCCACGGCCAAGCGGAAGGCGACCATCGCGGTCGCCTTCCCGGCTCGTTATGCTGGCTGCATGAGCCTGCCAGAACGCCCTGACGTTGCCGATGCCGCACCCGCACCCGTGCGGCGGCCGGTACGTTTCCGCTGGGCGTGGTGGCTGCTGGCGTATGTCAGCCTGGGTACCGGCATCGTCGGCATCTTCGTGCCGGGCCTGCCGACCACCGTGTTCATCCTCATTTCGGCCTGGGCCGCCTCGCGCGGCTCCGAGCGCCTGCACAACCGGTTGATGCAGCATCCGCGGTTCGGTCCGGCCATACGCAACTGGCAGGCGCACGGCGCGGTCAGCCGTTACGCGAAGTGGATGGCCACGCTGACCATGACGGTCTGCGCCGGGATCATGCTGTGGTGCGTGCCCATCGCCTGGGTCAAATGGCTGTCGATCGGCTGCATGACCGCCGTCGCGCTGTGGCTGTGGAGCCGGCCGCTGCCGCCGCGGTCATCCTGAGGCGCTGCTGAGGTGGCCGGCCAGCGGTCGGCACTACCGTGGAGGGCATGGCTATACTTGGGGCATGAAGACATCCCCCCGTACCCTCATCTCCCTGACGCTGGCCGCCTCGGCGCTGCTGGTGCTGTCGGCCTGTGGCAACAAGGGCCCTCTGGTCATGCCGCAGAAGCCTGTTCCGGTCGAAGAAGTGGTCGAGCCGGCCGCCGAACCGGCCGCCACCCCGCCGGCGTCCGATGCCGACGTCGGTGCCACCCCGGTCGCGCCCGATCCGGTCGACGCGCCGGCACTCAAGGCCGATGACGGGAATGAATAAGGCGGCACCCGGGGCACTGCGCTTCAGCAAGATGCACGGTGCCGGCAACGACTTCATCGTGCTGGATCTGCGCGACGGCAGCCCGCCGCCGGATCCGGCGCTGGCGGCCCGCCTGGCCGATCGCCATACCGGCGTCGGTTGCGACCAGATCCTGACCATCGAGCCGCCCAGGGCCGACGGATCGGTCGCCTCGTACCGGATCTGGAACGCCGACGGCTCCAGTTCACAGCAGTGCGGCAACGGCGCGCGCTGCGTGGCGGCCTGGCTGGTCCGCGACGGTGCCGCCAGCGGCGATGCCTTTGCGATCGACAGCCCGGTCACCACCCACGCGGTGGAGCGCCTGGGCGAGCATGAGTACGCCGTGGCAATGGGCGTGCCGCGCTTCGAGCCCGACCAGGTCCCGTTGATCGGTTTCGCACACGCCCGCGAGGAGTATCTGCTGCCGCTGCAGGGGGACACCGTGCGCTTCGGCGCGGTCTCGATGGGCAATCCGCACGCCGTGATTGAAGTCGGGCTGGTGGATGCAGCACCGGTCGAGCGCCTCGGCCCGCTGCTGCAGCAGCACGCCACCTTCCCGCAGTCGGTGAACGTCGGCTTCGTGCAGGTCATGGACCCACGCCACGCCCGCCTGCGCGTCTACGAGCGCGGCGTTGGCGAGACCCTGGCGTGCGGTAGCGGTGCCTGTGCGGCGGCGGTGGTGATGATGCACCGCGGCCGGCTGGAACGTGACGCCATCATGTCGCTGCCCGGTGGCGACCTGCGCATCCGCTGGCCGGACCCGACCGCCCAGATCGTGATGTCCGGGCCGGCTGCCTTCGTCTTCGAGGGGGAATGGAACGCATGAGCGAGACCGTCGAGAAAATCGGAGCGCACGAAGTCGCCGCCTGGCTGCGGCGTCACCCGACCTTCCTGAAGCAGTTCCCGGACCTGGCCCTGACCCTGGTGGTGCCGCGCGATGACGGCCCGACCGCGTCGCTGGCCAGCTACCAGCTGGAGGTGCTGCGCGACAAGAACCGCGAGCTGCAGCGTCGGCTGGCCGACCTGGCCGCCAACGCGCAGATCAACGAGCGCCTGGCCGTGCGCACGCACCAGCTCACCTTGGCGCTGATGAAGCAGTCCAGCGCCGGTGACACGCTGCGCGCGATGGCGGCCTCGCTGGAAGAGGATTTCGCCGGCGACCTGGTCCGCCTGGTGCTGCTGAAGCCGGTCGCCGGACTGGAACAGGCGCCGTGGTTGCAGATAGTGGCCGCCGACAGCCCGGCGCTGTCGTCGTTCCGCGATTGCCTTGGCGACGGCGAGCCCATCTGCGGGCGGCTGCAGCCGGAAAAGAACGCGCTGCTGTACGGCGACCGCGTGGATGATGTGCAGTCCAGCGCGCTGCTGCCGCTGCCGGGCGTGGGCCTGATCGCGGTCGGCAGCCGCGACGGCAACCGCTTCTATCCCGGCATGGGCACGCTGTTCCTGCGCATGATGGGGGAAGCGCTGGTGGTCGCGCTGGCGCGCTTCGACCCGGCCTGACCCGCCACGGCGCCGTGCCCATGACCGCCGTCGCCGCGTTTCTCGCCCACCTGCAGGTGGAGCGCCGCATGTCGGCGCACACGCTGGATGCCTACCGCCGTGACCTGGAGGCGGTATCGGCATGGGCGCAGGCGCAGGGCGCGGCGATCGAGACCCTGGACAGCGAGCAGCTGCGCCAGTTCATCGCTGCCGAGCACCGTCGCGGCCTGTCGCCGACCTCACTGCAGCGCCGGCTGTCGGCTTGCCGCAGTTTCTATGGCTGGCTGCTGCGGCACCGTCGCATCGAGGTCAGCCCTGCCGCCACCCTGAAGGCGCCCAAGGCGCCACGCAAACTGCCACAGGTGCTGGACGCCGACGAAGCGGTGCGTCTGGTCGAACTGCCGACCGATGCGCCCCTCGGCATGCGCGATCGCGCACTGCTGGAATTGTTCTATTCCTCGGGCCTGCGCCTGAGCGAGCTGTGCGCGCTGATCTGGCGCGACCTGGATTTCGCGACCGGCCTGGTCAACGTGCTGGGCAAGGGCAACCGCCAGCGACGCGTCCCGTTCGGTTCGCACGCACGCGCTGCCCTGCAGGCGTGGCACGCCGAATGTGGTGGCGCTGCCGACGCACCGGTGTTTCCGGGGCGCAACGGCGGTCCGATCACCCAGCGTGCGGTGCAGATCCGCATCCGCCAGCTCGCCCAGCGCCAAGGCCTGTTCAAGCACGTGCATCCGCACATGCTGCGGCACAGCTTTGCCAGCCACATTCTGGAATCGTCCGGTGACCTGCGCGGCGTGCAGGAGCTGCTTGGCCATGCCGATATCGCCACGACGCAGATCTACACCCATCTGGATTTCCAGCACCTGGCCAAGGTCTATGACGCGGCCCACCCGCGCGCGAAACGGCGGCGAAGCAGCAACGAAAGCTGAATCGATCCGGTGCGTCAGCGGGGCGCAGGGCAGGGTGGCTTGAAGCCCGGGGCAACGACCCCACCTCAGTCTCTGTCACCCCGGAGGCCACATGGACCCCAGTCAGAACCCCAACGTTTTTCACGCCACCACCATCATTTCGGTGCGCCGCAACGGTCACGTCGCCGTCGCCGGCGATGGCCAGGTCACGCTCGGCCACACGGTGATGAAGGGCAACGCCCGCAAGGTGCGCCGTCTGGGCCGTGAGGGCCAGGTACTGGCCGGTTTCGCCGGTGCCGCCGCCGATGCCTTCACCCTGTTCGAGCTGTTCGAAGCCAAGCTGGAAAAACACGGGCAGCTGCAGCGCGCCGCCGTCGAGCTGGCCAAAGATTGGCGCACCGAGCGCCGCCTTGGCAAGCTGGAGGCCCTGCTCGCGGTAGCCGACAAGGACACCTCGCTGATCATCAGCGGCACCGGTGACGTGATCGAGCCGGAGGACGGCATCATCGCCATCGGCTCGGGCGGCTCCTACGCGTTGTCGGCCGCGCGCGCGCTGCTGGCGCACACCGAACTGGACGCCCGCACCATCGCCACCGAATCGATCAACATCGCCGGCGACATCTGTATCTACACCAATCGCAATGTGGTGGTTGAAGAGCTGTAACGGAGCGCCGGCCAGCGGCCGGCACTGCCACGGCGCCGACCCGATACATGGCGTAGTGCCGGCCGCTGGCCGGCAATCTCGATCAACCACATTCACTCGTGAGCACACCCATGCCGCACAAGATTGAAGTTTCTTCCGCCACCATGACCCCGCGCGAGATCGTGCAGGAACTGGATCGGCACATCGTCGGCCAGCATGATGCCAAGCGCGCGGTCGCCATCGCGCTGCGCAACCGCTGGCGCCGCATGCAGTTGCCGGCCGAGCTGCGCAACGAAGTCATGCCCAAGAACATCCTGATGATCGGCCCGACCGGCGTCGGCAAGACCGAAATCGCGCGCCGCCTGGCCACGCTGGCCAACGCGCCGTTCGTAAAGGTCGAAGCGACCCGCTTCACCGAGGTCGGCTACGTCGGCAAGGATGTGGAGCAGATCATCCGCGACCTCGCCGACACGGCGGTCAAGCTGTATCGCGAGCAGGCCAAGGTGCGCGTGCGCAATCAGGCCGAAGAGCGCGCCGAGGACCGCATCCTCGATGCGCTGCTGCCGCGCCGCAGCACCGGTATCGGCTTCGATGCCGAGGCCGCACGCAATGAGCCGTCCGCGCAGGACAATGAAACGCGGATCAAGTTCCGCCGCATGCTGCGCAATGGCGAACTGGACGCGCGCGAGATCGAGCTGGAAGTCTCGGCCAATGTTGGCGTGGACATCATGACCCCGCCGGGCATGGAGGAAATGGGCCAGCAGCTGCGCCAGATGTTCTCCAGCATGGGCGGCGCCAAGGCGCAGAAGCGCACGCTGAGCATCAAGGCCGCGCGCCCGCTGCTGATCGAGGAAGAGGCCGGCAAGCTGGTCAACGAAGACGACATCCGCAGCGCGGCGATCGAAGCGTGCGAGCAGCACGGCATCGTGTTCATCGACGAGATCGACAAAGTCGCCAAGCGCGGCGAAGCTGGTGCGTCCGGTGGCGACGTGTCGCGCGAAGGCGTGCAGCGCGACCTGCTGCCGCTGGTGGAAGGCTCCAACGTGTCCACCAAGTACGGCACGGTCAAGACCGACCACATCCTGTTCATCGCCTCCGGTGCGTTTCACCTGGCCAAGCCCAGCGACCTGATCCCCGAGCTGCAGGGCCGCTTCCCGATCCGGGTGGAACTGGGCGCGCTCAGCAAGAACGACTTCGTGCGCATCCTGACCGAGCCGAAGGCCGCGCTGACCAAGCAGTACGAAGCGCTGCTGCTCACCGAGGGCGTGTCGGTGGCGTTCACCGCCGATGCGGTCGACCGCTTGGCCGAGATCGCGTTCCAGGTCAACGAGCGGCAGGAAAACATCGGTGCCCGCCGCCTCCACACGGTGCTCGAGCGACTGCTCGATTCGCTCAGCTACGAGGCCCCGGACCGCGACGGCGAGACGATCAGCATCGACCACGCCTACGTGGACGCCCATCTTGGCGAGCTGGTGCAGGATCCGGATCTGAGCCGCTACATCCTGTAAGGGGAGGGTGGCATGAATTGAAAGGGCGGCACTTCGGTGCCGCCTTTTTTTCGTTGGCTCGGCTTTGGCGGGACGGTGCGGGTTTGCGGGGGCAAGGTCAACGGCGTATTCGATTGGGGGCCATGCGTTGAACGGGCGATTGGGGTAATCGGCAGTCGTCGCGCGACCGACGCTACCTACGTTCGTCCGGCATCCACGGAATCGCCCCGTGCCCTTCATGCGACCCGTCTCGGCGGATCCATGCGCTGCGCACCATGCGCCACGGCGATCAGAAAACTCTGACATCGGTGCAGGGAAACCGCGCGTCGCGCTCCCGGTTTGCCATTTTGCCAAATTTGGCAACTCCAACCCATTGGCGCGCCTCTCACGTTTCATTACCTCCGGCGATGAGCAGCTGATCGCCGACGGCTGGAACATGACGCCCATCTACCGGGATGCCATGTCGCTGGTCACCAAGACCATCAGTGGCCCGGGCATGCCCACCGCGCAATGGACATACCAGTACACCAACCTGGGGTGGGAATACGACCGGAACCTGACTCAGCAAGGGTGGCCCATGATTCCTGCAGGTCAGTCGGAACCCAAGATAACGATCGAACCCTTACCCGATGGCGTGATCAAGACCTACGAGTTCGGCAAGGAAGTCGCCTACAACGACGGCCTGCTGCTGGGCACTACCACCACCAGCGGCGGCAACGTGGTTCGCGTGGACCGGAACAGCTACTACCCCAACGCGCAGTTGCCCAGCGCGCCGTTCCCGCAGGCCGCCGGCCGCAACCTGAAGTATGGAGCCACCGAACTGGGCGAGCACCTCAATCGCCCGGTACAGAGCACCACCGTGCAGCAGGACGGCGTGTTGTTCACCCGTCAGGTGCAGACGTTTGATGCGTCCATCCGCGAAGTCGCCGTGGTGGAATCCAACAACGCCGGCTTCAGCCGCAGCAGCAGCACGGAGTACTACGACAATGCGCAGCTGTGGGTGCGCGGGCAGACCGCCCGCGGCATCGTCAACGGCATCGAGCAGTCGCGTACCGAGTTCGACGGCAACACCGCCCAGCCGCTGCGCGCCCAAACTAGCCCAGCAATCTCACAGCGCGAGGCGTAAGAGCAGGCGGAAGCCCCGCTGAAATTGGAAACCTGAAGAACTGGAAGGTAAAAATAGACACTACGGCCGCCGCAGCTCCATCCACGGGTGCCGCAGGTGAAACGACAGCTAGACTCGTAGACGGTAAAGTGGATCAAGTTCAGACTACGCTAAGCAATAAGATTCAGGCTCTAGAGTTACCGGGCGAACTGAAAATGAACGGTGGCTTGGTTGCCCAGGGCGGAGACACTGCCAAGGCCGCATTTGGCGTCCATGAATTCGCTGGTCATGGAAACGCAGAAAACCTTAGGATGGACTCCGCCGCAGGTGCCGAGAACATGGCAAGTGATCGTGCCGTAGAGATACTTTCCAAAGACGAAGAACTGCTGGTCAAGCCCAGGATTGAAAGATGACATTTCCTACAGTGCTCGCAACCCTCTTCGCGGTGGCTAACGCCCAGTCCGCTCTTCCACAGTATGGTGGGGACGCAGGACAGTATCGCTATGAAAGCGTCTCAGATCTATCCTTCGAAACCTCCGCGATCACAATTGATCTGGACAAGAAGACGCTTGTTTACCCTGCGACAGTGACCAAAATTGAAGCGTGCCCTGCCAATCGCAGCCGGTGCTTCAAGACAACGCGGATGAGTTTCTGCGCACCGACCGATCCGGAGATGCGCGCGAAGGAATGGGAATGTGGAGATGGGGATCTCATTTTCAAGCTAGAGGGCGAGCGCACGTTGCGCATACTCGGCGACGAGATCCACACCTTCGTGATTTCACGTCATGGGACCGAGTACTTCTACAGCCCTGAACGTGGGCTCGTGATGTTCAGGTTCGTCAACCAGCCTATCTCCGAGGTGTACTGGTCTGTAGATGGGCGAGGATTTGGAACTGACGAATCCGCGGCCTCGAGGTAGGTGTCTTGATCGGGGTCGATTGCAGACCGGGCACAAACGGCAGCCACGCGACTCTGATCCAGTACTCCAATATTCGCTCGGGGAGCACGAGCCAACAACGTACCCGTAGCTCGACTACCGCGCGCCGGTCAGCAGTTCGGCCGGCTGCACGGGCTACAGCGCCACCGCCACCACCGCCGTGACATACCCGCTGACGGCCGCCCCCAGTCCAAGTGCCCCCACCCGTGTGGGTCCGGGCAGCATCGGCATTGGCTGGAACCCCGTCGCCGGCGCGACCCGCTACACCCTGCAGGAAAGCGCCAACGGTGCGGGCTGGGTCACGCTGTTGTCTGATGGCCCCACGTCGGTCGGGGTCAGCCGAGGCAATGGCAGCTATGCCTACCGGGTGCAGGCTTGCAACTTCGTCAATTGTGGGGCTTGGTCGGGGTTTGCCACGGTCAATGTGGCACTGCCGCCCCCGGCCACTTCCCAGGGCAGCAACCTACAAGGACGGCTACACTGACGATCACGTCATGGCGAATCGCTCGGGCACTAGGCTTCGAGCTTCCAATGAAAATGGAATCACTCGCAACGACACTACACAGAAGCTTAAGCTCAGCGACTTCAAGGGCGTGTTCCGAGCGGAAGGAAGGCTGGACGCAAAACGATTGGATCGACAATTCTCCTGAAAGTGATGGCAGGAGCACCAAACGTGACCGCGCACAACTCGCTACGAATTTCAGGCATCACTGTGGTTGTCGTTGCAGCTTTGAGCGCAACGTCATGCAGCAGCCCGCAAGGCTGCAACTATTCCGTGATCAACCACGAATCCCATAGCAGTCTCGCACAGCACTACGAAGTTAATGTGCAAGGTGCATTGGCAAAGGATAGCGTCCCTGAAGGACCAGCCATTGAACTACAGCTGATAACTGTACAAGTAGAGTTTCCGAAGCCGAGCACAAGAGCGTGGAGAGTATTCTACGCGCTGACCGATTCTGGGGGGCGCTATTTGTCGTCTGGGACTTGCGCACTTGGCCTGCAGGAATGCAGCAAGGTGATGATTGATGCAGCACGCGCCGCGTGCCATGTAAAATGAACGTAGTGACATACCGCGCGTTGGCGCTCACGTTGATTGGCGGCTTGATGCAGGGATGCGGAAGCGAGGAGGCCGTTTCGGAGAAATCCATCAACGATCAACCAGACAGTTCTTTAGCTGCTGAATACATGTCGGCGATAGCTGGAGTGGCCGAGGGCCGCCTTTCGCCGCTTTCAAAGCTGAACTGCAGCGCTCGAGTTGTTTCGGCCGTAAGTGGATATGACATCGGCACTGGAGAGCGTGTGCGCACGCGTGTCTACTACGTACTTTTGCGCGAAGATGGAAAGCTGTTGCACGCTGACAGCTGTGGAGGATCACCATCTGAATGCACAAGCATAATCGAGGCACGTGCGCGCTCGACCTGTCCTGTGCAGTAGAGGGAAGTGTCGTGAGAGGCCTTCACAACTACAGCGCGGTACTTCCGAGTGTTACCGCTTGAGGCCCGGGAGCGGATCGAATCCGGGAGTATGGACAGCATCTGGAAAGCCCCTTGGGCGATCCATGCTTTCGCGGAAGCAGTCAGGGTTCAGCACGACCACATCGCCTTTGTTGAACCATTGCAGGACGTCAAAGTGCTTGGAGCTCTCCGCCCAGCCACACGCGTGTAGAAGACTGTTTCGCATACGGCGCATGTCGGAGAACGGTGGGGAGCGCACAGCGTTCAAATCCAGGCCCAACGCCCTGGCAATCTCTCCCCGGGTTCTATGCTCCCAGTGAGCATGGATCGACACAATGTCCAGCGATGACGGGGTGCGGATGTTGAACCCATCCGGCGCAGGCCTGGAGACGAGCGCCCAGAGTGGACACATGCCGCCCGGGCAGTGACGTTACCTGTTGGTCGGCGAGAAGTTCTGAGCCCCGCGCGTCTTTCGCCACTGGATGCACGCGATCGCGGCAACGAAGAAGACGCTGCACAGGTAACTGCCTTCCGGCCCTTGCGCGCCACCGGTCAGGGTGTCGAGGCCTTGCGGGCGCAGCGCCACCAGCAGCGCCGGCAAGTGCGCATCGATGCCGGTGACGGGCAGTTCGAAGCCGGTCGCGAGCAACCAGTTCCACCCCGTGTGCCAGCCCATCACGACCCAGATACTACCGGTCCGCAACGTCCAGGCGCAGGCGAGCAGCGAGAACAGGAACGTGCTGAGTATGACCAGGGGCGGCTGGTGCGGACTGAAATGCAGGAAGCAGAAAACGAGCGACACCAGCAGCACGGCCACCGCGACATTGGTCTTGCGCGCCACCGCCGACAGCATCCAGCCGCGGAAGATGACTTCCTCCACGCTCGCCTGGAACATGAAGCTCAGTAGCAGCAAACCGATGTGCAGCAGACTGAGAACGCTGTTTGGCACAACTACGCCAGCATCCGCTACCGCTGCAATGCGGTGCCTTTGATCTTCGGTGGTCATCGGCCACCTGCCGAAGGCCGGCCGGGGCGGGTTTGCGGGACCGTCTAGATCAGGGGTGTGTTTGACGAGCCTCCAGGGACGGATTCACGGGGTGTCCCGCAAACCCGCGCCGGACGGCCAAACCCACGGAACCGATGCCCACCGGCTGTCCGCCTGACTGCATGAGGCCGCCCGGCGGAGCCGGCACCCAGGGAACCCATGCAATCCGAGGAGCCGGCCAGCGGCCGGCACTACGCCTCGTCGTCGGTCGGCAGCGCCGTCGGCGCGGCACCCGGGGTGAACACACCCGGCTTCACGAACGCGCTGAGGATCGCGTCCAGGGTCTCCGCCCCGTCGCGTTTGATCTCGAACAGCTCCGGTTCCAGCATCGCGCTGTACAGCACGCCGGTCAGGCTGGTGCTGACGATGCGGGCCACCGTGTCCACGTCCACGCCGTCACGCAGCTGCCCGAGGTCGCGTGCGCGCTGGAAGGCGGCCGCGAAGATGGCCAGCTCCTCGCGCGAGGCCTCCAGCTGCAGCTGCTGCATTGCCTGGCTCTCCACCGACAGATCGTTGCGCAGCATGATCTCCATCATGTTGCGCAGGCGTTCGTCGTCGGCCAGTTCCTGGAAGGACACCAGCAGCGCCGAGCGCAGGTCCAGTACGGGTGTGGAGCGCTTGGAGGAGGTCGTGCGGCGCAGGCGTTCGATGAACGGGATGCGCTCGCGGTCGATCATGGCCGTCAGCACTTCGGTCTTGTTCTTGAAGTGCCAGTACACCGCACCGCGGGTAAAGCCCGCCCGCGCGCCGATCATCGCCAGGCTGGTGCCGGCGACCCCGTATTCATGGAAACAGGCCTGGGCGGCATCAAGGATGCCTTCGCGGGTGGCCTGCGCCTCTTCTTTGGTTTTTCTGGCCATTGCGCTACGCAGGTGCTGGATGAAACCGGCCTGAATTGTACCGCTTTACAAACAAACATGCATGTATGTATATTTGCGCCCCACTGATCCTCGCCAAGCACCGCCTGCCTTGCGCCGGCAGGCACTCAGCCAGGTTTTGTCTGCATTTGTCGCCCTGTTGGCCGTGATTCGCTGCTTTATTGGTGGAGTTCGTGGCGGGGTGCCCCTTATTCGTACCTGTGAGCCCACGCTGCCATGTCCCGATCCCCCTATCGCTTCCTCGCGCTGTCCCTCGCGATCGCCCTGACCGTGTCCGCCTGCGGCGGCGGTGCCCCGGAGGGGCCGCAGGGCGGTCCCGGCCAGGTCACCGTGGCCACCCTGAAAGCCGAGCAGGTCGGGCTGACCCGTGAACTGCCGGGCCGCACCACTGCCTTCCTGGTGGCCGAAGTGCGCCCGCAGGTCAGCGGCATCGTGGCCAAGCGCCTGTTCACCGAAGGTGGGCTGGTCAACGCCGGGCAGGCGCTGTACCAGATCGACGACGCCAGCTACCGCGCCCAGGCCAACAGCGCCCGCGCCCAGCTGGCCCGCGCCGAAGCCACCGCCAATGCGGCCCGCCTGAGCGCGCGGCGCATTGCCGAGCTGGCCAAGGTCGATGCGGTCAGCACCCAGGACAACGAAAACGCGATCGCGGCGCTGAAGCAGGCCGAGGCCGACGTCGGCGCCGCCCGCGCCGCGCTGGATGCGGCCAATGTCACCCTCGGCTATGCGCGCATCACCGCGCCGATCAGCGGCCGCATCGGCAAGTCCTCGGTCACCCAGGGCGCGCTGGTCAGCGCCGGCCAGGCCGAGGCGCTGGCCACCGTGCAGCAGCTCGACCCGATCTACGTCGACCTGACCCAGTCGGCCAGCGAACTGCTGCAGATGCGTCGCGAACTGGCCACCGGCCGCCTGCAGGACAACCAGAGCCTGCCGGTGACCATCCTGCTCGATGACGGCACCGAGTTCGCCCACAAGGGCACGCTGGAATTCTCCGAAGTCAGCGTCGATCCCACCACCGGCAGCTACGCGATGCGGGTCAAGGTCGACAACCCCGACCAGATCCTGATGCCGGGCATGTACGTGCGTGCGCAGGTCGGCAGCGGCGTGCGCGAGAACGGCCTGCTGGTGCCGATGCAGGGCGTGGCGCGCGATCCCAAGGGCGATACCACCGCGATGGTGGTCGGCAAGGACAACAAGGTCGAAGTGCGGCCGGTCAAGGTCAGCCGTGCGGTCGGCAGCAAGTGGCTGGTCGAGGACGGCCTGAAGGCCGGCGACAAGGTCATTGTCGAAGGGCTGCAGAAGATCCAGCCGGGCATGCCCGTGCAGGCCACCGAGATGGGCGCTGCGCCGGCCAAGCCGGCCGCTGCGCCGGCGGCTCCGGCCGACAAGCAGTAAGCGGAGAATCCAATGGCACGTTATTTCATTGATCGCCCCATCTTTGCATGGGTGATCGCGATCATCATCATGCTTGCCGGTGCGCTGGCCGTGGTGAAGCTGCCGGTCTCGATGTACCCGGAAGTGGCACCGCCGGCCGTCGAGATCAGCGCCACCTACCCGGGTGCATCGGCCAAGGTGGTCGAGGACTCGGTGACCCAGATCATCGAACAGAACATGAAAGGCATCGATGGCCTGATCTACTTCTCGTCCAACAGCTCGGCCAACGGCCAGGCGACCATCACCCTGACCTTCGAGAGCGGGACCAACCCGGACATCGCGCAGGTGCAGGTGCAGAACAAGCTGCAGCTGGCCATGCCGCTGCTGCCGCAGGAAGTGCAGCGGCAGGGCATCAACGTGGCCAAGTCGAGCAGCGGCTTCCTGCAGGTGATCGGCTTTGTGTCCAACGACGGCAGCATGGATGCCAACGACATCTCCGACTACGTCGGCTCCAATGTCGTCGATCCGCTCAGCCGCGTGCCGGGCGTGGGCAACATCCAGGTGTTCGGCGGCAAGTACGCCATGCGCATCTGGCTGGACCCCAACAAGCTGCACACCTACAAGCTGTCGGTGGATGAAGTCACTGCGGCGATCACCGCGCAGAACGCACAGGTGGCCATCGGCCAGCTTGGCGGTGCGCCCTCGGTGAAGGGCCAGCAGCTCAACGCCACCATCAACGCGCAGGACCGCCTGCAGACCCCGGAGCAGTTCCGCAACATCCTGGTCCGCGGTGGCACCGACGGCAGCGAGCTGCGCCTGGGCGATGTGGCCCGGGTCGAACTCGGTGCGGAAAGCTACGACTTCGTCACCCGCTACAACGGAAAGCCCTCTACCGGTATCGCCATCACCCTGGCCACCGGCGCCAACGCGCTGGACACCGCCAACGGCGTCCGCGCGGCGCTGGAGGACATGAAGGCCAACTTCCCGGCGGGCCTGGAATCGGTGGTGCCCTACGACACCACGCCGTTCGTACAGGTCTCGATCAAGGGCGTGATCAAGACCCTGATCGAAGCGATCGTGCTGGTATTCGTGGTGATGTATCTGTTCCTGCAGAACTTCCGTGCCACCCTGATCCCCACCATCGCCGTGCCGGTGGTGCTGCTGGGTACGTTCGGCATCCTGGCCGCGCTGGGCTTCTCGATCAACATGCTCACCATGTTCGCGATGGTGCTGGCGATCGGCCTGCTGGTCGATGACGCCATCGTGGTGGTGGAGAACGTCGAGCGCATCATGTCAGAAGAGGGCCTGTCACCGCTGGAGGCCACCCGCAAGTCGATGGGCCAGATCACCGGCGCGCTGGTCGGCATCGGCCTGGTGTTGTCGGCGGTGTTCGTGCCGATGGCCTTCATGAGCGGCTCCACGGGCGTGATCTACCGGCAGTTCTCGGCGACGATCGTCTCGGCGATGGCGCTGTCGGTGCTGGTCGCCATCGTGCTGACCCCGGCGCTGTGCGCCACCATGCTCAAGCCGCTGAAGAAGGGCGAGCACCACGTGGCGCACCGTGGCCTGGCCGGTCGGTTCTTCAACGGCTTCAACCGTGGCTTCGACCGTTCCAGCGAAACCTACCAGCGTGGCGTCAAGGGCATCCTGGCGCGGCCGTGGCGCTTCATGTCCATCTTCGCCGCGCTGGCGGTGGTGATGGGCCTGCTGTTCGCGCGCCTGCCCAGCTCGTTCCTGCCCAATGAAGACCAGGGCATCTTGATGGCGCTGGTGCAGACCCCGGTCGGCGCCACCCAGGAGCGCACCCTGGAGGCGATGTACAAGCTGGAAGACCACTTCCTGAAGAACGAGTCCGAGGCGGTCGAATCGGTGTTCATGGTGCAGGGCTTCAGCTTCGCCGGCATGGGCCAGAACGCGGGCATGGCCTTCATCAAGCTCAAGGACTGGAAGGACCGGAATGCCGACCAGGGCGTCGGCCCGATCACCGGCCGCGCGATGGGCGCGCTGGGCCAGATCAAGGACGCCTTCATCTTCGCCTTCCCGCCGCCGGCGATGCCGGAGCTGGGCATCGGCTCGGGCTACACCTTCTTCCTGAAGGACAACAGCGGCCAGGGCCACGAGGCCCTGCTCAACGCGCGCAACCAGCTGCTGGGCGGTGCCGGTGAGAGCAAGCTGCTGGCCAACGTGCGCCCGAACGGGCAGGAAGACACCCCGCAGCTGCGCATCGACGTGGATGTGGAGAAGGCCAACGCGCTGGGCCTGGCGGTGGCCTCGATCAACAACACGCTGGCCACCGCGTGGGGCAGCAGCTACATCGACGACTTCATCGACCGTGGCCGGGTCAAGCGCGTGTACGTGCAGTCCGATGCGGACTTCCGCATGAATCCGGACGACTTCAACGTCTGGTCGGTGAAGAACGCCAAGGGCGAGATGGTGCCGTTCAGTGCCTTCGCAACCAAGCGCTGGGACTACGGTTCGCCGCGCCTGGAACGCTACAACGGCGTATCGGCGATGGAGATCCAGGGCGAACCCGCCCCGGGCGTGGCCTCGGGCGATGCAATGGCCGAGATCGAGCGCATCGCCAAGGACCTGCCGCCGGGCTTCGAGATCGAGTGGACCGCGTTGTCCTACCAGGAGCGCCAGGCCGGTTCGCAGACGCCGCTGCTGTACACGCTGTCGCTGCTGATCGTGTTCCTGTGCCTGGCCGCGCTGTACGAGAGCTGGAGCGTGCCGACCTCGGTGCTGCTGGTGGCGCCGCTGGGCATTCTCGGTGCCGTGCTGGCCAATACCATGCGCGGCATGGAACGCGACATCTACTTCCAGGTCGCGATGCTGACCACCGTCGGCCTGACCAGCAAGAACGCGATCCTGATCGTGGAGTTCGCCAAGGAGAACCTCGAGAAGGGCGCCGGGTTGATCGAAGCCACCATGCATGCCGTGCGCGACCGTCTGCGCCCGATCATCATGACCTCGCTGGCCTTCGGCCTGGGCGTGCTGCCGCTGGCGATCGCCTCCGGTGCCGGTTCCGGCGCGCAGCGTGCGATCGGTACCGGCGTGCTCGGCGGCATGGTGGTAGGCACGCTGCTGGGCGTGTTCTTCATCCCGCTGTTCTTCGTGGTGGTGCAGCGCGTGTTCAACCGCAAAACGCGCAGGACCGGCGATGCCTGATGCGCTCGATCCATGCTCTGCTTGGCGCCGGCCGTCGGCCGGCACTACCCGGGAAATCGTTATGAAACACGCTTCTTTGATTCTCTCCGTCGCAGTTGCGCTCTCGCTTGCCGGCTGTGCCACCCTTGAACCACGGAGCACCGAGGTCGCCCCTGCGATTCCCGCGCAGTGGCCCGTCAGCACGGTGGCCGATGCGTCGGCCACCCCGGTCGCCGATATCGGCTGGCGCGACTTCTTCGTCGACCCGCGCCTGCAGGCGGTGATTGGCCAGTCGCTGGACAACAACCGCGACCTGCGCGTGGCCGTGCTCAACGTCGAGCGCGCCCGTGCGCAGTACCGCATCCAGCGCGCCGACCGCGTGCCGGCGATCGCCGCCCAGGGCCAGATGACCCGCAGCGGCGGCGACGTGCCGGTGACCGAGCAGTTCAGCGCCAATCTGGGCGTGGTCGAGTTCGAGCTGGATCTGTTCGGCCGCGTGCGCAATCTCAGCCAAGCGGCGCTGCAGCAGTATTTCGCCGAGGCGGCCAACCGCCGCAGCGCGCAGTTGTCGCTGGTGGCCGAGGTTGCCAATGCCTGGCTGACACTCGGCGCCGATGCCGAGCAGCTACGCATCGCCCAGGCCACGCTGGCCACCTATGAAGACTCGCTGCGCCTGACCGAAGCGCGGCACCGTCTGGGCGGTGCCTCGGCGCTGGAGCTGAGCCAGACCCGCACGCTGGTGGAAACCGCCCGCACCGATGTCGCGCGCTTCGGAGGACAGGTCGCGCAGGACCGCAATGCGCTGGTGCTGCTGGCAGGCGGTCCGATCGACGAGGCACTGCTGCCGCAGGGTGAAATCACCGAGGTCGCGGCCGTGCAGCCGCTGCCGGCCGGCGTACCGGGTGATGTGCTGCTGCGGCGCCCGGATGTGATGGCCGCCGAGCACACGTTGATGTCGGCCAATGCCAACATCGGCGCGGCGCGCGCGGCGTTCTTCCCGTCGATCAGCCTGACCGGCAGTGTCGGTTCAGCCTCGTCGGAACTGTCCGGCCTGTTCGACAGTGGTACGCGTGTGTGGAGCTTCATTCCGAAGCTGAACCTGCCGATCTTCCAGGGGGGCAAGCTGCGCGCGAACCTGGGCATGGCCACTGCCGATCGCGATATCGCGTTGGCGCAGTATGAAAAGGCCATCCAGTCCGGCTTCCGCGAGGCAGCCGACGGACTGGCGTTGAACCGCAGCCTGGCCGAGCAGCTGCAGTCCCAGCAGGCACTGGTGGCAGCGGCCGATCAGGCGCAGCAGCTGTCGCAGGCCCGCTACGATGCCGGCCTGGACAGCTTCCTGACCCTGCTCGATGCGCGCCGCACCGCCTACAGTGCGCGCCAGTCGCTGGTCACCACGCAGCTGGCGCAGCAGTCCAATCAGGTGGCGCTGTACAAGGTGCTGGGCGGCGGCTGGCACGAGCGCGGCTGAGCACGCCGGTACGACGGGGCGGTTACACCGCCTCGTCGTCCCGCCGCATCGGATGGCCGGATGCGCGCACGCGCTCCAGCGCATCGCCGGCTTCGCGCGCCATGCGCTCGTATTCGCGGCGGATCTCTTCCAGCCGTTCCTCGTCCAGTTCTTCCAGATCGAGAAGTTCGTTGTTCGCCTCGGCGTTGGCGCGGATCAGCTCATCGAGCTTGATCTGGATCGCGGCGGTGTCCGCGTTCTGGCTGTGCTGGATCAGGAACACCATCAGGAAGGTGATGATCGTGGTGCCGGTGTTGATCACCAGCTGCCAGGTGTCGTTGAACTTGAAGATCGGGCCGCTGGCGCCCCAGATCACCACAATGGCCAGCGCGCCGAGGAACGTCCACGGCGTTCCTGCGGCATAGGCCGCCTTTTTGGCGACCAGGTTGAACACGCGTCGGAGTGTCATGCGGCACGGCAGGGTGGTTGCGGTGCCCCATCATGGCCAGGCGCGCTGTGCAGGCGGCGTGCAGCGCACGCGACGTGTTCGCGCGACGTGGATCAGGCGCGCGCGCCCAGGCGCGGTCGCGAGGCCAGGTCCTGGCGACCTGCACGGTAGACGTGTTCCCAGCACTGCTCGACGAAGTCGCGGGCCTGGTCTTCGCTAAGGCGCGGCATGATCTGCAGTGCGTAGTGGGTCTGGAAGGATTCGTCGCGCTGTTCGTCGCTGGCCCGGGGCTGGGTGATCAACGAATCGCAGGCGAATTTGATCCACGGTACGTAGTGCCCGAAGGAACCGGAGCCCAGCGTGCCGTCGGCGTGGCGCTGACGCCAATGGCCGACTTCGGCGTCGACGTCGATCACGGCGGGGATGGAAAGCGAGGCGGATGACATGGTTGCGTCGATATGGAAGGAGGGAGTCAAGAGTGCGTAATACCGGGTGCATGCGACGTCATGGCGATGTCGAGCCGGTGTGGCGGCCATCGCTGAAAGATTCAGGGCACGCGCTGCCGAGCAGTTGCGCGTGGGCAACGACGCCAAGGCGCTCGGCCAGCGTGGCGAGCTGGTTGCATACGTCGATGCAGCGCTTGGGGTGGGAAAGCATCAGCTCGTTCTGGATGGCCTGGTAGGCACTCCAGAAGGGCGCGGAGTTGCGGTGGCGGGTGTAGGACGCCTGCAGTTGTTCCCAGGCGAGTGTCATGTCCGGTTCGACGGCGGCGGTGCGGGATATTCGGGCGTTCATGGCGTCTCCTCGACGATGCAGCCCCCTGTGCATCCACCATAGGCGGTCAACGATGCCCATTTGTTACTGCCGCGTGTTCAGGGGGTGCGGCACATGTGCGCACCGTGTCGCGTTCTGCCGCGCAGACGCTGCTGGCACAACGCGTTTGCCCCGCCGCCGGCAACTGAAGCGTTCATAACGCCGTTCCGCGGCGGGGCGCCGACGGAGCACGGGCGCGCCCGAATGCCGCAGCGCGCCGTGGATCGGACGCTGTTACTCGCCGATGTCTTCGTTCCAGACCTCGGGATGGGCCGAGATGAATCCGCCGAGCAGGTCGATGCAGGTCTGGCTCTGCATGTCGATCACCTTCACGCCATTCTCGCGCAGCCACTCGATGCCGCCCTGGAAGGTGACCGATTCGCCCACCACCACGGTGCCGATGTTGAACTGGCGCACCAGGCCGCTGCAGTACCAGCAGGGGGCCAGGGTGGTGACCATGATGGTGTCCTGGTAGCGGCGCTGGCGGCCGGCCTTGCGGAACGCGTCGGTTTCGCCGTGAACCGAGGGGTCGCCTTCCTGCACCCGTCGGTTGTGGCCGCAGCCGAGCAGGCGGCCGTCGTTGTGGTACAGGGCCGCGCCGATCGGGATGCCGCCTTCGGCCAGGCCCTGGCGGGCTTCGGCGATGGCGGTTTCGAGCAGGGCGGCGTAGTCGGGGGTGGTGATCATGGTCGGTCCGGTAAACAGGAGTGGCCATGATAGGCGGTGGGTGCCGCAGCGTGGCCAGCGGTGCGATAATCGGGGCCATGAGCGAATCCCCCTACAAGACCGGTACCACCCATTTCGGCTTCCGCGATGTCGCCGCCAAGGACAAGCAGAAGCTGGTGGGCGAAGTGTTCACCTCGGTCGCGCGCAGCTACGACCTGATGAACGACCTGATGAGCCTGGGCATCCACCGGGCCTGGAAGCGCTACTACGTGGCCACCGCGCAGGTGAAACCGGGCGACCGGGTGCTCGACCTGGCCGGGGGCACCGGCGACATCGCCGCGCTGATCAAGGAGCGCGTGGGTGAGGACGGTGAAGTGGTGCTCGGCGACATCAACGCCGGCATGCTCTCGGTGGGCCGCGACCGGCTGACCAACCGGGGCCTGGTGTCGGGCCTGCAGTACGTCCAGTGCAACGCCGAGGCGCTGCCGTTCCCGGATGCCAGCTTCGATCTGGTCACCATCGCCTTCGGGCTGCGCAACGTGACCGACAAGGACGCCGGCCTGCGCGAGATGTACCGCGTGCTCAAGGTCGGCGGTCAGGCGCGGGTGCTGGAGTTCTCCGAGGTCACCGCCGACTGGTTCAAGCCGATCTACGACTTCCACTCGTTCAAGATCCTGCCCAAGCTGGGCCAGCTGTTCGCGCGCGACGGCGACAGCTACCAGTACCTGGCCGAGAGCATCCGCAAGCACCCGCCGCAGGAACAGCTCAAGACCATGATGGGCGAGGCGGGTTTCGCACGCTGCCACTACAAGAACCTGACCGGCGGCATCGTCTCGATCCACTCCGGCTACAAGGTTTGAGACCCAGTTCCGGTTCCCGCTGAGGGAGCTCGGCGACACTGCGGGCAGGCTGTCGGAGAGGGCCTGCCATGCGTCTTTACCGCGGGCTGACCCGCGTGTTCCGCCGTTCGTTCAGCGCCAAGCTGATGGCGGTGGTGTTCGTTGGCGTACACGTGCCATTGCTGGTGCTGCTGCTGTGGATGGCCGTCAGCGGCCACGACGCGCACGCCACCCTGTGGCCGGTGGTGGGGGTGGTGCTGGGCGCCACCGTGGTCGGTACGGCGATGGCGATGCTGGCGCTGTACCGGCTGATGGCGCCGCTGCGCCAGGCAGCGGACGCGCTGGAGGCCTACTACGACGAGCAGCGCCTGCCGCACCTGCCCGACCTGGGCCACGATGAGATCGGTCGCCTCCTGCGCAGCATCAACCGCAACCTGCACGGCGTCGATGCCGGCCTGCGCGATCTTCGCCGCAACGTGCTGCTGGACCCGCTGACCCTTGCCTTCAACCGCCGCGGCTGCGAGCAGGCGCTGGCCGATACGGCGCGGTTGGCGCAGTCGCGGAGGCAGCCGTTGACGCTGTTCGTGGTCGATCTGGACAACCTCAAGCCGATCAACGATGCGCACGGCCACCTGGCCGGCGACCAGGTGCTGGTGCGGCTGGTGGACTCGGCGCGGGCCTGGTTGCAGCCCGGCGAGTGGATCGGCCGCTGGGGCGGCGACGAGTTCCTGCTGGCGGTGCAGGGCCAGCACGAGGCGGCATGCGGACGGCTGCGGCAGTGGCTGGCCGGGCTGGCGGCCGAGGGCGCGGCGATGCCGCTGCGGGCCAGCGCGGGCGGAGCGGCCTACCGGCCGGGCGAGGATCTGCGCGAGCTGTACCGGCGCGCCGATGCGGCAATGTACCGGGCCAAGTGCGCAGGCGGAGCACGGCTGCTCTGCGAGGGCGACTGAATAGGGGAGGTGGGGGGTAAACTGGTGGTTTCACCCCGATCGGTCCCGTACATGCGATCTCCGTTCCTGCTGATTCCCCTGGCCGTCGCGCTCGCCGCCGGCTGTTCCAAAGAGCCTGCCGCGCCCACCGCCGACCCCGCCGCCCAGACGCCGAGCGCCACCGCCGTGAAAGCCGACAACCGCAGCCACGACGAAAGCTCCTACGCCGAGCCGGACAAGGTCGTCATCAAGGACCTGGCGCTGGATCTGAAGCTGGATTTCGACAGCAGGCAGATTGGCGGCACCGCCACCTACACCTTGGAGTGGAAAGACAAGGCGGCCAAGCAGCTGGTGCTGGATACCCGCGAGCTGACCGTGGAAAAGGTCGAGGCGCTGGGTGCCGACGGCAAGGCGTCGCCGCTGGCCTTCGTGCTGGCGCCGGCAGACAAGGTGTTCGGCAGCAAGCTGAGCATCGAGGCGCCGGAGCAGCCGGCCAAGGTGCAGATCACCTACCACACCGCGCCGACCGCCTCGGGCCTGCAGTGGTTGGAGCCGTCGATGACCGAGGGCAAGCAGCTGCCCTTCATGTTCAGCCAGTCGCAGGCCATCCACGCGCGTTCGTGGGTGCCGCTGCAGGACACCCCGAGCGTGCGTTTCACCTACACCGCGCACGTGGTGTCGCGCCCGGACGTGATGGTGCTGATGAGCGCCGACAACGATCCCAAGGCCGCGCGTGACGGTGACTACACCTTCAAGATGCCGCAGCCGATCCCGTCCTACCTGCTGGCCATCGCCGCCGGTGACCTGGTGTTCGAGCCGATTTCCGGCCGCTCCGGCGTCTGGGCCGAACCGACGATGGTCGGCAAGGCGGTCAAGGAGTTCGAGGACACCGAGAAGATGATCGGTGCCGCCGAGAAGCTGTACGGCGAGTACCGTTGGGGCCGCTACGACATGCTCGTGCTGCCGCCGTCGTTCCCGTTCGGCGGCATGGAGAACCCGCGTCTGACCTTCGCCACCCCGACGGTGATCGTGGGCGACAAGTCGCTGGTGTCGCTGGTGGCCCATGAGCTGGCGCACAGCTGGTCCGGCAACCTGGTGACCAATGCGAGCTGGAAGGACATCTGGCTCAATGAAGGTTTCACCACCTACGTGCAGGGCCGCATCACCGAAGCGCTGTATGGCCAGGAAATGGCCGAAATGGAGCGTGAGATCGACCAGAACGACCTGCTCGCCGAGGTCAAGGACATGAGTCCGGCCGACCAGGCGCTGGCGCTGCCGCCGCTGACCGAACGCGATCCGGACGAAGCGCTGAGCAACGTGGCCTACGTCAAGGGCTCGTGGTTCCTGCAGTTCCTGGAGCAGCGCTTCGGCCGCGAAACCTTCGATCCGTTCCTGCGTGGCTGGTTCGATGACCATGCCTTCCAGAGTGCGAACACGGACCAGTTCGTTGCGTACCTGAAGAAGAACCTGCTGCCGAAGAAGCCGGGCGCCGTCACCGACGCCGAACTGAAGGCGTGGCTGGACGAGCCGGGCATCCCGTCGTTCGCGACCAAGGCCCGCTCGCGCAACTTCTCCATCGTCGACACCGCGCGCATTGCCTGGGATGGCAGTGGCACGCTGCCGACCCAGCAGATCACCGGCGAGTGGGGTACCCAGGAATGGGTCCACTTCATCGACGGCCTGGGCAAGACCCTGCCGGTGGAAAAGCTGGCCGCGCTGGACAAGGCCTACCACTTCACCGGCACGGCCAATGGCGAAATCGCCATGCGCTGGTACCCGCTGGCGATCCGCAGCGGGTATGCCGAGGCCAATGAGGCCGCCGCAGCGTTCATCGAGCGCGTCGGCCGTCGCAAGCTGATCCTGCCGATCTACGCCGAACTGGTGAAGACCCCCGAAGGCCTGGTGCTGGCCAAGGCCGCCTTCGAGAAGGCCAAGCCGGGCTACCACCCGATCACCACCGCCTCGGTGCAGGACATGCTGGACAAGGCAGGCAAGTAATCCCGATGGCCGGCCGGCGAGGTCGGCCCATCGGCGTCACGCGATGCAACGCCTGAAAACGACGGGGAAACCCGTCGTTTTCGTTTGTTCGGCAGCGGTGGGCGCAACCTCGGTAAACTCGGGGAAAACTCCCGAACCGGACGTCTGCAATGAAACGACTGATCCTCATCGCGGCCTGCACGCTGGCCCTGGCTGCCTGCAGCAATCCCGAAGAAGAGCGCAAGGCACAGGCCGCCGCCGCTGCCGCTGCCAAGGCGCAGCAGGAAGCGAAGGCCGAAGGCGTGGCCAAGCAGTACGACATGGCGGTGGCCGCGCAGGACTGGGAGCGGGCACGCATCCACGGCGGATCGCTGCTGGACCAGTACAAGGACACCGACGTGGCGGCACGGATCGAACCGGGCTATGCCGAGGTGAAGGCCAAGGCCGAGGCCGCGCGCGAGCTGCGCCGCATGCAGGCCCTGTGGCAGTACAACCAGATTCCGGTGGGCAAGGGCACGCAGTTCTCGGCGCAGATCTACAGCAAGGAGCGCGTGGACGTGGACGGCAGCGGCGCCAAGACGGTGCAGCTGGTGTTCCGCGACCACCCCAAGTGGGAACGGCATGCCTACCTGGTGCTGCAGGCCGGCGACTTCCGCTGCCCGCAATGCAAGGTGCAGGTCAGCGTGGACGGCGGCAAGCCGATCGCGATGGCGGCCTGGCGCCCGCGGACCGACGAGGCCATTGCGATGTTCATCACCGATCAGAAGGCGCTGTGGAAGCTGGCGCGCAAGGCCAAGGTGATCAGCATCGAGTTCCCGGTCAAGGCCGGCGGCACCCGCACGGCGGTGTTCGAAACCGGCGGGCTGGATACCGCCCGCATGCCCAAATGGTGGGAGTGACCGTGGGCGATGCCACGCGGCCGGTAGCGGCGTCCCTGTCGGCGATCCGCCATTGGGTGTTCGATATGGACGGCACTCTGACCGTGGCGATGCACGACTTCGACCGGATCAAGCGCGCGCTGGGCATTCCGATCGAGGAGGACATACTGGTCCACCTGGCCGGGCTGCCGGCCGAGCAGGCCACCGCCCGGCATGCCTGGCTGCTGGAGCACGAGCGGGCGCTGGCCGAGGTCGCGCAGCCCGCCCCGGGCGCGGTGGCACTGGTGCGTGCGCTGCAGTCACAGGGCTGCCGGCTCGGCATCCTGACCCGCAATGCGCGCGCGCTGGCCGAGGTGACGCTGCAGGCGATCGGGCTGGGCGACGCGTTCGGTGTGGACGACATCATCGGCCGCGACGAGGCCGAGCCGAAGCCGTCGCCGGCCGGACTGCTGCACTTCGTGCGGCGGTGGCAGGTGGACCCCGCGCAGGTGGTGATGGTGGGTGACTACCGCTTCGACCTCGAATGCGGTCGCGCGGCGGGCACCCGCACCCTGCTGGTCAATGCCCCCGACAACCCGTGGCCAGGCATGGCCTGCTGGCACCTGGCCGATTGCCGCCAGGTACTGGAAACCTGGCAACGCCCGTAGAGCCGGGGTCTACCCGGCTGCCGTCGGTACGATGGCCGCTCCACCCGGTGCCGCGCAGCGCACGGCCATCGGGCGGATGCGGCGTCTGCCGTTACGCGTTCAGGGCGTAACCGAACTGCTGCTTGAACTGCTCGTTGAACTCATCGAAGGTGAAACGCTGGTTCTGCGTGCCCGGGTGTTCGACCTTCAGCGCGCCCATCAGGTTGCCCATGCGGCCGATGGTCAGCCAGTCGTAGCCCTTCTCGATGCCGTAGATCAGGCCGGCGCGGAAGGCGTCGCCACAACCGGTCGGGTCGACCACGCGGCGCTCGTGCGCCGGCGGGATGTCGTAGGTCTTCTCCGGGGTGTGGATGACCGCACCCTTCGGGCCGCGGGTGGTGATGTAGGCCTTGACCCGGCTCACGATCTGCTTTTCATCCCAGCCGGTGCGCTCCTGCAGCAGGTTGGACTCGTAGTCGTTGACCACCACGTAGTCGGCCTGCTCGATGAACGTGCGCAGTTCCGGGCCGTTGAACAGCGGCATGGCCTGGCCCGGGTCGAAGATGAACGGAACGCCACCGTCGAAGAATTCCTGCGAGTTCTGGATCATGCCTTCGCGGCCGTCCGGGCCGACCAGGCCCAGGGTCACGCCCGGCACGTCCTTCACGTGGTTCTCGTAGGACCGCATCATCGCGCCCGGGTGGAAGGCGGTGATCTGGTTGTTGTCGTGGTCGGTGGTGATGAACGCCTGCGGGGTGAACAGCTCGTCGATCACCTTGACCCGGCTCAGGTCGATGCCCAAGCCTTGGAAATATTCGCGGTAGGGGCCGAAGTCCGAGCCCACGGTGCCCATCGGGATCGGCTCGCCGCCCAGCAGGTGCAGGTTGTAGGCGATGTTGCCGGCGCAGCCGCCGAACTCGCGGCGCATGCGCGGGACCAGGAACGACACGTTCAGGATGTGGACCTTGTCCGGCAGGATGTGATTCTTGAACTGGTCCGGGAACACCATGATGGTGTCGAAGGCAAGAGAACCACAGATCAAAGCGGACATCGATTAAGGCCTATGCGGAAAGGGTGTTGAGGCCCGTCGGGCGGGCAACGAAACGGCGCCCTCGGGCGCCCTGCGGCGCAAAGGTTAACGGGTGAGACGCCACAGGGCCAGAACCCGGGCTGTCCGGATTGGGCTGAATGGCCGTGAAGGCTGGCTTTGCACCAGATTTGTCCTTGCTCGCGCACAGGCGGATTGCTAGGCTTGTCGGCCTCGAATTCTGCCCATTTTTTCGCCATCCCGCGTTGGGCGCGACACCCCTCAGGATCAACTCCCAGATGTTCAAGAAACTGCGTGGCATGTTCTCCAATGACCTGTCCATCGACCTGGGCACGGCCAACACCCTCATTTACGTACGTGGGCAGGGGATCGTGCTGAACGAGCCGTCGGTCGTGGCCGTGCGCCAGGACCGCGCCATCGGTGGCACCCGTTCGGTTGCCGCGGTCGGCGCCGAGGCCAAGCAGATGCTGGGCCGTACCCCGGGCCATATCACCACCATCCGCCCGATGAAGGACGGCGTCATCGCCGACTTCACCTACACCGAGGCGATGCTCAAGCACTTCATCAAGAAAGTGCACAAGTCGCGCTTCCTGCGCCCGAGCCCGCGCGTGCTGGTCTGTGTCCCGGCCGGTTCGACCCAGGTCGAGCGCCGCGCGATCAAGGAATCGGCTGAAGAGGCCGGGGCGCGCGACGTGTTCCTGATCGAGGAGCCGATGGCCGCCGCGATCGGTGCCGGCATGCCGGTGACCGAGGCGCGCGGTTCGATGGTCATCGACATCGGCGGCGGCACCACCGAGGTGGCCGTGATCTCGCTGAACGGCATCGTCTATTCGGCGTCGGTGCGCATCGGCGGCGACCGTTTCGACGAGTCGATCACCAACTACGTGCGCCGCAACCACGGCATGCTGATCGGTGAAGCCACCGCCGAGCGCATCAAGGTCGAGCTGGGCTGCGCCTACCCGCAGGCCGAAGTGATCGAAATGGAGATCTCCGGGCGCAACCTCGCCGAGGGTGTGCCGAAGATGATCAAGATCAGCTCCAACGAGGTGCTCGAAGCCCTGCACGAGCCGCTCTCGGGCATCGTCAGCGCGGTCAAGCTGGCGCTGGAGCAGACCCCGCCGGAACTGTGCGCCGACGTCGCCGAGCGCGGCATCGTGCTGACCGGTGGTGGCGCCCTGCTGCGCGACCTGGACCGTCTGATCTCCGAGGAAACCGGCCTGCACGTGCAGGTGGCCGACGACCCGCTGACCTGCGTGGCCCGGGGGGGCGGCCGTGCGCTGGAGCTGGTGGACATGCACGGCAACGAGTTCTTTGCGCCGGAGTAAGCCGTACCGGCCCTGTTCCAAGGACGCGCCCCTGCGGCGTGATGCCGGTGGCGTGCGCGCCACGCCGGGCATCGCAGCGCTGGGGCGTTGTCGCATCCCCAACACCTTTTCCAGTCGAAGCCTGTCGTGCCGCCCTATGCCGGTCCTCCCGTAGCCTCCCGCCAGGGTGATGCCAGCAGCCCCCTGCGGCTGCTCGCCTACCTGGCCCTGGCCATTGTCCTGATCGTGCTCGACGACCAGGCCGGCTGGCTGGCGCGCCTGCGCGCGCAGGCCAATGTGCTGGTGCAGCCGGTGTGGGCCCTGGCCGGATTGCCGGGCAGGCTTGGCACCCAGGTCAAGGACAACGCGGCCAGCCACAGCCAACTGGTGGCCGAGAACCGCGAACTGCGCAACCAGCTGCTGATCGCCAATGCGCGCCTGACCCGCCTGCAGACCGCCGCGCTGGACAACGCCCAGCTGCGCGAGCTGCTGAACGTGGCCGAGCGAAGCGGCCTGGACGTGCAGCTGGCGCCGATTCTGGACATCGACCTGGATCCGGTGCGCCAGCGCCTGGTGCTGGCCGCAGGCACCCGCGACGGGGTGCACGTGGGCCAGGCGGTGATCGACGCGGGGGGCCTGATGGGACAGGTGATCGCCACCACCGGCAACAGCGCCACGGTGCTGCTGCTGACCGACCCTGACCACGCCGTGCCGGTCACCGTCGCGCGCAATGGCGTGCGCCTGATCGTCTACGGGCGTGGCGACACGCTGGAACTGCGCGACATCCCGCTCAGCGCCGGTGTCGAAGTAGGCGACGAGATCGTCACCTCGGGCCTCGGCGGTCGGTTCCCGGCCGGTTTCCCGGTGGGCAGCATTACCGCGCTGCGCCCGGACGACACCCATGCCTTCCTGGTCGGCGAACTCAAACCGGCCGCCCAGCTCGACCGTGGCCGCGACGTGCTGCTGCTCAGGCCCGGTGCTGCCATCCACGTTCCGCCGAACCTGCCGCTCTCCGAAGCCGCCGGCGGCCCGGCGGCCGCACCGGCCACCCTCCCGGCCTCGGCCCCGCCGGCCGCCACCCCGGCCGTGCCGGCCGCTGGCCGGCAACCGCAGCCCTCTGTCCCAGCCCCGGCCCCGGCCCCGGCATCGCCGGCCGTCGCGCCCCGCGAAACGGACGCAACGCCGCCGGAGGAACAGCGATGAGCCGCCTGCGCGACAAACCCTGGGTGCTGCCGGTCAGCCTGGTGCTGGCCCTGCTGCTGGGCCTGCTGCCGCTGCCGGCGCTGCTGCAGCCGCTGCGGCCCTACTGGCTGGCGCTGGTGCTCGCCTACTGGGTGATCGAGGCGCCCGACCGGGTCGGCCTGGGTATCGCGTTCGCCAGTGGCGTGGTGGCCGACCTGCTGTACGGCGGGGTGCTGGGCGAGCAGTCGCTGCGCCTGGTCATGCTGACCTTCATCCTGCAGCGCTTCCGCGCGCGGATCCGTTTCTTCCCGATGTCCCAGCAGATGCTGGCCATCGGCGGGCTGCTGTTCAACGACCGCATCGTCAGCGCGGTCGTGCACATCGTGGTGGGCGAGCCGACCCTGCCGTGGTCGTACTGGTGGGCGCCGCTGCTGGGCATGGGGCTGTGGCCGCTGGTGTTCGTGCTGCTGGACGCCGTGCGTTTCGGACGTCGCGGGCGCTGACATGCACATGCGTCGCCAGGCCAAGAACCCCCATGCCGAGGCCGAGCAGTTCCGGCGCCGCGCCGCGCTGGGCTTCCTCGGCGTGCTGGTGTGCCTGATCGGGCTGGGGGCCTGGTACTTCAAGCTCCAGGTGCTCGACCACGACATCTACGCCACGCGCTCGGAAGCCAACCGGATCAAGCCACGTCCGGTGGTGCCGGGGCGCGGAATGATCTACGACCGCAATGGCCGGCTGCTGGCCGAGAACGTGCCTGCGTTCCGGCTCGACATCACCCCGGACAAGGTCAAGGACATGGACGCCACCCTGGCCGGGCTGGCGACGATCCTGGACCTGAGCCCGGAAGACATCGAGACCTTCAACAAGTCGCGCAAGGCGCGCCGCAGCTTCCTGCCGGTGACGCTGAAGCTGCGTGTCACCGACGAGGAGATGGCGCGCTTCGCGGTGGACCGCTGGCGGTTCCCGGGGGTGGAGCTGGAGCCGTACCTGACCCGGCGCTATCCCTACGGTGACCTGTTCGCGCACATCATCGGCTACGTCGGCCGCGTGGACGACAAGGATCTGGAAATGCTGGGCGAGGGCAACGCCGCGCTGACCCACATCGGCAAGTCCGGGCTGGAGCGCTATTACGAGGCGCAGCTGCGCGGCAAGGTGGGCTACGAGCAGGTCGAAACCAACGTGCAGGGTCGTGCGATCCGCACCATCGGCCGGGTCGCCGCCCAGTCCGGCAGCGACCTGCGACTGTCGATCGACGCCGATCTGCAGCGCGCGATGGTGGCCGCCTTCGGCGACTTCGAAGGCGCAGCGGTGGCAATGGACCCGCGGACCGGTGAAGTCCTGGCGATGGTCAGCCTGCCGTCCTACGACCCCAACCTGTTCGTCAACGGCATCTCCCATGCCGACTTCAAAGCGCTCAACGACAACCCCTCGCGGCCGCAGTTCAACCGTCTGGTGCTGGGTGGCGTGGCGCCGGGTTCGACCATCAAGCCGCTGATCGGTTTGGCCGGCCTGGACAGCGGCGTGCGCAAGCCCGAGGACAAGATCCTCTCCACCGGCATGTTCTACCTGCCCGGCACCTCGCGCGGCTGGGGCGACGCCAACCGTGGCGGGCATGGCTGGACCGACCTGCGCAAGTCGATCACCCAGTCGGTCAACACGTACTACTACAGGCTGGCGCTGGACATGGGCATCGAGCGCTTCGACCAGTACATGGGCTACTACGGCTTCGGTGCGCCCACCGGTATCGACCTGACCGGCGAGATCGGCGGCATCCTGCCGTCGCCGCAGAACAAGTACAAGGCGCGCAAGGAGCGCTGGTACCCGGGCGACACGGTCAACGTCAGCATCGGACAGGGCGACTGGAAGGTCACCCCGCTGCAGCTGGTGCATGGGGTGGGGGGCATCGGCAACGGCCAGCTGCGCACGCCGCACCTGGTGATGCAGGAGCGCGCCGGATTCGACGCCGAGTGGACCGCCGTGGAAGCCGGTCCGACCAAGCCGATCAGCCCCAACGCCAGCAACCTGCAGGCAGTGCGCGAAGGCATGATGGGCACCATGCGCCCAGGCGGCAGCGGTGCGCGCGCGGCGGCCGGCGCGCCGTACACCATCGCCGGCAAGACCGGTACCGCGCAGGTGATCAGCCGCCGCGGTACCGCCGCCGTCAATCCCAAGAGCCTGCCGCTGCACCTGCGCCACCGCTCTCTGTTCGTCGGCTTCGCGCCGGCGGAAAACCCGGTGATCGCGCTGGCGATCGCGGTCGAAGGCGGCGGCTACGGCGGCTCGGCGGCCGCGCCGATCGCCCGCAAGCTGTTCGACGCCTGGCTGCTCGGCAAGATGCCCGACGGCCTGGAGCCGCTGGACAGCGAGCGCGGCACCACCGCGATCGGCATCACCGCCGTTGACGGCGGCGATGTCAACGTGCGCCAGGCCGGCGACGCGGCGGCGGCCGCGCTGGCGCTGCTGCCGGTGCAGGTGGGGGTGCCTGCCGCGCCCGAGCCTGCGCCGCTGCCCACGCCGCTGCCGGGTGCACCGCTTCCGCCTGCGGCCGCCCCGCCCACCGCGCCGGAGCGCAGCCGATGAACGTGTTCCTGCGCTGGGCCACCGACATGGCGGCGCGCTTTGTCAGCACCCTGGACTGGGTGCTGTGCCTGGCCTTGGGCGCGCTGATGCTGATCGGCCTGGCGGTGCTCAAGAGTGCCGGCGGCGATGGGCTGGTGTTCGCGCAGGGCGCGCGCTTCGTGGTGGGTCTGGCGGCGATGTGGGCGATCTCGCGGGTGCCGATCCTGCGCATCCGCTCGGCCACGCCGCTGATCTATGCCGTGTCGATGATCCCGCTGCTGGCGGTGTTCGTGCTCGGCACCGGCAAGTACGGTCGCCAGTGGCTCGACCTGAAACTGTTCTACCTGCAGCCGGCCGAACTGCTCAAGGTCAGCCTGCCGATGATGGTGGCCTGGTACCTGCACAAGATGCCGCTGCCGCCGCGTTTCTCCACGGTGATGGTCAGCGCGGTCATCATCGGCGTGCCCACCGGGCTGGTGATGCTGCAGCCGGACTTCGGTACCGGCGTGCTGATCGCCGCCAGCGGCGCGTTCGTGCTGCTGCTGGCCGGGCTGCCGTGGTGGTGGGTGGGCGTAGCCGTCGGCGGCGTTGCCGCTGCCGCGCCGGTGGCCTGGATCTGGCTGCTGCGGCCGTATCAGAAGGACCGCATCATGATGTTCCTGGACCCGGAGATGGACGCGCTCGGCGCGGGCTGGAACATCATCCAGTCCAAGATCGCGATCGGCTCGGGGGGCTTCGATGGCAAAGGCTGGGGGCAGGGGTCGCAGTCGCACCTGAACTTCATTCCCGAGCAGACGACCGACTTCGCCTTCTCCGTGCTCAGCGAAGAATTCGGCTGGATCGGCGTGGCCGTCGTGCTGGCGCTCTACCTGGTGGTGATCGGGCGCTGCCTGTGGATCGCCAGCCAGTCACGCGACTCCTATTCGCGGCTGCTGGCCGGTGCCACCGGCCTGGCGTTCTTTGTCTACGTGCTGGTCAACGGCGGGATGATCTCCGGCCTGCTGCCCGTGGTCGGCGTACCGATGCCGCTGATCAGCTACGGCGGCACCTCGGCGGTATCGCTGCTGGCCGGCTTTGGTCTGGTGATGGCCGCGCGCACCTACAACCCGGTGCACGGCGGCTACGGCTGAGCGTGACGGCGTCCGCGCCATCGCTTCCTGTGCCCGCCACGGCCAGGGGGGGCGTCATGTGCACGTTTCACGACGAATGACGGTGGTGACGTTTTTCACCTTTCGCGTCCGCCTGGCGAACGCCCTGTTGCCCTGATCCGGCTGGAGAGCCCTGTCCTGCAATGAGCCGTTGCCGGGACACACGCAGCGGGTTGCCGCGGCTCGTATCAATCTTTCCGGCGCTGACGCCTGTGGCGGGTTGCTGCGCGGTGAACGGCTGTCGCAGGCTCCGCCACCACGAAGTCCTCCAGGATGGCGATGCGCAGGCAATGGATGGTGATGGGTGACCTGACCAGCAGCAGCGGACGGGTGATTACCGGTTCCCCGTTCACCGACATCGAGGGCCTGGCCGTCGCACGTGTGGGCGACCGCGCCACCTGCCCGCTGCACGATGGGATTTTCCCGATCGTTCAAGGCGATCCGACCCTCCTCATTGACGGGCAGCCAGTGGCGCTGCACGGTCACCGCATCGCGTGCGGATGCCAGCTCCTGTCCACCCGGCAAACGCTGGTGTATGTGGAGGACGACCTGGGCGAGTCCAGGTCGGCTGCGCCAGCGGTACCGCCAGTGGGAGCCCCGTTCGACAAGCCTGCGGTCTGTCTGCCGTGCCTGTTGGCGGCCGCCTTCAACGGTTCGCCATTGCTGGCGCGCGCATGAGCAGCCCGGCAGCGTTCGCGCTGGTGGATAGTGCGGCCGCGCCGTGGCTGATCGTATTGCCGGCAGGGAGTATCCAACGTCCTGTCCACCACTGGATGAACAGCCTGGGACAGAGTGCGGCCGGCGTCACCACGCTGACCGCGAGCGTTCCGTTCGGGGTGCTGTTCCAACATCTGCAGGCGCAGCTGGATATCGCGCTGCCCGATGGCAGCCTGGCCCTGATGCGCTTCTATGATCCCCGCGCATGGTTGCGCTACTGCGATGTCCTGACCACGCTGCAGCGGCTGACCCTGCTTGGTCCGGTACAGGAATGGCAGGTGACCGTGCGGGGCCAGTTCTGGCGCGTCAGCCGCGCCGACCTGGAGCGAACACAGGAGGCCGTCGATGCTGCAGCTGAGCGCTGAGCAGTACGCGGCGTTGTGCCTGCCCGACGCGGGCGGCTTCGCGGCGCCGCTGGCGGCAGAAACCCGGCGCGATTTCCCTGCAGAGACCGCCGGGCGCAGCGATGCGGACCTGCAGCTCGAAGTGGGCACCAGCTACCGGTACGCGGTCTCGGCGCTGCGCATCACCCACCTGCCCGTGCTGGTGCGCTGGGTGAAAGCCGATGTTGCCTGGGCGCGCGGCCTGCGCGACCAGGCGATCACCGCAGTGTGGTTCAACGAAACCGGCAGCCCCAACGCCACCGCCGCCGATCTGCTGGCATTGCTGGCGGCCGCACCGCTGGCCGGGCCGCTCTCCTGCGGTTCCACGCCTGTCGACAGGTCACCGGTTTTCGGGCGTACCTGGGCATTGGTCGGGCCGACGACACCCGTGGCGCAGGCGATGCCGGGCGACCGGCCAGCGCATGGCGAGGGACGCCAGTGGACGCATCGTCAACGAATCCCACAAAAAGTGAGAAGTGGCGCACAGATACGATGCTACTTGATCCTGATCAATGGACTTGTCGCAATCGGCCTGCACAATGGCGGCCCGCCAGCAACGACGCGTCGAGCCAAGCGATGCGCAGGGGAGTTTGGCGGGGAGCAGTTGACCTCATGGGCACATGGGGCGAGGCGCGCGCTGGGGAGATGCGCGCCGCGCCGGTGCCGACCTGGTCGGTTTGGCCGGTTGCGTCTGCGGGGATGGGGACGCAACCGGCAAGACCTTACGGCCGCCATCGGTCCAGATGAATGGGGCACCCTCGAACCGGCAATCCAGTTGACGCCGCAATTCGTTGTGATTCATGGTGTTAGGGGTTTTAATTCATCCATGACCTGCTAACCTGCCTCGATGATTCGACGCACTCTGGCCTGCATGCTCACGCTCGGTTTGGTCGCCTGCGCGACCCAGCCGCCTTCTCCCGCTCCGTCGCCGCAGGCCTCGGATGCCCCGAACAAGCCCGCCCACGGGCACAAGGGACCGGCCGAAGCCGCGCCGGAAGCGGCGGCTGCCACGGCGCCACCGGTCGACCTGACCCCGGTGCCGTTCGAGGTCGCACGCGCCCGTTTCGTCCGTGATACCGCCGCGCGCTACGGCATTCCTGCCGCGCACATCGAGGCCACCCTGGCGCAGGCGCAGATCCGCGATCCGATCATCGCCGCGATGTCGCGCCCGGCCGAACGGGTCAAGCCGTGGAACGAGTACCGGCCGATGTTCATCAGCCAGGCGCGTATCGACGGCGGCCGGGCCTTCCTCGCCGAACACCGCGGCGAACTGATGCGGGTGCAGGAACGCACCGGCGTGCCGGCCGAGGTGATCGTGGCGATCATCGGCGTGGAAACCAGCTATGGCCGCAACACCGGCAGCTACCGCGTGCTCGACGCGCTGTACACGCTGGCCTTCAAGTATCCGCGCAGCGGCGACCCGGCCAAGCTGGAGCGCGAGGTGCGCCGCGAGCTGTTCTTCCGCGATGAGCTGGCGCGTCTGTTCGCGCTGACCCGCGATGAAAAGCTGGACATTCTCTCGATCAAGGGCAGCTACGCCGGCGCGATGGGCATGGGCCAGTTCATGCCGTCCAGCTACCTGGACTACGCGGTGGACGGCAACGGCGATGGCCGCCGCGACCTGTTCACCAGCTACGACGACGTGTTCTCCTCGATCGCCAATTACTTCGTCAGGAAGGGCGGCTGGGTGCGCGGCGGTCCGGTCGCGGTACCGGCCACCCTGCAGGCCGGTCGCGAGCCGTTCGATCCCACCGACTGGACCCCCACCTGGACCCTGTCCGATCTGGCCCAGCGTGGCTACCAGCCCGGCATGCCGGTCGCCGCCGGCCTGACCGCAACGCCGATCACGCTGGAAGCCAGCACTGGCAAGCAGTACTGGCTGGGCTTCCAGAACTACTACGCGATCACCCGTTACAACCTCTCGAAAATGTATGCGATGGCCGTGTACCAGCTTTCCCAGGCCATCGCCGGACAGGAGCTGCCGCCGGCATGAACGCAACCGCACGCTTCAGATGGCTGATCCCGGGGATGTTGATACTGGCGCTGGCCGCCTGCAGCAGTGCGCCGAAGAAACCGGCCGCCGGCATCGGGGACAGCAAGCCCGCCGGGACGGTGGTGCAGGGCAAGGGCAAGGGCGGGCGTCCGGCGCATTGCCCCGACGGCTCGCCGTACGCGGCCGCCGCCGAGGACCCGTCCACGCGCGGCGATTACCGCGCCGGCGGCCTGTACAAGCCCGGCGTCAATGACAGCACGCCTACCTATATTCCTAATGTGGCCTGCATTCCCGAGCCGGAGGTGGTCGACCTGCCGCGCTCGCCGGTGGGCAACAAGTCGCCGTACGTGGTGCTGGGCAAGCAGTACGAGGTGATGGACAGAACCGCTGGCTATGCCGAGAAGGGGACCGCGTCGTACTACGGTGCCAAGTTCCACGGGCGCCTGACCTCCAACCGCGAGGTGTACGACATGTACGCGTTCACCGCCGCGCACAAGACGCTGCCGCTGCCGAGCTTCGCGCGGGTCACCAACCTGGACAACGGCGAGTCGGTGATCGTGCGGGTCAACGACCGTGGCCCGTTCCACGACGGCCGGGTGATCGACCTCAGTTATGCCGCCGCCGTGCGCCTGGGCATCACCCAGCGCGGCACCGGCAATGTGGAGGTGCGCGCGCTGAGTCCGGGCCAGGACAACCTGCTGGCGTCGGCCGACAAGCCGTCGCGGCGTGAGCGCCGCGAGGCCGCCACGGCGGCCAGGGCGAGCGAGATGGACGCGCTGGTCGGCAAGCTGCCGGCCGCGGCAGCGGCCACCGCCCGCACGCCCCCCAAGGCCGGGGCCGAGGCCTACCGGTACCGCGTTGCCGACAGCGCCAAGCCGGGCAACGCGGACAACTTCGATGCCTGGATGCGCGACAACGGCGTGCGCGTGGCGACCGGCAAGCCGGCGGCGACCCAGGCTGCACCGACCGACAGTGCGCCGGTGAGCGTGGCCGCGTTGCCCGCCGCCGCGCCCCGGGCACCGATGCCGGTGGCTGCCGCGCCGGCACGTCCGGCCGCCGGCGCCAGCCTGCCACAGCAGGTGCTGGGCAGCGTGCTGTTGCAGGTGGCCAGCTTCGCCAGCCGCGACAACGCCACGCGCGCGCTGGGCCAGCTGTCCTCGGCAGGCATCGCCGGGGCCAGCCTCAGCGACATCGTCAGCGGCGGTCGCACGCTGTGGCGCCTGCGGGTGCCGGCGCCCGACCATGCCAGTGCCTCGGAACTTGCCGGCCGCATTGCCGGTCTGGGCTTCGGGGCGCCGCAGATCGTCAAGGACTGACCTTCACGCCGGCATGCGGTCTGCACCGCGTGCCAACGCTCCGTGGGCCTACAATGGCCGTTCTCCTTCCCTCTCCCCTTGGCGCCCTCCAGGAGCTTGCTGTCCGATGAAATTCCGCTTTGCCGCCGTTGCCATGACCACGACCCTGTTCGTGGGCCTGGTTTCCGCCCAGACTCCCCTGCCGACCCCGGCGCCGACGCCCGCACCTGCGGCCGCCCCGGCGACGGTAGCCACGCCGCCGGCTCCCGTGCCGAGCGTTTCCAAGGCCTGGGTGCTGATGGATTACGCCACCGGGCAGGTGCTGGCCGGTGAGAACGCGAACGTGCAGTTGGCCCCGGCCAGCATCACCAAGGTGATGACCTCGTACGTCATTGCCGCAGAGGTCAAGAACGGCAAGGTCCGTCCCGACGACCAGGTGATGATGACCGAGCGCGCCTGGCGCGAAGGTGGCGCCGGCACCGACGGCAGCTACAGCGGCTTCCCGGTCAACCAGACCGCGCGTCTGGAAGACATGGAAAAGGGCATGGCGATCCAGTCCGGCAACGATGCCGCGATCGCGCTGGCCGAGCACGTGGCTGGCAGCGAAGAAGCCTTCGCATCGCTGATGAACAGCTACGCCGCCAAGATCGGGATGAAGGACTCGCACTTCGTCAACGCGCACGGCCTGAGCGCGCCGGGCCACCACAGCACCGCCTACGACCTGGCCCTGCTGGGCCGCGCGATGGTGCGCGACTACCCGGAGACCTACGCCTACAACAAGGTGAAGGAATTCACCGTCGGCAACATCACCCAGCCCAACCGCAACCTGCTGCTGTGGCGCGACCAGAGCGTGGACGGGATCAAGACCGGCCACACCTCCGAAGCGGGTTACTGCCTGATGAGTTCGGCGCAGCGTGGCGACCAGCGTCTGATCGCCGTGGTGCTGGGCGGCAGCTCGGAGAAGCAGCGCGCCGACGACAGCCTGGCGCTGTTGAACTGGGGCTTCCGCTTCTTCGAAACGCACCGCATGTACGAGCCCGGCAAGGTCGTGGCCGAGCACAAGGTGTGGAAGGGCAAGGCCGACAACGTGCAGCTGGGCGTGGCGCAGCCGCTGCTGGTGAGCGTGCCGCGCGGCCGTTACAACGACCTGAAGCCGAGCATTGACGTGCCCAAGACGCTGGAGGCGCCGTTCACCGCGGGCCAGCAGATCGGCACGCTGAAGGTGATGCTGGACGGCAAGGTGGTCGCGCAGGCCCCGCTGGTCGCCGTGGCGGCAGTGGAAGAGGCCGGCTTCTTCAAGCGCCTGTGGGACAGCTTCTGGATGTGGTGGGAATCGGAATGACGCGGTAGAGCCGACCGTGGGTCGGCTGCCCGGTGTGCCGGCGGCATGAACGCCGGCGACAGGCAAAAAAAGACCGGCCGATGCCGGTCTTTTTTTGTGCCGGCCAGCGGTCGGCATCGGCTGGTGTGGCGTGCCTCAGAGCGAGCGGCTGATGGTGAAGCTGCCAAACACCGGCGCTTCCTTCTGGCCGTCGAACTCGCGGGTGCTGTGATAGCGGGCGAGGGCGAATTTCCAGCGGCCGCGCATGACCGCCAGACCGTAGCCGAGCTGGCCCACGACGTGGCGCTTGTCCACGCTGTGGCTGTTGCGGAACGTATTGCCGTCCAGAGTGATGTCGCGGATCACCCAGGCCACATCGCTGGTGCCGAACAGGTGCCAGGACCAGCCGCCGGGCTTGCCGCCGCGGGTGGGGGCGGTGTTCTCGCCGGCCGGGCGCAGCGGGGTGCTGCCGAAGTCGTCGGGGAGCTTCCAGCCGAAGCGCACTTCGGCACCGCCGTTGAGGTGCGTGGCGAGGTTGCCCACCGCGCCGCCGTAGTGGCTGATGGCATCCCAACCCCAGCCGCCGGCGTTCATGCCCGCATCACCGGGCCAGCGGCGCATGCGCTCGTGGGTCAGCATGAAGACCGGTTCGTTGTGCAGCTGGTTGTCCCAGCCCTGGAACTTCTCGTCGCCGAGCAGCTCGTGAACCGCGTTCTGCACCTGTTCGCCCTGCGCCCACGGCCCGACCACGCCCAGCGAGAGCTGGGTGGTCTGCAGGCGGTCGCCGCGGCGGGCGTTGTAGCCGAAGCTGGCGATCAGCACACCGGCATAGGGACGGTCGTCTTCGATCAGATCCTTCCGGGTGAAATCGGTCGGAGTAAAGATGCCCTGGGCGAGGCTGAAGATCATGTTCTGCTGCTCGAACTCACCGGGATGCAGCGATTCGAGGTGCTGGTTCACCCAGCGCGCCATGCGCGGCAGGCAGGGGTCGTCGGTGTAGTCGACCAGGTTCGGCGAGACCAGGGTCAGCTGGGCGCCGTTGGTATAGCCCTGGTCCTGGTCCTTGCCGCCGAACAGATCGTTGTCGACGCGGAAATTGACCTGGGGCGGATGCTCGCGCATCGCGTCGGGGCCGCACGTGGGGGCGGCATGGGCGGCAACGCAGAGGGTGGAGGCCAGAAGGCCGGACAAGGTACGTGCTGCGGCGGTGCGCTTGGGGTGTGCGGGCATGGGCAAGCTGCTTTTTCTGTCGTCTTTTGCGGACATACGGTACAGCCAGCGGTGGACCGGATCGACTACGCGATCGTCACCGGTCTGTTGCGAAACGCAGGGTTTTCCGGCCGTGGCCGCTTCTGCGGCCCGCCGCCGTCGGCGCGGACTCCCGTGCCGACGCCGGCGAGTCAGCTCCCGTTGTGGTTGGAGGGCCTTTGCCATATCCTCCGCCGTGGCGTCAGGGGACGCCGCAAAAGGATTCGAGTCTGCGCAGGCAGGCCCTTCTCAACCCACGGATCGCGCTTGGCCTTCAATGGCAGCGCTGGATGACACACATGATCAAATCGCATTCGTTCGCCCACCTGCTGGCGTGCGCCACGTTGGGCGCGGGCCTGATGACCGTCAGCACGCCGGCGTCGGCCGGCCTGCGCGACGCCTTTGGCAGCCGCGCCTCCGCGCAGGAGCAGAGCAAGGCCGGCCAGGCCGAGATTCCCGTATGCAGCAAGCCGCTGGGCACCATCGCGGTGATCGAGCCGGAGGATGTGGTGAACTGGTGGACAGGCCAGCAGTTGCCGGCACCGTCGCGCCTGATCAAGGTGTTCGTCAGCAAATCCAAGTGCTTCACGCTGGTGGACCGGGGCGTGGGTCTGGCTGCCTCCCAGGCCGAGCGTGCCTTGGCCGCCGACGGTGAGCTGCGCGGCCGCTCCAATGTCGGCAAGGGTCAGATGCGTGCCGCCGACTACGTGCTGATTCCGGACCTGATCTCGCAGAACAGCGATGCCGGCGGCAGTGCCATCGGCGGCCTGATCAGTGGCCTGGTGGGGAGCAAGGCGGGTTCGGTGGCCAGTGGCCTCAACCTGCGCAGCAAGACCGCCGATGTGACCTTGAGCCTGACCGATGTGCGGTCCTCCGAACAGGTGGCCGTGGTGGAGGGCAATTCCAAGAAGACCGACCTGTCCTGGGGGGCTCGCGGCAGCCTGTTCGGCGGTGGCGGCCTGGGCGGCATGGGCGTGGGCGGCTATGCCAACACCGAAATCGGCCAGGTGATCACGCTGGCCTATCTGCAGGCCTACACCAATCTGGTGGCCGAGCTCGGCGGCCTGTCCGGCAACCCGGCCGCGTCCAATGTCAGCCAGGCCGTGACCATGCTCAAGCCGGGCCGCCTGCTGGCCAATGCCAAGGGCACCGGTGCGGCCGTGCGCTCGCTGGAGCCGGGCATGCTGCTGTATCCCACCGGCGTCAAGGAAGGCGCGATGTGGGAAGTGGAAGACGAAATGGGCAACAAGGGCTGGGTCAACTCCACCCTGATGGAACTGGCCCGTTGATCCGGCAGGGAGGTGGCGGCTGACCGGCCGTCACCTTCACGCAGCCTCTTGGGTTTGGTGCCCGGCGACCCGATAATGGGCGCATGGAGATCAAGTCTGACAACCCCGACCACGGCTTCCAGTTCCCCGGCCAGTTTGAACTCAGCGCCATGGGCGCGGCTGGCAAGGAGCTGGAACGCGAACTGCCGCGCCTGCTTGAGCTGGCCGGTCTTGAAGTACTGACCGAGCGGGTCAGCTGGAAACACTCGTCCAACGGCAAGTATGTGTCGGTGCGGCTGGTGTTCAAGGCCGACAACCGCGAACAGTACGACGCTGCCCACACCGCCCTGCGCGATCACCCGGAAGTGAAGTGGACGCTGTAGGCGCCTGCTCCACCGCATCTGCCCCGGGCACCCGGGCGGCGCAGCCGGCATGGGTGCGCGACCTCGGCCGCCAGCCCTACGCGCCGGTCTGGCATGCAATGCAGCGTTTCACCGATGCCCGTACCGACGACACGCCCGACGAGCTCTGGGTGGTCGAGCACGACCCGGTGTTCACCCTGGGCCAGGCCGGCAAGGACGAGCACGTGCTGGCCCCCGGCGATATCCCGGTGCTGCATGTGGACCGCGGCGGCCAGGTGACCTATCACGGTCCCGGGCAGCTGGTGGTGTACCCGCTGCTGCAGCTGCGGCGGCTGGGCATCGGTGTGCGTGACTACGTCTGCCGGATCGAGCAGGCGATCATCGACACGCTGGACGAATGGAATATCGGCGCTGAACGGCTGGACGGTGCGCCGGGCGTCTATGTGGGCGGGGCCAAGGTGGCCGCGCTGGGCATCCGGGTCCGCCGTGGCTGCACCTTCCACGGGCTGTCCTTCAACGTGGCGATGGACCTGGAGCCGTTCCGCCGCATCAACCCCTGCGGCTATCAAGGGCTGCAGGTGACCTCGGTGCTAGACTTGGGGGGACCGTCCGGCATGGCGGCCGTCACGCCGGTACTGCTGGGCCATCTGGCCCGCCAGTTCGGCCTGGACCTCCAGCCCGCCACCGAATTGCCCGATCTGATAGACGCGGCCTGAACGCCGCCGACCAAGGCCATGACTGAAACCACCGCTCGCATCATTCCCCTGCAGGTCGTGCAGGGCGACACGCCGTCCGCCGCGCCGTTGCAGGCCGGGGTCAAACAGCTGGGCGGTGACAAGATCGGCCGCTCGCCGGTGCAGTTCGCCGACGCGCCGGTGCTGCGCAAGCCGTCGTGGATCCGTGTACGGATTCCGTCGGGCAACGCCGTGCAGACGCTGAAGGCCAAGCTGCGCGAGAACCGTCTGGTGACGGTCTGCGAGGAGGCCAGCTGCCCGAACATCCACGAGTGCTTCAGTCACGGCACGGCAACGTTCATGATCCTGGGCGAAGTCTGCACACGCCGCTGCTCGTTCTGCGACGTGGCCCACGGCCGGCCCAAGCCGCCGGATGCCAACGAGCCGGCCAGCCTGGCGCAGACCGTGGCCGACATGGGCCTGAAGTACGTGGTGGTGACCAGCGTGGACCGCGACGACCTGCGCGACGGCGGTGCCCAGCACTTCGCCGACTGCATCGGGGCGATCCGGGCGACGTCGCCGAACACGCGCATCGAGGTGCTGACCCCGGACTTCCGCGGCAAGGGCCGCATGGAGCGGGCGCTGGATATCCTGGCCACCAATCCGCCGGATGTGTTCAACCACAACATCGAAACGGTGCCCGACCTGTATCGCAACGTGCGCCCGGGTGCGGATTACCAGTGGTCGCTGACGCTGCTGAAGAACTTCAAGGCGCAGCATCCGTCGATCGCCACCAAGTCCGGCATCATGCTGGGCCTGGGCGAGGACCTGGACCAGGTGCGCGCGACGATGCGCGATCTGCGTGCCCACGACGTGGACATGATCACGATCGGCCAGTACCTGCAGCCGACCGCGCACCACCACCCGGTGCTGCGCTACTGGACGCCGGAGGACTACAAGGCGCTGGAGGTCTACGGCTACGAGCTGGGCTTCAGCCATGTGGCGTCCGGCCCGATGGTGCGTTCGTCCTACCACGCCGACGTGCAGGCCAAGGGCGCCGGCGTCGCCTGACCGCCGACGCCACGGCGCCTCGCGGCCATCCGGCCGGCCGGGCACGGCTGGCCCGGGCCAGGACACGCCGTGACCCCCATCCCCGGGGGCTCGATCGCGGCATCCCTGCCGCCAGCGATGCTGATCCGGGGCAGCCGCCCCCGGCGTCCAGAGCGCGCCGTTGCAGGCCGCACCGGCCGCGACCGCGTCAGCGTCCTGCCCCGATGTGTCTTCTCCGCGCCATTCACAATTTGCTACAGGGCCCGGTTTAGGCTGGAAATCCCTGTTGCGCCGGGTGGATGACAAACCTCGCAACTTTCGGCACTGTCGTGTGGTCTGATCCGCACGCAGTCTTCTCCCTGGCAAGGTGCCACGAGCTCGTCCATGAAATTCAAAGCCCCCGCATTCCTGTTGGCCCTGGCGCTCACCGCGCCGCTGGCGCTGGCCGCATACGCCGACTCGCCGGCGCTGCCGTCGGCGGCCACCGCCGACCAGGCGACCACCTCCAAGCTGGTCTATGGCCTGTTGTCGGACAGCCGTTACGCCTATCGGCCGCGGGCACTGGATACGGCCACCTCCAAGGACGTGTTCAAGCGCTATCTGGAAGCGCTGGATGGCAGCAAGCAGTTCTTCACCCAGGCCGACGTCACCCGCTTCGCGCCGTTCGAAGCGAACATCGCCACGGCGATCCGCGGCGGCGAGCTGGAGCCGGCGTTCCAGGTGTTTGCCGTGTACAAGCAGCGCGTCGGCGAACGCGTGGCGTATGCGCGCAAGCTGCTCAAGCAGGAGTTCGACTTCAGCACCCAGGACCGCTTCGAGTACGACCGCAAGGACGTGCCGTGGGCGGCCAGCGATGCCGAACTGGACGAGCTGTGGCGCAAGTCGGTCAAGAACGACTGGCTGCGCCTGAAGCTGGCCGGCAAGCCCGCCGCCGAGATCCGCAAGACGCTGGACAAGCGCTACGCCACGCTGGAAAAGTCGGTCAATGAGTTGAAGGGCGAGGACGTGTTCCAGTTCTTCCTCAATTCCTACACCAGTGCCGTCGATCCGCACACCGATTACTTCACCCCGCGCACGGCCGAGAACTTCAACCAGGCCATGTCGCTGTCGCTGGAAGGCATCGGCGCGCAGCTGCAGCGCCAGGACGACATGGTGGTGATCCGCGAGATCATTGCCGGCGGTCCGGCTGCGGTGAACGGCACGCTCAAGCCGGGTGACCGCATCGTCGGTGTCGGCCAGGGCAAGTCCGGTCCGCTGGAAGATGTGATCGGCTGGCGCATCGATGACGTGGTGGCCAAGATCCGCGGCAAGAAGGACACACAGGTACGCCTGGAATTCATCCCGGCCGAAGAGGGTGTGGACGGCAAGCATCACACGCTGGTGCTGACCCGCCAGAAGGTGCGCCTGGCCGAACAGGCCGCCAAGGGCGAGACCCTGACCATTCCCGGCAAGGACGGCGAGCCCGCGCGCAAGGTCGGCGTGATCAAGCTGCCGACCTTCTACCAGGACTTCGAAGGCCGTCGCCGCAACGCGGCCGACTATGCCTCGGCGACCCGCGACGTGGCCAAGCTGCTGGCCGGCTTCAAGGCCGACAAGCTCGACGGCGTGGTGCTGGACCTGCGCAACAACGGTGGCGGTTCGCTGGACGAGGCGATCGAACTGACCGGCCTGTTCATCGAACAGGGCCCGGTGGTGCAGGTACGCGAATCCGGTGGCCGCGTCACCGTCAACAGCGACCGCAGCGCAGCGGTGGCCTGGGACGGTCCGATGGCGGTGCTGATCAACCGCGGGTCGGCCTCGGCCTCGGAGATCTTCGCCGGCGCCATCCAGGACTATGGGCGTGGCCTGGTGATCGGTGAAACCACCTTCGGCAAGGGCACGGTGCAGAACATCGTGGACCTGGACCGCTGGCCGAGCGGAGAAACCCAGCGCTTCGGCCAGGTCAAGCTGACCATCGCGCAGTTCTTCCGCGTCAGCGGCAGCAGCACCCAGCACAAGGGCGTGGTCCCGGATCTGGCCTTCCCGGCCAGCGTGGATGCCAGCGAGTACGGCGAGAGCACCTACGACAACGCCCTGCCGTGGACCCGCATCGCCGCCGTGCCGCACACCCAGTACGGCAATTTCGGCCCGCTGCTGCCCAAGCTGGAAACCCGCCATGCCGCGCGCATCGCCGCCGACAAGGAATTCCAGTGGTGGAATGAAGACGTGGCACAGTTCCGCGCCGAGGCGGCCAAGAAGTACGTGTCGCTCAATGAAGGCGAGCGCCGTGCCGAACGCGAGAAGCAGGACGCCCAGCGCAAGCAGCGCCAGGCCATCCGCAAGGAACTGGGCCTGGATCTGGACCCGCTGGCCGACGACAGCAACGATGACGGTCTGACCGGCAACGAGCGCGACATCGTCAAGGATGCCGCGCGCGAGAAGGCTGCCGAGAAGCGTCCGGACCCGCTGCTGCGCGAATCGGCCTCGATCCTCGCCGACGCGGTGAACCTGCTGGAAGCCGACCGCCCGCTGTCGGCGCAGGTGCTGCCGCAGTCCACGGCCGTGGGCCGCTGGGCCGATTGACGACGAAGGGGAGCGCCCGGCGGTGGCCGGCTGCTCTCCGTCCCGTCACAGACACACCGCGCGCGAGCCGACCAACGGTCGGCTCCACTGCGGGCTGCGCCGGTGAATGGGGGCGCAACGCGGGGAACGGGATGCGTGCCGTGTAAACCTGGCGCTTACGCGGGCAGGACTATGCTGGGCGGGTCTGATCCTGCAGGAGCGTCCATGCGGCTGTACCACGCACTTCCGGCCGGCCTGCTGGCCGCGTCCGTCCTGACCGCCTGCGGTGGTCGCGCCGCCGACAGCACGCTGCTCCGCGAATCCTTCGATTCCGGGGATACCTATTCGCGCAGCGTACCCGGTGATGCGGCGCATGCCTGTGAGGCGGCGCGGCGCACGCTGCTGAGCCAGGGCTATGCCATTGCCCGCGCCGGCAGCGATGCCGTGGAAGGCAACAAGAACTTCCAGCCGCGCGAAGACGAACACGAGCAGCTGGTGCTGCGCATTTCCTGTGCGCCGCGCGACGACCAGGCGCTGGTATTCGTCAGCGCGGTGCAGGACCGTTATGCGCTGAAAAAGAGCCCGACCTCGGCGAGCGTCGGCGTCGGCGCCATCGGCTCGGTGTCGCTGCCGTTCGGCAGCAACGACGACTCGCTGGTGAAGGTGGCCAGCAGCACCGTGCAGGACGCCGATTTCTACAAGCGCTTCTTCGACCGCCTGCAGGAGTACCTGCCTGCGGCAGCGGCCGCGCCCCCGCCGGCCCCGGTCGAGCCGGTGCCGGCACCGCGCCCTGCGGCGCCCCCCACCCCCGAACCGGCGCCATCGCCGGTGCCGGCAGCGGAGAGTCCGGCGGACGCGGGCTGAGCGGGCGCATCGGATGAACGTGCGGATGCCCAGGTGCGCGCTGCTGCGGGCCCTGCTGCTGGGAGGTCTGCTCGGGCCGTCCTTGGCCTCGGGCCAGTCTGGCGGGTGCGCGCAGGCGCTGCTGACCGAACTGGGGTGGCGCATCGACGTGGCCGACATTGCCGAGCCCGTCGTGTACGGTGGCCCGGTCTGCGAGCGCGCCGACCTCGCCCAGGCGCAGGCCGCCGGCGACCTGCGCGTGCAGATCCCCGCGCGCTGGAGCGAGGCCCAGCGTGACAGCGTGCTGCAGGACCTGTTCGAGGACCCGGCCACGGTCTGCGCCTATGCGTTTCCGCTGGGCCAGGCCGCGAGACGTGCCGCCACCCGCCTGGAGGCGAACGACGGCTTCCGCTTTTCCGCGCTGCAGCTCGGCTGGATCGGCTTCGGCGCGCGTGGCGCGCAGGCGCAGGGATGGGCGGGTTTCCGCAGCTTCGGCCGCGGCTACCAGCCGGCGGCCGGCAACAGCGCGGCGCTGGACGCGTTCTACACCGGCCGCGTACGCGCCGAATGCGGGGTAGGGCGCCAGGTTGCCCAATTGGCGACCCAGCGCGAGCTGTACGGCGATGCCGCCTTCGATGCGGAGTTCGCTCCGGGTGAGCTGTCGATCGGGACCTTCCTGACCCTGCACCAGACCGACAGCATCCTGCTGGGCCGGCATGCCGGCCGGTTCTTCGCCGACGGCAAGGCGCGACGGACCGCGCAGCGCGGGCGGCAGGCATTCGTTGGCGCACCGGGATTCATCGAACACGTGTTCGACCGCCAGTATCTGGACGACATCAACAACCAGGCCGAGAACTTCATGGTGGTGGACGTCGGCGATGCGGCGGCGCGCGCGCTGCGCACGCACGGCGGCTTTGCCCACTACGACGCGGTCAACCGACGCATCTGGACGCTGGCCACGCAGTTGCCCGGTCCTGGCCCACGCCGCTTCGAGCGGCTGCTGATCGAGCGTGACCCGATCGCGCGGCGGGAGGTGCCGGAGGAGAAGCGGGCGCTGCTGGCTGAACTGGACGCCCTGCTGGACGATCCGTTCTACCGGGAGTTCCTGATTTATGTGCACCCACGCGGTATACGTCCCATCGGGTATCACGTGGCCCGCCTGCTCGACCGCAATCCGCGCACACCGTTCGCGATCGAGCTGGGGCTGCACAACCTGCATACCACGCTGTACCGGCGCTGGATCGACGCACGCCTGCGGCAGTGCGCGGCCGGGGTGCCGGCTCCCCACACGAATTCGCAAGCTGAGCAAAGGTGATCGATGGACATTGCAATGATTGGACTGGGGCGCATGGGCGCCAACATGGCCGAACGGCTGCAGCGCGGTGGGCACCGCGTGATCGGCGTGGACCCCGGTGAAGGCGCGCGTGCCAGCGCGGCCGCACGCGGGATCGAGGTCACCGCGGCGGTCGCCGATGCGCTGGCCGCCTTGCCGGTGCCGCGCGTGGTGTGGCTGATGGTGCCGGCCGGCGAGGTGGTGGACCAGACGCTGGCGTCGCTCGCCCCGCATCTGGCCGAGGGCGATGTAGTCATCGACGGCGGCAATTCGTACTACAAGGATTCCATGCGCCGCGCCACGCAGCCGCTGGCCGACGGTGTGACCTACCTGGACTGCGGGACCAGCGGGGGGGTGTGGGGCCTGCAGGAGGGCTACAGCCTGATGATCGGCGGCGATGCGGCGGCCGTGGAGCGCGTCGGCGCGATCTTCCGCACGCTCGCGCCGGCGGCCGACCGCGGCTGGGCGCATGTGGGTCCCAGCGGTGCCGGCCACTTCTGCAAGATGGTCCACAACGGCATCGAGTACGGCATGATGCAGGCCTACGCCGAAGGCTTCGCGCTGATGCAGCACAAGTCCGAGTTCAACCTGGATCTGGCCGAGGTCGCCAGGGCCTGGCAGCACGGCAGCGTGGTGCGCTCCTGGCTGCTCGACCTGAGCGCCGATGCCTTGGGCCGCAACCCGCAGCTGGACGGCATCGCGCCGTACGTGGAGGACTCCGGTGAAGGCCGCTGGACCGTGGCCGAGGCGATCGACCTGGACGTGCCGGCGCCGGTGATCACGCTGTCGCTGCTGGAGCGCCTGCGTTCGCGTGACAAGAACTCCTTCAGCGACCGCCTGCTGGCGGCGATGCGCAACGAGTTCGGTGGCCACGCCATCCACCCGAAGGGGTGAGCCGGCGGTTCACTCCAGGGCGATGCGCGCGCCGTGCGCGGCGCTGCGCTGGCCGGCATCGAGCAGGCGCATCACCTGCATCACCTGCGCGGCGGTGACCGGCGGTTCGCCCTGGCCCAGCATCGCGTCGCGGAAGGCGGCGTAGCAGGCGCGGTAGTCGCCCGGCAGGTTGTCCACGCTGCTGCGGTGCGCGTGCCCTTCGGCATCGACCACCACCCGGTGTCCATGCACCGGGTCGATGCCCCAGCCCGGGGCACCGGGCGCGATGCCGCGGCGCAACTGGTCTTCCTGCACATCGCGCCCTTCCTTGACCCAGCTGCCGGCGCTGCCATGCACGGCAAAGCGCGGCGTGCCGGCGGCCACCAGCGAGCCGGCGTGCAGAATCGCGCGGTGTCGCGGGTAATGCAGCACGGCATGGACGTAGTCGTCGCTGCGCGCGTGCGCGCGCTGCGCCAGCAGATCCACGCTGATCGCCTGCGGCCAGCCGAACAGCTGCAGCATCTGGTCGAGCAGGTGCGGGCCCAGGTCCATCCACAACCCGGCACCGGGGCCGTCGCCTTCGCGCCAGCGGTCGCGTACCTGCGGCCGGTATCGGTCGAAATGCGAGTGGCACTCGGCGATCTCGCCCAGACAGCCTTCGGCCACCTGCTGGCGCAGGGTCAGGAAATCGGCGTCGTAGCGGCGGTTGTGGAATACGGTGATGACGCGCTCGGCGGCGAGCCCCGCCTGCAGGAGGGCGTCGGCCTCGGCCACCGACAGCGCGAACGGCTTGTCCACCAGTACATGCTTGCCTGCGGCCAGCGCGGCATGGGCCAGCGGCGCGTGGGTATCGTTCGGCGTGGCGATCACCACGCCATCCACCGCGGGATCATCGAACAGCTGCTGCGGATCGGCGCAGATGCGCACGTCGGTGAACTCGCGCAGCAGTTGGTCGCGCCGCGAACTGGCAATGCCGTGCAGCACCAGGCCGGGCGTGTGCCGGATCAACGGCGCATGGAACACACATCCGGCCAGTCCGTAGCCGATCAGCCCGATATTCAACGCGGTGGCCATGTCGCACTCCACGAAGCAGGGGGAATGCAGAGCGTACCGGCTGCGCATGATGCACGGAAATCTGAACGGCGGTGCAGGAAGCTGAGCGGTTCACAGCAGCGTTATGCCGCGGCGACGTGCTGCACACGGCGCTGCATCGACACTGGGCCCACCAACCCGCAGGAGACATCCGAGATGACCCTTACTACCCGTAATCTGCTTGCTGCTTCGCTGGCCTTCGGTATGGTGCTGGGCACGTCCTCGGTCATGGCCAAGACCCCGCCCAAGAGCACCGACGCGGCGGCGATGACCCATGCCGACACCCATGACTCCGCCGAACCGGTGACCGACAGCTGGATCACCACCAAGGTCAAGGCCGACCTGCTGACCAGCAAGAACGTCCCCGGCACCGAAGTGAAGGTGGAGACCGTCAACGGTGTTGTCACCCTCAGTGGCACCGTGGCCAGCCAGGCCGAGCATGACAAGGCCGTCCGCGTGACCCAGGGCATCAAAGGCGTCAAGCGCGTCGATGCCAGCGCACTGAAGGTGGCCGCTGCCCGCTGATTGGCCGGTACATCCCCGCACCCGAGGGGGCGCGCCATCCGGCGCGCCCTTTTTTATGCGTTCATCAGCCCGGTCCACCACCGTATTCACACATGGGCTGCGGTATATTGGCCATTCCGCCACCGCAGGTGTGGCGCGCTTGACGGCCTGCCGCGGGTGCGCATGGCCAGTCACGGCACAGTGAGCTGACGAGGGACTATGGCACTGGTTTTCAGTGATGAAATCTGGGATCGCTGGCGCTTGCCAGCACTGGGACTGGCGGCGATCGCCATCATCGTGGTGCCGTGGCTGACGCAGCGCAAGCTGCAACAGGAAAACGCCAATGCGATGGAGTGGGTGAGTCATACCCAGCAGGTGGGCGTTGCGCTGTACCAGCTGCAGGCCGACGTCCGCGACGTGGAATCGGCCGCGCTGACGATGTCCAAGGGCATCGACGCGCCCGGGCTGCGCGAGCGCATGGCCCAGACCAACGACATCCCCACCCGGTTGTCCAAGTTGGCGATGCTGACCCAGGACAACCCCGACCAGCTGGTGCGCATCGGCCGCATCGAGTCCATGCTGGAACGGCGCATGGAGCTGGCCAAACAGTTGGCGCGCTCCTCGCCGACCTCCGACCAGCGCCAGCTGGTTCAGGACATGACCACCCGCTACCCGATCCGCAACCTGGTCGAAGACCTGCAGAAGCACGAGGAGAATCTGCTCGCCCAGCGGACCGCGAACCTCGTCAAGCAACAGCGGCAGAGCGACATTATCTCGTGGAGCGCGCTGATCGTGCAGCTGCTGCTGCTTTGCCTGGTGCTGTGGCTGCTGCACCGGCAGATCGGCCACCGCCTCAATGCCGAACGGCAGTCGCTGCGCTCGGCCGCACGCGCGGCCTCGGTGCTGCATACGGTGCGCGAACCCATCGTGCTGCTGGATCGCCAGCTGCGCGTGCAGATGCACAACCCGGCCTTTGCCGAGCTGTACGGTCTGGATGAGGCCGATTCGCCCGACGGCATGGCGCTGGACACCGTCGGCGATGGCGCCTGGAAGGACGCGGTGGTGCGCCAGCGCCTGACCGATGTGCTGGTGCGTGGCCGCGAACTGTGGGACTACGAACACGAGCAGCGCACGGCGGACGACGTGTCGCGCACGATGCTGATCAACGCGCGGCGCATGCCGCTGCCGGACAAGGACGACGAAGTCGTCCTGATGACCGTCAGCGATGTCACCGTGCAGCGTGCGGTACAGCAGCGCGTGGAGGAACTGAACCGCCAGCTGGAAGGCAAGGTCGAGCAGGTGTCGGAGGTCAATCGCGAACTGGAAGCATTCAGCTATTCGGTCTCGCATGATCTGCGCGCGCCGTTGCGGCATGTCGCCGGCTTCTCGGACAAGCTCACCCGCCACCTGGGCGAGGAGGCCGACGAGAAGACCCAGCATTACCTCGGGGTGATTTCCAACTCGGCGCGGCGCATGGCCGCGCTGATCGACGACCTGCTGGTCTACTCGCGCCTGGGTCGGGCGGCGATGCGCCTGCAGGCGGTGGACATGCAGTCGCTGGTCGCCGACACCCGCTCGATGCTGGACGCCAACCTGCAGAGCGAAGCCGAGGCCAGCGGTGTCCAGCGGCAGGTTGAGTGGTCGATCGCCCCGCTGCCGATCATCGTGTCCGACGAGAACATGATGCGGCAGGTCTGGCTGAACCTGTTGGGCAACGCAATCAAGTATTCTTCCACCCGGGATCCGGCGCGGATCGAGATCGACTACAAGCTGCAGCCCGATGGCAGCCACCTGTTCTCGGTACGCGACAACGGCGCCGGCTTCGACATGGCCTACGCCGGCAAGCTGTTTGGCGTGTTCCAGCGGCTCCACAAGGCCAGCGACTACCCAGGTACGGGCATCGGCCTGGCCAGCGTGCGCCGCGTGCTGACCCGGCACGGTGGCCGCATCTGGGCCGAGTCGGTGGTCGACCAGGGCGCCACGTTCCACTTCCTCCTTCCTCCTGCACTCGACGCAATCAACAAGGGCTCTGCCGCATGACCGCACTCCGTACCATCCTCCTTGCCGAGGACAGCCCCGCCGACGCCGAGATGGCGGTCGACGCGCTGAAAGAAGCCCGCCTGGCCAATCCGATCGTGCACGTCGAAGACGGCGTCGAAGCGATGGACTACCTGCTGCGTCGTGGCGCCTTCGCCAACCGCGAGGAAGGTCTGCCGGCGGTGCTGCTGCTGGACATCAAGATGCCGCGCATGGACGGCCTGGAAGTGCTGCGCGAAATCCGCAGCACCGACGAGCTCAAGCGCCTGCCGGTGGTGATCCTGTCCTCCTCGCGCGAGGAGAGCGATCTGGCCCGCAGCTGGGACATGGGCGTGAACGCCTACGTCGTCAAGCCGGTGGACGTGGATCAGTTCTTCGGCGCAGTGCAGACCCTGGGCAAGTTCTGGGCCGTCATCAACCAGGCTCCGGAACTCGAGTAATCCCATGCCGCTGACCGGCCCTGCGTTGGGTGCACTGCGTGTCCTGCTGATCGAAGACTCGCCGGAAGACGCTGAACTGATGTGCGAGCAGATGCTCGATGCCGGCCTTGAGGCCAGTTTCGAGCGGGTCGAGAGCGCCGATGAACTGCGCGAGGCGCTGGAGCGCTTCCTGCCGGACATCGTGCTCTCGGACCTGAGCATGCCCGGCTTCTCCGGCAACGAGGCCCTGCAGATCGTGCGCGCCACCTGCCCGGATGTACCGTTCATCTTCGTGTCCGGCACGATGGGTGAGGAAAACGCGGTGGCGGCCCTGCACCAGGGCGCCAACGACTACATCATCAAGCACCATCCGGCGCGACTGCCGTCGGCGGTGGCCCGCGCCGTGCGCGAGGCGCGCAGCGGCATCGAACGCCAGCGCGTGGAAGCCGAGCTGATGCGCGCCCAGCGGCTGGAAAGCCTGTCGCTGCTGGCGGCCGGGCTGAGCCACGACCTGCGCAACATCCTGCAGCCGCTGCTGATCATGCCGGACCTGCTCAAGGCCCGCACCGAGGACCCGCAGCTGCACCACCTGGCCGACGTGATCGCCGAGTGCGGCCGGCGCGGCCACGAGATGGCCGAGTCGATGCTCTCCTTCGTACGTGGCTCGCGCAAGCCGAGCGAGCACATCTGCATCGCCCATCTGTTCGAGGCGGTCGAGCTGCTGCTGCGCAGCAACCTCCCCGACAAGGTGACCCTGCAGCTGGACGTGGCCGAGGAAGGCCTGGCGGTGGATGCCAACTACACCGAACTGCAGCAGGTGCTGTTGAACCTGTCGTTGAACGCGATCCAGGCCATGCCCGGCGGCGGACGCCTGACCCTGCGCGCGGCAGCGGACCTGGACGGGAAGGGCGAGGACTGGCTGCGCATCTCGGTGACCGACGAAGGCACCGGTATGGACGCCGACACCCTGTCGCACCTGTTCAATCCGTTCTTCACCACCAAGGCCAACGGCACCGGTCTGGGCCTGATTTCGTGCAAGCGCATCGTCGAAGGCGCGCACGGCAGCATCCATGTGGACAGCGTCCCCGGCGTGGGTACCCGCTTCGACCTGCTGCTGCCGATGCAGGAGCTGGCGGCCCCCCACGAGGCCATCGACGGGCCGATCGCCGCCGGTGCCGGCCAGTCGATTCTGGTGGTGGACGGCGAGGCCACGCGCCTGTCCCTGCTCGGCAACGCATTGTCCAGCCAGGGCTACCACCTGCAGTTGGCCTCCGACGGTGCGGCCGCGCTGCGCTGGATGCAGCAGGAGGCGATGCCGGCGCTGGTGATCGCCGATGCCGGCTCCAAGCTGCTCTCGGCCAGCCATCTGCTCGGCGAGATGGCGTCGCTTGGCTATCGAGGGCCGGCGCTGGTGCTGGAAGAAGCCGACGTGACCGTGCCGCTGGCGGTGTTCCCGCCGGCCATCAACGTGCACGTGCTGCGCAAGCCGCTGGAAATGCAGCAGGTGTTCCGCTCGGTGGCCGAGGCGCTGGAGACGGCGTAAGGGCGTCTGCAAGGGCATACCGGCCAGCGGCCGGTACCTGCATCAGTGTTCCCAGGGAAACGCCGGCAGGCTGGCAACGGCCTGCTCGAGTTTGTGCGACCAGCTGCCGTGGATTTCGGCATACAACGGCGAATCGCCGGCCAGCCGCATGCGCTGGCTGATGCGCAGGTCGCCGTCGCGGATCAGTACCAGGTCCATCGGCAGGCCCACCGACAGGTTTGAGCGGATGGTCGAATCCAGCGACACGATCGCGGTGCGCGCCGCGTCTTCCAGGCGGGTCTGCGGGCGCAGGATGCGGTCCAGAATCGGCTTGCCGTACTTGGACTCGCCGATCTGCAGGAACGGGGTTTCCGGCGAGGCCGCGATGGCGTTGCCCAGCGGGTAGATCATGTACAGGCCCGGGTGCTCGCCGGCGATCTGTCCGCCCAGGATCAGGGTGGCGTGGGTGACGATGCCATCGTGGCCGGCGTCCTGCGAGGTGGCATTGACCTGGCTGTCGACCAGCACGCGGCCAACATACTCGGCGACCTCGAACAGGTGCCGGTACGCCCGCAGGTTTTCCGCGCGCTGCTCCTCCACGTCCCGGCGCAGCCGCGAGATCAGCAGCTGGGTGGTGGCCAGGTTGCCGGCGGCCATGATCACCAGGGCCGCTTCGCCCGGAAACTCGAACTCATGCAGCTTGCGGTGGACGCGGACATCATCCAGCGAGGCGTTGGTGCGGGTATCGGCGGCGAAGACCAGGCCTTCGTTCACCTCGATGCCGACGCAATAGGTCATGTCGGTGTCCTATGATGTGCACCCCGATTCTATGCGGTGGCCGTGACGGCACCATGTGGATTCGCCCCACGCACGCTGAATACCATGACCACTGCGCTCCTGAGCCTGGGCAGCAACCTGCAGCCGCAACAGCATCTTCACGCCGCGGTGGAGGCCCTGCGCGCGCGCTTCGGCGACATCCGCGTCTCCCCGGCCTACCGGACGGCGGCCGTCGGCTTCGACGGTCCGGCATTCCTCAACAACGCGGTGGTGATCGAGACCGACCTGCCGCTGGACGCGCTGGATGCCTGGCTGCACGCGCTGGAAGACGCCCACGGGCGTGATCGCAGCGGCCCCCGTTTCAGCGACCGGACCCTGGACATCGACGTGGTGTTCTATGGCGACCTGATCGTGGAAGGGCCCGGCCACCTGCGCATTCCGCGCCCCGAGCTCAAGCACGCGTTCGTGCTCAAGCCGCTGGCCGACATCGCCCCGGACTTCATCGACCCGGTCAGCGGGCTGGACCTGGCGACGCTGTGGCGGGCACATGGGCAGCACCACGACCGCTTCGAGGAAGTGGCGCTGTAGGGCCGGCCGCTGACCGGCACCCATGTCAGGTGAGCTGGCGGCCGCCATCCACACGCAGGGTGTGGCCGGTGATGAACGGGGCGTCGCTGACCAGCCAGTACACGGCTTCGGCGATCTCCTCCACGGTGCCGGTGCGGGCCAGTGGCGTGCGGGCCAGCAGCGCCTGCTGCGCGAAATCGTCCTTGCCCTGCTCGGGCCAGAGGATCGCGCCGGGCGCCACCGCGTTGACCCGGACCTTGGGGGCCAGTTCCAGCGCCAGTGACCGGGTGACCATTTCCAGTGCCGCCTTGGCCGCGCTGTAGACCGGATGGTCGCGCATCGGCTGGGTACCGTGCAGATCGGTCAGGTTGACGATGCTGCCCTGGTGGCGGCGCAGCTGCGGCGCGGCGGCCTGGGCCAGCAGCAGCGGCGCGCGCGCGTTGACCGCGAACAGGTCGTCCCAGTGCTCGGCGGTGATCTGGCCGAGCAGGGTGGGGTAGAAGTTGGAGGCGTTGTTGACCAGCGCGTCGAGCCGCCCGAACTGCGCCACGGTCTGCTCGACCAGGTCGGGCAGGGCGTCGGCATCGCGCAGGTCGGCCTGCAGGGCCAGCACGCTGCCGGGGCGCAGCATGTCCAGGTCGAAGGCCATCTGCTGCAGCTCGGCGGTGGAGGTATGGGCGTGCAGCACCACCGACCAGCCGCAGGCATGGAACTGGCGGGCGATGGCCGCGCCGATCCGGCGCGCACTGCCGGTGATCAGCGCCACGGGCGCGGTGTCGGTCATCGGGGGTAACTCCCTGCTCGGCTATGCTGTGCATTGTCACCGCAATCGCCCGCGCCATGCATTCCCCACTGCCCCTTCCCGAGTCCGACGCCCTGGCCCACAGCGAGACGCTGGCCGCCGCCCTGCGTGAGGAAATCCTCGCCAATGGCGGTGCCATGCCGTTCGCGCGCTTCATGGAGCTGAGCCTGTACGCCCCCGGGTGGGGCTACTACAGCGCCGGCGCCAGCAAGTTCGGCAGCGCCGGCGATTTCACCACCTCGCCGGAAATCGGCTCGTTGTTCGCCGCCACCGTGGCCAACGCGGTCGCGCCGGTGATGCAGCAGCTCGGCCCGCAGGCGCGGTTCCTGGAACTGGGCGGCGGCAGCGGCGCGTTCGCCGAGATCCTGCTCAAGCGCATGCTGGAGCTGGATGCGCTGCCGGACCGCTACGCGATCCTGGAGCCCAGCGCGGACCTGCGCGAGCGCCAGCGCGAACGCCTGGAAAAGGCGCTGGTACCGCCGCTGTTCGCGCTGGTGGAATGGCTGGACGGGCCGTTCGACGACGACTGGGACGGCATGGTGTTCGCCAACGAGGTGATCGATGCGCTGCCCACGCCGCGCTTCCTGGCCAAGGACGGCATGATTTACGAGGAAACCGTGGAGCTGGACGCGCAGGGCGCGTTCGTGCGCGGTGCGCAGCCAGCCGACGCGCTGCTCGGTGCGGCCGTGCGGCACGTGGAGGCCTACCGCGAAAAGCCCTTCGCCGACGGTTACCGGTCCGAGCTGCTGCCGCAGCTGCCGTACTGGATCCAGGCGGTGGCCGGCGGCCTCAAGCGTGGCGCGATGCTGTTCGTGGATTACGGCTATCCGCGCAACGAGTTCTACCAGGACGAGCGCGACGACGGCACGATGCGCGCGTTCTACCGCCACCACGTCCACAACGATGTCTACCGCTGGCCGGGCCTGCAGGACCTGACCGCGTCGGTGGATTTCACCGCGCTGGCCGAGGCCGGCACCGGGGCGGGGTTCGAGCTTGCCGGCTACTGCACGCAGGCCAGTTTCCTGCTCGGCAACGGCCTGGACGGGCTGCTGGAGAAGGCGGAGGCGCGCACCGACGAGATCGGGCGCGTGCGCCTGCGCGACCAGGTCAAGAAACTCACCCTGCCCACAGAAATGGGTGAGCGCTTCCAGGTGATGGGCTTCCAGCGCGATGTGACGTTCGAGGCCGCATTCCTGCTCGGCGACCTGACCTGGCGCCTGTGAGGTGGCAGGCATCGTCGTGTTGAAGCCATTGCGCTGGCCGCGGGTGTGGCTGGCGCTGTGGTGGCTGGCGATCCTGGTCACGGTCACTGTCTGCCTGATCCCGCCACCGCCGTTGGCGTTGCCGGAGAACAGCGACAAGGTCGAGCACTTCCTGGCGTATTTCCTGCTGGCTTCGGCGGCGGTCCAGATCTACCGGCCACGTGCGCCACTGGCATGGGCAGCGGTGGGCCTGGTTGGCCTGGGCATCGGCATTGAAGTCGCGCAGGGTGCATTGACCCGCGACCGCATGGCCGACCCGATGGATGCGCTGGCCAACAGTCTTGGCGTGTTGGCCGGTATGGCGCTCGCGTTCACCCCGCTGCGCGATCTGCTGGTCCGCCTGCGCGGGTAAGCCACCGCACCCATCGCAGGTCGTGCCGGCCAGCGGCCGGCACGACCCCTTTGGGGTGAACCCTACTTCGGCAGCAGGGTCAGTTCGTCCAGTACCCACATCGTCGGCCGGGTGTCGCCGGTGAAGCGCACGCACAGGTTCTGCGTGCCCTTGAGCGAACGCGGCAGCGCGGCCTCCAGGGTGATGAAGCCGTCCTTGCCCGGTACGGCGGGCAGCGGCACGGTCGCCAGCGGGGCTCCATCGCACTGGCCGTTGAGGATGTCCATCTCGCCGTGCGCGCTGCGCGCAGGGCTGAATCGGCGCTGCGGCTCGTCGTGGGCAAGCTGGAAGTAGTACGGAATCTGGCCGGCACGCACGCGCAGGCGCGCGATACCGTCCAGGTCCGCGTCCTGCCAGAACCAGCACGGATTGAAGATGTTGACGTTGAAGATCGCCCGCGCGCCGTCGGCCGGGCCGTCGTCTTCCAGCCGCAGCAGCAGCTTGCCTTCGCCCGGGCACAGCGCCAGGTGCTCATCGGTGCGGCTGAGCAGCGAGGCGGCGGTGATATCGAAGCGGCTGGCCGCACGGGCCAGCGCCTTGCCGTCGAAGAAGGCGGCCGCCTGCAGCGCGACCGGCAGCGGCTGCTGCAGGGGCGTGCTGTAGCGCGGCGACTGTGGCGTGACCGCGCTGCCATCGGTGCTGTAGCGGATCTCGTAGCCCAGCGGATTGCGCAGCGTGAGTGTGGCGGTGCCGGCCTTGCGGTCGTCGCGGGTGTCCAGTTCCACCTCGAACGGGGTCTGCGCGTAGGCGATCCCCATCGCCTGCCAGCGTTGCAGCTGGGTCGGCAGACGTGCGAGGAAGTCGCCGTAGTCGCGGCGTTCACGCGGCGACCAGCCGGTTTCGGCCACGGCGGCCAACCGAGGGAACAGGTTGTGCTGCAGGCGCGCGTAGCTGCGCGTGTGCTCGGTGAACATGTTGGCCTGCAGGCCGAGGATGTGCTGCTGCTTGTCGCGCGCCAGCGCGTCGGGGACCGGCTCGAAGCCGTACACGCGCGCCAGCGGCGTGGTCAGCGGGCGGCCCGGCGGTTCGTTGTCCGAGGTGGTCTGCAGGTAGTCCATGTACATGTCGGTGACCGGCGACATGATCACGTCATGCCCTTCGCTGGCGGCCTTCAGGCCCCCCTCGGTGCCGCGCCACGACATCACCGTGGCCTCCGGCGGCAGGCCGCCTTCGAGGATCTCGTCCCAGCCGATCAGGCGGCGGTCGTGCTGTTCCAGGTACTTCTCCAGGCGCTTGATCAGATGGCTCTGCATCTCCATCTCGTCGCCCACGCCAAGCGCGCGCATGCGGGCCTGCACCCGGGCCGAGGCTTTCCACTGGTCCTTGACCGCTTCATCGCCGCCCACATGCACGTACTTGGCGGGGAAAAGCGCGATCACTTCCTCCAGCACGTTCTCCAGGAATCGGAACGTGCTTTCCTCGGTGTTGAACAGGTTCGGGAACACGCCCCATTCGCTCAGTGGCGTGAGCGGGGTATCCAGCGTGCCCAGTTCGGGGTACGCGGCAATCGCGGCGGTGGCATGGCCGGGCACGTCGATTTCCGGAATCACCTGGATGTGGCGCGCGGCCGCATAGGCGATGACCTCGCGGATCTGGTCCTGGGTGTAGAACCCGCAGTACGGGCGCGGCGCGCCGGTGGCCGGATCGCGGCCGCCGTCGCCGGCAGGAATGCGGCAACTGCCGACCCCGGTCAGCTTCGGGTAGCGCTTGATTTCCATGCGCCAGCCCTGGTCGTCGGTGAGATGCCAGTGGAAGGTGTTGAGCTTCTGTTCGGCCATCGCGTCGAGCACGCGCTTGATCTCGTCCAGGCTCTGGAAGTGGCGTGCCGAATCGAGCATCAGCCCGCGCCAGCTGAAGCGCGGGGCATCGTCGATGCGCAGCGCCGGCACAGTGCCACCCGCGCCCGTGGTAGCCAGCTGTGACAGGGTCGCCGCACCGTAGAACAGGCCTGCTTCGGTGGCGGCCTGCACGGTCACGCCGGTGCTGCCGGTGCGCAGCTGATAGCCTTCCGCGCCGGTCTTGAGCGCCTTGTCGAGCACGAAGCGCACGCCCTCCTTGCCGCGGCCCGCCTGCACCTGCAGCGCCGGGCCACCGCTGTCGCGCAGCAGGGTGGTGAACTGCCCCGCGACGCGCCGCGCGGCATCGCCCTCGGCATGGACCGGCGTCGTGGCGGTGACGGTGTAACCGGCACCGTCGATGCGTTCGACCCTGGCTGGCACGGGCATCAGCGGCAGCGAACCGGGCAGAGCGCGCGGGCCATCGGGTGCCAGGGCATCGGCGGCCTGGGCCAGCGGTGCGAGGGAAGCAGCCAGCGCGAACGTCAGCAGCGACAGCGAGGTACGACGGGTGCGGGTGAGCATCGGGTCATTCCTTTGTAGCGAATCGGGGTCCACCTGTAAAAACGGGCCCGGAGGTCCGGGCCCGTCGTTCAGGCGTTCAGCGTACTGCGTCGGGAATCAGAACTTGAAGTGCAGGGTGGCCATGTAGCGGCGGCCGCTCTTGTACTTGCCGGCCAGATGCTCCTTGTCGCCCAGGTACTGGAAGTAGGTTTCATCCAGCAGGTTCTGTGCGTCGATGTTGAGCGACCAGTTCTCGTTGAAGGTGTAGCCGACGCTCGCACCTAGTTCGGCGTAGTCGTCCACGCTGGCGGGGGCGGCACCGGCCACGTAACCGCCGGCCAGGTAATGCGAGCGCCAGTTGTAGGTCAGGCGCGCGTTGATCGGGCCCTTCTCGTAGTACGGGCTGAAGGCCACCGCATTGCGCGACTGGTACGGCAGCGGATCACCGGTGTTGTTCTCACCGTTGGCGTAGGTGTAATTGGCGGTCAGGCCGAAGCCGCTTTCACCGAAGGGCTGCTGGAAGCTGATATTGAAGCCCTTGACGTGGCCGCTGCCGGCGTTGCGCGGACGCTGGATGCTGTAGTCGCAGTAGCCATCGGCCGCGCAGCCGTTGGTGCCCACGATGTTGGCCCAGTTGGCCGGCGAGGTATCGCGGATCGAGTTGTACTGACGCTCGATGGTGGCCGAGGTGTCGATGTAGTTGTCGATCTTCTTGTAGAACACCGACCATGCGACCACCGACTGCGGGGCGAAGTAATACTCGGCCGACAGGTTGTAGTTCCACGACTCATACGGGGACAGATTGGCGTTGCCGCCGCTGCCGGTGAGCTGGGTGTCGTTGAGGAAGGTGTTGTTGACCATCTGGTTGTACGGCGCCCAGGCGATCACCTTGGCGGCAGCGAAGCGGAACACCCAGTCGCTGTCGGTATCCCAGGCCAGGCTCAGCGACGGCAGGATGAAGTCTTCGGACTTGGTCCGGGTCTGCCACTTGCTGTCCAGGTCGTCCAGGGTCGGCGTGCCGCCGTAGACGAAGCCGCTGCCCTTGGTCTTGGAATCGACGTAGCGCACGCCGACGTTGCCGCGCAGCGGGCCGTTGGAGAAGTTCAACTGTGCATAGGCGGCGTTGTTGGTCTGCTGCAGGGCCCAGCTGTTGTTGAGGTAGCTGGACGGATCCGGGTTGGCAAAGTCCAGCGGGCTGCCCTTGACCCAGTTCAGCACGTTGTTGCGGCCGGCCTGGATGTGGCGCGACTGGTCGTCGCCGAAGCCCTGGATGTCGGTCAGCCCGATGGTGCCGACGTCGGCCAGGCTGCCCGGACGGACGCCGCCGTAGACGTTGAGCTTGAAGTCTTCGTCATGCTTGCCGTGACGCACGCCGAACTGCAGCTGGTTGAAGATGCTGTCGAACTGGACGTTGAAATCCAGCTGGGCGTAGCTGTCCTTGCTCTCGGTGGAGAAGACGCCGTTGTTGCCGAACCAGCCACCGGCGGAGTTCCACTTGGCCGGATCGCGCGCGTCGGTCGGGTTGTCGAACTTCAGGCCATCGTTGATGTTCCAGCTGTACGCACCGTTGTAGAACGGCTCGATGAAGTACTGGGCCAGATCCTTGTTTTCCGACTTGCTCTGGCCGGCCTGGCCACTCACGCCCCAGCGCTCGCCCTTCCAGGCGCCACGCAGGTCAAGGCCCTTGGTGGTGACTTCCGATTCGCGCACGTTGTTGTCGTAGATCACCGTGCCGCTGTTGGCGGTGGCGCTGGCGTTGGAGTGGCCGCTGGTGGCCACGCCGTTGCGCACGCCGCCAAGCTGGTCCACCGCACCGACGGTGCCCGGATTCCAGGTCAGGAACGAGTACATCGACTGGTTGTAGTTGTCGAAGCTCTCCTTGATGTACAGGCCGCTCAGATTGAACTCGAGCGCATCGGTCGGCTTGAACTGCAGGTTGACCACGGCGCTGTCGCGCTTGCGTTCCTGCTGGAACCACGCGGCGTTGATCGAGTTGGGCACGTCCACGTCACCGGCCACGCCGGTGGCATTGGTGAAAGTGGAGGCCTTGGCATAACCGAACACTTCGATGCCCTGGCGGTCCACGGCTTCTTCGTAGTGCTGGGCCGACACGGCGATGCCGAAGGTTTCCTCATCGTTCTTCCAGCTGTACAGCGCCGACGCATTCGGCTTGCCTTCGCTGGCCTGCTGGCTGTAGCTGTAGCCGATCGAGGCAGCCACTTCGTTCTGCTTGAGGTCCAGCGGCTTGCGGCTGTGCATCAGCACCGTGCCGCCCAGGCTGCCTTCGGTCAGGCGCGCTTCGGACGACTTGATGATTTCCGCACGGCCCAGGATCTGCGGCGAGAGCAGGGTGTAGTCGAAGCCACGGTTGGGCTGCTCGCCGTACAGCCAGATCGCCTGGGCGACCGGGTGGTTGTCCAGGAAGGTCAGATTGAGGCTGGGATCGGTGCCGTCGATGCTGACGCGCTCACCCTGGCCGAAACGACGGTCGAGGGTGACGCCGGGGATCTGCGACAGCGCCTCGGCGACGTTGGTGCTCGGGAACTTGCCGATGTCCTCGGCGGTGATCGCTTCGGACACACCGACGTTGTTGCGCTTGGTGTCCAGCGACTTCTCCAGGCTGGCGCGGATGCCCACGACCTGCACGGTGTCCAGGTCCTGGGGCGTCTGCTGCGCGTGGGCGCTGAAGGCAAGACAGCTGAAAATGGCTGCCGAAAGCAGACTCTTGCGGTGGTTCATGATGTCTCTCCTCATCAATCCGATGGTTCGCCAGCGACGGCGTGCGGTTGGTTCGACCTTGCCGGGCGCCCGTTGCCGGTGCGCGTCTTTCTCTGCCACGTACTGCGTGTTGCGTTGTCCGGTGCGCCCGCTCAGGCGTCCTGACGGCCCAGGTACCAGCTGGCGGCGCCGATGACGCCCAGCTGCCCGTGCTCGACCACCTTCACGGGAATGCGTTCCAGCGCTTCGCGCATCGGCCCCTTGTTGAGGTAGCGCTCGACGAAACTGCTGTTCAACAGGAATTCGCGGATCTGCGGCAGGATGCCGCCGGCCAGGTACACCCCACCGGTGACGCCGTATTGCAGGGCCATGTCGCCGATCGTGCTGCCGAGCAGCCCGCAGAACACCTCCAGCGCCTGGCGCGCCTGCGCGTCCTGGCCGGCCATCGCCGCAGCGGTGATCGCATCCGGACTGGCCAGCGTGGGGGCCTGGCCGTTGATCGCGCACAGCGCGCGGTACAGATTCATCAGACCCGGGCCGGACAGTGCCTGCTCGACCGACACGTGCGACCGGTCGCGCAGCATCTGCCGCACGATCGCCATTTCCAGTTCGGTGGTGGTGGCCAGGGTCGGTTGGCCGGCTTCGGTCGCCAGCACCACTGCCCCGTGCGGGGTGGGAATCCACACGGCCGCGCCGAGTCCCGTGCCGGGGCCGACCACCAGGGTCGGGCCGCGCGGCGCCGTGGCCGGTCCGGTCAGCTGCAGCACACCGCTGGCATCGACCTGTGCGGCGGCATAGGCCACGGCTTCGAAGTCGTTGACGATGTAGACCTGGTCCAGGCCGACCTCACGTTCGATCTGCCGGGCCGACAGCGGCCACGGCACGTTGGCGGTGATGACCGTGCCGTCGTCGCGCGCATAGCCGGCCGTGGCGACCACGCAGTGGGCCGGGCGCGGGCTGTCGGCCAGGAACTCGGCCAGGATCGCGCTCAGCCCGGGGTAATCGGCGTTGCGGAACTTGCGGTACTCCAGCAGCTGCACCGGATGGTCCGGATCCTGGCTGGCCTGGACCCGGGCCACCCGCACATGCGTCCCGCCCACGTCGGCGGCCAGGAACGGCGGCACCGCCGGGGAGGCGGCATGGGCCTGGACAGAGTGGGCAGCTGCGGTCACACGGACTCCCTTGGGTGCGCACGGCCAGGCTGCTGCCCGGCGATTGAGGCGGAGTCTGTAATCGTTCTGACAACGATGTCAACGATAACCTCCGACTTTCGATGGTGCGCTGCAACGGGCGGTTGCGCGCGAAAACGTTTTCACCGCACTGCCGTCATGTTTTCGCAAACGCGCTGAAAACCGGCGCTGTACGCCGGTGCTGCAGGCGCAGCGCAGCGGTTTGCGCAGGTGCAGCATGACCGGATGGCAGCGCGGGGCCGCAGCAAGTTGTTGACAAAGACAGCGGGCACGTCGAATAAATGTGACAACGTTGTTCCCAGCCATTCGTCCGACGCCGCTCTGCGCGCCGTCGATGCAGGAGCCTTCCAGATGTCTGCAGTGCCTGCTGCTTCCGCGCGTTCCAGCGTGGTCACCTCGATCCTGATCATCGGCGTGCTGTTCTTCCTGATCGGCTTCTTCACCTGGCTCAACGGCCCGCTGATCACCTTCGTCAAACTGGCCTTCGAGCTGGACGAAGTCGGCGCGTTCCTGGTGCTGATGGTGTTCTACCTGTCCTATTTCTTCCTTGCGCTGCCGGCATCGTGGATCCTCAAGCGCACCGGCATGAAAAAGGGCCTCAGCCTGAGCCTGCTGGTGATGGCGGCCGGCGCGGTGGTGTTTGCCCACTACGCGCAGCAGCGCTGGTATCCCGGCGCGCTCAGTGGCCTGTTCGTCATCGGCAGCGGCCTGGCCCTGCTGCAGACGGCCGTCAACCCGTACATCAGCATCCTCGGCCCGATCGAGACGGCCGCGCGGCGCATCGCCCTGATGGGCATCTGCAACAAGATCGCCGGCATGCTGGCCCCGGTACTGATCGGCACCCTGGTGCTGCACGGTATCGGCGACCTGGATGCGCAGGTGAAAGTGGCCGATGCGGCAGCCAAAACGGTGCTGCTCAATGACTTCGCGGCCAAGATCCAGCTGCCGTACATGGCGATGGCCGGGCTGCTGGTGGTGCTGGCGGTGGGTGTGCTGTTCTCGCCGCTGCCGGAGCTGAAGACCGCCGAGGCCAACGCCACCCCGGCACGCGCGGCCGGCGTGGCCGAGCGCACCAGCATCTTCCAGTTCCCGCACCTGTGGCTGGGTGTGTTGTGCCTGTTCGTGTATGTCGGCGTGGAAGTGATGGCCGGCGACGCGATCGGAACCTACGGCCACGGCTTCGACCTGCCGCTGGACCAGACCAAGATGTTCACCTCGATCACCCTGGGCGCGATGCTGGTGGGCTATCTGGTCGGCTTGGCGCTGATTCCGCACCTGGTTTCGCAGTCGCGCTACCTGAGCATCTCGGCCGTGCTGGGCGTGGTGTTCTGCGCCGGTGCGCTGCTCACCCACGGCTATGTGTCGGTGGGCTTCGTGGCCGCGCTCGGCTTTGCCAACGCGATGATGTGGCCGGCGATCTTCCCGCTGGCCATCCGGGGCCTGGGCCGCTTCACCGAAACCGGCTCGGCGCTGCTGGTGATGGCCATCGCCGGTGGCGCGATCATCCCGCAGGCGTTCGCCGTGCTGAAGCAGCATATCGACTTCCAGTGGGTGTTCGCCGGCCTGATGATCCCGTGCTACCTGTACATCCTGTTCTACTCGGTCCGGGGTCACCGGGTCGGCCTGTCCCGCGACGGCCAGTGATCGGCGATCATGGACGCTCCACGGAACCTGCAGGACAAGAGCATGCGCAGAGCGACCATCAAGGATGTCGCCGAACGGGCCAAGGTGTCGTTGAAGACCGTTTCGCGCGTCATCAACAATGAGCCCTCGGTGATGCAGGCCACGCGGGCACGCGTGCTGCGCGCGATCGCCGAACTGGACTACGAGCCCGATCCCGCCGCGCGCAACCTGCGCACCGGCACCACGCTGGTGGTCGGGCTGGTCTACGACAACCCCAACCCGTACCACATCATCGGCGTGCAGAACGGCGTGCTGGCCGCTTGCCGCGAGACCGGCTTCGGGCTGCAGATCCATCCGTGCGACTCCAGCTCGCCGATGCTGGCCGAGGAACTGGCCGACTGGGTGCAGCGTTCGCGTCTGGCCGGGCTGGTGCTGACCGCGCCGATGTCCGAACGCCGCGACCTGGTCGCGGCGCTGACCGCGCGCGGTATCAAGCTGGTGCGCATCATTGCCGCCACTGCCGACCCGGAAGACGGTGCCTGCGTGTTCGTCGACGATCGCGAGGCCGCCTACGAGATCACCGAGCATCTGATCCAGCTTGGCCACCAGCGCATCGGCTTCCTGTGGGGCGGCAGCTCGCACCGCTCCAGCGGCGAGCGCCATGCCGGTTACGAGGCGGCGCTGCGCGATTACGGCATGACCATCGACAAGCACCTGGTAGTGCAGGGCGACTACACCTTCGATGACGGCTTCCGCGGCGCCCGCCGTCTGCTGGCGCTGCGCGAGCCGCCCACCGCGATCTTCGGCTCCAACGACGAAATTGCTGCCGGCGTGCTGGCGGCGGCCAAGTCGGCCGGCATGAACGTGCCCTACGACCTGTCCATTGCCGGCTTCGAGGACAGCCCGTTCTCGCGCCAGTCGTGGCCGCCGCTGACCACCGCCAAGCAGGCCACCGAAGACATCGCACGGCACGCCGCGCGCCTGTTGATCGCGCAGCTGCGCAGCGATGCCTACGACGATGCGCCGCTGCAGCTGCAGAACCAGGGCTTCGTGCCGCAACTGGTGGTGCGCGGTTCCACCGCCCCGATGCGCCCGCAGGGTGCACGCCCTCCCTCTCCTGAAACGACCTGAGTCCCCATGTCCCTGCCTGCTCCCCACGAGACCCTGATGTACCGCGAAGCTGCGGAAGCCGCCGACGTGATCGCCGCGCAGTTCGCGCGCAACCAGGTCGCGGTGGAAACGCTGGCAGCGAGCCTGCGCGCCGCGCCGCCGCCGTTCGTGGTGACCTGCGCGCGGGGCAGCTCGGACCATGCCGCCACCTATGCCAAGTACCTGCTGGAAACCCGGCTCGGGCTGGTGACCGCGTCGGCGTCGCCGTCGGTGGGCTCGGTCTATGAGGCACCACTGCAGTTGCGCGGGGCGCTGTACATCGTGATTTCGCAGTCCGGCAGGAGTCCTGACCTGCTGCGCAACGCGGAGGCCGCGCGGGCGGCCGGCGCGCGCGTGGTGGCACTGGTCAACGTGGAGGATTCGCCACTGGCGCAGCTGGCCGAGACCGTGATTGCGCTTGGCGCCGGTGCCGAGCGCAGCGTGGCGGCGACCAAAAGCTATCTCGCCTCGCTGTCGGCGATCCTGCAGCTGGTGGCGTACTGGAGCCAGGACGCGGCACTGATCGCCGCGCTGCGGGTGCTGCCCGACGCGCTCCGCCAGGCCTGGAACAGCGACTGGTCGTCGCTCACCGAGGGTCTGGTGCCGGCGCACAACCTGTTCGTGCTCGGCCGCGGTCTTGGCCTCGGCGCGGCGCAGGAAGCAGCACTGAAGTTCAAGGAAACCTGCGGCCTGCATGCCGAGGCCTACAGCTCGGCCGAGGTCAAGCACGGCCCGATGGCGCTGGTCGGCCCGGGCTTCCCGGTGCTGGCCTTTGCCCAGCCCGACGAAACCGGCGCAGGCACCCGTGCCGTGGTGGAGGAGTTTGCCGCGCGTGATGCGCAGGTGTGGCTGGCCGATGTGGGCGGCGACCTGGCGCTGCCGGCTGCGCCGCATCCGGCGTGCGCCCCGCTGCTGGCCGTGCAGGCCTTTTACCGCGCGATCAACGCGCTGGCACTGCGTCGTGGGCACAACCCTGACCTGCCGCCGCATCTGAACAAGGTGACGGAAACCGTCTGATGAAAACCGTGCTGCGCAATGCCCGCATCCTGGCTGGCGATGACTTCCGCGACGACCTCGCCGTCGTGATCGAAAGTGGCCGCATCACCGCGCTGGTGTCCGATGCCGCGCCCACGCTCGGCCAGGCCGACGAACAGGTGGATCTTGGCGGCGGCTGGCTGCTGCCGGGCTTCATCGATGCGCAGGTCAATGGCGGCGGCGGCGTGCTGTTCAACAACACGCCGGATGTGGCCACGCTGCGCACGCTGGCCCAGGCGCACCGGCGTTTTGGCACCACCGGCCTGCTGCCCACGCTGATCAGCGATGACCTGCAGGTGATGCGCAGCGCCATCGCCGCCACCCGCCAGGCCATCATCGATGGCGTGCCGGGCGTGCTCGGCATCCATCTGGAAGGGCCGTACATCGCGCCGGCGCGCAAGGGCACGCACGATGCCAGCAAGTTCCGCGTGCCCGATGCGGCCGAGATCGCGCTGGCGGCGTCGCTGGACAACGGCGTCACGCTGCTGACGCTGGCCCCGGAACGGGTGCCGCTGGACAGCATCCGCGCGCTGGTCGAGCGGGGCGTGGTGGTGGCCGCCGGCCATACCGCCGCCAGCTACGAAGAGGCCCGTGCCGGCCTGGAGGCGGGCATCCGCGGTTTCACCCACCTGTACAACGCGATGTCGCCCCTGACCGGTCGCGAGCCGGGCGCGGTCGGCGCGGCACTGGAAGACCGCGACAGCTGGGTGGGCATCATCGCCGATGGCGTGCACGTGCATCCGGCCAGCCTGCGCGTGGCGCTGGCGGCCAAGCCGCGCGGCAAGGTCATGCTGGTCACCGATGCGATGCCGCCGGTGGGTGCGGAGGACCCCAGCTACGTGCTCTATGGCGAGGTCATCACTGCGGTGGATGGTGTGGTGCGCAACGCGGCCGGCTCGCTGGCCGGCTCGGCGCTGGACATGGCCACGGCCGTCCGCAACGCGGTGCAGCTGCTGGGGCTGCCGCTGGCCGAGGCGGCGCGCATGGCGTCGACCTATCCGGCGGAGTTCCTCAACCTGGATGATCGCTACGGCCACATTGCCGAAGGCCATCGCGCCGACCTGGTGCTGCTGGACGATGCGTTGCAGGTGCGCAGCACGTGGATCGGCGGCCAGCGCGAAGACGCATGAGCGTCGCTTCATCCCCGCGCATGGGCTCGATCGATGCACTGCGCGGGCTGACCGTTGCGGCGATGCTGCTGGTCAACAATCCGGGCGACTGGGGCCATGTATATGCCCCGTTGCTGCACGCGGACTGGCATGGCTTCACCCCGACCGACCTGATCTTCCCGCTGTTCCTGTTCATCGCCGGCGTGTCGATGGCCTTCAGCCTGGTGCCGCGTGCGCACGACCCGGCGGCGCGGCCGGCGCTGCGTCGCGGGCTGCTGCAGCGCGCGTTGCGCATTCTGGTCGCTGGCGCATTGCTGCACCTGCTGGCGTGGTGGTTGTTCGAGCTGCCGGCGTATCGCCTGTGGGGCGTGCTGCAGCGGATCGCCGTGTGCGTGGCGGTGGTGGGCCTGTTGGCGATCCACACCCGTGCGCGCACGCAATGGGGGGTGATGGGCGTGCTGCTGTCCGGTTACGGCCTCGTGCTGCTGAGCGGCGCATCGCTCGACCCGTGGGTGAATGTGGCCAGCCGCCTGGATACCGCACTGTTCGCCCCGATGCTCTACACGTACACCACCGAAACCGGCCTGGGCCACGATCCGGAAGGACTGCTGAGCACTGCCGGCGCCATTGCGACCACGCTGCTGGGCCTGCGCGCCGGTGCGTGGCTGCGTACCGGACAGCTTGCCCGGCTGGGCGGCCTGGCCCTGGCGTGCGTGGCCCTTGGCGCGCTGGCGACCCTGTGGCTGCCGCTCAACAAGCACCTGTGGACGCCCAGCTTCGTGCTGTGGGCCGGTGGCCTGTCGGTGCTCGCGCTGCTGGCCGCGCATCTGCTGGTGGATCGCTGGGGCGCGCCGGCGCTGGGGCGGCGCTTCGGCGTCAACGCGATTGCGGCCTACCTCGGGTCGTCGGCGATGTCGCTGGTGCTGGTGGCCAGCGGCGTGTGGGCCACGGCATACGCCTGGTTGGCGGCCCGGCTGCCGTCGGCATCGCTGGCATCGCTATGCTGCGCGCTGGCCTTCGTGACGCTGTGGTGGGGCGTGATGTGGGCGCTGGACCGGCGGCGGATCTACCTCAAGATCTGAATCCGTGGCGGCCTGCACGCCGTGCCGGCTATGCTCGGCACGGATCGACACAAGGAACACGTGGATGCAGAACCGGAACGCCCGATCATGACGCCGCTGCAGCACACCGCCGAGGCGCTGCGCCGGCGGGGCAGCCGCACCGACGCCATCGATGCGCACGTGGCCGACCTGTGTGGCGTTGCCTCCGTCGCAGAGGCACAGCGCCTGCTGGCGGTGTTGGAGACCGACGCCGATGCACTGGATTGGCCGCGTGACCGCGACTATGCGGCGCTGGCGTTGCAGGCGGCCGCCCCCACTGCGGTTCCCGAGGTGGCGCGGCTGATGCTGCGCAGCGCGCTCGCGCGGGCGCAATGGTGCGCAGCTTGTGCAACGTCGGGGGCTGAAGGGCTGGCGCGCTCGCAGCATGTGCTCGAACTGCAGGCCGCACTCGACTCGCAGGCCTGAGCGCACGGCTCAGTCCAGCGTGACGTCACCGCGCAGCACGGGATAGGGATTGAGCGACTCGCCCTTCCACCATTGCCGTTCCGCGCCCAGACGGTGGATCTCGAAATGCAGGTGCGGCGCGTCAGGTGACGCATTGCCGGTGCTGCCGACATAGCCGATCACCTCGCCGCGCCGGATCGCTTTTTTCTCCGCAATGCCATCGGCATAACGCTGCAGGTGCGCGTAGTAGTAGCAGTAGCGTCCGCTCGGCTCGAACTGGTACAGCGTGAGTCCGCCGCGTTCGCTGTCGAACAGCTTTTCCACCGTGCCATCGGCCACCGCCAGCACCGGCGTACCGGCGGGGGCAAGGATGTCGATGGCATCGTGCACGCGGCCTTCGCTGCGCGCATCGGTGAAGGTGTCCTGCAGTTGGGTGGCGGCGATGCCCTGCACCGGCAGCAGCAGGCTGCCGGCGGGTGCGGACGCTGCCGGCGCGGAGACGGCAGGCGCGGCAGGCGTGATCGGTGGCGCGGCAGCGGATGCCGTTGCCGCCGCCACGGCCGGTGCGGAAGCGGAATGCGCCACCTCTGCGGGTGAAGTCGATGCCCGTGGGGCGGCCGGCGGCGCCAGCACCCATACGCCGAGCACGCCGGTCACCAGTCCCACCGCCAGCAGCAGTCCGGTCTTCATCGTCTACTCCTGCATCACCACCGGCACCGACGCATCCACCGCGTCGGCAACCTGCAGCGCATCCCAGTTGGTCATGCGCACGCAGCCGTGTGATTCGGTTTTGCCCACGTGGCCCGGCTCGGGCGTGCCGTGCAGACCGTAGTGCGGTTTGGAGAGGTCGATCCAGACGCGGCCGACCGGATTGTTCGGACCCGGCGGCAGGGTGGCCTTGCCTTCGCCCTTGCGCGCATCCCAGAACAGTTTGGGGTTGTAGTGGAAGGTCGGATCGCGCGAGATGCCGAGGATCTTCCAGGTGCCGATCGGCAGTGGATCGTGCCGGCTGCCTGACGACACCGGGAACTGCGCGTACACCTTGCCCTGCGCGTCGAACAGGCGCAGCGTCGACTCGGATTTGTCGATCACCAGCCTGGCCGCCTTGGGCAGGGTGGACGGCGCGATGTTCGGCACCTGGATCGCCGTGCCGGCCTTGCTGAAATCGACACCGGGATTGAGCGTGCGCAACAGCACCGGATCGGCATGGAAGCGCTCGCCAAGGGCCTCTTCCACGGAGGCGAAGCCCAGGGCTTTCAGCTTGGCCTGCGCGGCCGGGGTGTCCGGTACCGGCTGGAAGGGGCCGGCGACATCCTCGGCGGTCAAGGTGTAGCGCGCCAGCACGTCCACGCGGTCGGCCTGCAGTGCCTGCCACGTGGCGTCATCCAGCTCGCCGGTCACCTTCAGGTCGTGGGCGGCCTGAAAGCCGGACACTGCGCGCTTCTGGTTGGAGCCGGGCAGGCCATCGATCTGGCCGGGGGAAAAGTGCGCGCGGTCGAGCAGCACCTGCGCATGCAGGTCCGACCGCGGCCCGGTCGGCACCGACGCGGTTTCAGCAATCGGCGTGGGCAGGGCGGGGGTCTGCGCGATGGCCGGTGCGGCGCTCGCCAGCGCCGCGCACAGCGCCATCGGAAGCAGGGCAGGCAGGCATCGGATCATCGGCAACTCCAGCAGGAACAGGGTCTCACCATGCCCCACTGCGCTGCGCACCCGGCGTGAAACGGCTGACTGCCGGATGAGCGGTCAGCGTGCCGCGCTGATCGCCTTGATGCGGGCCCGTGCCAGCGCCTCGCCAATGGCGGGGCCGGCGAGCCCCTGTGTATCCAGGTCGCGCGCCTGCACAGCGAGGGCAGCCTGGTGCAGCCGCGTAAGCGTGGCGCCCTGCGGGTAGTCGCTCTCCTCGAAGCCCAGCCGCCCGCGCTTGTCGGCCTCGCAGCACACCGCGATCCGTGCGATGCGCTCGGGGCGGCGGAAGGCGTCGCAGCGCGCCAGCAGCTCGAGCACGGTGGCGTCGCGCAGCTCGTCGATGCGGTGCACGTTGAGATGGTCGCGGCATACCGCTTCGGCGAGCTGGCGGTGCTCCAGCGGGATCTTCAGCCGGTCGCACAGCGCCCGCAGCGGGGCCAGCCCGCGCTGCTCGTGCATGATATGGCGCGGCCATTCCTCCGGTGGCGTCAGGCCTTTGCCGAGGTCGTGGGTCAGCGCGGCAAAGCCGACCAGATCATCTCCCGGCGCCAGCCGTGCGGCCATGTCGCTCACCATCTCCTGGTGCACGCCGGTATCCACCTCGGGATGGAACTCGGCGCGTTGCGGCACCCCGTACAGCGCCTCCAGTTCGGGCAGGATCGGGCCGAGTGCGTGCGCATCGTGCAGGGTGCGCAGGAACGCCGAGGGGCGGTTCGAGGCCAGCACCCGGCGCAGCTCCTGCCAGACCCGCTCGGGCACCAGCATGTCGAGCTCGCCGCTCTCGGCGATCTGCCGCATCAGCGCCATCGTCTCGTCGGCCACGGTGAATCCCAGGGGGGCGAAACGCGCCATGAAGCGTGCCGCGCGCAGCACACGCACAGGGTCTTCGACGAATGCGGGCCCGACGTGGCGCAGCACGCGCTGCTCGATGTCGCGCAGGCCGCCATAGGGATCGACCAGCTCGCCGGTCGCCTCGTTGCAGGCGATCGCGTTGATGGTGAAATCGCGCCGCAGCAGGTCGTCTTCCAGTGTCACCGACGGATCGGCATCCACCACGAAGCCACGATAACCACGACCGGACTTGCGTTCGGTACGCGCCAGCGCATATTCCTCACCTGTGTCCGGGTGCAGGAATACCGGAAAGTCCTTGCCCACGGCCTTGTAACCGAGCGCTTCCATGTCCGGCTGGGTAGCACCGACCACCACCCAGTCGCGGTCGCCGGGCGGACGCTGCAGCAGGCGGTCGCGTACCGCGCCGCCGACAAGATAGATCTTCATGCGGGCAATGATGCCACGGCCTTCCCGGACGCGGTCGCCGCGGCTCAACCCGCGCTCGGCAGGCTCGCCCGCGCGGTCGGCGTCACCTGCGCGGCGAGGATCAGTCGCCGCCCTTGTCGGCGTTGGCCGCGCACGTGAAGCTCTTGCGCCTGGCCTGCAGACGCCCGTTCATGCGGTCGCTGACCGGCAGCGCGTCGCCGTTGAGGCGCCAGTCGTAGATCACGCTGAAGGCCAGGATGCGCGCCACGTACTCGCGGGTTTCCTTGTAGCTGATGGTCTCGATCCAGATGTCCGGATCAAAGCCCGGCCGCTGCGTCTGCCAGCGCGCGGTCGGCGTGGGACCGGCGTTGTAGGCGGCGATGGTGACGTAGGGCAGGCCCTGATACTTGTCCATCAGCTGGCGCAGGTAGGCGGTGCCGATGGCGATGTTGGTGTCCGGGTCGTACAGGCTGGCCGCACCGCCGTAGTTGGCCAGGCCGATCGACTTGGCCACGCTGGCGCCGGTCGCGGGCAGGACCTGCATCAGGCCCATCGCGTTGGCCGGCGAGCGCGCCTTCGGGTTGAAGATGCTCTCCGCGCGGATTTCCGCCGCCACCCAGGCCGGGTCGATGGCGTTGCGCAGCGACTCGCGGCGGATGGTGTCGTCGTGGTGGAGCGGGAAGCGCAGCGCGTACAGGCGCTGCTCGTCCGGGGTCTTGCCGAGCGAGAACACCGCTCGGTCGAACCAGCCGTTGTCACGCGCCACCTCCACCGCGATGCGGCGCTGCGTGGTGTCGTAGCGGCTCAGCGCATCGTTCCACTCGGCCACGGCCCAGCCGCTGCGTTCGATCTTGAACAGCTCCATCGCGCGCACGATGGCCGGGTCGCGTGCGACCGCCGCCTGCGCCTGCCTGCTGTCGTTGGGCTCCCACGGGCACAGCGTGTAGGGCTGGCCGAGCTGGTCGGCGGCGAGGAAGCCGTGGAAGGTGGCGGCGCGTGCGGCCTCACGGTACACCGCCTGGGCCTCGCTGCGTCTGCCGGTCTTCTCCAGCATGCGCGCTTCGAAATAGCGCCAGCGCGAGTCGTTGCGCTGGGTGCTGCCCATCTTGCGGATCGCGGTGAGCGCCTGCGGCCAGTCACCGCGCGACAGCGCTTCGCGCACGCGCCATTCGTGCAGCCGTTCGTCATACGCCGATTCGGGTACGGCATTCAGGCGTCGGGCGGACTCGGGCCCGTACGACGCCACGGTCCACAGCGCGATCTGGTACAGCACCTGCGCCTGCTGGACAGCGCTGAGCTGCAGCGCGCTGGCGTACTGCGGCAATTGCTGCTCGGTGGCGCCCGGATCGGCCTTGGCCAGCTTGGCCAGGCCATCGGTGGCGATGCGCTGGCTGCGCGCCGTGCGCGGCCAGTTCAACGCGCTGGCATTGGGCTTGTCGACGAACGCGGCGTAGGTGTTGGCCAGCGCCAGATCGGCGGCCGGCAACCCGCGTGCGGCACTGCGCATCACCGCCGGCTGGCCCTCGTCGGCGGCCGCGTCGATGCGCGCCCAGCGCAGTTCGGCGCTCAGCCCGCCCTTGGCATCGAGCACGGCAAACACCGCATCGCAGGCGTCGGGCAGGGACTTGCCGGTGCTGCGCCAGATCGCCTGGGCCTCACTGGTCCACTGGGCGTCGGCTTTGCCGGTGGCCTGGCGCGCGTTGAGCTGGGCACAGCGCAGGCCGACGTTGTCGGTGGGCACCCAGTTGGCCAGCAGGGTCGGCCAGTCCTGGCGCCGCGCCACGGCGGGCAGCCATACGCTGCGGAAACTCGATGCCACGGCCTGGCCGTTGTACCGCTTGAGGAAGTCCTGCGCCTGGGCATTGCCCACCGTATCGATGGTGCGGCGCAGATTGGCGTATTCGAGCCAGCCGTACAGCGGGTGGCGGCTCAGTGCGGCGGCCTGGGCCGGGTCGTACTGACCGCGCTCGGCGTTGTCGATGGCGGCCTTGAGCTGCGCGCGCTGGGCATCAAGCGACTGCGCGCCGGCGTCTGCGGCTGCGGCGATGGCAAGCGTGCCGAGGAAAAAGAGGGGGAGTGCATTCATCGTCAAAGCATAACGGCGCGGCGTGAAGGGCGGTGCGCGCCAGCCGACTCGAACATGAACGAACACCGCCCTTCGGCGCCGCGTCCGATCCACCTGCGCGGGGATGCCGGCCACCTGCACAGGCTGCGCATCGGGACCGGTCCGGTGGGCCCGCAGGGAACGGTGCTGCGCGACGGCGCCTGTTCGGATTTGTCGAAACGACGTGAAAGCGGGGTCGTCGTCACGTCGCGACATTTACAGGTTGTTTACAAAGGAGACACTGCCGTCAGCAGGGGGGGACGGCAGTCCAGCCCAACATTCCTTTGGAGAGAGAGCGAATGAACGACCTGCATCGCCGCCCGTTGGCGGTCGCTGTATCGCTGTGCCTGTTGTTGGCTGCTCCGGCGCTCGTCGCCGCGCAGGATGCACCCCGCGCCACCACGGATCTGGATCGGATCGAAGTCACCGGGACGCGCATCAAACGCGCCGAGGTGGAAGGCCAGGTGCCGGTGCAGACGCTGACCCGCGACGACATCGAACGCACCGGCTTCAACTCGATCGGCGAAGTGCTGCAGCAGCTCACCGGCTCGGGCTCGGCGCTCAACGCCAAGTTCAACTCCTCGGGCAACTTCGGCTTCCCGCCGGACGGCAGCGGTGTCGGTGCCGGCTCGGCGCAGGTCGATCTGCGCCACCTGGGCGCCAAGCGCGTGCTGGTGCTGGTCGACGGCATCCGCTGGGTCAATGAATCCTCCGCCTCGGGCGTGGGCGCGGCCACCGACCTCAACACCATTCCACTGGCGATCGTGGAGCGCATCGAAGTGCTCGAGGATGGCGCATCGTCGCTGTACGGGTCCGACGCCATCGCCGGCGTGGTCAACATCATCACGCGCCGCCAGTTCGATGGCGCGCAGGTGACGATGAACTACGGCGAGTACAGCAAGGGCGACGGCACCCAGAAGGGCGTGGACCTGGCCTGGGGCACCAGCGGTGACCGCTACACATTGTTCCTCGGCGCCAGCTGGACCAAGCAGGACCCTGTGTATGCGATCGACCGCGAGCAGTCTCGCTTCCCGATTCCTGGCACCGGCCTGTCGTTCGGCAGCTCGGCCACGCCGACCGGGCGTTTCCGTTTCATCGATCCAAACACGGGCATTGAACACAATCTCACGCCCAACAACGGCGTTACGTCTCCGGTCTTCAATGGCGCCGGAGGCTGTGATCGTACGGACGACTATCACTGCTTCGGCACGCCGGACCGGTTCAACTTCGCCGAGTACAACATGGTGCTGACGCCGTCCGAGCGCAAAGGTCTCTTCGGCCAGTTCCGCTTCGACATCACCGACAACGTGCAGTGGTACATCAAGGCGCTGGGCAACCGCCGCGAATCGACCAACCAGGCCGCACCCGAGCCGCTGTTCTTCGGCCCCGACGGCGCTACCGGCAATCCGCTGGCCGACAACATCGTGATCTCGGCGCAGAACCCGTACAACCCGTTCGGGTTCGACCTGGACTCGTCCGACAATCTGCTGGTGATCGGCCGCCGCCCAGTGGAGGGCGGCGCGCGCGTGTTCGAGCAGAAGGTGACGACCCAGTACTTCGCCACCGGCCTGGTCGGCCAGTTCGAGGCGGCCGACCGCAGCTGGTTCTGGGACGTCAACGGCATGTACAGCAAGAACAAGGCCGAGCAGACCAACTACGGCAGCTACAACATCTACAACATCAACCTGGCGCTGGGCGATCCGGCCCTCTGCGCAGCCACCGCCGGCTGCGTGCCGCTGAACATCTTCGGCGGTCCCGGCACCATCACGCCGGACATGCTGCGCTGGATCCAGCCGGTGGTACGCGACCGCAGCCAGAACGAACTGAGCCTGTTCACCGCCAATCTGAGCAGCGACCTGTTCACCCTGCCGGCCGGCCCGGTGTCATTCGCGGCCGGCGTGGAGTACCGCAAGTACGAAGGCTGGTACCAGCCCGATCCGCTGACCGTGGCCGGGTACTACAACGGCGTCCCGTCTCTGCCCACGTCCGGCTCCTATGACGTCAACGAGGCCTACCTGGAGCTGAGCATCCCGATCTTCGCCAAGAGCGCCATCGGCGAGAAGCTCGACCTCAGCCTGGCCGGACGCTACTCGGACTACTCCACCTTCGGTGGCGAGTTCACGCCCAAGTACGGCCTGCGCTGGCAGGTGACCAACGACTTCGTGCTGCGTACCACCTATGCCGAAGGCTTCCGTGCGCCCTCGATCGGTGAGCTGTACGGCTCCGCAGCGCGAGCGGACCTGCAGCTGTTCGACCCGTGCTCGGTTGGCCTGGGCGGTACGCCGCCGCGCGGCAGCGCCGCCAACTGCGCCGCGCTGGGGGTGCCGGCCGGCTTCCAGCAGGCCAACTCGCAGATCTCGGTGACCACCGGCGGCAATCCCGCGCTCGATCCGGAAACCTCGCGCAGCTTCAGTGCCGGTTTCGTGTGGAGCCCGTGGTTCGGCAGCAATGCATCGTGGTCCGAGCGCTTCGATGTGGAGGTGACGTTCTACCGCCACACCATCGAAGGGGCGATCCAGGCGATCAACGCCCAGACCCAGCTCGACCTGTGCGTGGACACCCTGGACCCGCTGTACTGCGATGGCATCACCCGCGCTTCCACCGGCGCGGTGAGCGGCTTCAACAACCGCCTCACCAACCTGGGTTCGATCAAGACCGACGGCTGGGACGTGGACCTGTTCTGGACGCTGCCGCAGAGCGACATCGGCCAGTTCAAGCTGGCCTGGAAGAACACCTTCGTCGGCCGCTACGAGGCACTGGGCGCCGCCGGCCAGCGGCAGCCGCAGGAACCGGGCGTGGAAGTGGTGGACAGCTCCATTCCCGAGTGGACCAGCAACGCCAGCCTGCTCTGGTCGCTGGGCCGCTGGAATGCGTCGTGGACGGTGCGCCACATCTCCAAGCTGACCGAGGAATGCGGCGATGCGTCGGCGTTCCCGGTGTGCAGCAACCAGGTGGCCGGCACCAACGAGCTGGCGGCGATCACTTACCACGACCTGCAGCTGGGCTACAAAGTGGACTGGCTGAAGGGCCTGCAGCTGAGCGCCGGGTTGAACAATGCGTTCGACAAGGACCCGCCGATCTGCCTGTCCTGCTCGCTCAACGGCTACGACGCGTCCACCTACGACATCCCGCGTGGCCGCTACTGGTACCTGCGCGCGGACCTGCGGTTCTGATCCAGAGCCGTACCCGGCAATGACCCATCGGGGCGCCGTCAGGGCGCCCCGGTGCGTTTCCGCCACGGGCCAAGCGCATGGCGTATTCCGGCCACGCCGCGCAGGCGGACGACCATCGCCCTATCATGGCGGTGCCGTGCACGCGCGCACTGCACCCCTTTGTCACCGACGGTCGTCATGAGCCTGCATACCTGGTGGATCTTCGCCGTTACCGTGTTCGTGCTGTGCGGCACGCCGGGGCCGAACATGCTGCACGTGATGACCCGCAGCGTGCGCGTCGGCTTCCGCCGCAGCATCGCCGCGATGGCCGGCTGCCTGAGCGCGCTGGTGCTGGCGCTGTCGATTTCCGCAGCGGGCCTGGGCGCGGTCCTCAAGGCCTCGCCGCTGGTCTTTGATGTGCTGCGCTATGCCGGCGTGGCCTATCTGGTCTACCTGGGCATCAACGCCTGGCGCGGCGGCGACGCGCCGCTGGACGTGGGCAACCCGGCCGCGATCGCGCCCACGTCGCGCCGCATCCTGTTCCGCGACGGCTTCATCATTGGCATCAGCAACCCCAAGCTGCTGCTGTTCGCCTCGGCATTCCTGCCGCAGTTCGTCGACCTCGGCCAGCCGCAGCTGCCGCAGTTCGTGGTGCTGGTGAGTACCTTCGCGGTGATGGAGGTGTTCTGGTACGCCGTCTACGCCGCCGGTGGCCACAGCCTGGCCGGCTACCTGGCCCGTCCGGGTCTGCGCAAGGTGTTCGACCGCGTGGTCGGCACGATCTTCATCGGGTTCGGGCTGGCGCTGCTGCGCGCGCGGCCCTGAGCAGGTGCCGGCCAGCGGCCGGTATTACGGCGATGTCGTGGGTCGATCAACGACCGGATCGATCCGGTGCGGTCCACGCCCGCAGCAACGGCAGCGGATCGTAGGCTCCCGTGCTGCCGTAGATGCCCCAGTGCAGGTGAGGCGGGGTGCCTTTGGCGTTGCCGCTGTCGCCGACGTAGCCGAGCACGGTCCCGGCCTCCACCACCTCGCCGCGGGACAGCCCCTCGCGCCAGCCGTCCAGGTGCGCGTAGTAGTAGCGCTCGCGCGCCGGTCCCAGTATCCAGACCTGGCGACCGCCGAGTCCCCCGTCACGGATGTCCGCCACGATGCCCGGCGTGGCGCTGGTCACGGCGGTACCGCGGGGAGCGAAGATGTCGAGCCCGGCATGGGTGCGGTCGCGTCCGCGCGGTGCGCCGAAGGTGTCGGCGATGCGCCGGGCCGCGACACCGTCCACCGGCACCGGCAGCGCCTCCGGTGGCGCCATCCGCGACAGCGCCCACAGCGCGCGTGGGGCTTGTGCCCACGGACTGTTCCACAGCACACCCGCCAGCACGGCAAGGACGGCCAGCACCAGCAGCCGCACCAGCCAGCGGCGCACGCGCCAGGCGGCCGAGCGGTGGGGGCCTGGCGGCGGGGAGGACGGAGCGTGCGGGTCCACGGGCATCGACGTCGGTGTCCGGCGGGAACGGGGAACAGACTAGCAGGCCGCGTGTGCACACAACGCACGCGTGATGCCCCTGTGCAAAGAGCCTGGCAATGCCCGGCTCTCTGTGTGCTGCGTGGCGCATTGCGTGCCCGGTCAGAACGACCAGGTGAACGTGATCGAGCCGTTGCGGCCGTCGCCGTACGCGCCGTAGCCGTTGATCTGCGACAGGTATTTCCTGTCCAGCAGGTTGTCGAGGTTGGCCTGCACACTGAACGCCGGCGAGATGCGGTAGCGCACGAACGCACTGACCAGCGCGTAGGCATCCTGCTCGATGCGACCGTAGGCCGGCACCGGGTAGTAGATGCGGTTCTGCCAGTTCGCGCCGCCGCCGACGGTGAGATCGGTCATCGACTGCGGGGTGTAGCTGGTGAACAGCTTGATCGTGGTCTGCGGCAGGTTGGTGTTGATGTCCGCATCGTTGATGTCCTTGGCCACGTAGCGCGACGCGCCAACCGTGGCATTCCAGCCCGGGGCCAGCTCGCCGTTGAGCTCCAGTTCGACACCCCGGCTCACCGTGCCGCGCGCGGCGATGTAGGCAAACTCGTTGAGGCTGCCGTCCACCGGAAGGGTGGTGGCCTGACCCACGTTGTCCTGTTCGATGCGGAACACCGCCAGCGACGCATTGAGGCGGTTGTCGAACCAGGCACCCTTGACGCCGACTTCGTAGCTCTTGCCGTCGACCGGGTCGAGGTAGCTGCCGTTCTGCTTCTTGAGCGTCTGTGGCTGGAAGATCTCGGTGTAGGCGGCGTAGGTGCTCCAGGTGTCGCTGAGGTCAAAGACCAGACCGGCGTACGGGGTCGTGACCGTGTGCGAACGGTCGGCGTCTTCGCCTTCGCTCTTCCAGTCGGTGTAGCGCGCGCCGAGAATCAGCTTCAGCGGATCGGCCAGCGACAGACGGGTGGCGGCGTAGCCGGCCTTCTGGGTGATGGTGCCTTTGCTGGCCAGCGCCAGCGCGTTCCAGTTGGGTTCGGCGATGTTGCCGGTCCAGTCCAGGTAGCTGCGGAACGGGTCCCAGGGGCGGCCCTCGCCCCCGACCTGGTAGTCGCCATAGTTGGCGTACCTGCGCTTGTTGTAGCTCAGCCCGGCCATGAACTGGTGCTCGCGGCCGAACAGCTGGAACGGGCCCTCCACGAAGCCGTCGATCGCGTCGACCTTGCGCTCGGTGTTGTAGAACCCGGCCGACGGCGAAACCCCCGCACCGGTCACCGGATCCAGCAGCGACGCGCCCGTGGTCCAGTCGTTGTAGGCCGGGTAGAACAGCTTGTCGTCGGCCCGGGTCTCATCGTGGGTGGCGCCGACGCGGACCTTCCAGTCGTTGGCGAAGCCATGCTCCAGCGTGGCGAACGCGCGTTTGCTGGTGGTGTCCCAGTAGGTCCACTTCGCGGCGGCATTGAACGCCTCGTCGTAGCCGGTGGGGCTGCCGTCGGCGAACAGCATCGGGAACCCGCCCCACGTCGCCCCGTTGGCGCGCTTCTGCTGGTAATCGTAGCCCACGCTCAACTGGGTATCCGGGGTCAGGTCGGCATCGATCACCGCATAGCCCAGCGTCTTGTGCTGGTTGTAGCGGTCCATCTGCGATTCGGTGTCCAGGTAACTGCCGATGACGCGCGCGCGCACCGAGCCGCTGGCGTTGAGCGGAGTGGTCACGTCCACGGTGGAGCGGGTGCGCCCCCAGCTGCCTACGTTCACCGACACGCTGCCGGTCAGCTCGGCGCTGTCGGCGTGCTTGCGGATCAGGTTGACCGAGGCCGACGGGTTGCCTGCGCCGCTCAACAGGCCGGTCGCGCCGCGCACCACTTCCACGCGGTCATACAGCGCCAGGTCCAGGCCGGAATCACCGTAGCTCCAATTCTGCACCATCTGCGTGGGCAGGTTGTCGAACTGGTAGCTGTCGATATAGAAGCCGCGCGCGTAGAACTCGGTCCGCTCGGTATCGGACTGGGTGCTGCTCACGCCGGTGGTGTTGGCCAGCACGTCGATGATGTCATCGAGGTTCTGGTCCTCGATGCGCTGGTGGCTGATGATGCTGATCGACTGCGGAATCTCGCGGGGAGCCAGGTCGAAGCGGGTGCCGGCGGAGGTCCTGCGGACCGAATAGCCTTCGGCACGCTCGCCCTTGACCACCACCTTGTCCAGCGTGGTGGCATCGGCGGCGACCTGGGCCAGGGCAGGTGCGGTGGACAGCGCGCACAGCGCGGCGAACAGGGCCTGCGACAGGCGGCGCTGGGGCAGGGGGCGGGGCATCACAACGGACGTACGGGGCATCGGCGGTTCCAGGGCGCGGGCACGCGCGGCCGATGTCCTCGAGGGCCAGGCGCTGCCTAGTGGGTGGGGGACGGTGCGACGCTGGCGAGGCCCTGCGGAGCAGGACCGTGGCTGCGCGACCGATGATCGCCGTGCCTCCCTGGCACCGACGGGGTGAGGATATGGTAATGGGAAGCATTACTATTGCCAATTCAGGTACGCCGGGGGCGGTCAGCCACGGCATCGGCTTAACATCGTCCGCCGTAGCGTGGGCGCGGTTCTTCCCGGATGACCGCCATGATTGCGCGCAACACGATCTGCCTGTGGTTCGACGGCACCGCCCTGGACGCTGCCACCTTCTACGCCCGGACCTTTCCGGACAGCGCGGTCACCGCTGTCCACCACGCCCCTGCGGACTTTCCGTCCGGCAGGCAGGGCGACGTGCTGACGGTGGACTTCACGGTGGCCGGCATTCCCTGCATCGGCCTCAACGGCGGGCCGGCATTCCGGCACAGCGAGGCCTTCTCGTTCCAGATCGCCACCGACGACCAGGCCGAGACCGACCGCCTGTGGGAGGCCATCGTCGGCAACGGCGGCGAGGAAAGCGCCTGCGGCTGGTGCCGCGACAAGTGGGGGCTGTCCTGGCAGATCACGCCACGCGTGCTCAGCGAGGCCGTCACCAGCAAGGACCCGGCAGTGGCCAGGCGCGCCTTCGAGGCGATGATGACCATGCGCAGAATCGATGTGGCCCGCATCGAGGCCGCCGTGCGCGGCTAGGCGCAGCGGCCGCACCGCGGTAACGGATCCACCCTGCCCACCCGAGAAGGAGAATCCATGAAGAGGATGTTCATTGCGTGCCTGGCCGCCATCGCGTTGCAGGCCAGTCCCGCGCCGGTCACGGCGGCCACGCCGGCCGTATCGCCGCTGGCCGGCCGCTGGGTGATCGACGTGGCCACGCTGCCGATGCCGGTGGCGCAGCGGCCCCGGCGCGTGGTGCTGGAATTCAAGGACGCCGGCAACGGCCGGTGGTCCACCCGCGCCGAGATCGTCGACCCCAGGGGCGCCACGATGACGGCCGACAGCACGCTGCCGCTGGATGGCACGCCCGGCCCGATCACCGGCAACTACGGCGCGGACGTGGCCTCGCTGAGCATGCCGGCGCCAAACGTGCTGGTGATGCAGCTGGTCGACCACGGTACCCCGGCCTCGACACGCATCTACACTGTGGCCGCGGATCGCGACCGGATGACCGAATCCAAGGCGTTCTTCAGCCAGGATGGCAAGCCGATCCTGATGACCATCCACTTCACGCGGGTACCCTGACGACGCCGCCGGAGCGGCACGTCCTGCCCTCGCCTGGCACGGAGGATGCCGGTCTCCTGCAGGCGTTTGATGCGGCGCTGCGCGGCCGGGGCGGACAGGTGCACGACGTCGGTGGTCCTGCGCGGCGGCGTGGCGTTGTCGCGCTGCAGGATGGCCGGGATGGCGCGGTCGAAGCCGTCGGGGCGGTGGGCGGCGGTCATGGATGCGCGAAACATGCAGGGAGGCGTCTGCCATCGAGTCCTTGCTTCGGGCCGCGCGCACTATGATGGCGCGATGTCGACCTCACGCCATGCTTCGCTGATTCCCGTCCTGGCCGTCCTCGGTTCGGTCACCGCCCTGTCGGTGGGCACCTCCTTTGCCAAACAGCTGTTTCCGCTGATCGGCGCGCAGGGCACCAGCGCGCTGCGCGTGGGCTTCTCGGCGCTGGTGCTGCTGGCGGTGTTCCGGCCGTGGCGGTGGACCACCACGCGCGCCGATGCCGGCGCGATCGTCCGCTACGGGATCACCCTGGGCGCGATGAACCTGATGTTCTACATGGCGCTGCGCACGATCCCGTTCGGGATCGCAGTGGCCATCGAGTTCTGCGGACCGCTGGCGGTGGCGATGTGGTCGTCGCGCCGGCCGGTGGATTTCGTCTGGGTGGGATGCGCGCTGATCGGGCTGCTGCTGCTTCTGCCGCTGGGGCATGGCGCGCCGCTGGACCCGGTCGGCGTGCTGTTCGCGCTCGGGGCGGCGGCATGCTGGGCGATGTACATCATCTTCGGCAAGCGCGCGGGCCATCTGCATGCCGGGCACACCGTGTCGCTGGGGCTGTGCGTGGCCGCGCTTGTGGTGGTGCCGGTGGGCGTGGCGCATGCCGGCATGGCGCTGCTGGACCCGGCGATCCTGCTGTTCGGGCTGGGCGTGGCGATCGTGTCGAGCGCCATCCCGATGTCGCTGGAGATGATGGCGCTCAAGCGGCTGCCGAAGGAGACCTTCGGCATCCTGATCAGCATGGAGCCGGCGGTAGCCGCGCTGCTGGCGATGGGACTGCTGGCCGAACACCTGACCCCGCTGCAGTGGACCGCGATCGGCTGCACAGTGGTGGCGTCGGTGGGCAGCACGGTGACCGCCCGGCGGCCCTCCCCGCAGGTGCCGGGCGCCCCGGCGTAGCAGCGGCGCGTCAGCGCTGTCGTGCGGGGGTGTCACCTGCGACGTGATAGGGGGCGGTGCTGCGCGGCAGCGGGGCGCGGCCACGGATGCGGTCGGCGATCTTCTCGGCAATCATGATGGTGGTGGCATTGAGGTTGCCGGTGATGATGCGCGGCATGATCGAGGCGTCCACCACGCGCAGGCCCTGCATGCCATGCACGCGGCCCTGGCCATCCACCACACTCATCGCGTCGGTGCCCATCGCGCAGGAGCACGACGGGTGGTATGCGGTCTCGGCGCGGGCGCGCACGAAGGCGTCCAGCTCGGCGTCGGTCCTGCAGTCGGCACTGGGGCTGATCTCGCGCCCGCGGTACGCGTCCAGGGCCGGTTGGGCGATGATCTCGCGCGTGATCCGGATCGCGTCGCGGAACTCCTGCCAGTCCTGGTCGGTGGACTGGTAGTTGAACAGGATCGACGGATGCGCGTGCGGGTCCAGCGAACGCGCGTGCACGCGGCCACGGCTGGGCGTGCGCATCGAGCCTACGTGCGCCTGGAAGCCATGCTCCTTGACGGCATTGGTACCGTTGTAATTGATCGCCACCGGCAGGAAGTGGTACTGGATGTTGGGCCACTCGAAGTCCTCGCGCGTGCGGATGAAGCCGCCCGCCTCGAACTGGTTGCTGGCACCGATGCCGGTCCCGGCAAACAGCCACTCCGCACCGATCGCCGGCTGGTTCCACCACTGCAGGGCGGGGTACAGCGACACCGGCTTTTTGCAGGCGTACTGCATGTACACCTCCAGGTGATCCTGCAGGTTCTCGCCGACCCCGGGCAGATCGTGCACCACCGGCACGCCGAGCGATGCCAGCAGCGCCGGCGCGCCCACGCCGGAACGCTGCAGGATCTGCGGCGAGGCGATCGCACCGGCGCACAGCAGCACTTCACGGCGTGCGTGGGCATCGATCGGCGTGGCGCTGCCGCCGGCCAGGTAGCGCACGCCCACCGCGCGCTTGCCGTCGAACAGGATGCGGTCGGTGGTGGCGTGCACCACGATCTCCAGGCCATCGCGGTCCTTGGCCATGTCCAGGTAGCCGCGTGCGGTGCTGGAACGGCGGCCGCGCGGAGTCACGGTCCGGTCCATCGGGCCGAAGCCCTCCTGCTGGTAGCCGTTGAGGTCGTCGGTGCGCGGATAGCCCGCCTGTACGCCGGCCTCCACCATCGCATGGAACAGTACGTTGTTGCCGTTCTTCGGCGTGGCCACGCTGACCGGGCCGTCGCCGCCGTGATAGTCGTTGGCGCCGATGTCGCGGGTTTCGGCCTTGCGGAAATAGGGCAGCACGTCGTGGTAGCTCCAGTCCTCCAGGCCATCGAACGAGGCCCACTGGTCGAAGTCCAGCGCGTTGCCGCGGATGTAGCACATGCCGTTGATCAGCGAGGAGCCGCCCAGCCCCTTGCCGCGCCCGCATTCCATGCGCCGGTTGTCCATGTGCGGCTCCGGCTCGGTTTCATAGGCCCAGTTGTAGCGGCGGCCCTGCAGCGGATAGGCCAGTGCAGCCGGCATCTGGGTGCGGAAATCCAGCCGGTAGTCGGGACCGCCGGCCTCCAGCAGCAGCACGCTGATGCCGGCGTCCTCGGTCAGGCGCGCAGCCAGTGTGTTGCCGGCCGACCCGGCGCCGATGATGATGTAGTCGTACTCGCGCTTCATGGCAGCGTCTCCTTGTCGGGCCGGTTCAGAACACCGACGCGTAGCGGTCCAGCTCGATCTGGATGGATTTGGTGCGGGTGTAGGCGCGCAGCGTCGCCAGCCCGTTCTCGCGGCCGACGCCGGACTGCTTGTAGCCGCCCACCGGCATCTGTGCCGGCGATTCGCCCCAGCAGTTGATCCAGCAGATGCCGGCCTCGAGCTGGTGGATGAGGCGATGGGCGCGCGCGAGGTCGGGGGTCACCACGCCGGCCGCCAGCCCGTAATCGGTGTCGTTGGCGCGGCGCACGGCCTCCTCCTCATCGTCGTAGGCCAGCAGGCTCATGACCGGGCCGAAGATCTCTTCGCGCACGATGCGCATGTCATCGCGGCAGTCGCTGAAGATGGTCGGCGCCACATAGCAGCCCTTGGCCAGCGCGCCGTCGGTGAGGCGCTCGCCGCCGCAGACCAGCCGTGCGCCCTCGGCCCTGCCGCTGGCGATGTGCTCGAGCACGCGGTGCATGTGTGCGGCGCTGACGAGCGGGCCGAAGGTGGTGTCGCTGGCCAGCGGATCGCCGATGCGGATGCGCGCGACACGTTCCAGCAGCTTGCCTTCAAAAGCGGCAAGGCGGGTCCTGGGCACGAACACGCGGGTGCCGTTGGTGCACACCTGACCGGCGCTGTAGAAGTTCGCCATCATCGCCACGTCGGCAGCCAGGTCCAGATCGGCGTCGGCGCAGACGATCAGCGGCGACTTTCCGCCGAGCTCCATCGTCACCTCCTTGAGCGTGGAGCTGGAGGCGCTGGCCATCACCTTGCGGCCGGTGCTGGTGCCGCCGGTGAAGGAGATCTTCTCGATGCCGGGATGTTCGGTCAGCGCCGAACCCACGCCGGCACCATCGCCGGGCAGTACGTTGAACACACCGTCGGGCAGTCCGGCTTCAGTGAAGATCTCGGCCAGCTTCAGTGCGGTCAGCGGCGTGACTTCGCTGGGCTTGAAGATCATCGCGTTGCCGGCGGCCAGCGCCGGGGCGGCCTTCCACAGGGCGATCTGGATCGGGTAGTTCCACGCGCCGATCGCGCCGACCACGCCCAGTGGTTCCTGCCGGGTGTAGAAGAAGCTGCTGTCGCGCAGCGGCACCTGGCTGCCTTCCAGGCCGTGCATCACGCCGGCGTAGTACTCCAGTACATCTGCGCCGGTGACGATGTCCACGGCGGTGGTTTCGCTCAGTGGCTTGCCGGTGTTGCGGCTCTCCAGCGCGGCCAATGCATCGTTGCGCTCGCGCAGCAGGGCCACCGCGCGCAGCAGGATGCGCGAGCGCTCCACGGTGGTCAGTGCGGCCCATGCTTTCTGGCCGGTCCGTGCACTCGCCACGGCGGCGTCGAGATCGTCGCGGTTGGCGCTGTGCACGTTGGCGAGCACCTCGCCGTTGGCCGGGTCGATGACCTCGAAGGTCGTTCCGCCCTGTGACGGAACGTAGCGGCCGCCGATGTACAGCAGTTGATCGGGGAAGGTGGGCATGTCGATGACTCCTTTGCAGCGGGAGACCAGCCGAGGTCAGCGCGTGAGGTGCAGGAACTGCAGATGGCGCTCGTACTGGTCGATGATGTCGTTGATGATCTGCTGGCGGCTGTAGCCGACCAGCTCGTAGTCCTGTCCCCCCTCATAGAGGTGGACTTCGGCGCGGTAGTAGCGCTGGTTGCGGAAGCGCTGCGCGGCGAAGGACGGGGTGAGGTAGCCGCGCATCACCACCTGGTAGCGGAACACCTGCTGTTCGCCGTGGTCCACCACCAGTTCCATCTGGCCTGGCTCGAAGCTGGTCTGCACATTCAGGCCCTGCTCGCGCAACTGCGCGGCCACCGCTTCGATGGCCGGGCGCACGTCGGTGTCCATGAACCGGTAGACCTCGTCGCGCACCGGGAAATGCACGGCCTGGGTCAGGCGCTGGCGCCAGCCGCGCTGGTGCCGGGACTGCCCGATCAGCGGGGTGGGCGAGTACTGCGAGGCCTTCCTGCGCTGGGATTCCTCGCCCAGCGCGCGGGTCAGGCCCCACAGCATCAGCAGCAGCACCACCGAGAACGGCAGTGAGGCCAGCACCACTGCCGATTTGAGCGCGTCCATGCTGCCGGCCAGCAGCAGCCCGGCGGTGACCAGACCGGTCATCACCCCCCAGAACACCCGCAGCCAGCGCGGGCCATCGTCTTCGGGGGCGCCGCCGTGGGAGGACAGGGTGGACAACACCACCTTGCCCGAATCGGCGGAGGTGACGAAGAAGATGAAGCTGACGATCACCGTGACGGTGATGACGGTGCGGCTCCAGGGATAGTTGTCGAGCAGCGCGTAGAGCACGGTCGGTGGGGTGTCCACGGCCATCTGCGCCAGCTGTACCTGGTCGTGGTGCAGGATCTGGTCCAGCGCGCTGTTGCCGAAGATGGACAGCCACGCCAGGGTGAAGCCAAGCGGAATCAGCAGCACGCCGAACACGAACTCGCGGATGGTGCGGCCGCGCGAAATGCGGGCGATGAACAGGCCCACGAACGGCGCCCAGCCGATCCACCACGCCCAGTAGAACACCGTCCAGTTGCCCAGCCAGTCCGGCCGGCCGCCGTAGGCGTAGACATCGAAGCTCTTGCCGACCACGTTGCCCAGGTAGTCGCCCAGATTCTGCATCAGCGCATTGAGCAGGTACTGGGTGGGGCCGGCGAACAGCATGAACAGCAGCAGCCCGATCGCCAGCAGCATGTTGATGTCCGACATCCAGCGCACGCCCTTCTCCACGCCGGACACTGCCACGGTGATCGCCGCGCCCATCATCAGCACGATCAGCCCGACCTGCACCCAGGCGGCATGCGGCACCGGCAGCAGCGTGTTGAGCCCGGCATTGAGGTGCAGTACGCCGAAGCCCATGTCCGCGCCGAGCCCGAACACGGTGGCCACAATGCCCAGCGCATCCACGGTGTAGCCGATCGGGCCATTGATGCGCTTGCCGATCAGCGGATACAGCGCCGAACGCAAGGCCAGCGGCAGGTTGTGGCGGTACGCGAAGTAGGCCAGTGCCATCGCGGCGAGCGCGAACACGCCCCAGCCGTGCAGGCCCCAGTGCAGGAACAGCAGCTGCATGGCCTGGCGCGCGCTGGCCTCGCCGCTGCCCACACCGCCCTGCGGCGGGACCAGGTAGTGGGTGAGCGGCTCGGACACGCAGAAAAAGAACAAGGTGATGCTGATGCCGGCGGCGAACAGCATGCCGGCCCAGGACAGATAGCTGAACTCCGGCTCGTCGTGATCGGCACCGAGTTTGACGTTGCCGTAGCCGGACAGGGCCACGCCGACCACGAACACCAGGTACACCGTCATCGCCAGCAGGTAGTACCAGCCGACGTTGCGCGAGGCCCAGGTCTGCGCGTCCAGCAGCGCCACGCCTGCATCGATGGGAAATGCGGCAACCAGAATGGCGAATGCCGCCACGAGGGTGGCGGCAAGCAGGAAAACGGGACGAAGCGTGCGCACCTCGGGCGGATGCGGCTCCAGGGTACTCATGAGGCGGGGGACGCTCCGATGCCTGGACGGCGGAGGGGCGATTTATCGCACACCGGGTGTGGATGCTGCGTCAGCACATCGGCCCGGCGCGTGGCCGGGCATGAGCGTCAGCGCAGGGCGCTGGTCGGAACCTGCAGGTCCATGCCCACTGCCAGGTGGTCGGAAAACGCGGCCGCCACTGCTTCGGTACGCTGGATGGTCAGGCCATCGCTGACCAGGATGTGGTCGATCGCACGCTCGGGGCGCCAGCTCGGGAAAGTCGGCACCACGCAGCCCGGCGGCTGCAGTCGCGTGTGGCGGTAGAGCGCCTGCATTTCCGGTCGATCGGCCACGCAGTTGAAATCGCCCATCAGCACCGCGTTGGGATGGTCGGACAGCAGTTCGGCGATGAAGGCCAACTGCGCCATGCGCGAGTTGGTGCCCAGCGACAGGTGCGCCACCGCCACCGCGAGGCCGTGAGGGCCATCACCGAATTTGGCCAGCAGCACGCCGCGCCCGCCGATGCGGCCGGGCAGGGCGTGGTCCTGGACTTCCACCGGCTCGAGCCGGCTGAGCAGGCCGTTGGCGCTGGAGGCGACCCCGCCCATGCGGCGGTTCGGCTGGTGGCTCCAGTAGTTGAAGCCGGCGCGCTCGGCCAGATAGTGGGTCTGGTTGGTGAAGCCCGAACGCAGGCTGCCCGGATCGGCCTCCTGCAGGCCCACGATGTCATGGCCGCTGGCGAGCCGGGCGATGGCATCCAGGCTGCTCCGCTTGCGCCCCGCCGGCAGCGCATGCGACCAGCTGCGGGTCACATAGTCGCTGTAGCGGCGGGTGCTGGAGCCGGCCTGGATGTTGGCCGTGAGCAGGCGCAGGGTCCGCGTGTCGGGGGAAGTCACGACGGGTTCGCTGGCAGCCGTGCTCAGTTGCCCTTGGCGGCGCGTTCGCGCGCGACCAAGTGGTCGGCGATGCGCAGCATGTCCGGGAAGCTCTTGCCCTTGACCAGGTACTTGCCGTTGACGATCACCGACGGGGTGCCGGTCACGCCGCTGCGCTGCGCGAACTGCTTGGCGGCATTGGTCTTGGCGTTGACCGCGAAGCTGCTCATGGTGGCGGCGAACTGCTTCGGATCGGCGCCGAAGGTGGAATAGAACTTGGCGATGTCCTCGACCGAATCGCGGCCGCGCTCGCCCTTCAGGGTCTGCTGGGCGTGGATGGCGGCATACAGCGCTTCGTGGGTCTTGTCCTGCAGGCCCATGCTCTGCGCGGCGTAGAACGCACGGCCGTAGTCATCCCAGGTGTTGCCGAACATGGCCGGCACGTAGACGAAGCTCACGTCGCTCGGCAGGCCGGCCTTCCACGGCCCGATCAGCGGCTGGAACGCGGCACAGGCCGGGCACACGTAGCCGAACACTTCGGCCACTTCGATCTTGCCGGTAGCCGGCTGGAACGGCTGGCCGTTCTCGATCACCACGTAGTCGGTCCCGGCAACCGGTTCCGGGCCGGTCGGGCGTGCCGAGGCGGACGGCGACGGCGCCGCTGCGTTCTCGGTGGCCGCGGCCGCCGCGGCAGTCTCGCCGGCGGCAGCCGGGGTGGCCGGCGCGGCCGGTTCGCTGGCCGGGGCCGTCGCCGGGGTGGCCGGCTCGGTCGGGGCGGCGGTGTTGGCGGTGCCATCCTGGGCCTTGCACGCGGCCAGGATCGGCAGCAGGGCCATCAACGTCATAGCGAAACGGGTTTTCATCGAAGCATCTCCAGCGGATGAACAGGGTGGGCCGACGCGCAGCGACGGCCAGGGGAACATGATGACATGCGGTGGCCAGGCCCCCGCGTGCACGGTGCGTGACGGTTCAGCGAGCGTCGACTCAGCGCGCTTTTTCGCTACGGGCGCGGGCGATCAGGGCATCGGCATTGCGCAGCATCGATTCGAACGAATCGCCCTTGACGCGGTACTTGCCGTTGACGATCAGGGTCGGGGTGCCCGTCACCTTGGCGCGCAGGGCGAAGGCGCGCGCGCCTTTGACCTTGGCATCCACCGCCTCGCTCTTGAGCGCGGCGATGTAACGGTCCGGGGTTACGCCGTAGCCCTTGTAGAAGCCAGCCAGTTCATCGGCCGAGATGTTCTGCATCGGCAGCGAACGCTGTTCGTGCAGCGCATCGAACATGGCGCGGTGGCTGCGCTTGGCGACGCCGAGCTGGTCGGCGGCGTAATACGCGCGCGCGAACGAATCCCACACGCCACCGAACGCGGCGGGCACCGGGGTGAAGCGCACATCCTTGGGCAGCTTGGCGGCCCAGGCTTCCAGTTGCGGTTCGAAGTGGGCGCAGTGCGGGCAGGTGTAGCCGAACATCTCCACTACTTCGACCTTGCCGGCCAGCGGCGCGAACGGACCGGCGTCCTCGATCAGTTCATAGTCCCGGCCTTCTTCCAGCGGCGCGGCCGGGGCGGCGAGGGCACTCAACGGGCTCAGGGCAAGCAGCAGCAGCATCAGGCGGGGCATCACACTCATCTACATCCATCTCCATCGGGAAAAAACGACGCCGGCCCTATCGCCGGCGTGCTGGTGAACATACCGTGCCGCGTGCGCGCGGCGCATCCGCCATCGGTCCCGGCGGTCGCCCGGGAGCCTCGAGCGGCCGCGACCTGCCGGCGACAGGGCTCAGGGTGCCTGTGCGGCACCGGTGCGCGTGGGGGCCGCCGCGACATCGTCGGCGCGGTTGTGCAGGCCCTGCAGATAACTGCCCAGCGCCTGGATCTCCTGTTCGGTGAGCTGCCGGGCGATGGTGGCCATGATCTGGAAATGCGCCTTGTCGGTTTCGTGGGTGACCCCGGCCTGGTACTCCTGCAACCGGCGCGCGACATACGCCGCGTGCTGGCCACCGATGTGCGGGTAGGCCGGGCCCGGGTTGCCGGCGCCGGTGGGGCCGTGGCAGGCCATGCACGCCGGAATGCCGCGGTCGGCATCGCCACCGCGGTAGAGCTGCTGGCCGATCTCGTAGAACTTTTTGCCGGCGTAGGGACCTTCGCTGACGAGGCCGTCGTCGGCAAGCCCGGCACTGGCTTTCTGCGTTGCGAAATACGCACCGATGTCGCGCATGTCCTGCGGGGTGAGGTCCTGCACGAACGGCACCATCGCCGCCGAGGCACCGGAGGTGCGCTGGCCGTTGGCGATCAGGGCCATCTGCTGGGCGACGTAGCGCTCGCTCTGGCCGGCGATGCTGGGGTACATCTCCACCGTGGAATTGCCGTCGGCGGAGTGGCAGGCCGCGCAGGCGGCGGCCTTGGCCTGCCCGGCCTTGGCATCGCCCCAGGTGGTCTTGCTGAAATCGACCTCCAGCGACGCGGTCTTGATCGGCCCGTTGTCGGGCAACGGGGTCAACGAGGTCTGGGCGACCGCAACGGCGGCCAGCAGCGATACAGCGACAGCGGAAACGGCAAGAACGCGAGCGTGGCGCATGCGGAAGCTCCGTGTGGACCGGCCTGGCGGCTGCAGGGTGCAGTCGCGGGGATCGCCCGATTATCCATGCCGTTTCACGCCACGGTCAACGCAGCAGTGCAGCAAAACCGGGCCGGGGCAGCGCGTTGGTGCCCCGGACATGCGATCCTATGCCCATGTCATTGCTCCTCGAACGTGCCCATTACCTGCTTTCGGCCCACAACACCCGGCAATTGCCGGAGGATGTCGGGGCCGAAGTCGCCTTTGCCGGGCGCTCCAACGCCGGCAAATCCAGCGCCCTCAACGCCTTGACCCGCCAGAACAGTCTGGCCCGGGTCTCCAAGACCCCCGGCCGCACCCAGCAGCTGGTGTTCTTCGAGGTCACCCCGGACGCCAAGCTGGTCGATCTGCCCGGGTACGGCTACGCCAAGGTGCCGCTGGATCTCCAGGCGCACTGGCAGGCCTTCATCGACCAGTATTTCCGCACCCGCGAGGCCCTGCGTGGCCTGGTAGTGGTGATGGACATCCGCCACCCGCTGAAGGACTACGACCGCCAGATGCTGGCCTACGCGGTCCAGCGCGGCCTGCCGGCGCACGCGCTGCTGACCAAGGCCGACAAGCTCGGCCGGGGCCAGCAGGGCATCGCCCTGCAGAAGGTGCGCAAGGAACTGCAGTCCTCGTTCGGCGACACTGTCAGCGTGCAGACCTTCTCCGGCCCCGCCCGCCAGGGCGTGGACGAGGCCCGCGGCATCATCGGCGGCTGGCTCGGCCTGAACAAGCCGGCCCCGGAAACCGCCTGACCGGCGCGTGCCGGCCCGACCGCGGGTCGGCGCCACCGACCCGGGGTTACTCCGCGCCGGGCGCGGGCAGGGGGGTGAACTCGCCCGGGACCCAGGCGAATGCGTCGCCTTCGCGGCGTACGTGGCCCAGGCCCGGGAACGGCAGGTGCGCACCGGCGACCCACCAGCCCTGGTCGGCCGCCTCGGCCATCATGCGGCGGCGGCTGGCGATGGCGGCGTCGCGGTCGCTGTCCGCTTCGTACGCGGCCGCTGGCTGTGCGAACTGCACCGCATGGAAATGCACGATGTCGCCCCAGACCAGCAACGCCTGGCCGGGCGCGGCGTCGATCTTCCAGGACACATGTCCGGGGGTATGGCCGTGGCTGTCCAGCGCGCTGACCCCGGTCGGCAGCGCCTGCCCGGCCCGGAAACGACGCAGTTTTCCCGCTGCCTCATACGGTGCTGCCGCCTTGCGTGCCAGTGCGAAGGCGAAGCGGACGCCCTGCGGTGCGCTGGCTTCGCTGGCCGGGTCCAGCCAGTAGCCGGCATCGGCGGCCGACAGCCAGACCGTGGCGTTGGGATAGGCAGTGCCGCCCTGCGCATCCAGCAGGCCGCATAGATGGTCCGGGTGGGCGTGGGTGAGCAGGAGGTCGTCCACCTCGGCCGGGTCGTAGCCGGCGGCGCGCAGGTTGCCCAGCACCTGGCCCAGCCCGGGGCCGAAGCACTGCGCGGTGCCGGTGTCGACCAGGGTGAGGTGGTTGCCGCGCTGGACCAGGTAGGCGTTGACCGCCGTCTGCAGGCCCTTGCCATCCTCGGGCACATACCGATGGTCGAGCAGGCGGGTGACCGCGCCGGGGGCGATGCCTACCAGTTCTTCGCGGCCCAGTGCGACAGTGCCGTCGAACAGCGCGGTGACCTGCAGCGTCCCGATCTGCTGGTGATAGACGCCCGGCACCTGGGTGCGCGGCAGGTGGGATGTGGTGGCGAAGGCGGGACCGGCAACGGCGGCCAGCACCAGTGCGGCGACGAGCGGGCGAACGCGGAGGAAGGGCATGCAGGTGTCCAGACAGAGCGGCAGCGCCGCGGGACGTCCATGCTGGGCGCCGGCCGCTCCGCGTTCCGCTCAGAATGCTGCGCGATCCGCTCGCGATCGCTCAGCTGTTGCCGATCGCGGCCGGCTCCAGGCCGTAACGCGCGGCGAAGCGCCTGCTGAAGCTGCCCAGCGAGCGGTAGCCCACGCGTGCGGCCACGGTCTTCAATGGCAGGCGCGTGGTGTAGAGCAGGTTCATCGCGTGGGCCAGGCGTGCGTCGGTGATCAGCTCGCGCACGCTGGCGCGTTCGCTGGCCAGACGCCGGCGCAGCGTGGCGCCGCTCAGTCCAAGCTGCTGCTCGAAATCGCGTGATTGCCAGTCGCGTTCGGGCTGTGCGGCAATCAGGTCGCGGATGCGCTCGCCCAGGCTCGGCTCGGGTGGCACCAGCAGGCTGCCATGTCCGCGGCGGCAGAAGGCCACCACCAGCGATGCCAGGGCCAGCCGCGCCTCGGTGTACCGCCCCTGTTCCAGCGCGTGGCGCCACTGCCGCAGGTGGTCGGCATGCGCGTCGAGCGGCAGGCGCGCCAGCGCGTCGCCGGCCTCCGGCAGCGGCTCGTTCCACAGCACCCGCGCGGCCGACAGTGCTTCACCGCACAGCGGCACGATCGCGCTGAGGTACAGGCCGGACGCCGGATCGGGGATGTTCACCACGTCGATGCGGCAGCGCCGGGTGATCAGGAACAGATCGCCCGGTGCCAGCACCAGCGACTGCTGCGCGGTGGATACCTGTTTGCGCCCCTGCAGCAGAATCGCGAACTGCGGCTGCGGAATGTCCACCGACGAGGCCCCATGTTCGCGGCGCGCGGTGATGCAGGCATAGCCGCCGGCGCGTTGGCAGTCGGCCAGGCTTGCCATCTCGGCCAGCAGGGAAGCGGGGGGCGTGCGGGTGTCCATTACAGTGCAGTATCGAACAACCGGCCGATCGCTGCGGCCGCCGCCATTGCCAGCGCGCCCCAGAACATCACGCGCAGCGCGCCGCGTAGGGGGCGTGCGCCACCAACACGTGCGGCGATGGCACCGGTCAGGCCCAGGCCGACCAAGGTGACGGCGGTGGTGATCTGGGCCACCTGCGCGTGCGGGGCGAGCAGCGCGGTCACCACCGGCAGCGCGGCGCCAACGGCGAACGCGCCGGCCGATGCCAGTGCCGCCTGTATCGGCCGGGCGCGCAGTTCCTCGGTGATGCCCAGCTCGTCGCGCGCGTGCGCACCCAGTGCGTCGTGCGCGGTGAGCTGCACCGCGACCTCGTGGGCCAGCTCGGCAGTGAGTCCACGATGCCGGTAGATCGCGGCCAGCTCCTGCAGTTCGCTGTGCGGGTCGTCACGCAGTTCGCGCTTCTCCACCAGCAGGTCGGCCTGTTCGGTATCGGCTTGGGACTGCACCGACACATACTCGCCAGCCGCCATCGACATCGCTCCGGCCACGGTGCCGGCGATGCCGGTGGCCAGTACGGTGGTGGCCGATGCGCCGCTGGCGGCGATACCGACCACCAGCCCGGCCACCGAGACGATGCCGTCGTTGGCGCCCAGCACGGCTGCGCGCAGCCAACCGGCGCGGTCGGAGCGGTGAACTTCCTGATGGCGGGCTCTGTTCATGCCCACAGTCTAGGGCGGGCAGGACGGGGATGGCGGAATGACTCGCAGCAGCGTCAAGTCCTTCCCGGTGGGATGCTGAAAACCGTCACGGTGACACGACGGTGGGGAACGCCACGATATAGTGCGCCCTTGCGATGCCGGGGCGTGGTCCCCACATCCCCGCCCTGACCAGAATACTGCGAGCCTCCCCTTGTCGAGCCCCAGCCACGTCGCCGAGACGCCGATTACCGACCGAAATGAACTGGTCGCCACGCTGGCCTCCGGCGAGAAGCCCAAGGCGCAGTGGCGCATCGGCACCGAACACGAGAAGTTCGGCTTCCGCCTGGACGACCTGCGCCCGCCGACCTTTGACGGCGACCGCGGCATCGAGGCCCTGCTCAACGGCTTGACCCGCTTCGGCTGGGCACCGGTGCAGGAAGGCGGCCGCACCATTGCACTGCTGCGCGACAACGCCTCGGTGACGCTGGAACCGGCCGGCCAGCTGGAGTTGTCCGGCGCGGCGCTGGAGACCATCCACCAGACGTGCGTGGAAACCGGCACCCATCTCAACGAAGTGGCCCAGGTGGCCGGCGAGCTGCAGCTGGGTTTCCTGGGCATGGGCTTCCAGCCGAAATGGCGGCGTGACGAGATGCCGTGGATGCCCAAGGGGCGCTACCGGATCATGCGCGACTACATGCCCAAGGTCGGCTCGCTCGGCCTGGACATGATGACCCGCACCTGCACGGTGCAGGTCAATCTGGACTACGCCACCGAAGCGGACATGGTGAAGAAGTTCCGCGTGTCGCTGGCACTGCAGCCGATCGCCACCGCCCTGTTCGCCGACTCGCCGTTTACCGAAGGCCAGCCGAACGGCTACCAGAGCTACCGCTCGCACATCTGGACCGATACCGATGCCGACCGCACCGGCATGCTCGACTTCGTATTCGAAGACGGTTTCGGCTACGAGCGGTATGTGGACTACCTGCTCGACGTGCCGATGTACTTCTCCTACCGCGATGGCACGTACCACGACGCCAGCGGCCAGAGCTTCCGCGATTTCATGGTCGGCAAGCTGCCGGTGCTGCCGGGCCAGCTGCCGACGCTGCGCGACTGGTCCGATCACATGACCACCGCTTTCCCGGAAGTGCGCCTGAAGAAGTACCTGGAAATGCGGGGTGCCGATGGCGGCCCGTGGAACCGCCTGTGCGCGCTGCCGGCGTTCTGGGTCGGGCTGCTCTACGACGATGCCGCACTGGATGCAGCCTGGGATCTGGTGCGCGATTTCAGCCTGGCCGAGCGCCACGCGCTGCGCGACGGCGTGCCGCGCCATGCGTTGAAGCTGCCGTTCCGCGGCGGTACCGTGCGCGACCTGGCGCGCGAAGCGGTGAAGATCGCCGTGGCCGGGCTGCAGCGCCGTGCCGCACGCAACGCCGATGGCCAGGACGAAAGCCACTTCCTGGACGTACTGCAGGAAATCGTCGATACCGGCCTGACGCCGGCCGACCGCAAGCTGGCGCTGTTCCACGGCGCGTGGAAGGGCAGCATCGACCCGGTCTTCAAACAGTTCGCTTACTGACCACCGTCAGGGCAGGGGTACCGACCGTGGGTCGGTACGCCTGTCTCAATGGGCGGACGCTTTCGAGAACAGATTGATCACCGCCACGCCGGCCACGATCAGACCCATGCCGATCAGCGCCGGTGCATCCAGTTTCTGCTTGAACACCGCCCAGCCGATCAGCGAGATCAGCACGATGCCCGCACCGGACCAGATCGCGTAGGCGATCCCGGTGGGAATGGATTTGAGCGTGAGTGCGAGCAGATAGAACGCGGCGGCATAGCCGACCACGGTGCCCAGCGAGGGCCACACCCGGGTGAAGCCATCGGAGGCCTTGAGCAGGCTGGTGGCGATCACTTCGAACACAATCGCCAGGCCCAGCAGAACATACACATTCATGGCGCGCGCACCGCTTGGACGATGCGCGCATTGTACGGGCGCGCCCGTGCCGCGCCGGACGCTGCAGGAGCGTCCGGCGCAGACCGTGTTCAGGCGGCCTGTGCGCCAAGCGTGGCCATGTCGATCACGAAGCGGTAGCGCACATCGTTGCGCGCCATGCGCTCCCACGCCTCGTTGACGGTCTTGATGTCGATCACTTCCACGTCGCTGACGATGCCGTGCTCGGCGCAGAAGTCCATCATTTCCTGCGTCTCGGCCATGCCGCCGATCGCCGAGCCGGTGATGTGCTTGCGACCGAACATCATGGACGCGCCCATCAGCGGCGGATCCAGTTCGGTCAGCACGCCGACCAGGCACATGGTCGCATCGCGCTTGAGCAGGGACATGTACGGGTTGGTGTCGTGGCTCACCGGAATGGTGTTGAGCAGGAAGTCGAAGCTGCCGGCATGCGCCTTCATCTGCGCCGGATCGCGCGACACCAGCACCTCATCGGCACCGAGGCGCTTGGCGTCGGCGCCCTTTTCCGGCGTGGTGGTGATCATCACCACGGTGGCGCCCATCGCCTTGGCGAACTTCACGCCCATGTGGCCCAGCCCGCCCAGGCCGATCACGCCGACCTTCTGGCCGGGGCCGACCTTCCAATGGCGCAGCGGCGAATACGTGGTGATACCGGCGCACAGCAGCGGCGCGGCGGCCTTCAGGTCCAGCCTGTCGGACACCTTCACCACGAAGCGCTGCTCGACCACGATGTGGTCGGAGTAGCCGCCGAACGTCGGCTGGCCGCTGTCGCGCTCGGTGCTGTTGTAGGTGAACGTGGCACCCTTCTGGCAGTACTGCTCCAGGTCCTGGTCGCAGGCATCGCAATGGCGGCACGAATCGACCATGCAGCCCACGCCGGCGTGGTCGCCGACCTTGAAGCGGGTGACGTTGGCACCGACCTCGGTGACCCGGCCGATGATCTCGTGGCCCGGCACCATCGGGAAAATCGAGCCACCCCAATCGTCACGCGCCTGGTGCAGGTCGGAGTGGCAGATGCCGCTGTACAGGATCTGGATGCGGACATCGTCCGGGCCGACCGCGCGGCGCTCGAACGAGAACGGGACCAGCGGGGCAGTCTGGTCGTGAACGGCATAACCGTGGGCGAGGGACATGGGGAATCCTTGGCAGGTTTGTAGAAAGGCGCTTTACAATACGCCCCGACGCAGTGCACAGGCAGTCAGGATATCGGCATGATTCATCAAGTCAGACTGGATAATCATGGTCACTGACAACCTCACCCACCTGGCCGCGTTCGCCGCCGTGGCGCGGCACCGCAGCTTCCGCCGTGCGGGGGCCGAACTGGCCCTGTCCACCTCGGCGGTCAGCTATGCGATCCGCGCGCTGGAAGAGCGCCTGGGGGTCGGTCTGTTCCATCGCACGACCCGCAGCGTGGCCCTCACCGAGGCCGGCCAACGCCTGCTCGAGCGCCTGCAGCCCGCGCTCGGTCAGGTTCATGACGCGCTGGAGGAGATGAACCACTTCCGCGCCGCACCGGCGGGCCTGCTGCGCATCAACGCCACCCGCGCTGCCGTGCATACCCAGCTGGGCCCGCGTCTGGCCCGCTTCCTGCGTGGCCATCCGGACGTGCGCATCGAGCTGGCGCAGGACGACGGGCTGGTCGATATCGTCGCCAGCGGCTTCGACGCCGGCGTGCGGCTGCACGAGTTCGTTCCCGAAGACATGGTGGCGGTGCCGCTCGGGCCGCCGCTGCGTGGCCTGATCGTCGGCGCACCCGCGTATCTGCAGGACCGCCCGACGCCGCAGCATCCGCGTGATCTGGCCAACCACGAATGCGTGCGCTTCCGCTTCGCCAGTGGCCATCTGTACAAGTGGCAGTTCGATCGCGATGGCCAGGCGCTGGAGATCGACGTGCCGGGCCGGCTCACGCTCGGTGACCAGCACACGGTGCTGCAGGCGGTGCTGGACGGACTGGGCTTGGCCTACGTGCTAGAAGACGCCGCGCGGCCGTATCTGGACGACGGCCGGCTGGTGGCCGTACTGGAAGACTGGAGCGAGCCGTTTCCCGGCTTCGTGCTGTATTACCCGCGCCAGCGGCAGATGTCCTCGGCGTTGCGCGCGTTCGTGGACATGCTGCGCGAGCCGGTGTGAGGCGCGCGCCGCGCGGCGGCGTGACCTTCTTCATGGCGACTTACGTCACTGGGCCGTGCCCGGCGCGCGGTACTACGCTGCGATCGAACCCCGTGCAGCGTCGCCGTGACGCAGTGCGCCGCATGGATCGGCAACACGCCATGACAAGGAGGATACGATGCAGAACCAGAACCCCGACCAGGACCTTCGCCAGCGTGTGGCGACGTTGGAACGCAACGCCCGCCGCGGACGCATGATGGCCGCGACCATGTTCGCGCTGGGCGCATCACTGGCGCTGATCGGTACCACGGTGGCGCAGCCGGAGGCGCCGATCGTGCCGGAAATCCGCACGCACAAGCTCACCGTGGTGGACAGCGAGGGACGCACCCGCGTGCAGATCGCCGAAGACCCCGCCGACCACAAGCGCAATGCGCGCGCGGCGGGCCTGACCATCTACGACATCACCGGTCACGAGCGCGGCGGTATCGGTACGATGGCCGATGGCAGTGCCGCCGTTGCCCTGGATGCGCCGCATGGCGTAGGCCACAGGATGCGCGATCGTGCGGGCATCAAAGTGGGGCCGGACGGGTCGGCGATGATCGTCACCATCTCCAACGCCGGGCAGTTCTCTGCCGGCCTGTTCTCCAAGGGCGAGGAAGGCCGCCTGGAGCTGTCGCGCAGCGATGCGGCGGCCGACCAGATCACGACGCGGGTGATCACGCAAGGCGGCGATACCTCCAGGGATGGCAAGCTGCAGTAGCGCACCGACGCTCACAAGCTCCACACAGGCGGGTGGCAGCATGGCGACATTCCTGCCCCCGTCGTTGAGGAGAGTGTCATGGCATCGTCTGCCATCCGGCCCCCTGTCTGGTCCATCCATCCGCTCCACGCCGCCGTGCTCGGCGGCGTGCTGCCGCTGTTTCTCGGTGCGCTGCTGGCCGACTACGCCTACTGGAGCACCTACGAGATCCAGTGGAGCAACTTCGCGTCCTGGCTGCTGATCGGCGCGATGGTGATGGCCACCCTCGCCCTGTTGTGTGCGGTTGTCGGCGTGGCCCGTGGCCGCCGCCGGCTGGGTTACCTGCTGGTACTGGTCGCCACGTGGATCGTGGGGTTCATCAACGCCCTGCATCACGCACGCGACGCGTGGGCCATCATGCCGACCGCACTGCTGCTGTCGGCCGTGGCGACCGTGCTGGCACTGGTGGCAGCCTGGATCGGGTTTGCCAGCCTGCGCGTGGGAGGTGTGCGATGAACCGTCCTGTCGCCCGCGTCATCGCGGTATCGGTCCTGGCCGCCACGCTGGCCGCCTGCGGCCAGGCACCGCAGATGCACCAGTACGGCAACGCGCCCGAGCTGCCGGCACCGCACCGGGGGCTGATGCCGGACATGACCATCGCCAAGCCGGCGACCTGGGGCGACCGGGTGCCAACCGTGCCGGACGGGTATCGCATCACCGCGATCGCCACCGACCTGGCGATCCCGCGGCAGACCCTGGTCCTGCCCAACGGCGACATTCTGGTGGCCGAGGGACGCGGTGGCAGCGCACCCAATCTCAAGCCCAAGGACGTGATCGCCGGCCGCATCAAGGCCAAGGGCAACACGGCGGTCAAGGGCGGCAACCGCCTGACCCTGCTGCGCGATGCCGATGGCGACGGCATCTATGAACTGAAGACCGTGTTTGCCGACGCGCTCAATGCGCCCTACGGGTTGGCGCTGATCGGCAATGCGCTGTACGTGGCCAACCAGGATGCGCTGGTGCGCTTCGACTACCAGCCGGGCCAGACCCGCGCGAGCGGCGCGCCGGTCACGCTGACCACACTGCCGTCCGCGATCAACCATCACTGGACCAAGTCGCTGGCCGCCAGTGCCGACGGCCGTTACCTGTACGTGGGCATCGGCTCCAACAGCAACATCACCGAGCGCGGCATGGCAGTGGAGGTGGACCGTGCCCGCGTCTGGCAGGTGGACGTCGCCACCGGCGCGCACCGCGACTACGCTACCGGCCTGCGCAATCCAACCGCGTTGGCCATCCAGCCCGGCACCGGTGCGCTGTGGGCGGTGGTCAACGAGCGCGACGAGATCGGCCCGAACCTGGTGCCGGACTACCTTACCTCGGTGCGCGATGGCGGCTTCTACGGGTGGCCCTACAGTTACTGGGGCAAACACCCGGATCGGCGGGTGATGCCGCAGGACCCGGCCAAGGTTGCCTCGGCGCTGGTGCCCGATTACGCGCTGGGCTCGCATGTGGCCGCGCTCGGCGTGGCGTTCTCGTCGCCGGCAATGGGCGCGCGCTTCGCCGACGGCGTGTTCGTGGGCGAGCACGGCAGCTGGAACCGCAACCCACCGGTCGGCTACAAGGTGGTGTTCGTGCCGTTCCGCGAGGGTCGTCCGGCAGGCGATCCGATCGACGTTGCGACCGGCTTCCACGGCGACGATGGGCTGACTCGCGGGCGTCCCGTCGGCGTCACACTGGACCCGCGCGGCGCGCTGATCGTGGCCGATGACCTGGCCAACACGATCTGGCGGATCACCCCGGACGCGACCGCTGCAGCACCAGCTGCACCGCCCGTGCCCGCTGCTCCCGCCGCGACCCCATAAGCGGTGCGGTCCGGGCCTGCCGCGCGCCGATGCGCGTGCGGCAGGCCGTGTTGACGTCTCCCGCGGGCACTCGACATGATCCGCCAGGGCGCCCGGGGCCGGGCCAACAGCAGGGCAGGGACGTGATGCGACAGACGCGTGCAGCGCCACGGATGGGCCGCCTCCGGCAACGGCCTGGCAGCGTGCTGGCCGGCGTGCTGATCACCATCGGTCTGCTGGCGGCTGCGGGCTGCTCCGATGGCCCGGGCATCAGCGTGGACGTCAAGGCGCTGGGCGACTCGCCTCTGGCGCGGCACCTGTCGCGGCAGTGGATGAATCCCGAAGCCGCGCTGGCCGGGGATCTTCGGGAATGGCTTCACACCCGGCCGGACAGCACCGCCTGTCTGGCGTCCGACGCCTGCCTGCGTGGGTTGGGCTTCCACCAGTGCAACGGCGGCGAGCATCAACTGGACTGCCGTTACCAGGCCACGCTGCACGGCCTGCTGGTCAAGCGCGGTGGCGAGCGCACGCCGCTGCAGGTGCAGCTGCGGATCAGCCTGCAGAGCCGCAACGGCGCGATCACCGCGCTCCACGTTCACCGCATCGGGCTGTAATCACCGCGGCGCGGCGTCAGCCGGTGCTGATCGCGTCGTAACCGTCGCCCAGGAACTGCAGCAGGCAGAAGCCGTGCCCGAAGGGATCGGCCAGCAGCGCGATCCGCCCCCACGCGTGCGTGGCCGGTGCCTGCTCGACGCGCGCGCCCGCCTGTACGGCGCGTGTGAGCGCGGCGTCCACGTCATCCACGACCCAGTCCAGGTGCAGCGGCGTCCAGTGCCGGCGATAGTCCCGGCGGTCGCGCACCTGCGGCGTGGACGCGCTGCCGGCGGGCTTGGCCAGCAGGTAGACCGGCGCGGGGCCGCCCAGCAGCTCCACGCCATCGGCGCCGAAGCGGCGGCCCGGGTGCAGGCCGAATGCGCGGGTGTAGAAGGCGATGCCGTGGTCGAGGTTGTCCACGTCGATGTTGACCAGGAAGCGCATGCGGTGTCCTTGGCGGCGAGTGCGGGCGATGCGCCCGGCCTGGACGGAGGTGGTCCGGATCGATTGTGTCACGCGCCAAAGCGCAGCGTGAAACAGGTCGCCGCCGGCCCGGAGGCCACGCACAGGGTGCCGCCGTGGGCCAGCATGATCGCGCGTGTGATCGCCAGCCCAAGCCCGGCGCCATCGGCGTCGCCGCGGGTGCGCGAACGCTCGGCACGGAAGAAGCGTTCGAACAGATGGGGCAGGGCATCGGCCGGAATGGGCGGGCCGGGATTGCGCACGGTCACCTCGGTGGCCCCCGCCGTGTCTGCCACCGTCACCGCGATGGTGGCGCCGCGCGGGGTATGGCGCAGTGCATTGGACAGCAGGTTGCCGAGCGCGCGGCGCAGCATCAGCCGGTCGCCGCGCACCTGGCCCTTGCCGTGCAGCGCCAGCGTGATGCCGCGTTCCTCGGCGAGCGCGTCGTAGAAATCGAACAGTTCGGTCACCTCCCGCTCCAGCACCACCGTGCCGGCCTCGGGCAGCCCGCCGCCGTGCTCGGTGCGCGCCAGGAACAGCATGTCGCCGATCATCCGGCTCAGGCGCTGCAGTTCTTCCGCGTTGGACAGCAGCACATCCTGGTACTCGGCCGCGCTGCGTGGCCGCGCCAGCGCCACTTCGGTCTGGGTGAGCAGGTTGGTGATCGGCGTGCGCAGTTCGTGCGCGATGTCCGAGGACAGCTCGCTCAGGCGCTGGAAGTCGGCCTGCAGACGCGCCAGCATCGCATCGAGATGGGCAGCCAGTTCGGCGATCTCCGGCGGCGCCGGCTGCAGCGGCATGCGCTGGTCCAGGCGCTCGGCGGTGACCTCGCGGGCACGCGCGGCCATCGCGCGCAGGGGCGCCAGGCCACGCCGTGCCGCAAGCCAGCCGAGCAGGCCGATCAGCAGCGCCGAGGCCGCCACGTACAGCGCCAGGCGGCCGGTGAAGTCCTGCAGGAAGCGGGTATGCGGTGCGGTGTCCAGCAGCACGGTGATCTGCAGCGGGCCGTGTGCGGGATCGGCGGTGGTGCGCACATGGCGCAGCCGGTGGTCGCGTCCCTGCGCGTCGCGGTGCCAGGCCCGCGCGACGCTGGTGGGAGCCGGCAGTGCGGCGCCGGCCGAGCGGTACAGCAGGCTGCCATCGCCGCGCAGCACCTCGGCGCTGAAGCCGGCCTGGTGGTCCAGCGCCTCGGCCAGGCGCACCCCGGCCTGGTCGGGCGGGGCATCGGCGACGATGGACGCGATCAGCCGCACCTTGTTGTCCAGGTAACGGTCGTCCTGCTGCACGAAATGCTGCTGCACGGTGGAGAGGATCAGCGCGCCCAGGCCGGCCAGCACCACGGTGGAGACCGCGGCGAACAGCACGGTCAGGCGCGCGGTAAGCGATAGCGGCCTCATGCCGGTGGGTCGGCGTCGCCGGCATCGAGCACATACCCCATGCCGCGCACGGTGACGATCAGCTTGCGTTCGAAACCGTCATCCATCTTGGCGCGCAACCGGCGGATGGCCACGTCGATGACGTTGGTGTCGCTGTCGAAATTCATGTCCCATACCTGCGAGGCGATCAGCGAGCGGGGCAGTACCTCGTTGCGCCGGCGCACCAGCAGTTCCAGCAGGGTGAATTCCTTGTGGGTGAGCACCAGCCGCTGGCCGGCGCGGGTGGCGCGACGGCGCGGCAGGTCGAGCACCAGATCGGCAACCTGCAGGCGGTCCTGCTGCGGGTGCAGGTGGCCACGGCGCAGCAGCGTGCGCAGCCGCGCCAGCAGTTCAACGAAGGCGAACGGTTTGACCAGGTAGTCGTCCGCGCCCAGCTCCAGGCCCTTGACCCGGTCGCCGACGCTGTCGCGCGCGGTCAGGAACAGCACCGGCGTGGTGCGCCCGGCAGCACGCAGCGCCTGCACGATGTGCCAGCCGCTCACGTCCGGCAGCATCACATCGAGCACGATCAGATCGTACGCTCCGGTCATCGCCAGATGATGTCCATCCAGCCCGTTGCGCGCGTGGTCCACCACGAAGCCCGCTTCGCTCAGCCCCTGGCGCAGGTACTCGCCGGTCTTGGGTTCGTCCTCGACCACCAGCAGTTTCATTCGTTGGCCCGCCTGCATCCTTCCTGGGCACGACCGCGTCGTGTACACCTGCGCCGGCTACTGTATGACAGCGACCGCACGGCAGGATGACCCGCGCATTACGAGGATGTAATGCGCGCGTCATCGCCGCGACGGGCGCCGCTTCCTAGATTGCGGAACCGCCGTGGCCCACGGATACCGCAAGGACTCTTCGCATGCAGCACCTCCGCCTTCTTCGTCTTGTTGCCTTCGCTGGCGCCAGCCTGGCCCTGGCCGCATGCGCGCAGCCGCCCGCGCCGACCACCGCAGCACCCGCCGCTGCCGATGCGCAGTCCGCTGCGGCGCCGGTATCCCCGGCGGGGCACATGGTGGTGCACAAGAGTGCCAGTTGCGGGTGCTGCGGCATCTGGGTCGACCATGTGCGGCGCGCCGGCTTCAGCGTGGAGGTGCGCGATACCGACGACCTGATGACGGTCAAGCAGCGCCTGGGCGTGCCGCTGGACAAGGCCGCCTGCCACACCGCGGAAGTGGGGCCCTATATCGTCGAGGGGCATATCCCCGCCACCGATATCCAGCGCCTGCTGCGCGAACGCCCGCTCGCGCGTGGCCTGCTGCTGCCGGGCATGCCGGCCGGATCGCCCGGGATGGAGGTGCCCGGCATGCCGGTGCCCGGCTATACGGTGGAACTGCTGGGCAGGGATGGCCGGACAGCCCCGTTCAGTCGGCACGGAAGGGCCCCGGACGAAACCTGAGGAGATCGCTCGTGTATACTCACCCCCACTATAGTTCCGAGGTCGCGTCCATGCCGCATTCGCCACAGGAGAAGAAGCGCGTCCTGGCCCGCGTGCGCCGCATCCGCGGCCAGTGCGATGCGCTGGAGCGCGCGCTGGAGGGCGGCGCGGACTGCAGCCCGGTGCTGCAGCAGATCGCGTCCATCCGCGGCGCCGTCAACGGGCTGATGTCCGAAGTGATGGAGGCGCACCTGCGTGAAGAGTTTGGTCAGCCGGCGCAGTCCGACGCGCAGCGCGAGGCACGCGTGCGCGAAATGAGCGTGCTGATCCGGTCCTACCTGAAGTAAGCGCGGGCGACCGCGCGCTGTCCCGATCCGTTTCCCGTCCTGGAGAGTTCCCGATGAAATCCCGTGCTGCCGTTGCCTTCGCCGCTGGCGAACCGCTCAAGATCGTCGAGATCGATGTCGCTCCGCCGCAGAAGGGCGAAGTGCTGGTGCGGATCACCCACACCGGCGTCTGCCACACTGACGCCTTCACGCTCTCCGGTGATGATCCTGAAGGCCTGTTCCCGGCCGTGCTCGGCCACGAAGGCGCCGGCATCGTGGTGGAAGTGGGCGAGGGCGTCACCAGCGTCAAGCCGGGCGACCACGTGATTCCGCTGTACACCGCCGAGTGCGGCCAGTGCCTGTTCTGCACGTCGGGCAAGACCAATCTGTGCGTCGCCGTGCGCGCCACCCAGGGCAAGGGCGTGATGCCCGACGGCACCACCCGCTTCTCGTACAACGGCGAGCCGATCTATCACTACATGGGCTGCTCGACCTTCAGCGAGTACACCGTGGTGGCCGAAGTCTCGCTGGCCAGGATCAACCCGGACGCCAACCCGGAACATGTGTGCCTGCTCGGGTGCGGCGTCACCACCGGCATCGGCGCGGTGCACAACACCGCCAAGGTCCAGGAAGGCGACAGCGTGGCCGTGTTCGGCCTCGGCGGCATCGGCCTGGCGGTGATCCAGGGGGCGCGCCAGGCCAAGGCCGGTCGCATCTTCGCGATCGACACCAACCCGTCCAAGTTCGCATTGGCGCGGCAGTTTGGTGCCACCGACTGCGTCAACCCGAAGGATCACGACAAGCCGATCCAGCAGGTCATCGTCGAGATGACCACGTGGGGCGTGGACCACACCTTCGAGTGCATCGGCAACGTCAACGTGATGCGCGCCGCGCTGGAATGCGCGCACCGCGGCTGGGGCCAGTCGGTGATCATCGGCGTGGCCGGGTCGGGCCAGGAGATCTCCACCCGTCCGTTCCAGCTGGTCACCGGCCGTTCCTGGAAGGGCACCGCCTTCGGCGGCGTCAAGGGCCGCAGCCAGCTGCCGGGCATGGTCGAAGATGCCATGAAGGGCGACATCGAACTGGCGCCGTTCGTTACCCACACGATGGGCCTGGAGCAGATCAACGAGGCATTCGACCTGATGCACGAAGGCAAGTCGATCCGCTCGGTGGTCCACTACTGATCATGCCGGGCGGCGTGGCAACCGCGCGCCGCCCGCGGGGGAAACATCATGGAACGCATTGAACACCGCGCCGCTTCCGGCGGTTGGCAGGACGTGTACCGGCACCGCTCGCAGGTGCTGGGCTGCGAGATGACATTCGCGGTCTATCTGCCGCCGCAGGCCGCCTCGCGTCGGCTGCCGGTGCTGTACTGGCTGAGCGGATTGACCTGCACCGAGCAGAACTTCATCACCAAGGCCGGTGCGCAGCGCTATGCCGCCGAGCACGGGGTGATCCTGGTGGCGCCGGACACGAGCCCGCGCGGCGATGACGTCCCCGATGCGGACGGCTACGACCTGGGCAAGGGCGCCGGTTTCTACCTCAATGCCACCGAGCAGCCGTGGGCCACGCACTACCGGATGTACGACTACATCGTGGACGAGCTGCCGGCGCTGGTCGAGGCGCACCTGCCAGCGACGGCGGCGCGCGGGATCAGCGGGCATTCGATGGGTGGCCACGGCGCGCTGGTGATCGCGCTGCGCAATCCGGGCCGCTACCGCAGCGTGTCGGCCTTCTCGCCGATCGTCGCGCCCACACGGGTGCCGTGGGGGCAGAAGGCCTTCGCCGCGTACCTGGGCGAAGACCGTGCGGGCTGGGCGGCCTGGGATGCCAGCGAACTGGTGGCCACGGCCAGCGAACGCCTGCCGCTGCTGGTCGACCAGGGCGGCGGCGACGAGTTCCTCGACACCCAGTTGCAGCCGCAGTGGCTGCAGGCGGCCTGCACGGCGGCAGGCCATCCGCTGCAGTTGCGCCTGCAGCCCGGCTACGACCACAGCTACTACTTCATCGCCAGTTTCATCGGCGAGCACATCGCGCATCACGCCCAGGCACTGCACGCCTGAGGATCGGCGGCAGGATCACAGGTCGTCTTCTTCCGCCGCCTCGCGGCCCTGCTGGCGGATCAGGGCTTCCTCGCGCGCATCGTTGATCGCGTGGCGGACGCTGTCCAGGTCGATGGTGGATTCGTCGTGGACGAAGGTGCCGGTCAGTTCGCTGTCCGGCAGCAGGTCACCGGCCTCGAACAGCGCCCACATCTCCTCGCCGTACCAGGTATCGAGCAGTTCCGGAGCGAAGCGGCCGAGGTACGCGGTAAGGTTGTTGACGTCACGCAGCAGCATGCTGCGCGCGGCATTGTTGCCACCGGCGTTGACCACCTGCGGGAAGTCGATCACCACCGGGCCATCCGGCCCGACCAGCACGTTGTACGGCGACAGATCGCCGTGGATGAGGCCGCAGCACAGCATCCGCACCACCTGGCGTACCAGCACGCGATGGAACTCGCGGGCCTGGTCGGCTTCCAGTTCCACCTCGCCCAGGCGGGCCGCGGAGAAGCCGTCGGCATCGGTGACCAGTTCCATTACCAGCACGCCGTGGAAATAGCCATGCGGCTCGGGCACGCGCACGCCGGCATCGCGCAGTTGGTAAAGCGCGTCCACTTCGGTGTTCTTCCAGGCGGTTTCCTGCTGCTTGCGGCCGTACCTGCTGGCCTTGCCGACCGCACGGGCCTCGCGGCTGCCGCGCACCTTGCGGCCTTCCTGGTACTGCACGCGCTGCTGGAAACTGCGTTGCGCCATGTCCTTATAGACCTTCGCGCAGCGCACATCGTCGCCACTGCGGACCACGTACACGGCTGCTTCCTTGCCGCTCTTGAGCGGACGCAGCACTTCATCGATCACGCCGTCGTCGATCAGCGCCTGCAAGCCTTGGGGGGTCTTCACGGAATCTCGCGGATGGGGCCGGCGCCAGTGCGCCCGCCGGGGAGGGCCCGGGATTTTCGCATCTTCGGGCCGGGCCGGCCATCGTGGCGTTCAGCCACGCGCCGAGGGTGTGAGGACGGGGCGGTCGTCGTGCCACTGCGCAGCAGGGTGGTTGAATATGACGTTCAGTGACGTTTTTGGCTGTTTATATTAAGTGGGCTATCGAAAATATAAACTCAATTGATTATTTGATGGATTTGGGTGGAGATAATTCATGCGCTCTCCACGGCGGCGCTTTCTATGGTGGGTGTACGGCCTGAATCCACTGTCGACCAGGTCATCACTCTGCATATTCATGGGGCGTATTGATGTCACTACTCGATGGTCTGATCGACGAAGCCGCGCGTGCAACCGGACTGGGCGGCGACGCGCGGAAACTGGTCGCGGTCGTGGTCGGCTACATATTCACCGTGCCGGGTGGGCTCAAGGGGTTCCGCGACAAGTTCGCCAAGGCCGGTCTGGGGGAGGTGTTCGATTCCTGGATGGGTCATGCGCTGCATCCCCGCAGTGTCAGTGCAGGCCAGGTGCAGCATGTGATCGGCAACCGCGACATGATCGCCCTTGCCGACAAGGCCGGCGTGGGCAGCGGGGCCATCGGCGCGACGCTGGCCACGGTGCTGCCGATGCTGGTACGCAGGGTGACGCCCGACGGTACGCTGCCCACCGCTTTGCCCAGCGACCTGCAGCAGCTCATCAACGGCGTGACCGGTGCGGGGCAGGTCCATCGCGTGGATGCCATCCACCACGCTTCGCCTCCCCGTCGCGCCGGCCCGTGGAAATGGCTGCTGCCCTTGCTGGCCCTGCTTGGGCTGGCGTACTGCGGCTGGCAGGCAAAGAACGGCCGGATGCAGGCGCGTCCGGCGGCCACGCCGGACGCTGCGGCCACGCCAGCGGCGGCGACGCCATCGCGGGCCCAGCCGCAGCTGGATCTGCGCACGGCCGACGGCAAGGTGAACGTGTCCGGCCGGCTGCCCAGCGCAAGTGAGAAGCACCGGCTGCTGGAGGCGCTCGGCACCACCTTCGGCACCGGCAATGTTGTCGGCGACATCCAGGTCGATCCGGCCGCCCAGCCGGCGGGATGGATGGACACGCTGATCAAGCTGCTGCCCCGGCTGAAGGCCAACGGCCTGCGAATGGCCTTCAGCGGTGACAGAATCGATCTGGACACCTCGGCGATGCAGCAGGCGCAACGGTTCGAAGTGAGCCGGCTGTTGCAGGGGGAACTGAGCCGTTTCGAGCTGTCGGGTCTGTTCGATCCGGGAGTGGCGGCGCTCGATGGACTGGCCTCCGGCTACGGCGCCGCGGATCTGACGGCGGCGCTCAACCAGACCACCATGACCTTCGAGTCCAATTCGGCGACCCTCTCGCCCAGCAGCCGGGAGATCCTGCGGATCGCGGCCAAGGCGCTTGCAGGCGCACCGGACGGTACGCACGTTGTCGTGGGCGGGCACACCGACAGCCAGGGTGATCCGGTCGCCAACCTGGCGTTGAGCCGGCAACGTGCCCAGGCCGTCGTGGATGCGCTGGTGGCCCTGGGGGTGCCGGCCGGGCGCCTGAGTGCGCGGGGGCACGGCTCGAACCAGCCGATTGCCGACAACCGTACCGGGGAGGGTCGCGCAGCCAACCGGCGCATCGCCTACACCGTGAAGTAGGCGGCGCGGGCGTCTCTCCCGTCCGTTGCCTGCCGACACCTCCTTGCCGATGCCGGCAGGAGGTGTCTTCACTTTGCATCGGCAATACTGCGGCCAACGGGGATGGCCGGAACAGCCGGGGCGCGCCGGTCGCCGCGCCGCAAAGGGAGAAACAGGCATGGCATGGTGGCTGTCTGCGGCATATGTGGGTGCCCACGGGGTGGCGCTGGTGCTCCTGCCCGCGCATGCCCAGACCCTGTCATATTCGTTCCTGATCGGCGCCCCCCTGCTGGCGGCGGCGGCCTGCGTGCGGCGCAGTCTCGGCAGCGAGGCGGTGGTGGGCTGGGTGGCGCTGGCCGTGGGCATGGTGCTGTGGGCCGGCGGCATGGCGATGAACATGTACCAGGAGGTGGGGCTGGGCAATGCCGACTCCACCCCGGGCATCAGCATGCTGCTGTACGTGCTATACGGCGTGCCGTTGACCTTCGCGATGGCCCATCCGCGGCACGCGCCGTGGTTTCTCAGCGTGATCGATGGTGCGATGGCCCTGCTCCTGGGCTATCTGTTCTTCGTCTACACCTTCTCCTTTGTCACGATCACCGACGCTTCCGATGCCGGGGTGGACAGCCTGCGGCGGATGTTCGATATCGAGAACCTGTTCATCGCCGGCTTCGCGCTGCTGCGTTGGCTGGCCAGTGAAGACCGTTCGCGCCGCGCCTTTTTCGGCGCGTTGAGTCTGTTTGCCTGCGTCTATCTGGTGGTGGCGGCCTACATCAACCACTTCGGTTCCGAGACCAGTTACGGCAGCCTGGTGGACCTGCTGATCGACGTGCCGTTCCTGGTGCTGGCCGTGGTCGCCTGGCGGCGTTCGCCGGTCCGCCCGGTCGAGGTGTCGCGGCGGCTGGCGTTGGGCGTGCGGGCGGGCAGTCCATTGATTCTGGCGATCTCGCTGCTGGTGATGTCGGCCCTGCTGGTGCGCGCGCACCCGATGCTGGCGGTAGCCGGCTTTGCCTTCGCCACGCTCGGCTCGGGCCTGCGCAGTGTGCTGATGCAGGTGCGCTCGCTGGAGCAGCAGGATCGGCTGGATGTGCTGGCGCGGGTCGATGGCCTGACCGGCGTGGCCAACCGCCGCCAGTTCGATCAGGTGCTGCAGGCCGAATGGAACCGGTCGCGGCGCAGCGGGCAGGGCATAGCGCTGCTGATGGTGGACATCGACCACTTCAAGGTGTTCAACGACCGTTACGGGCATCCGCTCGGCGATGCCTGCCTGCGCGCGGTGGCGGCCGCACTGGCCGGCTGCGCCACGCGCGCGACCGATGTGGTGGCGCGCTACGGCGGCGAGGAGTTCGCGGTGGTGCTGCCGGCGGCATCCCGCGAGGGCGTGCTGGCCTTGGCCGAGACCATGCGCATCGCGGTCGAGCGGCTGCGGCTGAACTCGCCGGCCTCGGTCTGCCAGATCGGGGTGACCATCAGCATCGGGGTGGCGCAGCTGGACAAGGTCACCACGGCGGCCCCGGGCGAGCTGGTGGCCGCCACCGACGCGGCGCTGTACGAAGCCAAGCGACAGGGCCGCAACCGGGTGGTGGAGGGGCAGGTGGCGGCGGGGCTGGACGAGGACCTGGACCGGTAGCGCCGGACGCTGGCCGGCACTCCGCGTGCGGTCACACGCGGGCCTCCGCCGCGGGACTCATCGCACGTCGCGCAGTTCCCAGTGATGCCCGGCGAGCAGGCGCAGGCGCTGTTTGAACACGTCACTGTCGATGCGGGTGGTGGCGACCAGGTTGATCCGCAGGTCGTCCTGCGAGCCGGTCACGGTTGCCGCCGGATCGGTGGCGCCCCATTGCGACTCGACGGCGTCCGGGTCGGGCTGCTTGGCGCGCCACTTCTCGAACAGCGTGGTGCTGCGCAAAGCGTCCTGAAGCTCCTCGGCGAAGCCGGCGGCGCTCTGCGAGTGGAAGGAAAGATCGGGATCGTTGCCGCGGGCCTTGGACGGGTCCGGCAGGCTGATGTGGTACTGCGCTGACATGATTGCCTCCATTGAATGATCCAAGGCTCGCAGATCGCCGGTGGATTCGGTGTGCAGGACTCAGGCGCGGAAGGTATGCGGTTCATCGGCAAAGCCGACCGTGACCGCGCCCTTGCCGACGTTGACCATCCCGGTCAGGCTCATCACCGCCTCGAACAACTGCACCCCGTGCGCCTCGCAGGTCTGGCGCAGCGTGGCGTAGCCGGGCAGGGCCTGCAGGTCGGCCAGCTCGCCGCCGTAGCTGACGCAGACGGTGGGGGTCATCAGCCCGGCCCTGACCCGTTGGCCGACGAAGTCGAACAGCTTCTGCACCGCGTTGTCGAAGCCCTTGATCTTGGCGACCGGGCCGGTTTCGCCGCGGTATCCGTGCAGCACCGGCTTGATGTCCAGCGCGCTGCCCAGCGCAGCGCTCAGCAGGCCCACGCTGCGGTCGCCCTTGTGGCGTGCGCGGGCACGCATGTAGTACAGGTCGCGGGTGACCATGTAGCCGTGCACGTTGTGGGCCAGCAGCTCGAGCCGCTCGCGGATCTGCTGCACGCCGGCACCGCTGTCGCGCAGGCGCACCGCTTCCACCGCGGTTACGCCCTGGGCGGCGAACAGGTTCTGGGTGTCCAGCACGCGCAGCGCGAACGGCGAGTTGTAGCCGGCTGCCTGGCGCACCGGTTTGTAGTCGTTGAGGATCGCGAAGCTGGCCTGCATCGCGTTGTCGTGGATCGGGCTGCGCGTCTTGGTGATCGTCATGCAGAAGACATGGTCGTAGTCGATCACCAGCTTGCCCAGGAACAGGTCGCGGATCTGGTTGACGCTGAACGGAATGGTTTCCGCTTCCGCGCCGTTCTCGGCCACGTGCGCATGCAGGAAACTCAGGGTCGCCTGTTCGTCGCGGTGGTCGGCCAGCACCGCTTCGCCGATACGTACGGTGATGGGCAGCAGCACGATGTTGTGCTGCTGGATGAAGTCTGGTGGCAGGTCGCACGCCGAGTCGACCACGATTCCGATGCGCATCCTGTGCCCCCCTCAAGGCCGGTATTGGTTCGGAACTGTGAAAGCTATCTCAATTTTCGCCGGTTTGCCCGGTCCATCGCGCGGGGGGCGGCTCAGCGGCTGCGTTCCACCGCCACCGGCAGCGAGGCCAGCCGGTCCCATTCACCGCCGCGGACCGTGTCCGGGTCGGCCAGCACGGCCTGCATCAGGTCGTGGGCGTCGTTGCCCCAGTACAGCTCGCCATCGATGGACAGGGTCGGCACGCCAAACACTCCGGCGGCGATGGCCGCGTCAGTGTTGCGGCGCAGCTGTTCCTTCACGTCCAGCGCGCCGATGGCGGCGGCCACGTCCGCCACGTCCAGCATCGCGCCGGGCAGGGCCAGCGCGGCGGCGCTGTCACCGGCATGCCCGTCGCGCCAGATCCAGTTGAACAGGATGTCGATCGACGCCGGGGTGGCGCCTGCGGCCAGGCACAGGCGCAGCGCGGCCAGCGGATTGAACGGGTGGCCGGGCGGGAAGCGCAGCGTCACTTCCTCGCGCCGGGCCTGCCAGAGCAGGTGCCGGTACATGGCACGACGCTTGGCCGGGATCTCCGCCGGGCCCAGATTGCCCAGGTGGTGCAGCACCGCGCCGAAGGCGATCGGTACCGGGGTGATCTTCTCGAACTGCGGCAGGGCTTTCAGCTTCTGCCAGTGCAGGTAGGAGAACGGCGAGACGAAATCGAAGTACCAGCGCAGGGTCATCGGAACATCCTTGCAGGGTCAGCGCGAGTATGCGCGCGGTTCGGTGGTGGGCGGGGCCAGATAGCGGTCGCGCAGCTCGGTCTGCCGCGAGCGCATCGGCATCGCGCGGCCGCCCAGCCACACCTGTTCGGCGTAGTGGCCCACATCCAGCGGGTCGCCGTCCCACAGCACCAGGTCGGCCAGCTTGCCCGGCTCGAGGGTGCCGATGCGGTCGCCCACGCCCAGCACCTGGGCCGGCACCCGGGTCAGCCCGGCCAGCCCGTCGGCCCACGGCAGGCCGTTGGCGACCGCATTGCCGGCCAGCTGGCGCATTTTGCGCGCGTTGTGCGAGGCGTCGTCGCGCTGCGCAAAGCTCACCGCGACGCCGGCCGCGTGCAGGCGTGCGGCGTTGTCCAGGGTCGCCCCGAGCTGGTCGAAGCTGGTCGGCAGGTTGCCCAGCGCATCGACGAACACCGGCACCCGGGCCTGGGCAAGCTGCGGTGCCAGGCGCCAGGCTTCGGCGCCGCCGGCGATGGCGATCCGGACCTTCTCGCGGGCCGCCCAGCGCAGCAGTTGGCGGATGTCGGCGGCACGGTCCACCTGCACCACGATCCGGCCCTGGCCGGCCAGGTAGCGGGCCAGCGTGGCGCGGCCAGCCGGGGTGAGCAGGGCATGCGGCGAGTCGGCCGGGACCCGCCCGCGCGCCTCGCTGACCATCTGTTCCAGCAGCATCCACTGCGCGGCGCGGGAACTGCCGGTCAGCTCGGCACCGGGGGCGCCCAGGCGGACATACAGGGCCAGCGGGCCGATCGGATCGGCACTGCCATCCAGCCGGACCACGCCTCCCTGGCCGGCGATGAAGCCGCCACCGCTGTTGGCGCCCAGTGCGGTGAAGCCGATGCCGTCCAGGCGCGCCACCGGGATCAGCACCGAGGCCGGGTTGTAGGCCAGGCTGACATCGAACTCCGGCCGCAGCGGCTGGTCGGGCAGCTTGAGCGCACTGTCGACCGTGGTTGACTCGCCGGACACCTCGTCAATGCCGATGTCGGTGATGCCACCGAACAACGCAGGGGTCAGCGGCTTGCCGCCGGCCTCGACAACGGGCACCCCGGCCGGTGCCGACAGCCCGGTGCCGACCGCACGGATCACGCCGCCCTGGACCAGCACGTCGGTGTTGGTCAGGCTGCCGCGCGCAGTGGCGGTGTGCACCGTGGCGTTGCGGATGAGCAGGTCCTGCGCCTGCAGCGGCAACGCTGTCAGCATCAGCAGCGCGGTGGTGCCGAGCCATGCCCGGCAACGCGATCCCAGGGGCTGGGCGGCAACGCGGTTCATGGCGCTCACGGGCGTGCCTCCTGGCCGAGCATGAAGTCCGACAGCGGCTGCCGGCGCGTGTCCTGGCGGTCGTAGACGGCGTGGCCGTCGATGTACACCTTTTCTGCAAGCGCGTAGGAACTGAAGGGGCTGCCGTTCCAGATCACCACGTCGCCCATCTTGCCCGGCTCCAGACTGCCCGTCTGCTTCTCCACGCCCAGCGAGCGCGCGGCATTGAGGGTGAGCCACATCATCGCGCGCTCGGGCGCGATCTCGATGCCTGCGCGACGCGCGTTGGCGATCGCCTTGGCCGCTTCCTGGTTGAGCCGCTGGATGCCCTCGGGAGAATCGGAGTGCACGATCGCGCAACTGTTGGCCGGGCGGTCCACCAGCGCGATGTTGTCCTGGATGCCGTCGAAGGCCTCCATCTTGAAGCCCCACCAGTCGGCCCACAGCGCGCCGCACACGCCTTCGGCGGCGAGCCGGTCGGATAGTTTGTAGGCTTCCACCGCGTGGTGGAATGCCGCGATCCTGAAGCCGAACTCGTGCGACAGATCCAGCATCGTCGCCATCTCGTCGGCGCGGTAGCAGTGGATGTGCACGCGGATGTCACCCTGGATCGCGCCGGCCAGCGTATCCAGTTTCAGGTCGCGCTTGCCGCCGGCATCGCCGGCGCTGTCCCCTTTGTCCCCTCCGCTGAACCAGCGCTTCTTCTTCGGCTTCTTCGGGGTGTTCTTGGCGATGTACTCGCTGGCATCGATGAACGCCGCGCGGTAGCCGGCCACATTGCCCATGCGCGTGCCCGGGGCGACGCCCTTGCCGCCGCCGTACACCCGCTTGGGATTCTCGCCGCAGGCCATCTTCAGTCCCCACGGTGCCCCCGGGAATTTCATCGCCTGGTAGGTAGTGGCTGGAACATTCTTCAGGGTCACGCCGCGCCCGCCGACCAGGTTGGCCGAGCCGGGCAGCACCTGCATCGCGGTCACGCCACCGGCCAGCGCTGCGGCGAATCCGGGGTCCTGCGGCCAGACCGAGTGTTCGGCCCACACATTGGCGGTGACCGGTGCGGTCATCTCGTTGCCGTCACTGTGCGCGCTCACGCCCGGGCTGGGGTACACGCCCAGGTGCGAGTGCACATCGATGATGCCCGGCGTCACCCACTTGCCCTGGCCGTCCACGCGCACGGCGTCGGCCGGCACCGGCAGCGCGGGGCCGACGGCGGCAATGCGGCCATCACGCAGCAGCACGTCGGCATTGTCCAGGCGCGTGCCGGTGCCGGTCAGCACGGTGGCGTTGTGGATCAGCACCGGGGCCGAGGCGATCGGGGCGTAGGTGCTGGGATACGGGTCCTGCACGAAGCGCGAGGCGGCCGGCGCCGACGGCGCGGCCAGTGAGAACAGCGCCAGGCCCAGCCCGGCGGTCAATCGTGTGCGCATGTGGTCCCCGATGCGGCGTGAACGTAGGGGTGACGCTAGCCGTTGGGCGGGGGCGTTGCCAAGTGACCAAACGCATGTTGCTTGCTTATTGGCCGATCTCACCGAGAATTACCGAGTGCACCTCATGCACGACCGGACGCGCTCGATGAAGAACAAGCAGGAAATCGTGGAAAACTGGCTGCCGCGCTACACCGGCGTCCCGCTGGAGCAGTTCGGCCCGCATGTGCTGCTGACCAATTTTGCCGGCTACCTGCACACGTTCTCCCAGCTCACCGGCGCGCCGGTGCAGGGCCTGGACCGGCCGATGGCCAGCGTCACCAGCGACGGCATCACGCTGATCAACTTCGGCATGGGCAGCCCCAATGCCGCGATCATCATGGATCTGCTGTCAGCCGTGATGCCCAAGGCGGTGCTGTTCCTGGGCAAATGCGGCGGGCTCAAACGCAAGAACCAGCTCGGCGACCTGGTCCTGCCGATCGCCGCGATCCGGGGCGAGGGCACGTCCAGCGACTACCTGCCACCGGAAGTGCCGGCGCTGCCGGCCTTCGCCCTGCAGCGTGCGGTATCCACCATGATCCGCGACCTGGGCCACGACTACTGGACCGGGACGGTGTACACCACCAACCGCCGGGTCTGGGAGCACGATGAAGCCTTCAAGGAAAAACTGCGCCTGATGCGCTGCATGGCCATCGACATGGAGACTGCCACCCTGTTCGCGGCCGGCTTCGCCAACCACATCCCGATCGGGGCGCTGCTGCTGGTGTCCGACCAGCCGATGATCCCCGACGGGGTCAAAACCGAGGCCTCCGACGCCAAGGTGAGCTCCCAGTTCGTCGAAAACCATATCCAGATCGGTATCGAGGCGCTTAAGCTTATACGGCGCAACGGCAAGTCGGTCCGCCACCTGCGCTTTGACGAGTGATGGCAATGGCACAGGCGGGCGTCCGGCGGACGCGCCGCCTACAGGGGCAGTAAATGGACGTGGCGGCACAAGTGGTGGAATTCTGGCGCGACGCGGGGCCGCAGCAGTGGTTCGCGCGCGATGACGCGTTCGACGCGCGTTTCCGCCAGGCATTCCTGGAGGAACACTTCGCCGCTGCCCGCCGCGCCCGCGAGCACTGGCTGGGTACCGCCGAGGGCGCGCTGGCACTGATGATCCTGCTCGACCAGTTCCCCCGGAACTGCTTCCGCGACACTGCCCACTCGTACGCCACCGACGGACTGGCCCGCCACTACGCCATGCGCGCGGTGGAGGAGGGCCTGGACCTGCAGTTGGTCCCCAAGCTGCGTGCCTTCATCTACCTGCCGTTCGAGCACTCCGAAGATCCGCAGGACCAGGAGCGCTCGGTGGCCATGTTCGATGCGCTGGGTGACAAGGAGTACCTGCAGTACGCCGAGCTGCATCGCGACATCATCCGCCGCTTCGGCCGGTTCCCGCATCGCAACGCCGTGCTGGGCCGGATGCCGACCGCCGCGGAGCTGGATTACCTCGCCGAAGGCGGCTTCGCCGGCTGAGGGGCCGCTCACGACGCGGTCGGTGCCACGGCCGCGGATAAAAAAAACGCCGGCATTGCCGGCGTTTTTCTTCTGCGTGGATCCGCACCCGATCAGTAGGTCGGCACGCTGTTGTCCACGTCCTTGGACCAGGCGTCGATGCCGCCGGTGATGTTGTACACCGTGGTGAACCCCAGGGCGCGGAACTGCTCGGCGGCCTGGGCACTGCGGCCGCCGTGGTGGCACAGGAAGGCCAGCGCAGTGTCCTTGGGCAGGGCTTCCAAGCGGGCGCGGTTGTCGCCGTCGAAGGTTTCGAACGGCCCGTTGATCGCGGCGATCGCACGCTCGTCGGCCGGACGCACGTCCACCACGGTCACAGTGCCGGCACGCAGCCGGTCGTCGGCGTCGCGCACGCCCAGTTCCTGCACCGGCTTGGGCGCATTGGGGTTGTCGATGGCCAGACCCTGGCCCCGGATGTCGTCGACCCAGTCGATGGTGATGCCGTCGGCACGGCGCGCGCTGGCCAGGTCGAACTGCACGCGCAGGCCGTTGGACTCGGCGGCGATCGCGTTGTCATCGTGCGGGGCCAGCTGGAAGTTCGGCTGGAAGCGCGCGTCGATGCCCAGCTGCAGGGACGCACCCGGGGCGTCGGCCAGCGCACCGCGCAGCATCTCCACCGCCGCCGGGGTGACGGTGATGCGCGGCGGGGTGCGGTCCGGGGCGGCCAGGCCGAGCACGCTGCTCAGCTCGCCGCTGCCGGCCATCTGCAGGATGATGTCGCTGCCGCCGACCAGTTCACCGTCGATGTACAGCTGCGGGATGGTCGGCCAGTCGCCGTAGGCCTTGATCCCTTCACGGATCTCGGCGTCGGCCAGCACGTTGACGTGGGCGAACTCCACGCCCAGGTCCTGCAGCGCGCCCACGGCCTTGGCCGAGAAGCCGCACTGCGGCATGGTCGGCTGGCCCTTCATGAACAGCACGACGCGGTTGGCGTTGAGAATGGATTCGATGCGCGAACGCAGGGCGGGATCGAGGGACATGGGGTTCGGGTCCGGATATGCGAACCCCCTATTCTACGCGGCATGGCAGCGTGGGGCATGACCGTACCGGAAACGTTGCATCGCATTCCCCGCCGGCCCTGGCGCGGGCCGCACCTGCCGGTGGCCGGCTCAGCCCATCATCAGGCCGGCAATGACCAGCATCCCCATGCCGATCACACTGCCGATCGAGATCACGATCGCCAGGATGCCGAACACCTTCTTGGTGGCCGGCATGAACGCCGCCGCCACGCCCAGTGCCAGTGCGATCAACTGGCCGAAACCGGCGCAGATGATCACCAGGCCGACCATCAGCGACAGCGGAGAGTCCTCGTTCATCTCGACACCGTTGATTGCCGCCACGCTGGCGCCGATCACGCTCAGCAGCATGATCAGGGCGCAGCCCAGCGCGAGGCAGAAGGCGGCGATGCCGAGGCCGGAGTGCTTGAGTTCCATGAGGTCCTTTTCAGTGGTGGAGGGGTATCAGGTGGGCAGTGCCGGAACATGCGCGGCCGGCACGGCGGGCGGGGGGCGTTGCTGCCACCGGTGGTGGGTCCAGACGCCCAGCGTGAGGTAGACGCACAGCACCGCCAGCGAGAGGATCAGCGCCAGCACCCCGAACAGGCGGCGGCGCCGGTGCTGCAGCACGCTGCCCACGCCCAGCAGGCCAGCCAGGCCGTTCAGGCCGATGCTGATCAGCCCCAGCACGCCCAGCGTGGGTGCCAGCGCCAGCCCTTCGACCTCGGCATGGCGTTGCACGAACAGATAGCCCAGCCCAAGGGCGATGGAGAACAACGCCACCCCGCAAAGGCTGGTGATGAACGCCACGATGCCCAGCGCGGAATGCCGGGAAGGCGAGGTCATGGCGGCTCCGTGCCGGGACAGGTCAGGGGCGCGAGTATGCGCGCGCGCGCGCCGAGCGGCCAGCTGGCGGCCACGACCGGGCTCGGCGGACGGCAGGCGCAGCGCCCGGGTCGGGTGCCGGCGCGCGGGGCGGGCACGGTGGTGGTGGCAATGTGGCGGGCCTGTTCCCTGGCCAGTGGCGCGGCGTCCGTGCTCAGTGGGTGCCCTCGTCGGCCAGCTGCACCCGTGCGACCGGGTAGGCACGCTGGTGCCAGAGCGCGTACATCGCCGCCGACGGGTGCAGGCCATCGGCGGCCAGCATCACCGCTTCGCCACCGAAGTCGCGGCTGAGGTCGGTGATGTCGATGAAGGTCACCCCATGCCCGGCGCAGATCGCCGCCGCCGCCGTGTTGTAGGCGTCCAGTTCCTGCCCGATCTGCACGCGGTCGCGGCCGGATGCGACGGCATACGGGGTCACCCCCCAGTCCGGGATCGACAACACCAGCACACGTGACGGGCGGCCGCCGGCAAAGCCCAGCGCGCGCTCCAGCAGCGCGGTGAAGCGCGGGCGATAGTCGTCCACGCTGCGCCCGCGGTACTGGTCGTTGACCCCGATCAGCAGGCTCACCAGGTCGAACGGCCCCTGCGGCGCGTCGGCATCGATGCCGGCATCAAGCTCGTCGGTGGTCCAGCCGGTGGTGGCGATGATGTGTGGGTCGTCCAGCGCGATGCCGCTGTCGCGCAGTGCGGCGGCCAGCTGTACCGGCCAGCGGCCGCTGGCCGCAACGTCTTCGCCGATCGTGTAGGAATCGCCCAGCGCCAGGTAACGCATCGCCATGTGTCAGGCCACCGCGCTGCGTGGCTTGAGGGGCACCACTTTGGTGTTGGCCTCTGCGCGGCGCGCCAGTGCACGGTCGATGCGGCCAAAGACGTCACGCATGACCTCCGGCTCGGGCAGCAGGGTCACGCGGAAGTGGTGGCGGTAGGGCACGTTGAAGCTGGAGCCCGGCACCACCAGCACGCCTTCCTCGTTCATCAGTTCCAATGCGAAATCGTGGTCGTCGAAGCTGCGCGCGGCCGGCCCGACCACCGCCGGGAAGGCGTACAGCGCACCGGCCGGGGCCACCAGCGACAGGTGCTCGCTGGCGTGGCAGGCCTCGATCACCGCGCGGCGGGTTTCATACAGGCGGCCGCCCGGCGCGCACAGCGCCGAGATGGTGTCCGGCCCGTTGACCGCCGCGTCGATCGCGTACTGGCCGGGAACATTGGCGCACAGGCGCAGCGCACTGAGCAGGTCCATCGCCGCGCGGAACTCGCCCAGCCGCTCGGCGGCGCCGGACAGCATCGCCCAGCCCACCCGCCAGCCGCAGGCGCGGTGCACCTTGCTCAGGCCACTGAAGGTGATGCACGGATGCTCGCCGGCCAGCGGCGCCACCGCGTGGAACTCGGCGCCGTCGTACAGGATCTGGTCGTAGATCTCATCGACCATCAGCAGCAGGTTGTGTTTGGCCGCGATGGCCACGATGCGTTCCAGCAGCGCCTTGGAGTAGCTGGCACCGCTGGGATTGTTGGGGTTGATCAGCACGATCGCGCGGGTGCGCGAGGACACCAGCGATTCGATCTCCACCGGGTCCGGCTGGAAGCCGTTCTCCGGCGCGCAGCGGTAGTACACCGGGCGGCCGTCGTTGAGGATGGTGGCCGCCGACCACAGCGGGTAGTCGGGCGAGGGCACCAGCACTTCATCGCCGGGATTGAGCAGGGCGCGCAGCGACAGGTCGATCAGCTCGCTGACCCCGTTGCCGACGAACACCCGGTCCGGATGCGCATCGGGCGCGCCCCGCCGGGCGTACGCGGCGGCGATGGCCTCGCGGGCTTCGGGCAGCCCCTGCTGGTGGGTGTAGGGATCGGTACGGCCCATGTCGTCGGCAATGGCCCGCTGCAGGTGCTCGGGCGCGCGGAAACCGAAGTTGCCGGGGTTGCCGATGTTGAGCTTGATCAGCCTGCGGCCCTGTGCCTCCAGCTCCCGCGCTCGCCGCGCCAGTTCGCCCCGGATCTCGTAGCGGACTTCGGACAGGCGCTCGCGGGTGGCGAGCGGCTTCAGCGGAGGTGTGGACATGACTGGGCCGTCGTTCGGGCTTGGAAATCGCATGGTAGCGGAAATGTTGCGTTGCAGGGCGGGCGTTCCAGGGCCGGTTTTCCAATGCTGGCAGGCAGTTGCCGGCCCATGCGACGGCCATGCCGGCGCCGCCCGGGGCCACGGCGGCGACGGCGGCGGGCCGCACCCTCTAGAATGGGCCCGATGACCCACACCACCGATTACCGCGCCCTGCAGACGATGGGCTGGCCCTGGGCCGGCGCCCCCGAGCTGCCCGCCTGGCAGGCCCTGTTCGACCAGCATCCGCAGGCCCGCCCGGGCCGGGTGATCGAGCAGCACCGCACCGGCTACGTCGTTGCCGATGCGCCTGATGCGGCGATCCGCACCGAATCTCCGGCCGAGTGGCAGCGCCCACGCTTCCCCAGCCACGAGCGTGCCGCCGTCGGCGACTGGGTGCTGCTGGAGGGCATCAGGATCGTCGCCCTGCTGCCGCGCCGTACTGCGATCAAGCGCGGTGCGGCGGGCGAGCATTACCACCAGCAGGTGATCGCCGCCAACATCGATACGGTCTTCATCGTCTGCGGCCTGGACGCGGACTTCAATCCACGCCGGATCGAGCGCTATCTGCTGCTCGTCGGCGGTGGCGGTGCGCAGCCGGTGGTGGTGCTGACCAAGGCCGACCAGACCGAGTACAGCGACGATGCGCTGGCCGTGCTGGAGGAACTGGCGGCGCAGGACATTCCGCTGCTGGCGATCAACGGCAAGGACCCGGCCAGTGCGGCGGCGCTGCTGCCGTGGCTTGGCGCGGGCCGCACCGTGGTGCTGGTGGGTTCTTCGGGAGCCGGCAAGTCCACCCTGACCAACACGCTGCTGGGCGAGGAGCGGATGAAGACCGCCGATGTGCGCGTCAACGATTCGCGCGGCCGCCACACCACCACCCACCGCGCGCTCATCCCGCTGCCGGCCGGCGCCTGCCTGATCGACACCCCCGGCATGCGCGAGCTCAAGCCGACCGGCGAAGAAGCACTCAGCGAAAGCGGTTTCGCCGACGTGGAAGCCCTGGCCGCACAGTGCCGCTTCCGCGATTGCGCGCACCAGCGCGAACCAGGGTGTGCCGTGCGTGCTGCCATCGACGCGGGTGACCTGGACGAAGAGCGCCTGCTCAACTACTTCAAACTGAAGGACGAAGTCGCCGCTGCCGCCGCCAAGCTGGCCGTACGCCAGGCCCAGCAGGCGATCGAGCGCAAGCACGTCGGCAAGGGCGCGCAGTGGCGCCCCCCCGGCAGGAAGCGGTAGAGCCGACTTCCAGTCGGCTGCTTTCCGTGCGGCCATCGAACCCCCCGCGCTGCGCGCGTCAGCCGGCTGGAAGCCGGCTCTACAAAGGCCCTGCGCGTCGCATCCTCGTAG
>NZ_JBMWDO010000003.1:209352-426887 GCF_049545475.1 Stenotrophomonas sp. NPDC077461
TCGTAGAGCCGACTTCCAGTCGGCTGCTTTCCGTGCGGCCACCGACCCCCCGCGCTGCGCGCGTCAGCCGGCTGGAAGCCGGCTCTACAAGGGCCCCGCGCGTTGCATCCCGTAGAGCCGACTTCCAGTCGGCTGCTTTCCGTGCGGCCACCGACCCCCTCGCGCTGCGCGCGTCAGCCGGCTGGAAGCCGGCTCTACAAAGGCCCTGCGCGTCGCATCCTCGTAGAGCCGACTTCCAGTCGGCTGCTTTCCGTGCGGCCACCGACCCCCCGCGCTGCGCGCGTCAGCCGGCTGGAAGCCGGCTCTACAAGGGCCCCGCGTCGCATCCTCGTAGAGCCGACTTCCAGTCGGCTGCTTTCCGTGCGGCCACCGCCCCCCCGCGCTGCGCGCGTCAGCCGGCTGGAAGCCGGCTCTACAAGGGCCCGCGCGTCGCATCCTCGTAGAGCCGACTTCCAGTCGGCTGCTTTCCGTGCGGCCACCGAACCCCCGCGCTGCGCGCGTCAGCCGGCTGGAAGCCGGCTCTACAAGGGCCCCGCGCGTCGCATCCTCGTAGAGCCGACTTCCAGTCGGCTGCTTTCCGTGCGGCCACCGCCCCCCCGCGCTGCGCGCGACAGCCGGCTCCACGTGACCAGCCAACCGGCCCCCCCGTTCCGGACCCTGCTAATGTCCGCCTCATGGACACCCCCATGACCGTGGATCGTGATGTGGCCCACCACACGGCGCTCGACGCGCAGCTGGTGGAGGCCGTGGCCGGCATCAAGCTGCTTGGCCTGACCAGTTGGCCGGCGGCGTTGCAGGCGCCGTTCCTGGCCAGCGTGGCACGTGGGCAGCCGGTGCTGCCGCAGGTGGACTACCCCCGCCTGGATTTCGGCGACACTCGACGCGCGCTCGCCGCGATCAGCGCCCAGTGCGATCCCAGCCACCCCATCGGTCTGTACGTGCAGCGCTCGGCGCACAGCTGGGACCAGGCCGCCGGTCTGCTCGAGTCACTGGGTACCGCAGGCGTCGACCGCTACTCCGTCGAACTGTTCGGCGCGCCCGAGCAGCCGCTGCCCGGTCACGGCCCCAGCACCCGCGAGGCAGCCCGCCACTTCATCCAGATCGCCCAGGAACTGGACCACGAACTGCTCGCCCCGGAAGAACAGGTGCCGGTCTCGGCCACCGCGCTGCAACTGCAGCTGCAGAGCGACCTGGATGCCTTCTTCGAATCGCGCATCATCACCGTGCAGCTCGATCCGGAGCTGATTTCCAAGGCGGCCGCCGGCCCCACCCGCATCCGCCTGCGCACCAGTGCGCGCTTCAGCGCCTACGACCGCGCACAGCTGTTCCACCACGAAGCCCTGGTGCACTCGCTCACCGCGCTCAACGGCCGCGAACAGCCGCACCTGCCCAGTCTGGCGCTGTCGTCGCCGCGCGTCACCGCCACCCAGGAAGGCCTGGCCACGTTCGCCGAGCAGATCACCGGCAGCATCGACATCGAACGGCTCAAACGCATCAGCCTGCGCACCGAGGCGATCGCGATGGCGCGCGAGGGCGCCGATTTCATCCAGGTATTCCGCTACTTCTGCGACGCCGGGCAGAACAGCGAAGAGAGCTTCGCCTCGGCCCAGCGCGTGTTCCGCGGCGTGCCGCCCAGCGGCGGTGCGGCGTTCACCAAGGACACCGTGTACCTGCGCGGGCTGGTGTCGGTGCATACCTTCTTCCGCCACATGCTGGCCGAAGACCGCCTGCAGGTGTGCCGCTGGCTGTTCGCCGGCAAGATGTCGCTCACCGACGCCATCGCGTTCGCGCCGTTGTTCGAAGAGGGCATCCTGCGCCCGCCGCGCTGGCTGCCGCACTGGGTCAGCCGCGCCAACGGACTGGCGGGCATGCTGGCTTTCTCGCTGTTCGCCAACCGCATCCGCATGGATCAATTGGCAACCGAATAGCGCGTGCCACGATTTCCCGGATTTCGTCGCACGTCGTCAACCGAGGTGCGCCGCGTAAGAATGCTTTCATCTTCCGCTCGCATGATGGTCGCGCACCTGCACTGCGCAGGTCACCATCCCACATGCTACGGATCACCATGCTTACCCGACCCCTGACGATCGCGGTTGCGATCGCGCTGTGCGCTGCCAATGCCCACGCCGCCGATGTAGACGCCAACACCGACGCCAACGTTGCGCTCAGCGCGCAGACCCTCGACACCGTGTCGGTGATCGGCCAGGGCGAAACCCGCCAGGTGCAGCGCATCACCGCCGTCGACAAGGAAGTGCTGCCGCCGGGCACCAGCGGCCAGAAGATCCTCGACCGCCTGCCCGGCGTATCCGTGCAGTCCAACGATGCCTTCGGCGCCAACGAAGAATCGCAGACGATCAGCCTGCGCGGCTTCGACAAGAGCCGCCTGGGCTACACGCTGGATGGCATTCCGCTGGGCGACAACAGCTACGGCAACTACAACGGCCTGAGCATCGCCCGTGCGCTCATTGCCGAGAACCTGGCCGGCGCCGAGCTGTCGCAGGGCATCGGCTCGCTGGGCGTGGCCTCCACCAGCAACCTGGGCGGCACCATCCAGTACTTCTCGCAGGACCCGTCCACCGAATTCGGCGGCCGCGCCAGCGTGACGGTCGGCGACGACAACCAGCGACGCGGCTACCTGCGCGTGGATACCGGCGACATCAACGGCTTCTCCGCCTACGTGTCCGGCGTCCACCAGGATGCGGACATGTGGGCCGAGCCGAACCAGAACCAGACCACCCGCCAGTTCAATGCCAAGGCGGTGTGGAATGTCGGCGACAACCGCTTCGGCGCCTTCGTCGCCACGTCGCGGGCGAGCCAGGCCAACTACGCCTACCTGTCCAAAAGCATGCTCGCGCGCGGCCTGGGCTGGGACTGGAACATCTACGCACCGGACTGGGACCGCGCGGTGGCCGCAGCGTACTGCGCGCCGGGTACCTACAACGCGCAGAAATGCGCCTTCAGCGGCGGCGTCAACAGCATCGACGACGCGTACTACCAGAGCCGTGCGCTGCGCGATGACAATCTCTACTCGCTTGATGCGGACCTGGCGCTGGGAGACACCGCCCGTCTGAAGCTGCTCGGCTACCACCATGAGAACCGCGGCCAAGGCCACTGGTGGGCACCGGGCCAGCCGTCCAACCCGGGCACACCGCAGGCGCTGCCGATCTCCATCCGCAGCACCAACTACACCATCAACCGCCAGGGCATCACCGCCGCGCTGAGCTGGCAGTGGGGTCTGCACGAACTGGAAGCCGGCCTGTGGTACGAACGCAACGACCACAACGTCGAGCGCAACTTCTACTACATCACCGGCCCGTTCCTGGATGACGGCTACCTCAACCATCCCGACCGTCGCCTGTTCGACCAGGATTTCGACATCCGCACGCGCCAGTTCTACGTGCAGGACCGCATGCGCTTTCTGGACAACCGCCTGACCGTGGACGTGGGCGTCAAGAGCCCGAACACGCGCATGACCGCCAATGCGAAGCCCGGCACCGAGGCCAGCTATGCCTCCGGTACGCTGACCGCCAAGGAATCGGTGCTGCCGCAGGCCGGCATCGGCTTCAAGCTCACGCCCAACCAGGAGCTGTTCGCGTCCTACTCGGAGAACATCGCCGCCTTCGTCGGCGGTGGCAGCGGCGGCCCGCTGCAGGTATCGCCGGAATCCTTCGCGGCCAGCGCCGGGCTGGATCCGGAGAAGTCCAAGACCCTGGAAGCCGGCTTCCGCACCTTCGGCGAGAAGTACCAGGCCTCCATCGCCGCCTACCACGTGATGTTCGACAACCGTCTGCTCTCGCTCAACCCGTGCACCAGCATCGAAGTGGGCACGCGTCCGGAGTGCATCACGCGCTTCATCAACGTCGGGTCGGTCAAGAGCCGTGGCGCCGAGCTGACCTTCATCCTCAAGCCGGTCGATGGCCTGCAGTGGTACAACGCCCTCTCCTGGAACAAGACCACCTACGAAGACAACTACACTTCCGGTGGCGCGATCGTACCGGTGGCCGGCAAGATCACCGTCGATACCCCGCAACGCATGGCGTCCAGTGAGATCAGCTGGAACCGCGACGGCTTCTTCGCCAGCCTGCGCGCCAAGTACACCGGCAAGCGCTACTACACCTACACCAACGACCAGTCGGTGCCGGGCGTGACCACCTTCGATGCCGGCATGGGCTATTCGTTCGGTCCGGGCATGGGCCTGCGCGACGTCAAGGTCTCGCTCAACGCGACCAACCTGACCAACAAGCGCTACGCCGGGCAGCTCAGTTCGTTCGCCCCGGCCGACCCGAACGGCACCCGCTACGCGATCCACGCCAGCGCGCCGCGCCAGGTGTTCCTGACCCTCGGCGCCGAGTTCTGACCGCCGCGCCACCACGATAGCCGCCGCCACCTCGCGAAGGCGGCGGGCACCCCAGGGCCGCACGGCATCCCGCCGTGCGGCCCTGCTGCGTTCAGGCCCGCACGTGCCGCGCATGGCGGGCCACACCGCGGCAGCCGCAGGCGAGCCGGTCACCGTCGCGCACCACCGGCGCCCCGTTCAGCCGCACCCGCGCGCAGCCTTCCACGAAGGCATGCCGGCCCGGGTGCAGCATGCAGGTGGCCAGGTCGCCCATCACTGCGATCGTCGCGCCGTCGATGCGGCCGCTGCCCTGGCACTGCACCACTTCGCCGCCGCCGCTGGTGGGATCCCCCAGGCAGACAGGAGGCCTCATGCTCGCCATCGCCTGTGTCACCAGGAGTGCTTGGGCGGCGTGCGATAGATCAGTGTCGCGGTCACCGTGTCCCCGTGCAGGATGTGCAGCAGGGCGTCGTCCTCGGCCATCCGGTAGCCGGTGGCCCCGCTCAGCGCAGCGGCGAAGCGGTCGCCGATGTCATCGAACCGCTCTTTGTGGCAGCGCGAGCCGATGCGTGCCAGCCCCTCCACCGTCAACCGCGTGCCCTGCTGGCGGTACAGCGCGGTCATCGGCTGGCAGCCGGCATAACCGGTGAGGTGCCGGCCGTCGGCTTCGAGAATGATGAAGCCCACGTGCGAATCCGGCGGCACCACGGTCGCCGCCTTGTCGGCGGTGGCGGGCAGGTCATGCAGCTTCCACACCGTGCCCAGCAGTGGCTGCGGCGGTTCGGGCGTGGTGGGCCAGGCGTCCCAGCTGCTTTTCAGTTCATAGGGCTCCTGGCAGGCTGACAATGCGGCCATCGGGATGAGCAGAAGGGGCAGGGCGAGGCGGCGGATCATGGGCGCTCCAGATCGGGAGGGGGAGACAGGGCGGACGCGGTGTCCGTGGTCGCGGGCTGCGGCGCGGGCACGACGGGTTGCAGCAACAGACTGCCGTCATCGTCGGCGATGATGGCCATACCGGCCTTGCCGCTGGCCAACGCCAACGCCAGGGCGGCGGCGCCACTGCCGCCGCCGAGCGCACCCACGCGCGTGGCCAGGTCGATGCCCACGCGTGGATCGTCCAGATCGAGCGGGTCGGCGAGCCCGCGCATTGCCATGCGCAGCGCGATGGCGGCGTCCACATCCGCACTACTGTCGTACCAGACGCAGCGCAGGCGGGCGGTCTCGGGCAGCGCGGCGTGCAGTGCCTGCCACGCGTCGGCAATGGCGGCCGCCTGCGCGCGCTGCGACAACGCTTCGCCATCCTCATCGCGCAGGGCGACACAGCGGGGCGGGTACAGCGTACCCAGCACGGGCGCGGCCTCCTGAAGGGCGATCTGTTGGCGTGTCCACGGCACCGGATACCACGGATCGTCGCCCAGTCGATGGGCCGGCGCAGCCCCTTCTTCGCGGAGCGCCTGCAACAGCGATGCGGTGAACGCCGCGGCATGCACCTGCGCTTCTGGCTCGTGCGGGGCCAGGGCCGTGTACGCCGCCAGTTCCTCGCGGAACCACGCGTACGGCTGCCGCGCATGCTGCGCCGCCGGCGTGTCCGGTTCCACCGCCTCGCGCCGTATGGCATCGGGTACCCCGGTGCGGGTGATCCACATCAGCACCATGCTCTGGTCCAGCGCGTCCTCGGGCGCGTCATCGCGGGGGCGGTGGTACTGGCCCCGGATCAGCCGGCCCTCGAGGCTCAACAGCACGGCATTGCACAATCGCGGCGACGCCGCGAAGCGGGCGAACAGCGCCTGCAGCACCGGCGCCAGCAACGGGCCATTGACGTCCAGCTCGCGCAGCATCAGCGCGCCGGGGGCGTCGGACTGGCTGGCCATCAGCCCTGGCCACTCCATTGCGGCGTAACGGCTGTGGCGGGTGAGCGTGGGGGCCAGCGTGAACATCGCCACCGGCGCGGCATCGGGCAGGGCGGCGACCAGCATCTCCATTCCCTGCGCCAACTGCACCTGCATCGCCATGCCGCGCTCGGCCAGGCGCGCCGCCGGGTCCTCGGCGTGCGCCGCCAGTACCGGGCGCGCGGCCTGCGGGTTGTCCAGCAGGGCCACCACGGCGTCGGGCGCCTGCCGTGCAAGGCGCGCGTGGCATGCGCGGATCTGAAGCACAGGGGCGGTGGCCGCAGCCGCCAGGCCCGTGGCGGGCAGGGGCAGCACCGGCGATCCCGCGACGCGCACCGGTGTGATGCCACGCGCGCCGACGCGCATCTCCTGAAGCACCTTGATCAGTGCCGCCACCAGCAGGAACAGCGCACCCAGCGCGATGGTGCCCGCGAGCCACGGGCCCAGCGCCTGCGCAGGCGAGGCGAGCTGGTTGTCATCGACGGCATACCAGCCCATCAGCAGCGACCAGAGTGCCCACAGCAGGAAGAAGGCCGGTCGCAGGAGCGAGTGCGGGATCATGTGAGGCCGTCCTCGTAGCGGAGGCGCCGGGACAGATGTTCCGTGCTGATGCCCATCCGTACATGATTGGTGGTGATGAGGTATGGCCGAAATACCTGTCGGCGTCGCAGATAGCTCCAGCGCACTTCGCGACGAGAGACCTTGGCAATGTAATCCAGCACATTCTTCTTGCCATCCATTGCTGATGCGGGTTTGGCATCGGTGAAGATTGGCGTCCCGCCGGCACGAAAGACGGCAAGCGCTTTGCGGTCTTCCGCGTTGAGTGGATCTTCGGGGATCGCACGGACCAGTGGGGGCTTTGGCTTGGGCGGGCGGGTTTCCTGCCAGCCAGTGGGAACAAAGTTCGTGTGGGCCTCGAGGGCGCGCCGATAGGCTTCTTGTCGGTCCTTGGTGTCCGCCGCATGTATGCGAAGGCTCTCTCGATACTGCGCATCACAAGCGTCGAGATGGTCATGCATGTTCTTGTAGTCACGCTCGCATTGCGGGTCTGTCAGTACGAAGCCTGCACGCGAGTCATGGACGTACTGCATGAGAAGATCACGCAAGGCGTCGCTGGGTGCTGGAGCGGCCTCCCAGTAGCGGTCGTACATCTCCATGCAGGCGTGCTCACGGTGAACAAAGCCAGGTAATCCAAGCCCGCGCCTGCCATGAACCTGGGCACGCCTCACCGGATCTTTGAACACATCGAGGTAGACCATAAATTCGACATTTGCTTGGTCAAGATTAATGTGGTCCTGTGTCTGTGTCTGCTTGCAGTGAGTCATGAATGGCTGTGCGATGAACGTATCGCGCGGTAGAACTTGGCGCCGCCAGCCAAGGTAGGCGAGATAGTGCGCATGTAGAAGGCAAAGCAGCGGGACACCTGCGCGGTGCTGCTCCAGGGTTTTCTGGAAGGCGTCGTAGCTGCGTTGCAGCTCCGGTGATACAGCGAAGAATGGGCCGACAGTGGTCCGGGGAAGTTTCGCGGGGGGGATGAGCGGCACTGCAGCGGCTCGGGCACGTTCATACATATCGTTGAGCGGGATCTGCGACAGAAGATCACCCTGCAGCTGGCGGACACTTTGCGCACCTGCTTGGGTACCCTTGCCCTGCGCAGTCGGCCCGTAGCCGCCACCGACATCGGCGTGCACACCGGGGTAGATGATTTCCAGGCGATGGGGAGCCTGCTCGCGTGAAGCGGAAATGGTTGTCAGTGGAAACGAGTTGCGTGCCTCATGCCCTGCAACCATATGGACGCACTGCTCTACAAATGAGGGGACGAGCATGTATTGTGGACTTGCCCAGGCCAGATGGCCGTCGCCCGGGCGCGGCATGGAATCGGCAATCTCGACCGATGCCACCGTGTCGAACAACCCCATGAAACGTACCCTCAACGGGATGCCGCAGACCTGCGGCTTATGGTCGCCAGCCCACTCGATCAGGTGGTTGAGGAACGCGCGAGCCGCGGTGGCCCCCCGCGAGAAGCCAAACAGGTCCAGTGTGATTGTGGAGATTACGGGCGCAGATGGTTTCGGGTCGGCCAGTACCTTGTCGAGCGCTCTCCGCACGCTTCTGATCTGATCGTCGCTCTCAACCGCGTTGATAATGGCGTCGATTCTCTCCGAGACAACGCGATTGCCGTGCATAAGCTCTGCAATCTTGTTTGCCATGAACAGGAATGCATACCGCAGGCGTCGATCGCCATACTCGCCGTCCCGCGCACCATGTTCGTGCGGTTCGGGTTCGCCGATTTCCGGGAAGGGCGTTCCGACACCCTGTACATAAAGCCGAAATTCTCCAAGATCCTCATTCTCCGTGCATGCGTCGTAGAGCCGTGCAACGTTGCTGTGAGAGCCCGAGGGCCGGTCCTCCGTGCTGTGATTCCGTGTTCCGTCGAAGAAGATCGAGAATCGCACAGGGAGCGAACAGGGCGCGTCAACCTTTCCTGCGCCGGTAGTGCACGGATTGAAAGGGCGCGTTGCAGGCGCGCATCCTGGAAGCCAGGCGAATTCAGTCATCGTGGCCGATACCCCGTTGTTCGTAGAAGTTCTTGTAAGGAGGGGGAGCTGCCGGGTAGTCCGCGTGACGCGGACCGAGCATCCCCGGAATCACCAGTACCTGGTCGTCGGCAAACAGGTGGACGATTGTTGATCCGACGTCGGTATAGGGATGGACGGGAACGTCTTTCTCCACCCAACGGCACGCCTGTTCCTCTGTCTGAGGCCTGTCTGCATAGAACGCGTTGCACCGCCGCCACTTGACCCGCACGGTCAGCCCCGGGTGCCAGCGAACCGGCAAGGCAAAGGCACTCAGTACCGTGCTGCCCCCGGTGCCCGCGCTATCGCCCCCACCCCCGTCCACATACACCGGTTGCACGAAGGTGTCCGTGGGCTCGTAGTCCATCGATGTCAGGCTGGTGCTGAACCGCCTTGATGCGACCTTGTCGTCTACAGCAACGGTACTGGGACGGTCGTACATCGCAGTTGCAGCGATAAGGAGCAGTACGACACCTGTCCAGAGGTAGCCTTGAAGGGATGCGCCACGGCCGTTTGACTGGCTCGCACTGGTTGTTTTCTCCGCCGACGAACCGGGTTCCCCGGACGCGTGCGCGTGCAGATCGGTCTCCTGCTGTGCGGGAATATGCTGGATCGAATCCCGACGTCTCGCGCGTCGGGTCAGCGAGTACCGCTGGAAGGATGGACCGGCTGTCATAGATGACGATACGCGCTGCGCTACCGAGGCATGTGGATCGTCAGATGCCTCGACAGCGATCACGGGTGTCATCCTGACGGCGCGCCGCAGCAGTGCGTCAAGCAACGCATAGAGAAGGCCTGTGCATACCGCCAGCGGGTAGGCAGCGACATAGACAAAAATGGGGACGATCGTGGCGCCCCAACCCGTCGAGTCGACACTCCAGGCGAGCAGGTAGAACATCACAGCGACCCAGAGGGCAACGACGCACTGGACCAGGGGAACGCCCTGGAACGTCATGCGATGGTAGTTGCAAACGACGCGTCGGAAGCCATTGACGAAGAGCAGCAGCATCGGGGGCATGACCACCACGAACCAGGATGGTCCCATGCCGTCGTCCCCCTTCGCATAGCTTGCCTGCCACAGCGCAGCAGTGAACAGCACGGTCACCACGCCGTCGACGACGAACCACAGCAGCGCGCGCAGATTGCCGTTCCCGGCTCCACCCGGCCTATCCGGACCGGCGTCATGCGTCATCGCGAGCCTCCTCGGCAGGTGTCGCTGCCGCAGCACGTTCAGTGCCATCCGGCGACGCAGGCCCAGCGTCGTCCGCGTCGCCGGTCAACGCCTCCCACAGCGCTGCTCCGCGCAGTCCCTGCGCGTGCACCGGGTGTGCGGCGATCCCGCCGGAGCAATGGCCGCGCTGTAGCGCCCAGGCGATCCAACTGCTCTGGTCGGTTGCGTCGGTATAGCCCTGCGCGACGGCCAGCGCCAGGGTGTGCGCGGCGAGCACGTGGCGGGCTTCCCGGCCGCGCAGGGTTGGGGCGAGGCGGATCACGCCTTTCAGCGGCTGGATCAGCGCGTCGGCCAGGCCGTGCTGCCGCATCGCGTGATGCTGCGTGACGCTCCAGCCGGGGCGGCCGGCATCGGCGGGTGCCCGTGGCGGCGATGCGGCAGGCAGGTCCAACGCCATCGCACGGCCGTCGCGGTCGGCCAGCCACCAGCCGCGCCACGGGGCGCAGAACGCTGCGCGCTGGTCGGGCGTCCACACGTCCATCGCCGCCCGCAGCACGCGTCCGTCGCCCAGCCGCGTGTAATGCAGGCCACTGCGATCCCCATCACGCATCCAGTAGCACAGGTGCTCGGCAATCGCGTCTGCGGCAGCCTCGCTGGCCAGCCAGTTCACGCCCGGCGCACTGCCGTCGATGCCTTGCGCGCCTGCGTCGCTGGCGGGCAACAGCCACGGGCCCATCGACTGTGCATCGGCCGACAGGTCGGCGAACAGGGCGATGGCCTGCGGCGCGCCCCGTGCCAGGCGCCCGGCAAGACCGCGCTGCACCGCGCCGTCGATCAGGACGTACGCGTGCAGGGAGGGATTCACGACCAGCGCGCGGCAGGCCGGCGGCAGCGGGTTCATGCCGCCTCCGTCAGGTTGACGCGGTAGGTGCCGAGCAGTGCGGCCTGGGCCAGGCAAGGCAGGCAGATCGGGGGCGTTGCCTGGGGCAGGGCGCGCGACCATTGCTCGGTCCGCGGTCCGTCCCAGTCATGACGGGCACCGTGGAGGCGGATGGCCCCATCGCTGCCGCCGGTGACGCCGCCGCCGATGCGCAGGAAGCTGCCGTCGGCGGCGACCAGCCGGATCACCGGCGCGGCAATGACGATCTCGCCGTTCTCGGCGCTGAGCTGCATGCCCTGCAATGCGTGCGCCTGGATCTGGTCGCCGCGTGACTGCAGCTGTACCGGGCCGGCGTTGGCGACGGCGCTGATGCCACCGTCGCCGGCATACAGGGACAAGCCCTGGCCGGCCTGCAGGTGCATGCGTTCGCCACTGGTCTGCTGCAGATGGGTACCGGCCACGACATCGTGCTGGCCACGGCTGACATGCAGCTGCGATGCCGGCGTGGCGGTGACCAGCCCGGCAGCGGCGGACACGGCAACAACCGGGGCGTGGCCGCCGTCTCCCTCGCCGGTCCACGCCTTCAGCGCTTCTGCGAGGGCGTGCTGCGGCGTTGCGCTGGCGGTGCCGGCCTGCTGTTCAGTGGCCAGGGTGGCCAGCTGCGCGAACACCTGGCGGCACTCGTCCAGCAGCCCCAGCAGCTCCTGCTGGTCCAGCTGATGGCCGCGCGCCTGCGTGCGGCCGTGGCTGCTCAGCAGCAGGCCGTGCGCCGAACGCAGGGCCAGCGCGGCATCCGTGCGCAGTTCGGCACCGCTGCCGCGCGGCTGCGCCTGGCCGTCCCGGCGCGGTGTGGTGAGCTGGCCCAGGTGCAGCGCGCTGTCATGCGGGCTGGCGCGCAGATGCGCACCGACCTCACCAGGGCTGTCGTCGAACACGAGCTCGGCATGGGCGTTGCCGCCATGCTCGCGCGACTGGATGCCCGACAGCGCACGGTTGCCCGGCAGCTGGCCGGCACCGGAGAACCGCGGCGGCGCATGCCGGCCGTTGTGCAGCACGCCGACGACCACCGGGCGGTCCATGTCGCCGTGGAGAAAGTCCACCAGCACTTCCTGGCCGATGCGCGGCAGGAACTGGTGGCCGAACCCGTCGCCCGCGCTCGGTAGGGCGACCCGTATCCAGGTGGAGGCATGCGCCAGATCGGCGTCATCGCCATCGGCGCGATCCTCGGCCCGCTGCCAATGGAAGCGGATGCGGATGCGGCCGAGCGGATCGGTATGCACGGTCTCGCCCGGCGGGCCCACCACGGTGGCGCTCTGCGGCCCGTTGGCCGTCGGGCGGTGCAGGCGGTCGGCATACTCGGGCACCAGCGGCTGGTCGTGCGGCAGCGCCCGGAAGCGGGTGCGGCACTGGCCGGGCTGCAGACGGTCGTCGGGCGATGCATCTGAATCAACCTCCACCCGTGCGGGAAGGTTGTTGCAGGCCTGCAGGTGCACGCCGCTGACCAGGAAGCTGCGCGCGTTCACGTCCAGGGTCGCATGCGCGGGATGGCCCTCGATGACCACTGCGTCGCCGGTGGCCAGGCCGCGCAGTCCACCTTCACCACGCCAGGTGCGCGAGCGCAGTTCGCGCGCCTGCATGCGCAACTGGCTGTAGCGCGCCAGTTCCTGCGAGCTGCCGGCGTAGTACAGCGTCTCGGCACGATGGTCTTCCAGACCAGCTGTGGCGGTGCGCGCCGGATCATGGAGCGGCTGTGCGTTGTCGTCACTGCCGTGCAGCGGTTGTGCGCGGGCATAGTCGTAGCTGGACAGGGCCACGGCGGCGGGTGCCAGGCGCTGGCAGGCCTGCCAGTGCTGCAGGGTGTCGCGGTCGTCATCGTGGCGACCGGCCCGGTAGGGCAGGGCGACGGTGCGGTCCGGGTCGAACAGGGGGGTGTCGGTCAGGCACAGTACGTGGCGCGGCTGGCCGTCTGCGATGTCGAACCGGAAGCGATAGCTGATGCCTTCCTCGGCCAGCAGCCGGTCGATGAAGGCGTGGTCGCTCTCGTTGAACTGCACGCAGTACGAACGCACCGGATGCGACCGCAGCAGGTGCTGTACGCAGTCGAAGGCGGTCGCCAGGCAGGCGTTGCGCTGCCGATGCTCATCCAGCAGCGTGGTCACGATCTCCGGTACGCTCAGGTCCTGGAAGATCCGGCAGGCGCGACGTTGCTGGAGCAGCGCCAGCGCCGAGCCGATCTGCAGCACCATGCGGGTGTGGCCCGCGTGCATGCCGGTGCGGCGGACGGCATGGATGATGCCGTTGAGCCAACGCCGTCCGCCACCCGCCGTGGTGACGCCCACACCCACCACCCGACCGGGCAGTGCGCTGATGTCGCTCTCGGGACCAGGCACAAGGCCGTGCACGGTGAGGGAGAAATCGGTATTGAGCGCATCGCGGAAATCGATGCGTTGTGCGAGCAGAGGGAGCGGTGCGCCTGCGGTGCCCCAGTGCAGATCAATCAGACGATGCAGGCACGTCCACTGCGCGGACGGTGCGTTCCATTGCGACATCGGTGACTCGTTGTTACGCCGTTGAAGGCCGTGCAACGAGTCTATGAACGTACCGCCGCCGCCGACAGAGGCAATAGCGTCGATACGCAGGGGAGATTCAAAAGATGGCGTAGATTCCGATAGGTGTGTGCGATCAACACCGATGGGAAACGCACGTGTCACCGTCAGCGGTGTGCATCATTCCGCGTGATGCACTGCCGCAGGGACAACCAACGTCACCGTGCCGCCCACGGTGACGTTCGTGCGGACTCAGAACATGTGCAGGCCGCCGTTGACGGCATAGTCGGCGCCGGTCACATACGCCGCGTCATCCGAGGCCAGCCACGCGCACAGGCTGGCCACTTCCTCCGGCTTGCCGAGGCGGCGGATCGGCACGGACGCCGCCAGCCGGTCCAGCACGTCCGGCGGGAAGCTGCTGATGGCCTGGCTGGCGATGTAGCCCGGCGAAATGGTGTTGACGGTGACGCCGCGGGTAGCCACTTCGTTGGCCAGCGCGCGGCTGAAGCCATGCATGGCGGCCTTGGCGGTAGCGAAGTTGACCTGGCCGATCTGGCCCTTGTGCGCGCTCACCGAGCCGATGTTGACGATGCGTCCCCAGCCCCGCGTGCTCATGCCGTCGATCACCTGCTTGGTGATGTTGAACAGCGCGTGCAGGTTGGAGCCCATCACCGCGTTCCAGTCGTCCTGGGTCATCTGCCGGAACAGGACGTCGCGGCTGCCGCCGGCGTTGTTGACCAGCACATCGATCTCGCCGACTTCGGCTTTGACCTTGGCGAAGGCGGCCACGGTCGACGCCCAGTCGGTGGCGTCGCCCTCGGAGGCGATGAAATCAAAGCCCAGCTCACGCTGCTCGCGCAGCCAGGCCGACTTGCGAGGCGAGTTCGGGGCGCAGCCGGCCACCACGGTGTGGCCGTTGCGGGCAAGCTTCTGGCAGATGGCGGTGCCGACGCTGCCCATGCCACTGGTCACGTACGCGATGCGAAGGGTCATGGCGAATCTCCTGGATGAGGGTCAGGCGGCGAAGGGGTAGAGGGCGCACAGCAGGCTGCCGGCCATCAGCACCAGCGAGACCATCACGGCCCACTTGAGCGTGAACTTCTGGTGGTCGGCGAACTCGACCTTGGCCAGGCCCACCAGCAGATAGGTGGACGGCACCAGCGGACTGAGCAGGTGCACCGGCTGGCCGGCGAGCGAGGCGCGCGCCATTTCCACCGGGGTGATGCCGTAGTTGCCGGCGGCCTCGGAAAGGATCGGCAGCACGCCGAAATAGAACGCGTCGTTGGACATGAAGAAGGTGAACGGCATCGATGCCAGCGCGGTGATCACCGCCAGGTACGGACCCCAGGCATCCGGGATGACCGCCAGGAAGCTGTGCGACATCGCTTCGACCATGCCGGTGTTGTTGAGGATGCCGGTGAAGATGCCGGCGGCGAAGATCAGCGACACCACCGACAGCACGTTGCCGGCATGGTTGACCACGCGGCGGCGCTGCTCGGCCAGGTTCGGGTAGTTGATCACCAGCGCGATGGCGAAGCCGACCATGAACAGCACCGGCATCGGCAGCACGCCCAGCACCAGCGCGGTCATCAGCGCCAGGGTCAGCCCCAGATTCACCCACAGCAGTTTGGGGCGCTTGGTGTCTTCGGCGTCGTCCAGAGTGGGCAGGGCGCCATCGTCGGAAACGCTGGCGTCCATCCACGAGCCGCCCGTGGGCAGGCTGACTACGCCGAGCCGGCGGCGCTCCTTCAGGCCCAGGTACCAGGCCAGCAGCAGCACCGACGCGCACGCCAGCACCATCGCCGGGATCAGCGGCACGAACACATCGGCCGGGTCCACGTGCAGCGCGGTGGCGGCACGCGCGGTAGGGCCGCCCCACGGGGTCAGGTTCATCACGCCACCGGCGAGGATGGTCACGCAGGTCATGTTCAACGCGTTCATGCCCAGCCGCTGGTATAGCGGCAACATTGCCGAGACGGTGATCATGTAGGTGGTGGAGCCATCGCCATCCAGCGAGATCAGCATCGCCAGCGCGGCGGTGCCCAGCACGATCTTCATCGGATCGCCCTTGACCATGCGCAGGATCACCCGCACCAGCGGGTCGAACAGCCCGGCATCGATCATCACCCCGAAGTACAGGATGGCGAACATCAACATCACGCCGGTGGGCGCGATCTTCTTGATGCCTTCCAGCATCATCTCGTCGATGCCCGCCCCGAAGCCGCCGATGATGGCGAACACGATCGGGATGGTGATCAGGGCGACCAGCGGCGACAGTCGTTTGCTCATGATCAGATACATGAACGTAATGACCATGCCAAAGCCGAGGATGCTCAGCATCATCTGCGGACTCCTTGCAACGTGGGGGTGGGGTTAGAAATCGAACTGCAGGCGGCCGGTGACCGCGCGGGTGCGGTCCACGGTGGCGTCGGCGAGGCGGTCACGGTTGCGGCTTTCGATCAGGTTGAGCATGAAGCGCAGGTTCGGGCGCATGTACCAGTTGCCGCCGAGCGTCCAGGCGTCGGTACGCGCATCGATCAGGTCCGGCTGGCCGATCAGGTGCTGGTCGCCGCGCATCTGGTCGTAGCGCAGCGCCAGCTCGAAGGCACCTGCCTTGTGGCGCAGGTCCTTGACCCGTGCGAAGCGACCGGTCTTGCGGTCATACGCCCGCGATTCGCCGGTGACGAACCAGCTCACCAGGCCATAGCCGGCCATCACCGTGGCGCGCTGGCTGCCATCGTCGAAGGTGGCGCCGCTGAATTCGCCCTGCCAGGACAGCGGCCCGCGCACCTGCGCATACTCCATCGACCACTTGTTGACGTCGGTATCGCGGCCGGCCGAGAAGTCGACCAGCGTCAGGCGGCTGTTGTCGGACAGGTGGCCGGCCGGGCGCGGACGGATCTTCAGCCCGGGCACGCCGTTCGCGCCGGGGTTGTCGTAGCGCTCGTGGGCCAGCGACAGGCCCAGGTGCAATACGTCGCCGGCGGTGGCGCCGGGCGCCCACGTGACCCGGCCGCCGGCGGCGCGGCCCTTGACCTGCCAGGTATCGATGCTCTCCAGGCTGTAGGCGCTGGCGGCCCAGGTCATATCGCCTTTGGCGGCCTGCCAGGAAGCACCCAGCCGGTACAGCGGGGCCAAGGTGGTGCCGGCGTTGCCGCGCTCCAGGAAGGAGCCGTAATTGGAACTGGTGCGGTCATCCAGCGAGAAGAACTGCTTGAACTGGCCGACGGTCAGCTTGCCGCCGCTGAAGTCGCGGCTGACATAGACGTCCTTGGCCTCGACACGGTCACCGGAGAAATCCGCTTCCAGTTTGTAGTCCACAGCGAAGAAGCGACCGGACACGTCCATCCACGCGCGGCGGATTTCGGTGTCGTCCTTGTTCGGGGTGCCGCGGCTGTCGTTGTCGAAGTCGGCGAAGTCCAGGTGCAGGCGGCCGCCGACGCTGGCGGTGACCGGGCGGTCGTCGTCACTGCCGTCGGCGGCCCAACCGGGGGCGCCCAGCAACAGCAGGGTGCAGGCAACAGGCGCGCGCCAGCGCAGCGAATTCAGTTCCACGGACCCTCCCAGGTACACGTTGTCGATGGGGTGACGGCAAGCACATCGGCACGGGGCGATGCGAGCGCGCAGCCTAGTGCCGGGAAGCTGTCATCCACCTGTCAGCGCTTGCTGCACCGCAGCGCATCGCACGACGGCGGCCGTACGCGCTAGCATTCGCGCACCGTTCCCGATCCTGACCGATGCGCATCCTGCTGGTGGAAGACAACCCGGACCTGGCCGATGCGATCGTCCGTCGCATGCGCCGCAGCGGCCATGCGGTGGACTGGCAGAACGACGGGCTGGCTGCTGCCAGCGTGCTGCGCTACCAGCGTTTCGATCTGGTGGTGCTGGATATCGGCCTGCCCAAGCTGGACGGTCTGCGGGTGCTGGCGGGCATGCGCGAGCGCGGCGACAGCACCCCGGTGCTGATGCTCACCGCGCGCGACGGCATCGAAGACCGGGTGCAGGCGCTGGACGTAGGCGCCGACGACTACCTGGGCAAGCCGTTTGATTTCCGCGAGTTGGAGGCCCGCTGCCGTGTGCTGCTGCGCCGCGCGCGCGGCCAGGCCAGCGAGGTGGTGCAGGTCGGTGGCTTCCAGTTCGACAACGCCGCGCACCGGGTCAGCCTGGACGGACAGCCGATCGATCTGCCCAACCGCGAGTTCCGCCTGCTGGAGATCCTGATGGGGCGGCTGGGGCAGGTGGTGGGCAAGGACGAGATCGGCAACGGGCTGTTCGGCTTCGATGACGACGCCGGCCCCAACGCCATCGAGCTGTATGTGGGGCGCCTGCGCCGCAAGCTCGCCGGCGCGCCGCTGCGGATCGTGACCGTGCGCGGCAGCGGCTACCTGCTGGAAGTGGTGGACCCCGGGACTGCGGAGCCGGACGATGGCCGCTGAGGCTGCCGCCACGCCACGCTCGATCCGGCACACCCTGTGGCTGTATCTGGGCGGGCTGATGGCGCTGTTCGCGGTGGCGCTGCTGTTCGGCGCGCGTGACTACGGCCAGCGCGCGGCCAACCGCTCCTACGATCACCTGCTGGTGTCCTCGGCGCTGTCGATCATCGATTCGGTGGCGCTGGTGGAGGCGCAATGGCAGGTCGATCTGCCGTACGCGGCGCTGGACCTGCTGGCGATGGCACCGGAGGACCGCGTGTTCTATCGGGTGTCCGATGCCCATGATCGCACCGTTACCGGCTACGACGATCTGCCGGCCCCGCCGCGCACGCCCAGCGACCGGCCACAGTTGTTCGATGCACCCTACAGCGGCGAGACGGTGCGCTTTGTGGTGGTGTCGCGGCGGGTGTCCTCGCCGTCGGCGCAGGGCGAGGTGCGCGTGCAGGTCGGGCAGACCCGCCGCGCCCGTGAAGTGCTGGCCCAGGACATGGTGACCCGCGCGCTGGTGGCGATCGTGGTGCTGTCGCTGATGTCGCTGGCACTGGTGGGCATCGGCGTGCACCGCGCACTGCGTCCGCTGGTGCGGGTGGAGCGTGAACTGGCCCGCCGCGAACCGTCCGACCTGCGGCCGCTGGATGCGGTGGTCCCGCGCGAAATGGACAGGATGGTGGGGGCGTTGAATCACTTCATGGGGCGGCTGTCGAGCAGCAACGAGACCCTGCGCGCCTTCATGGCCGAGGCTGCGCACCAGATGCGCACGCCGCTGGCCGCACTCCGCGCCCAGGCGCAGCTGGCGCTGGACGATGAAGACCCGGACGACATGCGGCGCAGCCTGCAGGCGATCGAGCGCAATGCCACCCACATGAGCCGGCTGCTCAACCAGCTGCTGAGCGACGCCAGCGTGATCCACCGCGCCAATCTGCAACGCTTCGCTGCGGTGGACCTGGCCGAGATCGTGCACCAGGCGCTGCACGAGGCGCTGCCGCAGGCGTTGCCCGCCCCGCGCGTGCAGCTGGCGGCAAGCCCGGCGCCGGCCTGGGTCAACGGCGACGCCCTGCTGCTGCGCGAAGCGATCAAGAACCTGATCGACAACGCGCTCAAGTACGGTGGCGACGGCCCGCTGCAGATCGCGCTCACCGAAGCCGCCGGGTTCTGCGTGCTGACCGTGGCCGACCACGGCCCGGGCATCGCCGCGGCCGATGCCGAGCGTGTGTTCGAGCGTTTCGCCCGCGGCGAGGGCGCGCCCGCAGGGGGCGCCGGCCTGGGGCTGGCCATCGTCAAGCGCGTGGTGGACAGCCACGGCGGACACATCGATCTGTCCAACCGCGTGGGCGGCGGTGGCCTCATCGCCACCATCCGCCTGCCGAGGATGCACCCATGACGCTGCGCTGCCTGCTGCTCCTGCTTTGCCTGGCCTGCGGTCCTGCCGTTGCCGCGCCGGGCGATGTCCAGCGCTTCCCCGCGCAGGGCGTGCCCACGGCCCACCTGCGCATCCACGGCTCGACCGACATTGAAGTGTTCGCCACCGTGATCGCCGATTACCAGCGGCTGCACCCGGGCACGGAGATCGTCTACGAAGACGTGATCACCCAGGACATGTATGCGCGCTACCTGCGCGACCGCACGGGGCCGGCCGCCCCGGACATGCTGATCAGTTCGGGCATGGACCTGCAGACCAAGCTGGTCAATGACGGCCACGCGCTGGCGCACCGCTCGCCGCAGACCGATGTGCTGCCCGGCTGGGCGCAATGGCGGCACGAGGCCTTCGGGATCAGCTACGAGCCCGTGGCGATCGTCTACAACACCCGCGCGCTGCCGGCGGCCCGGGTTCCGCGCACGCGCCGGCAGCTGCTGGAACTGCTGCGCGCGCCGGACGCGCCCCTGTTGCGCCGGGTCGGCACTTACGACGTGGAACGCAGCAGCGTGGGCTACCTGCTTGCCACCCAGGATGGGCAGCGCGGCAGCATGGCCGGCGCGCTGCTGGGCGCGCTGGGCGACAACCAGGTGCAGCTGGAAGAGCGCACCGGCGTGCTGCTGGACAAGGTCAGCCGGGGTGAACTGTCGCTCGTCTACAACGTGCTGGGCTCGTATGCGCAGGCGCGCATCGATGCGGGCGCGCCGCTGGGCATTGTCGAGCCGGAGGACTACACGCTGGTGGTGCTGCGCACGGCGGTGATTCCGCGCAGCGCACGCCACGCCGAAGAGGCGCGCCGCTTCCTCGATTACCTGCTCTCGCCGCGTGGGCAGCAGGTGCTGTCGCGCGAGGCGCGGTTGATGCCGATCCTGCCGGCGCAGGGGCAGCAGCGCGGGCGCTCGCCCGAGCGCAGCTACCGGCCGATCCAGCTGGGGCCGGGGCTGCTGGTGTACCTGGACGGGCTCAAGCGCCGCCAGTTCCTCGACGCCTGGCGTGGCAGCATGCTCCAGCAGGACCGGTAACGCCGGGCGCCACCGCAGTGCCGTCATGCGCCGCTGACCACCGCCGCGAACCGCCAACGTCACTACAATGACCGCATGAGTGCATTGACCGTCCTGATCGCCGACGACCACCCGCTGCTGCGCGCGGCGGTCGTTCATTCCCTGCGCCAGGCGCTGCCGCTGGCGCAGGTGATCGAAGTGGCCAGCGCCGCCACGCTGGAAGCCGCGCTGGACCAGCACCCGGAGATCGAACTGGTGCTGCTGGACCTCACCATGCCCGGCGCACGCGGGTTTTCCTCGCTGTTGCATGTACGCGGTGCGCACCCGGACATCCCGGTCGTGATCGTCTCCTCCAATGACCACCCGCGGGTGATCCGCCGTGCGCAGCAGTTCGGCGCGGCCGGTTTCATTCCCAAGTCGGCGCCCGCCGAGACCGTCGGCCAGGCCGTGTCGGCCGTGCTCGAGGGCGGTGTGTGGTTCCCGGCAATGGCCGCCGAACGTTCCGAATCCGATGCCCTGCTGGCCGCGCGTCTGGCCCAGCTCACGCCGCAGCAGTTCCGTGTGCTGCTGTGCCTGGCCGACGGCCTGCTCAACAAGCAGATCGCCTACGAACTCGGCCTGGCCGAGAACACCGTCAAGGTGCACGTCACCGCGATCCTGAAGAAACTCGAATGCCACAGCCGCACCCAGGCGGCCGTGCTCGTCAAAGCCCTGGAACCGGAAGGCAGCGCCACCGACCTGTAGCGCCGGCCTCTGGCCGGCTGCTTTCCGCTCCGCCACCGACAACCCTGCGCCGCGCGCGATGAGCCGGCTTCCGACCCCTTGAACCCCCGCGCTGCGCGCGATTGCCGACTGGACGTCGGCTCTACAAAGGCGGCGTCCGATACCCGAACATCCGGTGTTGCGCGCGGCAGCCGGCCTCCAATACCCGTAGAGCCGGCCTCTGGCCGGCTGCTTTCCGCTCCGCCACCGACAACCCTGCGCCGCGCGCGATGAGCCGGCTTCCGACCTTTAAACCCCCGCGCTTCGCGCGATAGCCGACTGGAAGTCGGCTCTACAAAGGCGGCGTCCGATACCCGAACATCCGGCTTTGCGCGCGGCAGCCGGCCTCCGATCCCCGTAGAGCCGGCCTCTGGCCGGCTGCTTTCCGCTACGCCACCGACAACCCTGCGCCGCGCGCGACAGGGCGGCTTCCGACCTTTAAACCCCCGCGCTGCGCGCGATAGCCGACTGGACGTCGGCTCTACAACGGCGGCGTCCCATACCCGAACATCCGGCTTTGCGCGCGGCAGCCGGCCTCCGATCCCCGTAGAGCCGGCCTCTGGCCGGCTGCTTTCCGCTCCGCCACCGACAACTCTGCGCCGCGCGCGATGAGCCGGCTTCCGACCCCTTGAACCCCCGCGCTTCGCGCGATAGCCGACTGGAAGTCGGCTCTACAACGGCGGCGTCCGATACCCGAACATCCGGTGTTGCGCGCGGCAGCCGGCCTCCGATCCCCGTAGAGCCGGCCTCTGGCCGGCTGCTTTCCGCTACGCCATCGACAACCCAGCGCCGCGCGCGACAGGGCGGCTTCCGACCTTTAAACCCCCGCGCTGCGCGCGATAGCCGACTGGACGTCGGCTCTACAAAGGCGGCGTCCGATACCCGAACATCCGGCTTTGCGCGCGGCAGCCGGCCTCCAATACCCGTAGAGCCGGTCTCTGGCCGGCTGCTTTCCGCTCCGCCACCGACAACTCTGCACCGCGCGCGATGGGCCGGCTTCCGACCCCTTGAACCCCCGCGCTTCGCGCGATAGCCGACTGGACGTCGGCTCTACAAAAGCAATGGTTCTATCCGCGGTGGCGCACCAGCAGCTGCGTTATCAATGCGCGCAGCGCTGGCGGGCGGACCGGCTTGGCGAGGAACCCCCAGCCCTTGTCAGCGGCGCTGGCCCTGAGTGCCTCATCGTGCTCGGCGGTTACCAGGATCACCGGGGGACGGCTCTTCCAGCGCTCGGCAAGGTCTTCGTACAGTGCCGGGCCGGCGAAGTCGCCCATGCGTACGTCCAGCAGCACCAATTGCGGCACGCTGTCGGGCGTGGCTGCGTCCAGCGCAGCCTGCGGGCCGTCGGCGAGATCAACGCGGCAGCCCCATCGCTCCAGCAGCGTGCGGGTGGCGGTGCAGACGCGCGGGTCGTCGTCGATGCTCCAGACCCGGCAACCGCGCAGCGGGCTGTCGTCGCCGGGGTCGGGCGACGCTGGCGATGCTGCGGCGGACATCGCCGGTCCCACGTCGCTGGCCTCGCCAAGCGGTACCTCCACACTGAACACGCTGCCGCGTCCCAGCGTGGAGCGCAGCGCGATGCGATGGCCGAGCAGGCGCCCGATGCGCTCCACGATGGCCAGTCCCAGGCCCGCCCCGCGCTCCTGGTCCACGCCGTCATCCAACCGGCGGAATTCCTCGAAGATCTCGCCCTGCAGGCTCTCCGGAATGCCCGGGCCCTGGTCGTGCACCTCGATGCGCAGCTGGTCGCCCCCCCTGCGGCACCCGAGCAGCACGCGGCCGCGCGGGGTATAGCGCAGCGCATTGGACAGGAAGTTCTGCAGGATGCGCCGCAGCAGCGCCTCATCGCTGACCACCACCGCGCGTGTATCCACCCAGCGCAGCTGCAGCTCGCGCGCGTCGGCGGCGATACCGAACTCGCGGGCCAGCGTTTCCAGCAGCGGCGACAGCGCGAACGGCTGCACGCGGGTCTGCAGCGTGCCCGATTCCAGCCGCGAAATGTCCAGCAGGCTGTTGAGGATGGCGTCCTGCGCAGCCAGTGCCGCATCGACATGCTCGCTCAGTGCGCGCGGATCGCCCTGCAGCTTGCCGCGCAGCACCGAGACGAACATGCGCGCTGCGTTGAGCGGCTGCAGCAGGTCGTGCACGGCCGAGGCCACGAAACGCGATTTATAGCGGTTGGCGCGCTCGGCCTCACGCCGCGCCTCGTCGAGATCGCGGGTGCGCTCGGCCACGCGATGCTCCAGCGCATCGGCGAGCGAGCGCAGCTCGCGCGCGGTGTTCTTGTAGCTGGTGATGTCCGCATAGCTGGTCACGAAGCCACCATCGGGCAGCGGATTGCCGCGGATCTCCAGCACGGTGCCGTCGTCCTTCTCGCTCTCGCGCATGTGCGGGCGGCCGCTGCGCAGATGGTTGAGGCGACGCTCGATTGCTTCTTCGATCGGCCCCGGGCCGAGCAGGCCGCGGCGTGCGTTGAAGCGGAAAATCTCTTCGATCGGCCGTCCCACCTGGATCAGGCCGGACGGAAACCGGAACAGCTCCAGATAGCGCGCATTCCATGCCACCAGCTTCTGTTCGTTGTCGATCACCACCACGCCCTGCGGCAGGTGCGCCAGGCTGCGGCTGAGACCACTGTCGGCCTGCTGGGCGGCCTGCAGCACCCCGTCCTGCGCGGTACGCAGCTCCTGTGCATGCTGCTTGAGCACGCTCTCCAGCTCGCGCCGGCTGCGCTGGCGATGCGCGGCCAGGCGCCGCCGCTGCTGCACGAACAGCACCAGGAAGCCCAGTGCCAGCCACGCCGCGCCACCGCCGATGGCGGCACTGCGCCCGGCGCTGGTGGCCGCGCCGGCATCGTGCAGCAGGTGCAGGTTCCACTGTTCTTCCGGCAGCGCCAGGGTCTGCCAGAGCATCTCGCCGGGGAGCACGGGGTCGAGCAGGCGCACCATCCGCCCGCCATCGTCCAGCACGCTGCCGGTGCGTGCGCGCAGTGGCTGCAGCGAGCGGTCGGCGTACTGGCGGCTGTCGAGCATCTCGCGCCGCTCGGCCGCGCCCAGCGGGCGCAGCAGGCGATAGCGCCACGCATCGCGGTTGGCCAGGAACACCACGTCGTGTTCGTCGCTGACCAGCACCACGTCGGGGCTGGACAGCCATTCCTGCTCCAGCGCCGCCAGTTCGATCTTGATCACCACCACGCCGATGCGACGACCGTTGTCCTCGATTGCCTGCGACAGGTAGTAGCCGGGTACGCCGGTGGTCATGCCGATGCCGTAGAAACGGCCGTGGCCGGTGGCTAGTGCCTGGCGGTAGTAGGGGCGGTAGCTGTAGTCCTCGCCCACGTTGCTGCTGGCCTGGTCCCAGTTGCTGGCGGCCACGGCCACGCCGTCGTGCCCGACCAGGGTCAGTGTGGAAGCGCGGGTGACCTGGTTGGCCTGCTGCAGCTTGAGGTTGAGGCGCTGCGCGCCGGCGGCATCCGGGCGTTGCAGCAGTGCGCGGCGCAGGTCCGGGTCCAGCGCAAGCACCTGCGGCAGGGTGCCGAAACGGTCGACGCGCTGCTGCAGGCCCTGGCCGTACAGTGCGAGCTGGCGCTGCACCTGGCCGCTTTCATCGTTCAGCGCACGCCGCCAGGCGTAGTGACCGGCCGCGGCCGCGCACAGCAACGTGCCGCCGATCATCAGCAGCAGGGTCAGCAACAGGGTGCGGTGGCGGCCGAGCCAGTACATGGCGGCAGTCTACGGTCGCAGGGCGGGCGCGGCGTGCACGTCCGCCCTGCGCAGGTCGATCAGAAGTGCATCTGTGCGCGCAGCTCGACGATCTCCGGCCGGGTGCGCACGCCGCGACGGCTGGCGTCGGCCTTCACGTAGTTGGCCTGGAACTTGAAGTGACTGGTGAGGTACCAGTTGGCGCCCAGCGTCCAGTCGTGCTGGCGGCCACCGAAGACATCGGCGTCGTCCAGGTCCAGGCGGCTGTAGCGCGCCACCAGTTCGACCGCGCCGTAATTGTGGGCCGGCTTGATGTTGGCCACGGCGCCGGCACTGTACGGGCGGGATTCACCGGTGAGCACCCAGCTGGCCATCGCATACTGGCCGTGGCCGGTGTAGTCCGGCTTGCCCTCACGGGTAACGGTGGTCTGCAGGGCTTCGCCCTGCACCGAGAACGGGCCCCGGATCCAGATGCCTTCCAGGCCGGTGCGGCGGATCTGATCGGCGGTGGTCAGGGCGCCGGAGTCGACCAGGCGGATGTCGGTCAGGCCGGCTTCCGGGCGCGCGCGCAGGCGTGCGCTGGCCGCATGGTGCACGTCGCGGCCATCGCGGTAGCCGCGCGGGTTCTCCTGCGAATACGCCAGGCCCAGGTGGACCACGTCGCCAGCCGCCTTGAACGGGGTCCACACCGCGCGCACTGCCTGGGTGGTGCCGGGGTTGTCGCCCTGCAGGTCCTTGCCGCCGTAGGCGCCGGCCTGGAGCAGGTACTGCGGGCGTTCCAGCACCCATTCGGCACCGGTGCGGCGGCCTTCGTAGAACGCCTGCACGGGCAGAGCGGTCTCCAGGAAGCTGCCGGCGCGCGAGGAGGTGCCCGCATCCAGGCCAACCGGGGTCTTCATGTAGCCGACGCGGAAACGGCCGATGTCGCGGCCGATGAACGCCTTGCTCTCAACGCGCACGAACACGTCCAGCCAGGTATCGGCCTGGAAGTCGTAATAGACCATCGCGTCGTAGACGCCCTTCTTCTTCAGGGTGGCGCCGAACTCCTTGCGCCGCACCGCATCGGCATCCTCGATGCCGCTGCCGTTGGAGAAGTCGTTGAGGTCGTAGGCAATGTTCGCGGTGGCGGCCAGCTCGGTGCCGTCGCTGAAGGCCACTTTGGTCGGCCAGTTGTCCCAGTCCGCCGCAGTGGCGGCCACGGGCGCGGCGGTCAGGCAGGTCAGGGCGAGGAACAGGGGGGTCGGGCGCATGGGCATCGGCAATCTGAAAGGAATGGGGCAGAACAACAACGGCCGCAGACCGGAAAACTGTGGGGGAGGGCCCCGGCCGGTACGGCCACCCGTCGCCGTGGGGGCGCGGTGCCGGTGCAGTGTAGGCAGCGGCGGGAGCTGAACCGGGGGGCTAGTACCAATAGGTTATCTGCGTGGCGCGGACGGCGGCGTAAAAAGGCCACGCCCGATGCCGCCCGCTGCGGCCGGCCTCCTTCGTGATACAGCCGGAGCTTCCCATGCACGTTCCCACTTCCACGCCGCTCGCGGCCAAGCCGTTGCCGTTCTACCGCCAGCTGTACTTCCAGGTGGTGGTGGCGATCGTGCTGGGGGCCATCCTCGGCCACTACGAGCCGGCGTTTGCCGAATCGCTCAAGCCGCTCGGCGATGCCTTCATCAAGCTGGTCAAGATGATCATCGCCCCGGTGATCTTCCTGACCATCGTCACCGGCATCGCCGGCATGACCCACCTGCGCACCGTGGGCCGGGTGTTCGCCAAGTCGATGGCCTACTTCCTGTTCTTCTCCACCCTGGCGCTGGTGGTGGGCATGGTGGTGGCGCACGTGGTGCAGCCCGGTGCCGGCATGAACATCAACCCGGCCGACCTGGACCAGACCGCGGTCCACACCTACGTGGAGAAGTCGCACGAACTGACCCTGGTCGGGTTCGCGATGGACATCATTCCGTCCACCCTGGTCAGCGCCTTCGTCGAGGGCAACATCCTGCAGGTACTGTTCGTGGCCGTACTGTTCGGCATCGCGCTGGCCCTGACCGGCGAGAAGGGCCGCCCCGTACTGACCTTCCTGGAGGCGCTGACCGCCCCGGTGTTCCGCCTGGTCCATATCCTGATGAAGGCCGCCCCGATCGGCGCCTTTGGCGCGATCGCCTTCACCATCGGCAAGTACGGGGTCGGGTCGCTGGTCAACCTGGCCTGGCTGGTGGGGTCGTTCTACCTGACCGCCTTCCTGTTCGTGGCCGTGATCCTGGGCGTGGTCTGCCGCCTGTGCGGGTTCTCGGTGTTCAAGCTGGCCCGCTACCTGAAGGCCGAGCTGCTGCTGGTGCTGGGCACGTCTTCGTCGGAATCGGCACTGCCCTCGCTGATGGAGAAGATGGAGAAGGCCGGCTGCAGCAAGTCCGTGGTGGGCCTGGTGGTCCCGACCGGCTACTCGTTCAACCTGGACGGCACCAACATCTACATGACCCTGGCCGCGCTGTTCATTGCCCAGGCCACCAACACCGAACTGACCCTGGGCCACCAGATCGCCCTGCTGCTGGTGGCGATGCTCAGCTCCAAGGGCGCTGCCGGCGTCACCGGCGCCGGCTTCATCACCCTGGCCGCCACCCTGGCCGTGGTGCCGGAGGTGCCGGTGGCCGGCATGGCGCTGATTCTCGGCGTGGACCGTTTCATGAGCGAATGCCGCTCGCTGACCAACTTCATCGGCAATGCCGTGGCCACTGTGGTGGTCTCGCGCTGGGAGAACGCGCTGGACCGCGACCGTCTGGCGATGGTGCTCGATGGCCGCGAGTCGGAGCTGCCGCCGCTGGTCGTGGACGACCTGCCGGCGCCGCTGCCGGCCGCGGCCCACTGAGCCCGGTGATCTGATTGTGTGGTGCATGGTCGTGTCGTTCCTGCCGGGGCGGCACGGCCATGTTTTGTTCCCAACGTCGGATGCGCGCTGTCATCTGCGCGCGGCAGGCTGGCCTGCATACGCCGGCGAACGGCCGCCGCGCTGCGCTGGATTATGTGCGGTTGCAGCATGACCGCGACAGCGTAGCGACAGGTCCGGCCACGCCAACGGGGGTATGATCCCCTGTTCCTCTCGCCCATTCATCTGCAGAAAGCGATGTCCAACGAAGATTTCAAACAGGCTGCCCTCGATTACCACCGCATGTCGCCGCCGGGCAAAATCCGCGTCGCAGCGACCAAGCCGATGCTGACCCAGCGTGATCTGTCGTTGGCGTACTCGCCGGGCGTGGCACACGCCTGCGAGGCCATCATGGCCGACCCTCAGCAGGCCAGCGAACTCACCGCCCGCGGCAACCTGGTTGCGGTGATCTCCAACGGCACCGCCGTGCTGGGCCTGGGCAACATCGGCCCGCTGGCCGGCAAGCCGGTGATGGAAGGCAAGGGCGTGCTCTTCCAGAAGTTCGCCGGCATCGATGTGTTCGACATCGAGATCGATGAGAACGACCCGGACAAGCTGGTTGACATCATCGCCTCGCTCGAGCCGACCTTCGGGGGCATCAACCTGGAAGACATCAAGGCCCCGGAGTGCTTCATCGTCGAGCGCAAGCTGCGCGAGCGGATGAACATCCCGGTGTTCCATGACGACCAGCACGGCACCGCGATCATCGTCGGCGCCGCAGTGCTCAACGCGATGGTCGTCACCGGCAAGAAGATCGAAGACGTGAAGCTGGCCACCACCGGCATGGGCGCGGCGGGTATTTCCTGCGTCAACATGCTGGTGTCGCTGGGTCTGAAGAAGGAGAACATCCTCGCCTTCGACCGCGACGGCGTGATCCACACCGGCCGCAGCGACCTGGACCCGGAGAAGGCGCGCTACGCGCGCGATACCGACAAGCGCACGCTGGCCGAGATCGTCGACGGTGCGGACATCTTCCTGGGCCTTTCGGCCCCGGGCATCCTGACCGCGGACATGGTCAGGACGATGGCCAAGGACCCGGTGATCTTCGCGCTGGCCAACCCGACCCCGGAAATCATGCCGGAAGTGGCCCGTTCGGTACGCCCGGACGCGATCATCGGCACCGGTCGTTCGGACTACCCGAACCAGATCAACAACGTGCTGTGCTTCCCGTACCTGTTCCGCGGGGCGCTGGACGTGGGCGCCACCGCGATCAACGAAGACATGAAGATCGCCTGCGTGCACGCGATCGCCGCGATGGCACGCCGCGAGGCCAGCGACCTGGGGTCGGCCTATGGCGATGAGACCCCGAGTTTCGGCCGCGACTACCTGATTCCGCGCCCGTTCGATCGCCGCCTGCTGGTCGAGCTGTCGGCCGCCGTGGCACAGGCCGCGATGGATTCGGGCGTGGCGACCCGTCCGGTGGCCGACATGGGCGCCTACCGCGAGAAGCTGGCCCAGTTCGTCTACCGCACCAGCCTGATGATGAAGCCGGTGTACGACCGCGCGCGTTCGGACAAGCAGCGCGTGGTGTATGCCGAGGGCGAAGAGGAAGTGGTGCTGCGTGCGGTGCAGAACGTGGTCGACGAAGGCCTGGCGCAGCCGATCCTGATCGGCCGCCCCGACGTGATCGAATCGCGCATCGAGCGCATGGGCCTGCGCATGAAGGCCGGTGTCGACTTTGACATCACCAACATCAACGACGACCCGCGCTTCAACGATTACTGGCAGTACTACCACAACCTCACCGGCCGTCGCGGTGTGACCGTGGCGGCCGCCAAGAACCTGATGCGGTCGCGCCCGACGCTGATCGCGGCGGTGATGGTCGCGCGCGGCGAAGCCGACGCGATGCTGACCGGCGTGGTCGGCCGCTTCCACAAGAAGCTGGGCTATGTGCGCAGCGTGCTGCCGCTGGAGTCGAAGGTGACGTCGACCTCGGCCATGACCGGTGTGATCAATCAGCAGGGCGTGTTCTTCTTCGTGGACACCCACGTGCAGGAGGATCCGACCGCCGAGCAGATCTGCGAAGCGACCCTGCAGGCGGCCTACCGCATGAAGCTGTTCGGGATCGAACCGAAGGTGGCGCTGCTGTCGCACTCCAACTTCGGCAGCCACGATTCCAGGGATGCGCTGAAGATGCGCACCGTGCGTTCGCTGCTGCTCAAGCGCAATCCGCGCCTGAACGTGGATGGCGAAATGCAGGGCGATACCGCGTGGGACGAGGCGCTGCGCCACAAGCTGTTGCCGGACAGCACGCTGAAGGGCCGTGCCAACCTGTTCGTGCTGCCCAACCTGGAGGCGGCCAACATCGCCTACAACCTGGTGCGCGTGTTCACCGATGGCGTGGCGATCGGCCCGATCCTGATGGGCGTGGCCAAGCCGGTGCACATCCTGACCACCAGCGCGACCTCGCGCCGCGTGCTCAACATGACCGCCATCGCGGCCGTGGATGCGCAGATCCGCAAGCAGCTGGAGGCGGAGAAGAACGCGTAAGGCGTTCTTCCCACGACCGGTTGCCAGCGCGCGCCCTTCGGGGCGCGTTCTGGTTTCGCGCAGTGCCTCTGCCATACGCGCGCCGCACAGGCGTCACCCGCCTGCAACCTCCCAAGGGCCCAATACCCCCACGCGGCCCGGCCGTGGGGACGGTCCACGCGGCCGCCCCCACCCTGGGCCCGACCAGATCATCATTGGCCAGCCTGCGGAGCGGTGTCATGCGTCATCGAGAAACCAAGCGGTACTTCAAACAGCTGTTCGCGCTGTACGCCGGCCTGGTCGGCGCACGCTGACCTGGCAGGGCCGGCCGTTGGTCGGCGGCCCTCCGCACTGCCACCGATACCCTGGCGCGCGGATGCGCCCCGTCGACCGGCGGTGGGCGATGCCATCCCGGCCTCATCTGTCGATCCGGGCGTACTGCGCCCACAGCGCAGGCAACGCCAGGCCGGTCTGCTGCTCCCACAGGGCCGGTGTATACCGCCCGTCGCGCAATGCGCCGTCCAGGGCCTTCACCAGGCCCGGGTGTCGCGCCTCGCCCCACTTCAGAAACGCGCCGGTCACCCGGTAGCCGGTCTCGACGTTCTGCCCATCCTTCACCGTCGTCGGCAGCGCCCAGCCAGCGGCGGCATTGTCGCTGCCATAGCGGTCGCGCGCGTAGTCGGCGATGCCCTCCACCAGCCAGCCCGGCACGCGTTCGTTGGCGTACTCCGGATAGCCCTGCACGATGTGCATCGCCTCATGCGTGACCAGGTCGATGTCGTCGGGGTGTTTGGCCAGCCAGGCCGGGTTGATGGTGATGGTGGCCGCCTTTTCCCTCTCGCCAACGTACGCGATGCCGTCGTAGCCCGGATCGATCACGATGCGCACCTGCGCCGGTGCGCCGGGATGGAAGTCGGCCCGTTCGCGCACGTAGGCCGCGAAGAACGTCTCGATGATGCGTGAGCGCACCGGGGCGGCCAGCGCATCTGATGGATCGCTGTAGGTCAGGGTCACACCCTCCCGGTGCTCGGTGGCGTCGAACGCGGTCGCATCGAACGCCCCCAGCGCCCCCAGCAGCAGGGTCGTGCCGGCCGCGTGCTTCAGAAAACCGGTCATGCCCATGCTCAGTGCTCCCCCATCGGTGCCAGAAGCTCGACCTCGGCCAGCTGCATCCGTCCCGGCGCGGCGATGCGCAGGCGGTACTCGGCGTAGCGGCCGGGTCTGCCGATGGCGAACGGCCGGGTCTGCTGCGCCCAGTCGAAGGCTTCGCCGCGTCGCTCGTCCAGCGTGGTCCAGCGGCCGCCGCTGCGACGCGCTTCCAGCGTCCATGCGCCGCCGCGGATCGGGCCGGTGCCGCTGGTCAGCGTGTACATCGTGGCAGCGCCATCGGCCAGCCCGGTGAGCACGATCGTCCCGGTGCCCACCGGCACGGTGGTGGCGGCATCGTCATCGATCAGGGCCGGCAATGCCGCGCCATCGGCGGTCTGCGCCTGTGCGCCGGCGCCCAGCAGGTCATGCAGCAGGGCAGGGCGCTGGCCACGCGCGGTGAGCGAGCGCGGCGCGTCGTCCGGGCCGGTTCCCCATGTCGACGGCGCCGGGCCCATCACGAAGTCGAGGGTGGCCCCCTTGGCGATCACCTCGTGCGGCACCCAGGTCTTCGTCCACGGCCGACCGTTGATCTTCAGTGACTGCACGTACACGTTGTCGCGCGAATTCTCCGGCGCGTTCACGGTCAGCACCGCGCCGCCCTGCAGCGTCACCTTGGCGTGGCGGAACAGGGGCGAACCGATCACGTACTCCGGCGCGCCCATGCGCAGCGGGTACAGACCCAGCGAGGCCAGCACGTACCACGCCGAGGTTTCACCGTTGTCCTCGTCGCCCGGGTAGCCCTGGCCGATCTCGCTGCCCACGTACAGCCGCGACAGGATCTCGCGCACGTGCTTCTGGGTTTTCCACGGCTGTCCGGCGTACAGGTACATCCACGGAATGTGGTGCGCCGGCTGGTTGCTGTGCGCGTACATGCCCATGCGCACATCGCGCGCCTCGGTCATTTCGTGGATGGTCCCGCCGTAGGAGCCGGCGAAGGCCGGGTCGGCGGTTTCGGGGGTGGCGAAGAAGGCATCCAGTTTGGCGGCGAGCCCGTCGCGCCCGCCGTACAGCGCGGCCAGGCCCTCGCCGTCGTGCGCGGCGGTGAAGGCGAAGGTCCAGCCATTGGATTCGGTGTAGTCGTGGCCCCACACGCGCGGGTCGTAGTCCTTGGCGTCCACGCGCCACGCACCGTCGGCGGTGCGGCCCTGGAAGAAGCCCGCCGCCGGATCGAACAGGGTGGCGTAGGTGCCGGCCCGGTGGCGGAAGTAGTCGGCTTCGGTGGCGTAGCGTTCGCGCGCGGCAGCGCTGCCCGCGCGACGGGACAGTGCCTCGGCCATGTTGGCGATGCCGAAGTCGTTGAGCGCCCCTTCCATCGTCCACGACATGCCCTCGTGCACGTCGGCACTGGCATAGCCGCGGAACGTGGAGCGGTCCATGCCCTTGCGGCCGACATGGCGGTCCGGTGGCACCACGGTGGCGTTCTTCAACGCAGCCGCGTAGGCCTCTTCGGGATCGAAGCCACCGATGCCCTTCAGCCACGCATCGGCAAACGCCACGTCCGAACTGGTGCCCACCATCAGGTCGGCATAGCCGGGCGAAGACCAGCGCGCGACCCAGCCGCCGGCGCGGTACTGCTCCAGGAAGCCCTGCACCAGCGCACCGGCATCGTCGGGGGTGAACAGCGCGTACGCCGGCCAGGTGGTGCGGAAGGTGTCCCAGAAGCCGTTGTTGACGTACACCTTGCCGTCGCGCACCGGCGCGAAGCTGCGCAGAGCGCTGCCGTCGGTGTTGTCGTCGGCGGCGCTGGCCTGGCTGGCATAGCGCCAGTCCGGCGCGGCGGCGGTGCCGGCGTTTTCATGCCCCGAGTTGGGGTACAGATACAGACGATAGAGGCTGGAATACAGCGTGGTCTTCTGGTCGTCGCTGGCATCGCCGATGTCGAAGGGTGCCAGGCGCGCGTCCCAGGCGTCCTGCGCGCGCGCGGCCACCCGCTCCAGGTCGTCGTCGGCGGCCAGCTCCAGCGCAAGATTGTGGTGCGCCTGGTCCAGCGAGATCAGCGAGGTGGCGATGCGCATGGTGACGCGCCGGTCGTGGTCGACGTCGAACTTGATGTAGCCGGTGGGGCGCCCGGTCTCGATGCGGCCGCTGCTGCGCCACGGGCGGTCGAAGCGGGCCACCACATACATGCGGGTGGCACCGTTGGACAGCCCGCTGCGCGTGTCGGTGTAGCCGGACAGGGTCTGGGTGGCGGCGTCCAGCGTCAGACCGCCACGCGCGTCGACATTGTCGAACAGCAGGTTGGCATCGCCCTCGGCCGGGAACTCGAAGCGGAACAGCGCGGCATGGTCGGTCGGCGCGATCGCAGCGGACAGGCCGTTGTCGAAACGCACGTCGTACCGGTACGGCCGCGCGCGCTCGTTGTCGTGGGAGAAGGTCAGCGCCCGTTTGGCGCGGTCGGCGACGGGCACGCCACGCGCGGTGGAGGGCATCACCTGGAAGGTCTGGCGGTCGCCCATCCACGGGCTGGGCTGATGGCTCAGGGCCAGCGCCTGCAACTGCGGGCGGTTGGACGCATCGTTCTGCTCGTTCCAGCGGTACAGCCAGTTCAACGCGCCGGCGTCGGTCACCGGGGTCCAGAAGTTGAAGCCGTGCGGTACCGCCGTGGCCGGGAAATTGTTGCCGCGCGAGAACGTGCCGTTGGCCTGCGTCCCGCGGGTGGTCAGCACCCAGTCCGACGGTCGTTGCGGCACTGTGCGCGGCTGCGCGTCCAGCACGATGTCATCGATCCAGCCCGACACCGGCGCGCCGTCCGCGGCGGCCACCTCCAGCTCCAGCGCCACCACGCGGCGCCCGCGCAATCCGGCCACATCGCCCAGCCGGACCGCCTTGCGCGCCCACTGCTGCGGATACAGGGTCTTCGAGTCGCCCTGCGCGCGGGCGCCCAGCGCCACGCCATGCTGGTCGCGCGCGGCGCTCGCCGAGACGCGTTGGCCATTGTCCAGCACCAGGTCCAACGACACATACGTGGAGGCGACGGTGTCCTTGGCGACGATTTCCGGCAGCACCAGCCACGACAGCGTGGTATCGGCATCGATGGTCAGGTCGGTGGCGAACAGCCGCGTGCGTGCGGTACCGCCCGCACTGGTGTAGTGCAGCGCCCGCAGGCCGCTGTAGCCCACCCCGGCCTTGGCCGCGTACGGCGCGCGTGGTCCGTTGCCCACCGCAACCCGCAGCGTGCCCGCAGCGGCAGTGGCCGTCGGCGACGGCTGCCCGGCTTCGAACGAGGTCTGCAGGCCCTGGCCGGCGGCGGGGAACGCCGCAGCGGCGCAGGCCACGGCGAGGGCCAGGGGGAGGAGGGCGTGGCGGGGGGCGGACAGGGTCATGCAAGGGTCTCCCGAAAGGGCAGGCGGCAGGCAGGGCCCGCATCGGCGACCACGGCAGACAGCATCGCACCGGCCGCCACGGGGGCGGCCGAAGAGGCGATGCATGTCCGGCGGGGGACGGGCCATGCGATCGGGTGGTGGATCGGAACCGGTCCGATGCTGCAACAGGCGGACCCACCCTGACAAGTGAAATTAGTTCGATCTAAATCCGGATTTCGGCCGAAATCGGTGCCTGGTTGACAGTCGATTTGGATCGATTTAAAAAGGTCGGTCGGATGGGTCGGGCCGACATCACCGCCGCGTCACCGGCAGCGGCCCCGCGGCGCTCCAGGTGCTAGAATCGCGGGCCTCGCAATTCCTTTGTGTGTCCACGCCATGAGCCATACCGCCACCGCGCCCGCCAACGCCGAGAAGCGTTACACCGTGCACCGCAGCGACCTGCCGCTGAGCTGCCCGACGCCGGAAATGGCCCTGTGGAACTCGCACCCGCGCGTGTACCTGCCGATCGAAGACGAGCCCAAGGGCGAGGCCGCGTGCCCGTACTGCGGCTCGGTGTTCGTGCTCGCCGACTGACCGGCGCCAGCATCCGTGCGCCCCATGACCGTGGTGCAGCTGCTGCCGGCGCTGCACTCCGGCGGGGTCGAACGCTCCACCCTTGAGATCGCCTCCGCCTTGGTTGCCGCTGGCCACCGGGCCATCGTCGTGTCTGCGGGGGGGCGTCTGGTCGAGCCGCTGCTGGCCAGCGGTGCCGAGCACCTTACGCTGGACATCGGCCGCAAATCGCTGCTGACCCTCCGACACGTCCTGACCCTGCGCAATCTGTTCAACGAGGTCGGCGCGGACATCGTGCACGCGCGCTCCCGCCTGCCTGCCTGGCTGGGCCTGTATGCGGTGCGCAACCTGCCGGCCGCGCGCCGCCCGCACTGGGTCACCACGGTGCATGGGCTCAACTCACCGGGCCGCTACAGCGCGGTGATGACCAGCGGCGAACGGGTGATCTGCGTTTCCCGGTGCGTCCGCGACTTCGTCCGCCAGCATTACCCGGACGTGGACCCGCAGCGCCTGCAGGTGATCCCGCGTGGCGTGGACCCGGCGCAGTTCCCGCGTGTGCCGCGCCAGGACCGCCGCGCGCGGCTGGCCGTGGCGCAGGCACATCCCGCCCTGGCGGGCGAGGCGCCGCTGCTGCTGCTGCCCGGGCGTGGTACCCGTCTCAAGGGGCACCGCCATGCGCTGCAGCTGCTGGCGGGCCTGCACGCCGGCGGCGTACCGGCGCGGCTGTGGATGCCCGGCACCCGCGAACCGGGGCGTGAGGCGTACGTGGCCGAGCTGGAACAGCAGGCGCGCAGCCTCGGCGTGGCCGACGCCGTGCTGATCACCGCGCCCACCGCGAAGATCGCGCAGGCGTATGCGGCCAGCGACCTGGTGCTGCAGCTCTCCGACAAACCCGAAGCGTTCGGCCGCACCGTGGTCGAGGCGTTGTCGGTGGGCCGACCTGTACTGGGCTGGAACCACGGCGGCGTGGGCGAGCTGCTGCAGCACCTGCAACCGTCCGGCGCGGTACCCTTGCACGACAGCGACGCATTGCTGGCGCAGGCCCGCCACCTGTTGGCGCAACCGCCCACGCTGCCGTCGCGCATTCCGTTTACCTTGCAGGCGATGCAGCGTGACACGCTCCAGCTCTATGCCTCCCTCGCCGGTTGAGCCGGCCCTGATGCCCGGTTCGCCGGCCTCCCGCGCAGGCCGTTGGGCGCCGTGGTGGGTGATCGCCTTTGTGGCGATGTGGCCGCTGCCCGGCGTCGCCGAAGGCGTGCTGGTGCTCGGCGCGCTGTATGCAGCCGTGCGCATGGTGCAGCTGCGGCTGGCCGGCAAGCAGCGCCTGCTCAGCAGCCCGGCGTGGGCGCTGACCAGCATCCTGTTCCTGGGGTACTGGCTGCCGCAGGCTTTTTCGGCATTCGATGCCATCGATCCGGGCACGGCCTGGCGCAAAACCGCAGCCGGGCTGCGCTATCTGCCGTTCATGTGGCTCGTCGCGATCGCGGTGGCCTCGCCGCAGCGCCGTGCGCTGACCCTGGGCGGCATCGCCACCATCACGGCGGTGTGGACTGTCGATGCGCTGGCGCAGGCCGCGCTCGGCACCAGTCCGCTGTTCTGGTCGCTGGACCAGCTCAAGTGGGCGGTCAGTGGGCACGGTCTGTGCTCGCCGCAGGAAATGGCGGCGGCGGACCGGCTCAGTGGCGTGCTGGGTCCGTGCAACCTGAAATTCGGCCAGGTACTGGCCAGCCTGTCCCCCTTCCTGCTGTTCTCCGCCGCCCGGCGAGCGGGGGTGTGGGGCTGGGCGCTGGCCGCCGCTGCCGTTGGCGCGGTGCTGGTACTGGCCGGTTCGCGCGCGGCCTGGGTGACCTACGGCCTGGTGCTGGTGTTCTCCGGTTGGCGCCTGCTCGGCGCCCGCGCGCTGGTGGCATGCCTGGCGGTCGGGCTGGTGGCGGCGGTGGCGCTGGGCCTGGGATCGACCCAGGTGCGCGAGCGGGTCGCGCGCACGGCGATGGCCTGGGAAGGCGAGGGCGATGGCATCAACCAGGCGCTGTCCGGCCGCGAACAGATATGGAGCGCCGCCGGCTGCATGATCCAGCAGCATCCCTTCAACGGCGTGGGCGCGCGCGGGTTCCGCGATGCCTATCCGGACTGCAATCCCACCCCGGAGCGACCGGAAGTGTGGGGCGATGGCCCGGCGCTGCACGCGCACCAGATCGTGCTGGAAATCCTCGCCGAAACCGGCGTGCTGGGCCTGCTGCTGTGGCTCGCTGCGGTCGCCCAGGCCTGGCGTGCCTGGCGCTTCGCGCCGCAGGCCGCACGCGAACGCGCGCGCCCGGCCATGCTGGCGCTGGCGGTCACGGTGTTTCCGTTCAACACCCACCTGGCGTTCTATTCCACCTTCTGGGGTGGCCTGACGCTGCTGCTGGCGGCGCTGTACGCCGGAAGCCTGCTCGCGCGGGATGAGACGGACGCCGGATCACGGTAGAGACGACCGTTGGTCGGCTCTACCGGTAGTAGTCGCTGCGGCCGCCCGGCTGGCGCTTGAAGCGGCGGTGGATCCACAGGTACTGGTCCGGTGCCTCGCGCACCATCGCCTCGATGGCCTGGTTCACGCGGGCGGTATCGGCTTCCACGTCGTCGCTGGGGAAGTTCTCCAGCGGTGCGCCGATCTTCAGGAAGTACTTTCCGCCTTCACGGCGATGGAAATACGGAATGACCGCGCAGCCGGTCATCCGCGCCAACTGGTGGGTTGCGGTGATGGTGGACGCGGTGTGGCCGAAGAACGGCACGAACACGGTGTCCTTGCCACGCATGTCCTGGTCGGGCGCGTACCACAGGAAGCCACCCTTCTTCAGGTGACGCACAGTGGCGCGGATGTCTTCGTTGGCATACATCGCCTTGGCGTAGCGCAGGCGGCCGAACTTCACCGCCCATTCGTACACCGGGTTGCGGTGCCTGCGGTACATGCCTGACAGGTCCACGTGGTCGCACAGCAGGCGCCCGCACATCTCCAGGGTCATGAAGTGGCCCGAGACCAGCAGCACGCCACGGCCCTCGGCCTGCATGCGCTGGAGGTGCTCCAGGCCTTCGATCTGCACCTGCGGCCGGATGCTGTCGATGCTGCCCCACCAGGCACGGGCAAACTCGAAGATGCCCACGCCGAGCGCATCGAAGCTGTCGCGCAGCAGGCGTTGGCGCCAGGCGTCGTCCTTTTCGGGGAAGCACAGCTTCAGGTTGACCTCGGCCGCGCGGCGGCGGCTGCCAGCCACCCGGTACGCCACCGTGCCGACGCCGCGGCCCAACGCGCGCTGCAGCCACCACGGCAGCCGCGCGACGGCGAAGGCGCCCAGCATCACGGCAAACATCGGCCAGTGGCGCGGATTGCGCAGGGACGGGCGGGTGGCGGTGGACGCGTTATCGGACATGCACCGATTCTAATGGATACGCCCTGGCGGGTGCGTCCACGCGGCCGCTGCGCGTGTCTTTCGCGGGGGGCTCCCGTATCCTCTGCGCATGCGTAAAAGCCCTGTCGAATGGATCCTGCGCGGCCTGTACTCGGTCGTGCTGTACCTGCTGCTGCCCATCACTGTGTACCACCTGGTGTGGCGCGGCTTCCGGGTGCGTGAGTATTTCCAGCGCTGGGACGAGCGCTACGCGTCCTACCCGCACTCCAGTGGCCAGCCGCGGGTGTGGCTGCACGCGGTCTCGGTGGGCGAGGTGAATGCCGCCGCGCCGCTGGTCAATGCGCTGCGCGCGCAGCGCCCGGACATCCGCTGGGTCATCACCACCATCACCCCGACCGGCTCCGAGCGCGTGCGCGCGCTGTGGGGTGATGCAGTGGACCACGTGTACCTGCCGTACGACGTGCCGGGCAGCGTGGGGCGCTTTCTGGGCCACTTCAAACCCAGCCTGGCGCTGATCCTGGAAACCGAGCTGTGGCCGAACCTGCTGTTCGGCTGCCGTGACCGCCGCATTCCGGTGTACATCCTCAATGCCCGCCTGTCGGCGCGCTCGCTGCGCGGCTATCGCCTGCTGCGGCCGTTGATCGGGCGCGCGCTGCGCACCGTGACCTGCGTGGCCGCGCAGTCGGCCGACGACGCCGAGCGCTTCCTGCAGCTGGGGGCCACGCCGGAGCAGGTGCAGGCGCTGGGCAACCTGAAATTCGACATCGCCACGCCGAACGTGCAGGACTTCATCGCGCGTTTCCACGACCTGGTGCCGGCAGAACGCCCGGTATGGATTGCCGCCAGCACCCATGAGGGCGAAGAACAGGCCACCATCGACCTGCATCGCCGCCTGCGCGAGGCGGTGCCGGGCCTGCTGCTGTTGTGGGCGCCGCGGCATCCGGAGCGTTTTCCACGGGTGGAGGCGCTGGCCCGCGAGCAGGGCTGGAAGGTCGCCACGCGGCGCCAGCAGCAGTGGCCGCAGGCCGACACCGATGTGTTCGTGATCGATACCCTGGGCGAGCTGATGTCGTTCTACGGGTGTGCCCAGGTGGCCTTCGTCGGTGGCAGCCTGCAGGCGATCGGCGGGCACAACCTGCTCGAGCCCGCTGCGATGGGCACGGCCACGGTGACCGGCCCGCACCTGCACAACTTCGCCGAGATTTCCCGGCGCATGCGTGAAGCCGGGGCGGTGGTGATCGCCGAGGATGCGCAGGGCGTCGGCGATGCGCTGCTGACGCTGCTGCGCGATCCGGATGCGCGCGAGGACATGGCGCGGGCCGGGTGTGCGCTGGTCAGCAACGGCCGCGGCGCGTTGAAGCGCACGGTGGCCCTGATCGGGCCGGCACTGCCGCCGCCGCTGGAGTGAACGCGGCGCTGCGGCGGCTGTTCCAGGCCGGTCATTGCCGCTACTTCATGGCTTCGAGCGGCACCAGCGATACCCACACGAGCAGCAGTGCCAGCCACAGCCAGCGCCAGCGACCCATGCCGCGCCACGCCGCGCGCCAGGCGCCGGGCAGTTTTTCCGGGCTCATGTCGGCCGCCTTCTGGCAGCTGATCGCAGAGAATCCACGGTGCGAAGTCCGTAGAGATACACGCCGGTGAAGCACAGCCCTGTCAGCAGCGTGCCGGCCAGCAACCAGAGCAGCCGGATGGGCCAGCCACCGAAGCTGCCGAAGTGCAGGGGATCCGCCATTTCGGCGATGCGCTGATGGACCCCCAGCGCCCGGCCGTCATGCCTGCCGATCACTTGCCCGGTGTGCAGGTCCACGGCGATGTTGTTGGCCCGCTCGCGCACCAGCCAGGCATCGGCCTCCCCCAGGAACAGGATGCTCCCGCCATCGCGCGCGGGGATGGCGCCGAGGATCTCAAGGCGGGGCCAGTGCTGGTGGACGGTCTCCACCGCGGCATCGACGGCGGTTGGGTCGACGGCGGCAAGGCGGTCAACGCCGTTGGCCAGTCGCACGGTCGGCGCGGCCGGCGCATCGCCGCCGAGTGACTCGATCAGATACCACGCTCCGGTCAGACCGATCAGCAGCAGAAACCAGAGTGACCAGACCCCGGCCAATCGATGGACATCGCCCCACAGGCGGCGCGGTCGCGAGGCGTCGGGCCGTTTGAAGAACCCGCGCCACCACTTCTTGTAGATGTACAGGCTGCTCAGCAGCGAGAGCAGCAACGGGATGGACAGCGCCGCCACCAGTGGCACGCCCCACGCCACCGGCAGCATCAGGTGGCGATGGGTGTTGCGCAGCAGCCGTTGTGTATTGAGCCAGCCCGTGTCGCCGGTTACCTGCGCGGTGTAGGGGTTGATCCAGACAAAGCGTCGCCTGCCATCGGGGAGGCGCATCTGCGCCCGCGCAGCGAACAGGCGCGTGTGGCCGGCGGAGATGCTTTCCAGTTCCCAGTCCGGGTGTGCCGTCTGTGCGGCATGGATGATGGGCCCCCATCCAGCTTGCTCACCGCTGTCGGCCACGCGGATGGGCGCGTGCAGCAGCCAGTCGATCTCCTGCGAGAATACCGCCAGCGTGCCGGTGAGGCAGACAAATCCCATGAACAGGCAGAGCTTCAGGCCGAGCCAGCTGTGCAGGTCGAACCACAGTCGGCGCCCGCTGCCACTGCGCGCAGGGCGATCGGGATGCGCTGGCGCAGGCGGAGGCATGGGCAGTCTCAGAAGGCGTAGGCGGCTTGCACGTACACGCGGCGAGGCTCACCCGGGAAGTGGCCGGTGCGCTCGGTGAACCCGCTGGCGGCATAGACCCTGTCGAAGAGGTTCTTGACGTTCGCCTGGTACTGCCACTGCTTCCACGTGGTCTTCCAGCTCATATCGAACACGGTATAGGCCTTTACCGCCTGTCCATCCAGGCTGACGCGCTCGCCCACATGATCGGCACCAAAGCCGATGGCGGAGTTGATCGCCGGCAGGTCGTAGCGGGTCCACAGGCCCAGCTTGTTCTGCGGTGCGTTGGCGAAGCGGTCGCCGGAGGCATTGGTGATGCCGGTCGGGCCCATGTCCTTCACACGCGCGTCGTTGTACGCATAGGTCAGATTCACCACCCAGCGCTCGGTGACGTCGGCCAGCAGGTCCAGCTCCATGCCGGTGCTGCGCACCAGCCCAAGTGCCGCCAGCTGGTTCACCCCGTCCACCACGTCACCGGTGGCCTGCACGATGTTGCTGCGGTCGATGCGGTAAGCGGCCATGTTCAAGGTCACGCGATCGGCCAGCAGGGATTTCATGCCGACCTCCCACTGCCTGCTGCGCTCGGCGTCGAACGGGCCGCCCGCGGCGGGGTTCTGGTTGGCCGCGCTTTGGGGCACGAAACCGCTGGCCACGTTGGCGTAGAAGTTCAGACCTTCGCGGACGGTAACGGTGCTGCCCAGCCGCCAGCTGAGGTCGTTGCCATCGACACGGCTGCCGCCAATGCGGTCGTCATCCTTGAAGCCATCCCAGCGCAACCCGGCCAGCACATGCCAGCGCGCGGTGAGCGCCAGTTCGTCCTGCAGGTAAGCGCCGTAGCGTTTACTGCGGGTCGATGTGCTTCGCCAGGGCAGGGCGGCCAAGTTGTAGTCATGCCAGGTGCTGGCCCCATAGACCGGATTGAACAGATCGATGCCGTGTACCGGCCCGGCACCGCGTGCAAGGTCGGCGCTGTTGGCGGTCTGCGCGGTGAAGTCGGCGTCGAGCTGATACACATCGGCACCGAACAGCATTGTGTGTCCGATGCTGCCGGTGTTGATCCGCCAGACCGCGTTGGCGTTGGCGGTGAACGCCTCGTTGTCGCGGATCTGGTTGCGCAGCTGGCGCGTCATCCACGCGGCCACACCATCGCGGTCACGATCAATCAGTCCCATCGGCTCGTGGTACATCTGGTGTTCGTTGTTGCTGAACCAGCGTGCGGCGACGTCCACGTCCAGGTTGTCGCGCGGCGCGAAACGGTACTGCGCCAGCGCCACCCTGGCACGCATGTCGAGGAAGTCGCTGGCCTCGTTGTGGTTCCAGCGGCGGTCGGTGAGGAAATTCCCGGCATCGTCCACCGGCACGCCGCGCAGGCGGTTGCCGCCCAGGTTCTGGGTGATGTCGGTGAACTGCAGGGTCAGCTCGCCGGTGTCGCCCACGTCGACGGCGAGCGAGGCGTCACCGATCACGCTTTCGCTGTCTGCATTCCACCGCACGCCCTGTTCGGCGTCGCTATACAGCCCGGCGCGATAGCGCACGCTGCCCGCAGCGTTCATTGGCCCGGTGGCGTCGATCGATGCCGCGCTGAAATCGTTGTTGCCGGCCTGCAGTTCGATGCGGCGCTCGGGCGTGGCTTTCGGCTTGCGTGTCACGTAGTTGATGACGCCTCCGGCGTCCCCGCCGCCGTAGAGCGCGCCGGCCGGCCCCTTCAGGACCTCCACGCGCTCGATATTGAACAGCTGCGGGACCGAAAAGCCGGCATAAGGATCGCCGCGCAGACCGTCATACAGCACGTTTTCCTGGCGGAAACCGCGCATGGTCACGCCCGCATAGCTGAAGAAGCTGATGCCGCTGATGCTGCGATACAGGTCGGTGACATAGCGGGCGGCCTGGTCTTCAATCAGCTCTCGCGGTACCACCTGGATGGACTGCGGTACCAGTGCCAGCGGCGTGTCCGTACGCGTCCCCACCGCCGCGTCATCCACCCGGTAAAGGGTCTGGGCGCGGCCGAGCACCTGCACCGTGTCCAGCTGCACCGCATCGGAGGACGGGGGGGCGGCGTGGGCCGGGAGGCTGGCCAGGGTCAGGGCGAGGCCCAGCGTAGAGAAACGAAGCGACGGACGATTCATTGCACGGTGAATGGGGGAATTGGTGCGAATGAGAAAGATTAACATGTAGCGGCCCGTTGTTTGCCGCTCGCGCGTTGATCCGGCGTGCTTCAGCCCGAAGCACGGACTGTCGGCACTGTGTTCCCAAGAAAAAGCGCCGACGTTACCGTCGGCGCTCGGGACGTGCGATGGATTGCCAGGGCGGCCATTCCGGAGCCGCGCCCGCCGTCGATCAGTTGACGGTGGTGCTCGGCGTGGCGGCCTTCAGCGTCAGCAGGCGGTTGATGTCCTGCAGTTCGGCGATGTCCAGCGTGCCGATCGCCTGGCCCAGCTGCAGGCGGTTCTGCAGGAAGGTGTAGCGGGCGTTGGCGTAATCCAGCTGGGCCGAGAACAGGATGCGCTGGTTCTGGATCACGTCCAGCACCGTACGCGTACCCACTTCCAGGCCAACCTGCGAGGCGTCGTACGCGCTCTGTGCCGAGACCACGGCCAGGCGGCGTGCTTCCACTTCGCTGATGCCGGCCACCAGGGTCTGGTACGCGTTGCGGGTGTTGCGGTCCAGGGCGCGCTTCTGCTGCTCGTAGCCATCCTGGGCGATGTCGCGCTGGGCCAGGGCCTGGCGCACGCCGGACTGGGTGGCGCCGCCGGCGAAGATCGGCACGCTCAGGGTCAGGCCGACGCTGTTGGTGCGCAGGTCCGGGTTGTAGGAACTGCCGCTGCCAACGCCGGCATCGCCCCAGGTGGCGCTCTTGCCGTAGTTGCCGCCCAGCGACAGGGTCGGGTAGTGACCGCCGCGTGCGGCCGACACGCCGGATTCGGCGGCGCTGACCTTCAGCTCCTGTGCCTTCAGCGCGGGGTTCTGCGCGACGGCTTCGCTCACCAGCTGGTCCACGGTGGCGTACTTGGCCGGCAGTTCCGGACGGAAGTCGGCCGGCAGCGCGCGCAGGTCGGTGACCGGCTGGCCGGTCAGTTCGGTCAGTGCCTGGTAGGCGTCGGCCAGGGTGTTCTGCGCGATGATCGTGTTGGCGCGGGCCTGGTCGTACTGGGCGCGCGCTTCATGCACGTCGGTGATCGGCGCCAGGCCCACTTCCAGGCGCTTGTCGGCGAAGTCGAACTGCTTCTTGGCGGCCGCTTCGTTGGTCTGTGCAGCCGACAGCGATTCGATGCCCACCAGCACGTTGAAGTACGCCGCCGAGGTGCGCACGATCAGGTCGTCGTTGGCCGAATCCAGGGTGAAATCCGCCGCCTTGCTCAGTTCGCGCTGCGACCGCAGGTTGGCGAACTGCGACCAGTTGAACAGCGTCTGGCTGCCCGTGACGGTGTAAGTGCGGCGCTTGCTGGTGGTGCTGCCGGTATTGAAGCCCTGGTCGTCGGTGCGGGTGCGGTTGAGCGCGGCCTCGCCATTGATCTGCGGCAGCAGTGCCGCGCGCGCCTGCACGGCGCCTTCCTTGTCGTACAGACGGGTCGATTCAGCCGCGGAGAGCTGCGGATCGCCGTTGCGCGCCATTTCGTAGACCTGCAGCAGGTCGGCGGCAGAGGCGGTCATCGGCAGCAGGGCGGCGGCCAGCGCAATAGCGAGGGATCGGCGGATCATTGCGGCTTCCTTGGACTCAGAGTTGGAACTGGGGCGCCGGGGCGGCACCGCGCAGGTAGTCGATATCGGTTTCGAACAGCGAATCAATGCTGCCATCGGACTTGACCAGCACCGCTTCCATGACCGGCGAATGGCCGCGGATCACGAACAGGCGGCCACCGGGGCGCAGCCACTGGGTGAAGCGCGCCGGAACGGTCTCCACCGCGGCGGTGATGCAGATCGCGTCGAAACGGCGCTCGGTCTCCCACGTCAGGGCATCGGCGGTTTCAATACGGACGTTGTTGCCCAGACCGGCGGCATCCAGGCGTGCACGGGCGGTGGCGGCCAGGTCCGGTTCGATTTCCAGGCTCAGCACTTCGCGGGCCAGTTCACCCATGCAGGCGCTCAGGTAGCCGCTGCCGGTGCCGATTTCCAGCACTTCATCGCCCGGCTGCAGATCCAGGGCCTGCAGGGTACGGCCTTCGATGACCGGCTTCATCATCTTCTGCCCGAAACCCAGCGGCAGCTCGATGTCGGCATAGGCCAGGGCTTTGTGCGATTCAGCGACAAACGCCTCCCGCGGCAGACGTGCCAGTACATCGAGCACGCGAATGTCCAGTACGTCCCAGGGACGGATCTGTTGTTCAACCATCAGTTCGCGGGCGTGGGCGTAATCGATCATCATGAGGTTCTAATCCAGCGCAGTGGGCCGGCCATTTTACCGGTGCCGGGAGCCGGCGGCGCGCTGAGAGCATCGCTGCCGTCGCGCCGGGGTCGCAGTGCCGGAAGTCACCGCGACCTCCGGTCCATTCATGTTGTTGTCACCGCCCGTGGCGGGTGGCGTACGCCCTCAGGAAAAAGGCGACACTGGCGTCCACATGGGCGTCGGCGTCGCACTCGGCCGGGGCCGGCCGCAGCCCGCACATCATATGCGTATGCAGCTCGCCTTTGATGAGGGTGAAGAACTGCAGCGCCGCCGTCTGGAAGTCGGTGATCTCCAGTTCGCCCCGTTCGGTGCGGGCGCGTAGGAACTCGGCCAGCGCGTCGCTGGTGCGCTGCGGGCCGGCCAGCCAGAACATCTCGCGGATCCGGTCGTCGGTGTCCGGCGCCATCATCACCCGCTGTACGGCCACGGCAGCCGGCGAGGTGATCATGGTGAAGAAGGCCCGTCCGATGCCCACCAGCTGCTCGCGCAGCGCGCCATCGGCATCGGTGACAAACAGTGCATCGGGCAGCATCTCGTTGCAGGTGGACTTCACAGCTTCGGCGAAAAGCGTTTCTTTATCGCCGAAATGACTGTAAACGGTCAGCTTCGAAACGCCTGCCTGACTGGCGATGCTGTCCATGCTGACGCCGCCGTAGCCCTGCTCGACGAACAATGCCTTGGCCGCATCCAGGATGGCCGCACGCTTGCCCAGATCCTTCGGGCGGCCGGGTCCGGCGGCCTTGGCAGGGAGCTTGGGCGGGGGGGCGGAGGACGTCGGATCGATCATGCAAACAATACTAGACCAATCGGTTCGATATTTATACTATACCGGCTGGTTCACTATTGGCCGTCATGGAATAGAGTGTCTCTTCCGTGCGGCTTCCCCGGTATTCAAGGTCCAGGACCTCATGAACAACTTGCGATGGATGGGCGGTGGGCTGCTGGCGGTGATGCTGGCGGCGTGTGGCAAACAGGATGCCGAGCCGGTGGCACCGATCCCGGTGCTGGTGGTGCATCCGGGCACGGTCGATGGCCAGGGGGTGGCGGCCTATCCGGGCGAGGTGCGTGCGCGCGAGGAAAGCCCGCTGTCGTTCCGGGTCGGCGGCAATCTCATCAAGCGCCATGTCGATGCCGGCCAGCGCGTGCGCAAGGGCGAGGTGCTGGCCGAGCTGGACGCGGCCGACTACGCGTCCCAGGCAGCCGCTTCGCAGGCCCAGCTCGCGGCCGCCGAGGCCGACCTGGTGCGCGCCCGCGACGATCAGAAGCGCTATGCGGCGCTGGCCGAGCAGCAACTGGTCAGCCGCTCCGCATTGGATGCGCAGACCGCTGCTTTCAAGGCCGCGCAGGGCCAGGCCAACGCCGCCCGCGCCAACCTCGCCGTGTCGCGCAATCAGGCCGGCTACGCGCAGCTCCGCGCGCCGGCCGATGGCGTGATCGCCAGCCGCCAGGCCGAGGCAGGGCAGGTCGTCAGCGCGGGGCAGACTGTGTTCACCCTGGCGGCTGACGGTGGCCGTGAGGTACTGATCGCGCTGCCGGAAAGCAGCATCCGCGACTACAAGGTCGGCCAGCCGGTCCAGGTCGAGCTGTGGAACCGCCCGGGTCAACTGCTGCCAGGCACCCTTCGCGAAATCGCCCCGGCCGCCGATGCCCAGGCGCGTACCTATGCCACCCGCGTGAGCCTGGCGCCCGAAGCGCTGGGCGAAGTGGAACTGGGCCAGAGCGCGCGCGTATTTGCCAGCGCCGGTCGCAGCGGCGCCCTGCAGTTGCCGCTGGCGGCCGTGCAGCGCGGTGCCGACGGCAAGGGCAGCGTGTGGGTGGTGGATGCGGCCAAGGGTACGCTGAAGGCGGTGCCGGTGACCGTCGGCGCCTACGGTGCCGAGTCGGTGCCGGTGCTGTCGGGGGTGGGTCCGAACGACTGGGTGGTCGCCGCCGGCGGCCATCTGCTCCGCGAGGGCCAGGCGGTGACGGCGGTCGATCGCCAGAACCGACCGGTGCTGGCGCCGGCCAAGGCCGCCGCGCCGGCCGCCCCGGCCAAGGGGCACTGACCCCGTGCGCCGTTTCAATCTCTCCGAGTGGGCGCTGGGCAACCGCCCGCTGGTGCTGTTTGCCATGCTCGCCTTCGCCGTCATCGGTGCCTGGTCCTACAAGCATCTGGGTCAGTCCGAGGACCCGCCGTTCACCTTCAAGGCAATGGTGGTGCGCACGCTATGGCCCGGCGCCACCGCCGAGCAGGTCTCGCGCCAGGTCACCGAGCCGATCGAGAAGGCGCTGATGAACACCGGCGAGTACGAGTTCATCCGGTCGTACTCGCGTCCGGGCGAATCGCAGGTGATCTTCATGGCCCGCGACAGCCTGCGCTCCAAGCAGATTCCGGACCTGTGGTACCAGGTGCGCAAGCGCGTGGGCGATGTCCGCGCCACGCTGCCGCAGGAGATCGTCGGGCCTTTCTACAACGATGAGTTCGGCGACACCTTCGGCAACATCTACGCGCTGACGGGCGAAGGCTTCGACTATGCGGTGATGCGCGATTACGCCGACCGCATCCAGCTCGAACTGCAGCGGGTACCGGACGTGGGCAAGGTCGATCTGGTCGGCCTGCAGGACGAGAAGGTCTGGATCGAACTGTCCAACACCAAGCTGGCCACGCTGGGCGTGTCGCTGCAGCAGGTGCAGCAGGCGCTCGCCGACCAGAACGCGGTGACCGGGACCAGCTTCTTCGAAACCCCGACCGACCGCGTGCAGCTGCGCGTGACCGGGCAGTTCAACAGCATCGAGGACATCCGCCAGTTCCCGATCCAGGCCGGCGACCGCACGCTGCACCTGGGCGACATCGCCGAGGTCAAGCGCGGCTTCGCCGACCCGGCGTCGCCCAAAATGCGCTTCATGGGCGAGGATGCGATCGGCCTGGCGGTGGCGATGAAGGACGGCGGCGACATCCTCAAGCTCGGCGGTACGCTCGATGCCGAGTTCGAGCGCCTGCAGAAGACGCTGCCGGCCGGCATGCAGCTGCGCAAGGTCTCCGACCAGCCGCACGCGGTGGAGGAATCGGTCGGCGAGTTCGTGCAGGTGCTCACCGAAGCGGTGGTCATCGTGCTGCTGGTGAGCTTCTTCTCGCTGGGCCTGCGCACCGGCCTGGTGGTCGGCGTGACCATCCCGCTGGTCCTGGCGATGACATTCTTCGTCATGCATTACTTCGGCATCGGCCTGCACAAGATCTCGCTCGGCGCGCTGGTGCTGGCGCTGGGCCTGCTGGTGGACGATGCGATCATCGCGGTGGAGATGATGGCCACCAAGATGGAGCAGGGCTACGACCGCCTGCGCGCGGCCAGTTTCGCCTGGGAATCGACCGCTTTCCCGATGCTGACCGGTACGCTGATCACCGCCGCCGGCTTCCTGCCGATCGCCACGGCCGCCTCCAGTACCGGCGAGTACACCCGCTCGCTGTTCCAGGTGGTGACCATCGCGCTGGTGGTGTCGTGGATCGCCGCGGTGCTGTTCATTCCCTATCTCGGCGACAAGATGCTGCCGGACCTGTTCAACCCGCAGCCGCCCAAGCCGACCAGCCTGGCCGGACGCTGGCGCGCGCGGCGCGTGCAGTGGGCGGACCGCCACCCTGCCTTCGCGCGCTGGATCGCGCCGAAAGAGCACGCGCACGACCACGACCCGTACCAGCGCCCGTTCTACACGCGCTTCCGCCGCTTCCTGGATGCCTGCCTGCGTCATCGCTGGTGGGTGATTGCGGCGACCATCGCGCTGTTCCTGTCCTCGCTGATGCTGTTCCGCTTCGTGCCGCAGCAGTTCTTCCCGGATTCGACCCGGCCCGAACTGATGGTGGACATCGAACTGGCCGAAGGCGCGTCGCTGGCCGCCACCCAGGCACAGGCGACCAAGCTGGAGAAACTGCTGAAGGGCCGCGATGGCATCACCAACTACGTCGCCTATGTCGGTACCGGTTCGCCGCGCTTCTACCTGCCGCTGGATCAGCAGTTGCCGGCCACCAACTTCTCGCAGTTCGTGGTGCTCACTGCCGATGCCAAGGCCCGTGAGGCGACCCGTGACTGGTTGATCAAGGACGTGATCAAGCAGTTCCCGGACGTGCAGATGCGCGTGACCCGCCTGGAGAACGGCCCCCCGGTCGGCTACCCGGTGCAGATGCGCGTCTCGGGCGAGCACATCGCACAGGTGCAGGCGATCGCACGGCAGGTCGAAGCCAAGGTCCGCGAAAACCCGCACGTGATCAATGTCAATCTGGACTGGAGCGAACCGAGCAAGGTGGTGCGGCTGGTGATCGACCAGGACCGCGCACGCGCGCTGGGCGTGAGCAGCGCCCAGGTGGGCCAGTTCCTGAGCAGCTCGTTGTCGGGCATGCGGGTGAGCACGTATCGCGAAGGCAATCGCCAGATCGAGATGCTGCTGCGCGGGCCGGACAATGAACGCGCCCAGCTGGACCTGCTGGCCAGCCTGGCCATTCCGACCAGCAGCGGCACGCCGGTGACGCTGTCGCAGGTGGCCCGCCTGGAGTACGCCTTCGAGGACGGCATCATCTGGCACCGCAACCGTCTGCCGACGGTGACCGTGCGCGCCGACATCGGCGATGGCATGCAGGCACTGGACGTGGTGCAGCAGATCCTGCCGACGCTGGACGGCATCCGTGCGGATCTGCCCAGCGGCTATCTGCTGGAAACCGGCGGCACCGTGGAGGACTCGGCACGTGGGCAGGACTCGATCAAGGCCGGCATGCCGCTGTTCCTGATCGTGGTGGCCACATTGCTGATGCTGCAGCTGCGCAGCTTCTCGCGTGCGGCGATGGTGCTGGTCACCGCGCCGCTGGGCATCATCGGCGCCACCTTGTTCCTGCTGCTGTTCCGTGCGCCGTTCGGCTTTGTCGCCCTGCTCGGCACCATCGCCCTGGCCGGCATGATCATGCGCAACTCGGTGATCCTGATCGACCAGATCCAGCAGGACATCGACGCCGGCCACGATCGCTGGCACGCCATCATCGACGCCACCGTGCGCCGCTTCCGCCCGATCGTCCTGACCGCGCTGGCCGCGGTGCTGGCGATGATTCCGCTGTCGCGCAGCGCGTTCTACGGCTCGATGGCAATCTCGATCATGGGCGGCCTGATCGTCGGCACCGTGCTGACCCTGGTGTTCCTGCCGGCGCTGTATGCCGCGTGGTTCCGGGTGAAGCCGGATGAGGCGAAGAGCACCGGGGAGTAACAGGCGGCGGCGCGCAACCGAACCGGTGGGAGCCTCAGAACGCCTTCACCGGCATCAATAGAGCCGACCGTGGGTCGGCTGCTCTCCGGACCGGCACCTTGCCAGACACGGCTGGCAAGGAAGGGGGACGGAATCAGGTGCGCAGGTGCGCCAGCACCGCCTCGGTGGCCTGGGGGGTGCTCACCGCCGCGCCCCCGGCCGCCAGGTCGGCGGTGAACACGCCGGCATCCAGCGCCGCATGCACGGCCGCTTCCACGGCCGCTGCTTCCGCTTCCAGCCCCAGTGAATGGCGCAGCAGCATCGCCGCGCTGAAGATCGTGGCGTAAGGATTGGCGATGCCCTTGCCGGCGATGTCCGGGGCCGAGCCGTGGATGGGCTCGTAGATGCCTACCGCGCCGGGTTCACCCAGTGACGCCGACGGCAACAGGCCGAGTGAACCGGCCAGCATCGAGGCTTCGTCGGTGAGGATGTCGCCGAACATGTTCTCGGTCACGATCACGTCGTACTCGCGCGGCTTGGCCAGCAGGTGCATGGCCATCGAATCGACCAGCTGGTGTTCCAGCGCCACGTCCGGGAATTCCTCGCGGCCGATCCGCGCGGCTACATCGCGCCACAGACGTGAGGTTTCCAGCACGTTGGCCTTGTCCACCGAGGTGACCTTGCCGCGACGGGTCCGCGCCAGCCGGAAGGCGGTGCGCAGCACGCGCTCGATCTCGCCCACGCTGTAGCTGCACAGGTCGCTGGCGCTGTCGGCAGTGCGGGTCTTCTCGCCGAAGTAGATGCCCCCGGTCAGCTCGCGCACCACCACGACGTCCACCCCCTCGAGCAGCTCGGCCTTGATCGGCGAAGCACCGAGCGCGGCCGGATGGGGGCGCACCGGGCGCAGGTTGGCGTACAGCTCCAGCGCCTTGCGGATCGCCAGCAGGCCCTGCTCCGGGCGTACCGTGGCATTCGGGTCGGACCACTTCGGGCCGCCCACGGCGCCAAGCAGAATCGCGTGGGCGGTGCGGCAGGCCTCCAGCGTGACGGCCGGCAACGGCTCGCCATGACGGTCGATGGCGATGCCGCCGATGTCGTGTTCGGTGAAACGGAAGGTGTGGCCAAAGCGTTCGGCTACCGCGTCCAGCACCGCCAGGGCGGCAGCGGCGACTTCCGGACCAATGCCGTCACCCGGCAGTACGACAATCTCAGCGTGCATGTTCACTCTCGTAACGTTCGATTTCAGAGGTACGGCCCAACAGATACCCCAACTGGTCCACGCCTTCCAGCAGGCAGGTCTGCGAGAAGCCGTCCAGCGGGAAGGGGTAGACGCGACCATCGGGCGTGCGCAGCTCGCGCGCGGCGATGTCGATGGTCAGGGTGTCGTCAGGACGCTGCATCAGCGTCTGCACGTCGGCCTCGTCCAGCACGATCGGCAGCAGCCCGTTCTTCAGCGCATTGCCGCGGAAGATGTCGGCGATCTCGCTGCTGACGATGGCGCGCAGGCCCAGGTCGGTCAGCGCCCACGGCGCATGCTCGCGCGAGGAACCGCAGCCGAAGTTGCGGCCGGCCAGCAGGAGGCTGCGCCCGGCGTTGTGCGCCTGATTGAATGCAAAGTCCGGATTGGGTGTGCCATCGGCCCGCCAGCGCCAGTCGTTGAAGGCATGCTTGCCCAGGCCGGCGCGTTCGGTGGTGGACAGGAACCGCGCCGGGATGATCTGGTCGGTGTCGATGTTGGTTTCGCGCAGCACCACGCTGGTCGAGGTCAGGGTACGGAAGCCGCTCATCAGGCCACCTCCTGGGCGGCATACAGGTCGCGCGGGTCGGACACCCGTCCGTTCACCGCAGCCCAGGCCGCGGTCATCGGCGAGGCCAGCAGCGTGCGCGAGCCCGGGCCCTGGCGGCCTTCGAAGTTGCGGTTGCTGGTGCTCACCGCCAGCTGGCCGGGGGCGACGAGATCGCCGTTCATGGCGATGCACATCGAGCAGCCCGGCTCGCGCCACTCGGCACCCGCGCCGCGCACAACCTCGTGGATGCCTTCTGCCTCGGCCTGGCGCTTGACGATCTCCGAACCGGGCACCACCAGCATGCGTACGCCTGCCGCGACACGGCGGCCACGCAGCACGTGCGCCACCTCGCGCATGTCGCTCAGGCGCCCGTTGGTGCACGAGCCGACGAACACCACGTCCACCGGCGTGCCGACCAGCGTCTGGCCTGCCTGGAACTGCATGTAGTCCAGTCCCTTCTGGTCGGCGGCGTCGTTGGCGGCCGGGATGGGCCGGTCCACCGCGATGGCCGTGCCAGGGTGGGTGCCCCAGGTCAGGGTCGGACGGATGTCGCCGGCATCGATATGCACCTCCGCGTCGAAGCGCGCGCCCGGATCGCTGCGCAGCTGCGTCCAGGCGGCCACGGCGGCATCGAACGCCGCCCCCTTGGGGCCGCGCGGGGTGTTGGCGACCCAGTCGAACGTGACCTGGTCGGGCGCGACCATGCCGGCGCGGGCGCCGGCCTCGATGGACATGTTGCACAACGTCATGCGCTGTTCCATGTCCATTGCCTCGATGGCGCTGCCACGGAATTCCAGTACATGGCCGGTGCCACCGTTGACCCCGATCACGCCGATGATGTGCAGCACCACGTCCTTGGCGCCCACGCCCTGCGGCAGGATGCCATCGACGGTGATCGCCATCGTCCTGGCCTTGCGCTGCAGCAGGCACTGGGTCGCCAGCACATGGCCGACTTCGCTGGTGCCGATGCCGAAGGCCAGCGCGCCGAACGCACCGTGGGTGGAGGTGTGGCTGTCGCCGCAGACGATGGTCATGCCCGGCTGGGTGAACCCCTGTTCCGGAGCGATCACGTGCACGATGCCGCGGTTGGCCGACTGCATGTCGAACAGTTCGATGCCGTGCTCGCCGCAGTTGCGCGCCAGCATCGCCACCTGGGCTTCGGAGGCGGCGCTGGCGTAGGGCAGCCTGCCATCCGGGCTGGCCGGCAGGGTCGGGGTGGAGTGGTCCATTGTCGCCTTGGTCCGGTCCGGCCGGCGCGGCGACAGGCCGCGCTCGCGCAGTTCGGTGAACGCCTGTGGCGAGGTGACTTCGTGGATCAGGTGCAGGTCGATGTACAGCACGGCAGGCGCGCTGTCCGATTCGGGTACGACGACGTGGGCGTCCCACAGTTTGTCGTACAGGGTGCGGGGAGCTGGGGTCATGGAATGGCCTTGCTGTGGTTCGTGATACGGAAATTCATCGGATCGGCAGGCGCGCGTCGAAGCGCAGGCGCACATAGTCTGCGCTCCACTGGCCGCGCGCATCGCGCCGGGTGGGCGCCAGCAGCGCCACGGCATCGTCGAGCACGCGCTGTCGCTGGTCGGCTGCCAACCCGACCAGGAAGGGGGAGGCGAAGGTGCGCAGCCAGCCCTGCATGCCGGTCGGCAGGACGGTCGGGCGTGGCAGGCACTCGATGTAGCGCACCCGGAAGCCGTGCGCGCGCAGGCGGTCCGCGTATGCATCGGCGGTCGGGAAATACCAGGGGAACGCCGGTACGACGTGGCCGTTGCTGGCCAGCGCGGCCTGCAGGGCGCTGGTGATGGCGGCCACATTGCCGTGTCCGCCCATCTCGGCGACGAAGCGGCCGCCGGGTGCCAGCGCGCGGCGCACGCCCTCGATGACGCGGTCCGGCTCGCGCATCCAGTGCAGGGCGGCATTGCTGAACACCGCATCGAACTGGCGGTCGAAGGTCAGGGCATGGGCATCCATGATCTGCGCGGCGACGCCGCGCGCGCGGGCGGCGCCGACCAGCTCCGGCGCGGCATCCACGCCGGTGACATGCGCACCGCTCAGGGCCAGGTCGAAGCTCAACACCCCGTCGCCGCAGCCCAGATCGAGGATGCGCTCACCGCGTTGCGGATCAAGCAGCCGCGCCACCGCGCCGCCGAGAAGCGGTACGAAGCCGGCGTCGATGGCGTAGTCGTGGGCGTTCCAGCACTGGCCGGCGGCGGGGATGTCGTAGCTGTCGAAGGCACTCATGGCAACTCCTTCAGGCGGCGGCGCTGGCCGCGGGATGTTCGGTGACGGCATTGCGCTGGCGCAGCAGGCGGTTGGCCACATCCAGCCAGGCCAGTGCGGACGCCTCGATGATGTCGCGACTGGTGCCGGTGCCTTCGTACTCCACGCCGTCGTGGCGCACGCTCAGGTTGGCTTCGCCGCGGGCATCGGCACCGATGCCCACGCTGTGGACGTGGTAGCTGTCCAGCATCAGCTGCACGCCGGTGGCCGAGGACAGCGCGCCGAACAGCGCGTCGACCGGACCATCGCCCTGCGCGGTCTCGGCCACACGGTTGCCGTCCGGGTCGGACAGTTCGACCAGTGCGTTGGCGCGGCTGCCGACGTCGCTGATGGTCATCGAGGCCAGGCGGTAGCCGTTCTGGGTGGAGCTGCCCTGCATCAGCACCTGCAGGTCGGCGTCGGTGACCACGCGCTGCTGCTCGCACAGCGCCTTGAACTGCTCGAATACCAGCTTCAGTTCTTCCTCCTCCAGCCAGAAGCCCAGCGCACGCAGGCGGGCCTCGACGGCGGCACGACCGCTGTGGCGGCCCAGCACCATCTGCGAGTTCTCCCAGCCGACGTCTTCAGGACGCATGATTTCGTAGGTGCCGCGATGGCGCAGCATGCCGTGCTGGTGGATGCCCGACTCATGCGCGAACGCATTGGCACCCACGATGGCCTTGTTGCGCTGGACCGGCATGCCGACCAGGCGCTGCAGCAGCTGCGAGGTGGCCACGATGCGCGGTGTGTTGATGCGGGTGTCTTCCTCATAGAACGCGTTGCGTACCTTCAGCACCATCGCCAGTTCCTCCAGCGAGCAGTTGCCGGCGCGTTCGCCGATGCCGTTGATGGTGCACTCCACCTGGCGCGCGCCGCCCTCGATGGCGGCCAGCGAGTTGGCCACGGCCAGGCCCAGGTCGTTGTGGCAGTGGGTACTGAAGACGATGCGGTCGCTGTCGGGAACACCGGCGATGACCCGCTGGAACATGCCGCGGATTTCTTCGGGCGTGGTGAAGCCCACGGTGTCGGGCAGGTTGATGGTGGTCGCACCAGCCGCTACGGCCACGCGCGTCACCTCGATCAGGAAGTCTTCCTCGGTGCGCGTGGCGTCCTCGGCGGAGAACTCCACATCATCCACGTAGCTGCGGGCCAGGCTGACATGCCTGTGGACCGATTCCAGCACCTGCTCGCGGCTCATCCGCAGCTTGTGCTCGCGGTGCAGCGGGCTGGTCGACAGGAACACGTGCAGGCGCGCGTTGGCGGCCGCGTCCAGCGCCTTGGCGGAGGTTTCGATATCGGCGGCCAGGCAGCGCGACAGCACCGCCAGGGTCGGGCGGCGGACTTCGCGGGCGATCATCGCCATCGCCTCACGGTCGGACTGCGAGCTGGCCGGGAAGCCGGTCTCGATGATGTCCACGCCCAGCTCGTCGAGTGCGCGGGCCATCACCAGCTTCTGCTGCGGGCTCATGCTGCAGCCCGGCGACTGCTCGCCGTCACGCAGGGTGGTGTCGAAAATTCGGATGCGGGGGGAGTCGGGCGTGGTCACCAGGAGGTCTCCTCGACAACAAGGTCGGATGGGGTGGCAAAGGAAGGGGAAGCGGGGGATGTCGGGGGCGGTGCGAGCACGGTCGGCAGCGGTGGACGCGTGCGCTCGCTGGCGCGGCGGCGGGGTTTGCGCGGCGGGCGCGGGCGGATGTCGGCGAGCAGCTGGGCCAGGACCAGCGCATCGATGTTGCCGCCGGAGACCACCGCGCACTTGCGCTTGCCGGCTACGCGCCGGCCTGCCGCCAGGGCCAGCGCACCGGCGCCTTCGGCGATCACGTGTTCCTCCAGCGCCAGCCGCACCAGGGTTTCGCGCAGCTCGGCTTCGCGCACGATCACCACATCGTCGAGCAATGCAGCGCACAGGCGCCGGGTCAGCAGGCCGGGAATCTTGACCTTGACGCCGTCGGCGAGCGTGGCGACCGGGGTGATCTCGCGGACGTCGCCGCGGATGGCACGCGCCATCGAATCGACGCCTTCCACCTGCGCGCCGACGATGCGCACGCCCTGCGACTTCAGCGCCAGCGCCACGCCGGAGGCCAGGCCGCCGCCGCCGATCGGCACGATCACCACATCCGGTGCATGCGGGGCCAGTTCGATGCCCAACGTGCCCTGGCCGGCGATCACGTCCGGATCGTCGAACGCGGACAGGAACCGGTAGCCATGCTGGTCGGCCAGTGCGCGGGCAAAGGCGTAGGCCTCGTCGTAGCTGCTGCCGTGCTGGCGCACGGTGGCGCCCCAGTGGGCGACGCCGGCGATCTTGGTGGCCGGTGCACCGTGCGGCATCACGGTGATGGCCGGGATGTTCAGGCGGTAGGCGGACCACGCCACGCCCTGGGCGTGGTTGCCGGCCGACGCGCAGATCACCGGGCGCTCGTCGCCACGCTCGCGTCCGGCCAGCAAAGCATTCAACGCGCCGCGCACTTTGTAGGACCCGGTGCGCTGCAGGTTTTCCAGCTTCAGCCAGGTGCCGAAGCGCTCGGCGTAATGCAGCGGGGTGGGCGGCAGGAAGCGGCGCAGCCGCGCCTGCGCGGCCAGCACGTCGGCGACGCTTACATCGCCTACATCCGGTTCCTGCGGGGCGCGGCTAGCGGGCATGCCGGCTCCGGCTGCGCCCCATGACAGGCGGGCGCGCGCAGGGGGAACGCATCGCCCGGCGTGCAGCGCCTGCCGCCGGGGCGTGGCGGGCTGCCGGCGTGGCGGCGCGGCTCTGCAGGCACCCTGCGAGAAGACGCCTCCGTACCGGCACCGGCATGGCGGTGCGGGCAGTCATGCGGATACTCCCGGCGTCGGGTCCAGCGCGCTGATGCGCACCGACACGCAGTCGTAGATCTTCTCGATCTGGCGACGCAGTGTTTCCGGCGGTCGGGTGCTGTCCACCACCAGCTGCAGGTGCCAGCGGCCATCGTCGGCGGCATTGGGCGCACCGGCGATCGCGCGGGGCGCGAAGCCGCGCCGTTCGGCCATGCCGATCACGCGCAGCAGCGCGCCCTCGGCCGGCGTCAGCACCAGGTCAAGCCGGTATTGCATTGGGGGTCTCCTGGGTCTGGTGGGCCGGGTTGCTTTCCAGCATCGTGCTGTTGGCGTTGTTGGGCGGCACCAGCGGCCATACGTTGGCGCGCGCGTCGATGGCCACGTGCAGCAGCGCCGGGCCCGGCTGGGCCAGCAGTGCGGCCAGGCCGCCCTCGACGTCATCGCGGGCATCGATGCGCGTGGCCGGAATGCCGAACACCTGCGCCAGGGCCGCGAAATCGGGGTTGTCGGACAGGTCGATCTCGCTGTACCGCTCGGCGAAGAACAGTTCCTGCCACTGGCGAACCATGCCCAGCGAACTGTTGTCCAGCAGCACGATCTTCACCGGCAGGCGGCAGCGCCCGATGGTGGCCAGCTCCTGCACGTTCATCATGAAACTGCCATCGCCTGAAACCAGCACGACGGTGCGGTCGGGGCAGGCGAACTGCGCGCCCATCGCGGCCGGCAGGCCGAAGCCCATCGTGCCCAGCGCGCCGCTGGTCAGATGGTTGCGCGGGTGATTGAAGCGGCAGTGCTGGGCGACCCACATCTGGTGCTGGCCGACATCGCAGGCGATGATCGCGTCCGCCGGGGCCAGCTCGCTCAACCGCTTCAACAGCGCCGGTGCGTAGATGTGCCTGCCGGGTGCGTCATAGCGCGGCGCGAAGCGTTCGCGATGGCCGGCACAGCGCCGGCGCCACGCCTCCTGGGCCGGCACGGGTGCAGTCAGGGCGGCGGTCAGGGCGCGCATGGCAGTGCCGACGTTGCCGGGCACGGCGACATCGGCGGTGCGCAGCTTGGAGATCTCGTAGGCGTCGGCATCGATGTGGACGACCCGCGCGAACGGCGCGAACTCGTTCAACTTGCCGGTGGCGCGGTCATCGAAGCGCGCGCCCACCACCACCAGCAGGTCGCTCTCCTGTACCGCCATGTTGGCGGCGCGGGTACCGTGCATGCCCAGCATGCCCAGGTAATGTGGATGCTGTGGCGGCAGGGCACCCAGGCCGCGCAGGGTCAGCACGGTGGGAATCGCGGTGGCGTCGACAAAGGCACGGAAGTCCTCGACGGCATCGCCCAGCGCCACGCCACCGCCGGCATAGATCACCGGCTTTTCGGCCGAGGCGATGGCGGCGATGGCCTGTGCGATCACATCGGCCTGCGGTGCCGGCAGCGCCGGCACGGTGGCCGGCACGTGGGCGGGCAGGTGCGATGCATCGGCGACCTGGACATCCTTCGGCAGGTCGATCAGGACCGGGCCGGGGCGCCCCTCGCGGGCGATCCGGAACGCGTCGCGGACGACCTGCGGCAGGTCCTCGACCCGGCGCACCAGCCAGCTGTGCTTAACGATCGGCAGGGTCAGCCCGAACACGTCCAGTTCCTGGAATGCGTCGGTGCCCAGCAGCGGCGTGGCGACCTGGCCGGTGATGCAGACCATTGGTACCGAGTCCAGCATCGCATCGGCAATGCCGGTAACCAGATTGGAGGCGCCCGGGCCGGACGTGGCGACGCAGACGCCGACCTGGCCGCTGGCGCGCGCGTAGCCATTGGCCGCCAGGGCGGCGCCCTGCTCGTGGCGTACCAGGATGTGCTTCAGCCCGGAATCCACCAGGGCGTCGTAGAACGGCATGATGGTGCCGCCCGGATAGCCGAACAGCGTGTGCACGCCCTCGGCTTCCAGGGCCTGCGTCAACCAGCGTGCGCCGTTGCGGGGCGCGGTGCTGTGTGCGGAGGTGTTCATGCGGTGACCTTTGCGAAAGCGGTGGGAGAGCCGCGCGGTTACGCGGCTTGACTTTGCAGCCAGACCATCTTGGCGCGCAGTTCCTTGCCTACCTTCTCAATCGGGTGCTCCAGGTCGGCCTGCTTGAACCGGGTGTAGTTCGGCAGGCCTGCTTCGTACTCGGCGACCCAGTTCTTGGTGAAGGTGCCGTTCTGGATGTCGGTCAGTACGTCCTTCATGCGCGCCTTGGTGCCGGCATCGATCACCCGCGGGCCGCTGACGTAGTCGCCGTACTGCGCGGTCTCGGAGATGAATTCCAGCATGCGGGTGATGCCCCCTTCGTAGAACAGGTCCACGATCAGCTTCAGTTCGTGCAGCACTTCGTAGTAGGCGATTTCCGGCTGGTAGCCGGCTTCCACCAGCGTTTCGAAGCCGGCCTGCACCAGCGCCGAGGCACCGCCGCACAGCACGGCCTGCTCGCCGAACAGGTCGGTCTCGGTCTCTTCCTTGAACGTGGTCTGGATCAGGTTGGCACGTGCACCGCCCAGACCGGCCGCATAGGCGAGCGCGTACTCGGCGGCCTTGCCGCTGCGGTCCTGGTACACCGCCCAGATGCACGGCACACCACGGCCGATTTCATACTCGCGGCGCACCAGCGCGCCAGGACCCTTCGGCGCGACCAGCACCACATCCAGATCCTCGCGCGGGGTGATCATGTTGAAGTGCACGTTCAGGCCGTGCGCGAACAACAGCACCGCGCCCTGTTTCATGTTCGGCGCGAGCACGTCCTCGTAGAGCTTCTTCTGCACCATGTCCGGGGTCAGCACCGCCACCAGGTCGGCGTCTTTCACCGCATCGGCGGGCGCTTTCACGGTAAAGCCGTCGGCCTGTGCCTTGACCTCGGTCGGGCCACCCGGACGCAGCCCGATGACGACATCGAAACCGGATTCGCGCAGGTTCAGCGCGTGCGCGCGGCCCTGGCTGCCGTAGCCGACAACAGCGATCTTGATCTGGGGCAGGTCGTTGGTGCTCATGGGAGAGGTTCCTTGGAGGTAAGAAAAAAGACGGCCGGCGGTCTCAGGGACACGCCGGCCGGTCAGGGGAAGCGGCGGCACGCGCATCGCACCGCCCACACGTGCCCGCCGCGCAGGCGGTGGGCGTGAATCGGGCGGCGGCGGGATGGCGGGTCATGGCGGAAGGCGGCTCGGAAGGAGGAGGAGGAGGGAATCGAGGGGCTCTGAAACGAAAAAACCCGCACCTGGGCGGGTGCGGGTTTTTGATGGATACCTGGCAGTCTTGCTTACACGCCGGTCCGTCCCGCACCTGTTGGCTGGGTAATAAGTACGAGGACAAGGAGCGAACGGATCGAGGCCGCGCCGGGATCGGCGTGCTGGATGGATTCGCGAATGGGCGTGTGGCGCTGCAACATGTGATCGAGAAAACCACAGCGGTTTTGGCACTGTCAACCTTTGCGGCAACATTTCCAACGGTTTCGGCTGTATCCAGTGCAAAGCCCCGCCGCGCAAGGATGGTTGCGGTTGAAAGCGTTCTGGTGAACCGGAATTCACTATTTTGCGATGCGGATCTGCGCGGATTCGCCCCGCTTTCCACTGTCGTGCATGACCATTGTCGGATGTCCGCGCCGGGCATCTGCGGCGAGTATCGAGGCCGCTGCCACCCACCAGGAACTCCCGTGCCTTCAGCCCTTGCCCGCGGCGTGCTCACTGCCGCCCTCCTGTGCGCCCTGCCGGCGCTGTCCCCGGCGGCCGACCGTGTCACCGGCCATCCCTTTGCCACCCGCTCGGAAGTGATCGCCCCGCACGCGATGGCGGCCACCTCGCAGCCACTGGCCACCCAGGTGGCGCTGGATGTGATGAAGTCCGGTGGTTCGGCGGTGGATGCCGCCATCGCCGCCAATGCCGCGCTGGGGCTGATGGAGCCCACGGGCAACGGCATCGGCGGCGACCTGTTCGCCATCGTCTGGGACCCGAAGACGCAGAAGCTGTACGGCTACAACGGCTCGGGACGGTCGCCGAAGTCGCTGACCCTGGCCGAGTTCCAGCGCCGGGGACTGAAGGAGATTCCGGCGACCGGGCCGCTGCCGGTGTCGGTCCCGGGGGCGGTGGACGGCTGGTTCGCACTGCACGCGCGCTTCGGGCGCAAGCCGATGGCCGAGAACCTGGCGCCGGCCATCCGCTACGCGCGTGAGGGCCACCCGGTGGCCGAGGTGATCGCCTACTACTGGGACCGCTCGGTGCCGCGCCTGTCCAGGTATCCGGGCTTCAGCGAGCAGTTCACCATCGACGGCCACGCGCCGCGCAAGGGTCAGATGTGGCGGAACCCGAACCTGGCCAACACGCTGGAGAAGATCGCGCAGGGCGGTCGCGATGCCTTCTACAAGGGCGAGATCGCGCGGACTGTCGGCGACTACTTCAAGGCCAACGGTGGGTACCTCAGCTACGACGACCTGGCCAGCCATCACGGCGAGTGGGTGGAGCCGGTCAGCAGCAATTACCGGGGCTACGACGTATGGGAGCTGCCGCCCAACAGCCAGGGCATTGCGGCGCTGCAGATTCTCAATGTGCTGGAAGGCTACGATTTCTCGAAGATCGCCTTCGGCTCGCCCGAGCATGTGCACCTGTTCGTGGAGGCCAAGAAGCTGGCGTTCGCCGATCGCGCGCGCTTCTATACCGATCCGGCGTTCCATCCCGCGCCGGTGGACCGGCTGATCTCCAAGGGCTACGCGGCCGGGCGGCGCACGCTCATCTCGATGGACAAAGCGTCGCGTGAAGTGCAACCGGGCACGCCGAAGCAATTGGAGGAGGGCGACACGATCTACCTGACCGTGGCCGACGCCGACGGCATGATGGTGTCGCTGATCCAGTCCAACTACCGTGGCATGGGCAGCGGCATGGCGCCGCCGGGACTGGGCTTCATCCTGCAGGACCGCGGCGAGATGTTCGTGCTGCAGAAGGACCACCCCAATGGCTACGCGCCGGGCAAGCGCCCCTTCCAGACCATCATTCCGGCGTTCGTCACCAAGGACGGCAAGCCGTGGATGAGCTTCGGGGTGATGGGCGGGGCGATGCAGCCGCAGGGCCACGCACAGATCGTCATGAACATGGTTGATTTCGGCATGAACCTGCAGGAAGCCGGCGACGCGCCGCGCATCCAGCATGAAGGATCGACCGAGCCGACCGGGCAGGCGACGGCGATGAGCGATGGCGGCGAGGTCAACCTGGAGACGGGCTTCCCGTACGAAACGGTGCGCGCGCTGATGCGCAAGGGCCACCGGGTGGTGTTCGCCGATGGCCCCTATGGTGGCTACCAGGCGATCCTGCGCGATCCGGAGACGGGCGTGTACTACGGCGCTTCGGAAAGCCGCAAGGACGGGCAGGCGGCGGGGTACTGAGTCCCCGCAGGTGGCGCCGACTGTTGGTCGGCGGCTCCCGGTCGCGGCGCTGATACAGCCATCGTGCTGCAGCCGGGTAGAACCCGGCTCTACGGGTGATGCAGCCGGGTAGAACCCGGCTCTACGGGTGATGCAGCCGGGTAGAACCCGGCTCTACGGCGCGCGGGCGGCTTCGTCGCGGGTTTCTTCCTGCGCGGCGATCTCGCGTTCGATCCATTCGTCCATCATCCGCCGCGCCCGCTGCGCGCGGCGGCGCTGCAGCGCGTACTCCATGTCGAGCACGCGGTACAGCGACCACATCACCAGCAGCATCAGCACCGCGAACGGCAGCGCGGCGATGGTGATCATGCCCTGCAGCGCCTCCAGGCCGCCGGCCAGCAGCAGCACCCCGGCAATCAGCGCGATGGCCACGCCCCAGGTCATGCGCCGCGACAGCGGCGGGTCGCCGGCCTCATCGGTGGACATGCTGGCCAGCACCAGAACCGCCGAATCGGCCGAGGTCACGAAGAAGATGATCAGCAGCACCAGTGCCATCACCGACAGCACCGTGGGCAGCGGCAGGCTGTCGAACATGGTGAACAGCACGGTCTCGTAGCCATTGCCCAACGCCTGCGCCAGATCGACGTGGCCGAAGATCTGCGACCACAGCGCGGTGCCGCCGAACACCGAGAACCACAGGAAGCCCAGCACGCTCGGCGCGATCACCACGCCCAGCACGAACTCGCGGATGCTGCGTCCGCGCGACACGCGGGCGATGAACGAGCCCACGAACGGTGCCCAGGCGATCCACCACGCCCAGTAGAAAATCGTCCAGTCGGCCACCCAGGTGCTGCCCGAGAACGGCGACATGCGCAGGCTCATCGTCACCAGCTGGTTGAGGTAGGAGCCGATCGTGGTGGTGAAGGTGTCGAAGATGAAGCCGGTCGGCCCCAGCACCAGCACCAGCGCCAGCAGCAGCGCCGCAAGGGCCAGGTTGATGTTGGACAGCCACTTGATGCCACGGTGCACGCCGCTGGTGGTGGAGGCCATGTACATCACGAAGGCCACCGCGATGATGGTCAACTGCAGCGGAATCGAGGCGCGCAGACCGAATACGCGTTCCATCCCGGCGGCGATCTGGATGGTGCCGAAGCCCAGCGTGGTGGCCACGCCGATCGCGGTGGCGACCACGGCGGCCACGTTCACCACGGTCCCCATCCAGCCACGGTGGCGTGCGCCGATCAGCGGTTGCAGCAGGTCGCTGATCTGGCCACGTCCATTACGGTTGAACTGGAACCAGGCCATCGCCAGGCCGATCAGCGCATAGATCGCCCACGGATGCAGGCCCCAATGGAAGAACGCATAGCGCATCGACGCACGCGCCGCTTCCATGCTCTGCGGCGCCAGCCCCTCTGGTGGCTTGACGAAGTGCGAGATCGGCTCGGCCGCGCCCCAGAACACCAGCCCGATGCCCATGCCGGCCGCGAACAGCATCGACATCCAGCTCGCATTGGAGAAGTCCGGCTCGGCATCTTCGCCGCCGATGCGCAGCGACCCGAAGCGGCCGAACGCCAGATACATCAGGAACGATAGCGTGATGAACACCACCAGCAGGTACAGCCAGCCGGTGCTGCGCACGATGTTGGACAGGCCAAGCTGCACCACGTCGTTGAACGGGCCGGGCGCGATGCCGGCAGTCAGGACGAGCAGCGCGACCAGCGCGATGGAAATGCGAAACACCATGCAGGGGCTTCTCCAGGAAAAGGGCGCGAGCGGATGCTTGCAGTCTCCAGCGGCACGACGGCGACAACTGGGGCGAAGCCGGACGAAGGCCGGTCGGCGGGATGCCACGGCATCGGGTTCAGCCCGATGGTCCCCTGCGTGGGCGCAGCGCCAGGCGCCAGGCAGCACGTCACGGGGGTGGAGATCCTCGCGGGGCGATACTAACCGCGCTGACGTAATGAACCCGTTCACAGCGGTGGCAACGGCGGTGTCGATGCACGGGTCTTTGTGGTCTAATTCGCCTCGAAGCGGGGGTACCGAGGCCATGTGGCCGAGGTTGAGACAGTCCCTTCGAACCTGATCCGGTTGATACCGGCGTAGGGAAGCTTCGCATCCGCTGATGCATTGCGCCGTAGGGTCCCCACGCCCGCAGACCGCCCGCAGTGCGCCCGTCGTGCGCCGCCGTTTCGTCCCTTTCAACACGGATTTCCCGTCACGGACCGCCGGTCCGCGCCCGGGGTCCAAACAGGACGATGCCCGATGAACGCACCGCTTTCCACCCTGCAGCAGCAGGCCCAGCAGCTTTCCGGTTCGGTTACGCGACCGATCCCCGGTTCGCGCAAGATCCACGTGCAGGGCTCGCGCAGCGACCTGCAGGTTCCCATGCGCGAGATCGTGCTGACCCGCACGCCGACGTTGTTCGGCGGCGAAGAGAACGCGCCGGTCACCGTCTACGACACCTCCGGCCCGTACACCGATCCGGCCGCCAGCATCGACCTGTCGACCGGCCTGCCGGCACTGCGCGCGGCGTGGGTGGCCGAGCGGGGCGATACCGAAACGCTGGCAGCCCTGAGTTCGGCGTTCGGCCGGTCGCGCGACACCGATGCGCGCCTGGATGCGGTGCGCTTTCCGTCGCGCACGCTGCCGCGCCGCGCCGTCGCCGGCGCCAACGTCACCCAGATGCACTACGCGCGCCGCGGCATCATCACCCCGGAGATGGAGTTCGTGGCGATCCGCGAAAACCAGCGCCTGGAGGCGATCGCCGATGCGACGCTGCGGCGGCAGCATCCTGGGCAATCGTTCGGCGCGTCGATCCCGGCCATCATCACCCCCGAGTTCGTGCGCGACGAGATCGCGCGTGGCCGGGCCGTGCTGCCCAACAACATCAACCATCCGGAAAGCGAGCCGATGATCATCGGCCGCAACTTCCTGACCAAGATCAACGCCAACATCGGCAACAGCGCGGTGTCCTCCGGCATCGCCGAGGAAGTGGAGAAGCTGGTGTGGGCGATCCGCTGGGGCGGTGACACCGTGATGGACCTGTCTACCGGCAAGCACATCCATGAAACGCGCGAGTGGATCATCCGCAACTCGCCCGTGGCGATCGGTACCGTGCCGATCTACCAGGCGCTGGAGAAGGTGGACGGGCGCGCCGAGGAACTCACCTGGGAGATCTTCCGTGACACGCTGATCGAGCAGGCAGAGCAGGGCGTGGACTATTTCACCATCCATGCCGGCGTCCTGCTGCGCTACGTGCCGCTGACCGCCGGGCGCGTCACCGGCATTGTCTCGCGGGGAGGCTCGATCATGGCCAAGTGGTGTCTGGCCCATCACAAGGAGAACTTCCTCTACACGCATTTCGACGACATCTGCGAGATCATGAAGGCCTACGACGTGACCTTCTCGCTGGGCGACGGACTGCGCCCGGGCTGCATCGCCGATGCCAACGATGCCGCACAGTTCGGTGAGCTGGAGACGCTGGGCGAGTTGACCAGGATCGCGTGGAAACACGACGTGCAGACCATGATCGAAGGCCCCGGCCACGTGCCGATGCAGCTGATCAAGGAGAACATGGACAAGCAGCTGCGCGAATGCGGTGAGGCGCCTTTCTATACGCTGGGGCCGCTGACCACCGACATCGCCCCCGGTTACGACCACATCACCAGCGCGATCGGTGCGGCGATGATCGGCTGGTACGGCACCGCGATGCTCTGCTACGTCACCCCCAAGGAGCACCTGGGCCTGCCCAACCGCCAGGATGTGCGCGACGGCATCATGGCCTACCGGATCGCGGCGCATGCATCGGACCTGGCCAAGGGCCACCCGGGTGCGCAGGTGCGCGACAACGCGCTGAGCAAGGCGCGCTTCGAATTCCGCTGGGAAGACCAGTTCCACCTGGGCCTGGATCCGGAGAAGGCCAAGGAATTCCATGACGAAACCCTGCCGAAGGACGCGCACAAGCTGGCCCATTTCTGCTCGATGTGCGGCCCGCACTTCTGTTCGATGAAGATCACCCAGGACGTACGCGACTACGCGGCGGGGCAGGGGCTGGACGCACAGGCGGCGCTCGACGCCGGCATGGCCGAGAAGTCGCTGCAGTTCCGCGACCAGGGCGCCGAGGTCTACCGCCCGCAATGACGCGGCGGCCGGGGGGGCAGCTGCCCCCCCGGCATCCTCATGCGTTCGCCCCGGCAACCGCGCTAAGCTCGGCGCCGGACGGCCAGGGGCGGGAAACACGATGGCGATTGCGCGCAGGACCAAATGGCTGGCGATGGCACGCCGGCACCCCTCGGCGTGGTTGCTGGGCGTGCAGCTGCTCGGCGTGCTGCTGTACCCGGCGATGGACGAGGCCGGCGCCAGCCGCGCGCTGTTCGGCGCCTTCGGCATTGCGGTGCTCGGCCTTTCCCTGTGGGTGGTGCGGCGCAGCCCGCTCGGCATGTGGCTGGCGCTGGTACTGGCGATCCCCTCGGTGGTGTTTTCCATCGCCGGCGCGCTGCTGGAGCGCCCCGGGCTGATTACGACAGCGCAGCTGCTCGAATGCCTGCTGTACTTCTATACCGCCGGCAGCCTGACCGCCTACATGCTGCAGGATCACAAGGTGACCCGCGACGAACTGTTCGCGGCCGGTGCGACATTCACATTGCTGGCGTGGGCGTTCGCGTTCGCCTTCGCGGTGTGCCAGCAGTGGTTTCCGGGGAGTTTTCTCGCCACCAGCGAGAGCGAACTGCGCACGTGGATGGAGCTGCTTTATCTCAGCTTCAGCTTGCTGTCCGGGGTAGGGTTGAGCGATGTCGTGCCGGTGCACCCGCAGGCACGCGCGCTGGTCATGCTGGAGCAGTTTTCAGGCGTCATGTACGTGGCGCTGGTGGTGTCGCGGCTGGTGGGACTGACCATGCTCAGGCATGCACGAAACTGAATCCCACCTAAAAATATCGCGCCCGAAGGCGCGAATGCTGAATCAATTTATGGGAATTCGTCGGCGAGAGAGAGCCTGTTGTCGGCCACGCGCGTAGGCGCGGTTAACCGGCATAGGCTAGTATTCGCGCGCTTCGGTTTTTTTGCTGTTTGCGCTGATGCCTTGTGCGGAATCTGGCGGTTCGTTCGATCTTTCCTGTGGAGATGAATGCAACGCTGCCGTCGAGCCGGCATTCACCTGTGTCGCCTGGAATGATCAACAACGAAAGTGAGCCACCTTCCGCCGACGTGATGAAGATCGGCGACTGCACCGTCATTCTCTCTTCGCGGGAAGTCATGGTGGCAGGCGCACTTCGGCCACGACGCCTGACTCCCAAGGCACTGGGGGTGCTCAAGGCGCTCATGCGCGCTCCGGGCGCGGTGGTCACCCGTGATGAACTGTTTGCCGAGGTGTGGCCCGATACGCTGCCCACCAACGATGTGCTCACCCAGGCGGTGACGCAGCTGCGCAAGGCCTTTGCCAGCGACGACGACAGCGGCACCGCCTACATCGAAACCATCGCCAAGACCGGCTATCGCCTGCTGGTGCCGGTGAGCGTGGTCGAGACCCCGTTGCCGCCCCCGCCCGTAGAGGCCGAGGACAGCCAGGCCATGCCGGCGTCGGCCGCCGCGACCGACGCCGGGGGAACGCTGGCCGCGCCGGCTCCCATTGCGTTGCCACCGCGCCGCAGCCGACGCGTACGGCGCTACGTGCTGCTGGCCGTCGGTATCGCCATGCTGGTGGCGCTGCTGGTGATGGCCGCGCTGCTGGTGCAGCGCGAGCAGCCCCCCTCGGCACTGGACGCCGCCGTCGAGGACGGCACGCGCATTACCGGCAGCCCACAGCGCCCCTATCGCCTGATCACTGCAACCGCAGGGTTTGAGACCTATCCAACGCTGTCGCCGGACGGTTCCCAGGTGGCGTATGAAGCCGACATGGGCGTGCGTGAGGGCAGCACCATCAAGGTACAGACCGCCGGCAACACGCCGGCGCGCGCGCTGGTCGAGACCCCGACGGGCCAGTCCGACCGCTTCCCGAACTGGTCGCCGGACGGGCGCGACATCGCCTTTGCGCGCTTCGGTGCGGAAGGCAGCTGCGAGGTGCTCATCGCCAGCGCGACCGGTGGTGCGCTGCGCCATGTGACCCGCTGTGACGGCACCGAACTGCTCAGTTTCGACTGGACGCCGGACGGTCGCGGCCTGATCTTCGGCGCGCTCTCCGGCGCGCACGCCCACCGTGGCATCCGGGTGCTGGACATTGCCAGCGGCCGCTGGACCCCGCTGGCCTACGACACCGGCGAAGACGACTTCGACTATGCCCCGCGTTACTCGCCGGATGGTCGCTGGATCGCGTTCGTCCGCAATCCGCAGGTAGGCGACCTGTGGCGGATGCCGGCCAGCGGCGGCACGCCCGAGCAGCTTACTGACGATTCGGCCGAGATCCGTGGCTGGAGCTGGCGCGGCGACAGCCGCCACATCGTGTTCGGCCGACGCGTGGACAGCGAGGCGCGCCTGTACGAACTGGATACCGAGAGCCGGCTGTTGCGGGATGTCGGCCTGGATGACGCGCAGACGCCGGCGGTGTCGCGCAACAATCGCATGCTCGCGTTTGTGCACCGGCGCGCCCAGTTCGGGGTGTTCCGCGTGCCGGTGGGTGCCAACGGCCCGGGTACGCCCGAGCGCCTGTTCCCCTCCGGTGGGCGGGATGCGCAGCCGATGGTGTCGCCGGATGGCCGCCAGCTGGTGTTCTCCTCGGACCGTTCCGGCAGCTTCGCGCTGTGGTGGGCAGACTTGGAGCGTCCCGATTCGCTGCGCCCGATCGAGGGTCTGCGCCCCGAGGCACGCCAGGCACCGGACTGGTCCGGCGACAGCCATCGCCTGCTGGTGCTGGGGCGCGACGACCATGCCAATCCCTCGGTCTATGAAGTCAGTCCGCGCGATGAACAGGCACTGCGCCTGCCGTTGCCGGTCACGCAGCCGCTGCAGGCGTTGTACGGCGAAGACGATCAGCATGTGCTGGTGATCGAGCGCGACGGCCAGGAGCGGATGCGCCTGCTGCTGTTTGATCGCAGCACCACCGACTGGCGCCTGCTGGGCAGCATTGATGGCGTGTCGCAGGCGCGCTTCGACCGCAGCGGTCGGCGCGTGCTGTTCACCCGCCTGTCGGCCGGCGGACTCTGGTCGGCCGATGCGCGGTTGTCGGCCGGCAGCATCCGGCAGGTCAGCGAAGACCGGCCCACGCGCTGGCGCTACCGCACCTGGAGTGTGGCCGGCAATGGCAGCATCGATTACCTGTCCAGTCATCGTGACTGCGCCACGCTGTTCGCGCGGTTGAGTGCCGGAAGTGCCGGGGTCGAGCACTGTCTCGACCGTGCACGCCTGAGCGCGGGCAACGGTTTCAGCGCCAATGCCGGGGGCGATGCCGTTTACGTCGCGTTGGCGGTGGCCGATGGGGCCGATATCGGCGTCATGCCCCTGCCCAGACAGACCCCGTCGCTGTTCCCGGGGTTCTCCAGGTTGCTGTTTTTAAAGGGAAATGACCCTTCGTGATTTCTTCGTGTCAACGTCGTCGCGAATTCGGATGAATCTCGCCGGGAATTCCTGAGAACGCCGCCCGACTTGGCAAAACTGGTGGCCAATCAAGGCAAACTCCGGTGCAGTCATGCGTCAGCTCTCCTTGGCCGATCGTGGTCAATCGCTCTCCCTGGACAAGATCGTCGACGACGGCCCGCTGCCGACCTGCCTCGGCGTGGCGCGGCTGGGCAGCCTGCAGACCGCGGGCAACACGTTCACCGTATGGATGCAGCTGCGCGGCAGCGCCTGGGTCGAATCCAAGGAAGGCCGGTTCCGTCTTCGCCAGCGCGAGTGGATCGCCTTCGAGAAGGAATCGCGACCGATGGTGCAGGCCGGTCGCGATGGCCTGTGCATCGGCCTGAGCCTGGCGCCGGAAGCGCTGCGCGCGCTCGGCGAGCTGGCCGACTGCGGCCTGTACGCCGGCCGCGGCAGCATGAGCCGCGGCGAAGTGCGCGTGGCGTTGCGGTTGTGGCGCGATGCGCTGGCCAGCGGGCAGCCCGCGCAGGCGCTGCGCCCGGTCCTGCTGCACCTGGCCTCGCTTCAGCACGGCATGGCCACCGGGGTGCAGCGCTGCCCGGGACGTTCGCGCTCGCGCAAACGCCAGGTGTTCGGGCGCATGCAGCGCGCGCGGCTGTATCTGGAGGGCAACAGCCACCGCGTGGTGCGCATCGGTGAACTGGCCGAGCTGACCAATTTTTCCAGCTGGTACCTGTCCAAGACCTTCCAGAGCCTCTACGAGGAAAGCCCGCAGTCGCTGTCGGCCCGTCTGCGTCTGGAGCGCGCCGCTGATCTGCTGCGCGATACCGACATGATGGTGGGTGAAGTCGCGGCCGCCAGCGGATTCGACAACTGCTGCAGCTTCGCACGGGCCTTCCGCGCGCGTTACGGCCAGTCTGCGTCGCGCTACCGCGAAGCCATTGCGACCTTGCCGCCAGAATCGGCAAAGTCATCGGTTGTCTCACGCAAAAAATTCGCTGCAACGCAATCGTAACTTTCCGAGGCGTTTTAACACGCTACTAACGTACCTTGGAGAGATTAATGAATTTTCGTACTCCCGCAGTGCGGCTGGGCCTTCTGCCCGCCGGCATTGCGCTTGCCCTGACGCCGACCTTTGCATCGGCGCAGGAAGCGGGTGGCACGACCGATCTTGACCGCATCTCGGTCACCGGCTCGCGTATCCGCCAGGCCAGCATGGAAACCGCCCAGCCGGTGATCGCGCTGCAGCGCGCCGACATCGAGAAGCAGGGCTTCACCAGCGTTGCCGACATCGTCCAGAACCTGTCCGCCACCGGCTCCCCGGCGATCAGCCGCGCCGACGCGCTGTCCTCGGGCGAAGAAGTGGGCGGCCAGTACGTCAATCTGCGCAACCTCGGTCCGGAGCGCACCCTGGTGCTGCTGGACGGCAAGCGCATGGGCGTCAGCTCGGGCGGCTACACCGACCTCGCCTCGATCCCGACCTCGGTCGTGGAGCGCATCGAAGTCCTGACCGACGGCGCTTCGGCGATCTACGGTTCGGATGCCATCGCCGGCGTGATCAACATCATCACCCGCAAGAACTTCGACGGCCTCGAAGCCAGCGTCTACAAGGGCCAGTACGGCCAGGGCGACGGCGACAAGACCACCTACAACTTCGTCTACGGCCAGACCGGTGAACGCGGTTCGGTCACCTTCGGCGCCGAGTACAGCGAAGAAGAGCCGGTGCTTGCCAAGGACCGTCGCTTCAGCGCCTACGCCAACGGCTACCGTCATCCGAGCCCGACCGCCGATGACAGCAATGGCTGGAGCGCGATCACCGAGAAGGGCGTGCTGGTCACCCCGGGTGGCAACTACGTGCTCAACCCGGGTGGCGACTCGAGCGACTTCGGCGACTACCACGCGCTGACCAACGACGACCTGTCCAACCCGTCGCAGCAGATGTTCCTGTCGACCGGCATCAAGCGTCGTTCGGTGTTCACCAACGGCCAGTTCGATTTCACCGACAACATCCGCGGTACCGCCAGCGTCCTGTACACCGAACGCGAAGCGCTGCAGCAGATCGCCGGCTACCCGTACCGTTCCGGCGCGTACGACACCGCGATGTCGGCCAACAGCGTCTTCAACCCGCTGGATACCGACGTCGACTTCATGCGTCGTACCTGGGAAGTGCCGCGTCAGACCAAGTCCGAGCTGAACACCTTCCGCTTCAGCGGCGGTCTGGAAGGCTCGTTCGAGTTTGCCGACAAGTACTTCGACTGGGATGTGGGCTACGTCTACAACCGCAACAAGGGCGTCAAGACCGGCACCGGCAACCTGTTCATCCCGAACGTGCGCAATGCCGTCGGCGCGTCGTACATCGATGCCAACGGCGTGGCCCAGTGCGGCACCGCGGCGGCGCCGATTGCCGGCTGCACCCCGTGGAACCCGCTGCTGCCGTACGGCTCCACCGCCGATGGCTCGCTGTCGAACCCGGATCTGCAGAAGTACCTGTTCCTGCCGACCCACGACACCTCGGTCACCACCAGCAAGGTCTACAGCGCCAACCTGAGCGGCGCCATCGCGACCCTGCCGGCCGGCGACCTGTCCTTCGCCGCCGGTTACGAGCACCGCGAAGAAGACGCCGAGTACAACCCGGACGCGCTGCTGCAGTCGGGCCTGAGCACCGACCTGTCGGGTGCGCCGACCGCCGGCGGCTACAAGCTGGACGAGTTCTACCTGGAACTGAACGTGCCGATCCTCGCCGATCTGCCGTTCGCCAAGGAACTGTCGGTCGACATGGCCGGCCGTTACTCGGACTACAACACCTTCGGCGACACCGTGAACAGCAAGTTCGGCCTGAAGTGGAAGCCGACCGACGACCTGCTGGTGCGCGGCACCTACGCCACGGGCTTCCGTGCGCCGACCGTGGCCGACCTGTACGGCGGTACCTCGCAGACCTTCGACAAGTACACCGACCCGTGCGACACCCTGTTCGGTGCGGCCGTGCGCAACCCGGAAGTGGCTGCACGCTGCGGCGGCGCAGTGCCGGCCAACTTCCGTCAGGAAGCGTCGGGCGGCATCGATGCGACCGGCCCCGGCTCGCAGTCGAACTACGCGTACCTGTCCGGTTCCAATGACGCGCTGCTGCCGGAAACCTCCAAGACCTGGACGCTCGGCCTGGTCTACAGCCCGAACTTCGTGCAGGGCCTGGACGTCAGCCTGGACTGGTGGAAGATCCGCATCGACAACGTCATCGCGGCGGAGTCGGTCACCTCGATCCTCAACCAGTGCTACGTGCTGAACAACGCCAACGCCTGTGGCCGCGTCACCCGTGATGCGGATTCGGGCCAGGTGGTCGATGTGACCCGCAGCCTGATCAACGCCGGCTACCAGGAAACCGCAGGTTACGACCTGGGCGTCCGTTACCGTCTGCCGGAACTGGCGATCGGCAACTTCGTCATCGACTGGAAGACCACCTATGTGGACTACCTCGAGTACAAGCGCGACAACGAAGCTGAAACCGCCGTCGAGCAGCACAACGGCTGGGGCACCGGCGACTGGGGTGCCAACTTCCGCGTGCGTTCGAACCTGAACGTCGATTGGAGCTACGGCAACTTCGGCGTCAACTGGGGCGTGCGTTACTACTCCGGCCTGAAGGAAGAGTGCTCCTATGACCGCGATGGCGGTCCGGAGTGCAACAACCCGACGTACTCGTCGGATTACACGCTGGCCATCCCGGTGCGCAACACCGGTTCGAACACGTTCCACGACCTGCAGGTGCGTTACACGACCCCGTGGAATGCCACCGTTTCGGCCGGTGCGAACAACGTGTTCAACCACGAAGGTCCGCTGATGTACAGCCAGCCGAACTCGAGCTTCGCCTACTACGGCGGCTTCGATATCGGTCGCTTCTACTACCTGAAGTACACCCAGCGCTTCTGATCCATCGACGCACTGGTGCAGCACAGGGAGGGCGGACCGCAAGGTCCGCCCTCTTTCTTTTTGATCGCCTCATCCGCTTGAGGGTGACCCACTGAGCGCGCCGCAGACAAAAAAAGCGCGCCCCTGCGGACGCGCCTTCGGGTGCCTGCGTGCGGCGGCGCCTCAGGCGTCGGCGGCCACCAGCCCCATCAGAGCGTTGGCATGATCGCGCCACTGCGGCAGCTTGTTGAGTACGCCGGCGCGCTGCAGGTATTCCTCGTCGACCGGATCGCCGTTGATCAGCGCCAGTGCGACGTGCACCGCGCCGGTCACCCAGAAGCTCCGGGTGTTGGAGCGCTGCGGCTGCAGGTGGAAGGCGACCGCTTCGATGATCGGCATCGGCAGGCCCCACAGGCCCAGCAGATATGCACCGGCTTCGGCGTGGCCCGGGCGGTCGTCGCCGTCGGCCGCGTCCACCCGCTCGTTGCGCACGCCCGGCAGCAGCAGGCCGATGTCGGCGAGCAGGGCGGCCGTGGCGCCCAGTTCGGCGCTGGAGTCCGGCAGCAGCTTGGCGGCCAGGCGCGAGGCCAGCAGCGCGCGCTGCTGCAGCGAGTTGCGCTCGGCACCGGACAGCGGCTGGGCCGAGAAAACTTCGCTGGCCAGGACCAGGTCGCGCAGCGTCGACAACCCCAGCCGGGTCACTGCGGTACGCAGGTCGGAGATGATCCGGCCACTGTTGAAGAAGGCTGAGTTGGACAGCTGCAGCACCTTGGCCGCGATTGCCGGGTCGGCGGCGACCAGCTTGGCGACGTCGGCGGTGTCGGTGTCGTCATCGTGTTCCAGCGCCTGGGTCAGGCTCAGGTACAGATGCGGCGGCGAAGGCAGCTTCTCGATCCGGCCGATGGCACTGCGCAGGCGTTCGCTGTCAAGCAGCTCGCGCAGTTCTTCCAGGCTGGTCAGGGCTTCCAGCAGCACTTCCGGCGCCAGCGGCATCGGCAGGAAGCGGTGCGCCACCCCGATCAGGCGGGCCGGCGGCGGACGGGTGCCCACGCTGGCTTCCACCAGCGCGATACGGATGGTTTCCGGACGAAGCGTACGGATCTGCCCCAGCAGCGTGGTCGCGGTGAGATCCGGCAGAACCGGGCAGACAATCACCGCATCCACGGGCGAGCCGGCCACGATGCTCATCGCGCCCTGGCCATCGGCGGCGGTCAACGGTTGCCATTCTTCCCCAAGATCGGCAATGAACTCCAGCAGCTCAGCCGACAGGCTGGCCTGGTCCCCAACAAGCAGAATGCGCACGACACTGTCCCCTGGCTGACCACGGTGAAGCGCACCGTGGACGGTGTGAAGAGACGCAATGTACCCAATCCGGCACAAATAGTGATGTGCCGCATTCAAAAAACGTGATGCACATCGCTCCGGCGGCGAGTGCCGGAGCGATGTCGTTCAGCCTCAGGCGTTGCCGTTGAGGTAACGCTGATGGGCGTCGATCAGGATCTGCTTGGCCTCGGCGGCGCCGCCCCAGCCATCCAGCTTGACCCACTTGCCCTTCTCCAGGTCCTTGTAGTGCTCGAAGAAGTGGCCGATGCGCTCCAGCCAGTGGCTGGACACCTGCCCGATATCCTCGACATGGGCGTAGCCGCTGAAGATCTTGGCGATCGGCACGGCCAGGATCTTTTCGTCGCTGCCGGCCTCATCGCTCATCTTGAGCACGCCGACCGGACGGCAACGCACCACCGAACCCGGCACCAGCGGCAGCGGCAGCACCACCAGCACGTCGGCCGGATCGCCGTCGCCGCACAGGGTGCTCGGCACGTAGCCGTAGTTGCAGGGGTAGCGCATCGGGGTGGACAGGATGCGGTCGACGAAGATCGCGCCGGTTTCCTTGTCCACTTCGTACTTCACCGGCTCCGAGTCCTTCGGGATCTCGATGATGACGTTGATTTCTTCCGGCGGGTTCTTGCCGGGCGAGACGAGTTCCAGACCCATTGAGGTGTGCTCCGAGAGGGGGATGTTGGCGTACAGCCCCCCATTTTATGCCTTTGGCGGGCCGCGTGCAGGTCGGACGGTACCCACCGGACGTGGCGGGGCATTCCGACGCTGGCGCGCGGAGCGTGCTTATCGGCGGGATGAGGCTGAAGGCGCAGGGTAGGGCCATCCCCCTCTGGAGACCCCGATGGTCATTGCCTGCTTCCGCCTCCGCTGGCCGCGCCTCTGCCTTGTTGTCCTGCTCGGGCTGTGCCTGGCCGCCCCCCTGCAGGCCGCGGGCCCGCGCTTCATCGACCTGGCCGCGCGGGTCGGACCGGATGAATCCGCCGACGACACCGCCTACCACGAGCTCAACCGCTGGCTGATGCTGGAGTTCAACGATCTCTGCGAGGACTTCTTCTGCGAGGGCGCCCATGACAACTACCGGCCGTTGCGCCTGGCCTGCGTGGTGGATACCCGCGACGACACCCTGACGCAGTGCCGCTTCCCGGTATCGGCCAGCCGCGACCACATCGACCCGGACACCGGCGCGCTGCGGACCGAGGTACTGCACTGGCTCTGTCCGCTCCCCCTGCCGCGGCGGCTGCCGGTGGCGACCTTCCTGGCCGCGATGGACTGGCAACCCGACAGCTCCGGCCACCTGTTCAACCCCCTGCCAGGCACAGGTCGCTCGATGTTCGAGTTCCTGCGGGACTGCCTGCCTTGATGCCTGTCCTGCGGTGCCACGTCCCGGGCATCGCCATCCACGGAGTCGTTCGATGATCGCCAAGCCCCTGCTGCTGTTGTCCGTCCTGATGGCCGCCCCTGTCGCGCCGGCCGCTGCTGCCGCACCGCCAACCCATGTCGACCTGGTCGACTACCCACGCTCCCAGGCGAATTGGGACGCGTTCCACGACCTGCGCCGGCGGTTGATGGCCGGCTTCGACGATGTCTGCGCCGACACGTTCTGCGAGGGAGCGTACAGCGATTACGAAGCCTTCCAGCTGCGGTGCTCCGTGGCGGCCGGCACCGGCACCGTCAGTGACTGCCGCTGGGCCTTCGCGGCCAGCCAACTGGAGGTGGACGGCGCCACCGGCGCCATCCTGGCCGATCAACCCACCTGGCTGTGCAGCCTGCCCATTCCGCCGGGTACCACGGTGGAGACCTTCTTTGCGGCACTCGAAGGCCCGAGGGCGATCTTCCGCAGGCTGCCGGGTGCGCAGATGTCCATCTTCGAGTCGCTGGGTGACTGCCTGCGCTGACCGTGCCGGGGTGCAGCGCCCATGCGTCCTGGTTGCAGGGCAGGTAGCCTGTCGTCATGGATTCGCTCACTGCTGCCGCCGCGCGTGCCCTTGCCAGCGGCGACGCGCTTGCCGCCCTCAGGCACGTCGCCCTGCGGGAGGACCCGCCTGCGCTGGCGTTGCGCGGGGTGGCGCTGGCGCAGCTGCAGGACTGGCCTCGGGCGCGCGAGCTGCTGCAACGGGCCGCTCGCGCGTTCGGTCCGCAGGAAGCGCTGGCGCAGGCCCGTTGCGTGGTGGCCGATGCGGAGGTAGCGCTGGCCCTGCGCGAGCTCGGCGGATCGTCGCGGCCGCTGCGCGCGGCGGCCGCCACGCTGGCGGCACGCGGCGACGGCACCAACGCACTGCAGGCCTGGCTGGTGCTCGCGCGGCGCGAGGTGCTGCTCGGCCGGTTGGCCGATGCACGTGCCGCGCTGGACCAGCTGGACGGGCAGCCCTTGCCGGCCCCCCTGGCCGCGATGGCCGAGCTGACCCACGCCGAAGTGGCGCTGCGCACGCTTCAGGTCGCAGCGGCACGCGCGGCCCTTCAGCGCGCCGGCGAAGCGGCCGCGCATGCGCGCATCGCGGCCTTGCAGGGCGAGGTCGAACGCGCGTGGCACACCCTGGACACGCCGGCCGCGCGCTGCCGGCGCGGCGGCCAGTGGCAGGCGTTGACCCTGGACGGCGTAGCAGCGCTATGGGACGCCGATGCGCTGGTGGTGGATGCGTGCCGGCGCGGGGTGCATGCCGGTGCGACGGGCCGCTCGCTGGCACGCCGGCCGGTGCTGTTCGCGCTGCTGCGGGCGCTGGCCGAGGCGTGGCCGGGCGATGCCGGGCGTGACGCGCTCATCGGCCGTGCGTTCGGCATGCGCCATCCCGATGACACCCACCGCGCGCGGTTGCGCGTGGAGATCGGCAGGTTGCGCGCGCTGTTGCAGCCGTGGGCACGCGTGGATGCAACGGCGGCCGGCTTCGTGCTGCTGCCGGCGGCGGCGCGCGAGGTGGTGGTGCTGGCACCACCGCGCGACGATGCGCAGGACGCCCTGCTGGCGTTGCTCTCCGACGGGGCGGGTTGGGCCAGTTCGGCGCTGGCGCTGGCGCTGGGCACCAGCCAGCGCAGCGTGCAGCGCGCCCTGGCGGAGCTGGAGGGCGCCGGACGCGTGCGGGCGGTCGGGCAGGGCCGCACCCAGCGCTGGCTGGCGCCGCCGCTGACCGGATTCACGACGATCTTGTTACTCCCTGCCACGCTGCCGATTGACTAGGGTCGTGGTCAGGTCCCCCTCCCGTGCGGGCCAGGAGAACACCATGAACACGCACACCACGCTGTCCTCTGACACGCAGACCGTTCCCGTGGCCGAGGTACTGGCCGAATACGGACCATTTGCCGGCGCGTCCACCATCAACGGCGTGAGCCACGACGGGCGGCATGTCTGGGCGGCCACCGGCGAAGCGCTGGTGGCCTTCGATCCTGACACCGGCGCGGCGGTCCGGCAGTGGCCGCTGACCTGCGATGCCGGCACCGCGTTCGACGGCACCCACCTGTACCAGATTGCCGGCGCGCGTATCGACCGCATCGACCCGGCGACCGGCACCGTGCTCGGCTCCATTCCCGCCCCCGGCGATGGCACCGATTCGGGCATGGCCTGGGCCGAGGGCAGCCTGTGGGTGGGGCAGTACCGCGAACGTCGCATCCACCAGATCGACCCGCACACGGGGGCGATCCTGCGCACGATCCCGTCGGACCGCTTCGTTACTGGGGTCACCTGGGTGGACGATGCGCTGTGGCATGGCACCTGGGAAGATGGCCGCAGCGATCTGCGGCGGGTCGATCCGGCGACCGGCGCGGTGCTTGAGCGTCTGGACATGCCGGCTGGCAAGGAGGTCAGCGGGCTGGAATGGGACGGCGCCGGGCGCTTCTACTGCGGTGGCGGCAATACCGGGGTGGTGCGCGCGGTGCGGGTCCCCGGCCGCAGCTGAGGCGGGGCGGGCGGGCAGCGATCGGGCGGCCCGCCACAAACGTGACGCATTCTCATTTGCGGGGTAACATGCCGCGCCTCATGGCGGCCGGTGGCTGCCATGTTCCTGCCGTCCGATCGTTGCCGTGTCCGCCGCCATGTCCACCAACGCCTCCACCCTCACCGAGCTGCTGATCCGCGAACGCCCGGCGCTGCTGCGCCTGGTGCAACGCATCCTGGGCAGCGACGGGACCGCCGAAGACGTGATCCAGTCGGTATGGTTCAAGGCGCGCGGTGTGGACAGCGCGCAGCAGATCGACAACCCCCGGGCCTACCTCTACCGGTTGGCCACCAACCTGGCCACCGACCACGGGCGCGAGCGGACCCGCCGTACCCGGCTGCTGGCCGAGCACTATCTGTGGGGGCCCGATGAGGTGCTGTCCACCGAAGAGCAGGCGATGGCCCAGGACGAACTGCAGCGGGTGCTGCAGGCCGCCGAGCATCTGCCCGAGCCGACCCGCACCATCTTCCGCCTGCATCGGCTGCAGGGCATGACCCAGGCCGATGTGGCGCGCCGGCAGGGGGTCTCGGTGACGACCGTGGAGAACCATGTGCGCACGGCGCTCCAGCGTCTTGCCTGGGCCCGCGCCGGGCGCTGACACCGGGACCTGTACCCTGTCTTGGGGACGCGCCGCCCCCGTTCGTCTTGTTCCTGATGATGCCCGACGGTGTCGTCGCTTCATCCGCCCCCCGATCGCGCAGACCGCCAGCCATGAGCCCGCAGCAGCCCACCCCGCCGTTTTCCCCGCCCGCGCCCGTGGCGGAGCAGGCGCGCGCCTGGATCACGTGGTTGGCCTCGGGGGCGGCTGACGACCCTGTGCGCATGCAGGCCTTCGAGGATTGGCTGGCCGAGCCGGGCCACCGCCACGCGTTCGAGTACGAGCGCCAGCTCTGGCGCAGCGTTGGCCCACGTCCCGTGGCAACGGCACCGATCACAACGCGCGCACCGCGCCGTTCCCGTGGGCTGCGTCTGGGCGTGGCCGCAGCGGCCGTGCTGGCGCTGGCCTGGTGCGCGCCGGAAGCCTGGTTGCAGCTGCGCTCGGACCACCGCACCGGCATCGCCACCGAAACCGTGGCGCTGCCCGATGGCAGCCGCGCGGTACTCGACGCCGATTCGGCGATCGCGGTCCACTTCGATGGCAGCACCCGCACGATCGATCTGTTGCGCGGGCGGGCCTGGTTCGAGGTGGCGCCGGATCCGCAGCGGCGTTTTCTGGTGAACGCGCAGGGTGGGGTGGTCGAAGACATCTCCACCGCGTTCGTGGTCGACACCGCGCGCGCGCGCGTGGAAGCCCGGGTCGAACAGGGACGCGTGCGTGTGGCAGCCCGCGAGGGCGGCGGCTGGACCTATCTGCAGGCCGGGCAGCGCGCGACGTTCGTGCGCGACGGTCGCGTCGAGCGCGGGCCGGACATCGCGCTGGACCGCATTGCCCCGTGGCGACAGGGCGAACTGCTGCTGGACGCGGTCAACGTGCGCGACGCCGTCGCCGGCATCGGGCGTTACCGGTCCGGCCCGACCTTTGTGCGGGGCGATGTATCGCACCTGCCGGCGGTGAGCGCGGCGTTCCACATCGATCGGCCCGAGCAGGCGCTGGATGCGCTGGCAGGCACGGCCGGTCTGCGCGTGACCCGCCTGCCGCTGGGCGTGGCGATCGTGCGTGCCGGCGCGGCGCCAACGCCGGACTGACCGCACACCGCGCCAGGCCGATCCGATCCGTCCTGCATTTTCCCTTGGGGCTGGCGCCGCGCCGCGCGTCTAACACCCCGAACGTACCCGCCGCCGCCACGTACGTCCGCCGTGCCCGCACCTTGCGCGGGTCATCCGCCTTCGTGGCATTGCATTCCGACAGGTTCCTTCATGCGTACTCCCTCCCGTCCGGGTCTTCGCCCGCGTCCGTCCCGCCTGTGCGTCGCCCTGCTGGCCGCCGGCCTGGCATCCCTCACCGCACTGCCGGCCCTGGCCCAGTCCGCTGGCGATGCGGCCGCCGCCACGCACCGCTTCGACATTCCGGCCCAGCCGCTGGGTGAGGCACTGCGCAGCTTCATGCGCCAGTCCGGCATGCAGGTCGCCTATCCGGCCGCGTTGGCCAACGGCGTCACCTCTACCGCGGTGAGCGGTGAACTGGATGCGTCCTCGGCACTGGCACGCCTGCTGCAGGGCAGTGGCCTGGTGATGCGCCGGGTCGGCCCGGACGCGGTAACGCTGGAGCGGAGCGCGACCACCGCACGCGAAGACGGCGTCATCGTCACCGACGCCCTGCGCGTGGCCGGCGACCGCACCGACACCGGCGGCAGCGGCGGCGACCACACGCTGGATGCCTACCGCACCGCGGGGTCCAGCGTGTACGTCCCGCGCGCGACCCTCGAGCGCTTCCGCGGCACGTCCACGGCGGACATCGTCAAGGGCGTGGCCGGTGTCACGGCAGGCGACCCACGCACCGCCAACGCACTGGACCTCAACATCCGCGGCATCCAGGGGCAGAGCCGCATTCCGGTGATCATCGACGGCGGGCAGTCGACGATGGACACCTACCGCGGCTATGCCGGCCAGTCCCAGCGCACCTACCTGGACCCGGACCTGATTTCCAGCCTGACCATCACCAAGGGCCCCAGTCTGGGCGTGAACGCGTCCGGCGGCATCGGCGGCGTGGTGGAGATGGAGACGCTGAAGGTCGACGACGTGCTGCGCGACGGCCGCGACAGCGGTGTACGCATCCGCGGCGGCCTGGCCAACAACAGCGCCAACAATGTACCGGCCTACAGCGGCGTGCCGCGTACCGACCGCAACGCCACCGGCAGCCGGTTCTTCAACATCGCCGCGGCCAGGCACTGGGACAGCGTGGACCTGGTGGCCGCCTACGCGCGCCGCGACCAGGGCAACTACTTCGCGGGCAAGCACGGCTACGACGACTTTCCGCAGACCCGCCGCACGCTGGCGCCGCTGAATCCGCCGCGCACCGAGGTGTTCAACACGTCCTCCGAGTCCGAGTCGTTCCTGATCAAGGGCACCTGGCGCATCGACGAGAACCAGACGCTGGAAGGCGGCTACCGCCGCTATGAAGGCGAGCAGGGCGAGATCATGGCCTCGCAGATCATCCGCGTGGACCGCGACCGCGTGCCGCAGTGGGAACCGGGCCGCATCGACCTGGACGCGTACAACCTGCGGTACCGTTTCAATCCGGACAACGATCTGGTCGATCTGAAGGCCAACCTCTGGTACACCGACGCGCACAGCCTGATGTACAACGGCCTGACCGGCATCACGCCGTGGTACTTCGACCGCCGCACCGAGTGGTATGACGGCCCGACCTTCAACACCGACCCGGGCTACAAGAGCGCCTACCGCAACAGCATGCAGCAGACGCGGCTGGGCCTGGACGTGGGCAACACCACGCTCCTGGCCAACGATGCGGGCCTGTTCACGCTCAACTATGGCCTGTCCTACAGCGATGAGGACGTCGGCCCGGGTCGCAACGCGCCGATCATGCACGATGATCTGGTCAACAACCGTTTCCTGCGCAATGCCGGACGCAAGGAATACAGCGCCGTCGCATCGGTGAAGTGGGAGCCGGACGAGCACTGGGAGCTGATGCTGGGCGGGCGCTACAACCGCGTGGACGTGCATGACCGCAACCGCCTGGCCACGCCGGAAACCTACGGCGTGATCGGCCAGTACCGCTACACGCAGCTGCTCAACGGCAACCCGAACCTGCCGTCGTGGCGGGCCACGCGCATCGCGATGCTGAACTGGTATCCGGATGCCAACGGCCAGTTCACCCAGGCCTCGCTGCTGGCATCGCCGTACAAGCAGGGCACGGTGGCGGACATCGCCGGCTGGAACTTCTACGACGCCGACGATGCCGAGGACCTGAGCGTGCCGGTCAGCTGGACCTGGTCCAAGCCGATCCGTCGCCGCGACAGCGCGTTCATGCCGTCGGCCAGCGTGGCCTACCGCTTCACCGAAGACACGATGGTGTACGTGAAGTATGCCGAAGGCGTGAAGCTGCCGAGCCTGTTCGAGTCCACGCTGGGCCTGTTCACTGCGGCCAAGCCGGTCGGCGAGCTCAAGCCCGAGCGTGCCGGCACCTGGGAAGTGGGCGCGAGCACCGTGCAGCACGACCTGTTCGTTGACGGCGACCGTGCGGCGTTCAAGCTGGCCTACTTCGATACCCGCATCGACGACCTGATCACCCGCGACTACCGCACCCTGTCGGCCGGCTACATCCGCAACATCGACCGCTTCAAGGTCTCGGGCATGGAGTTCCAGTCCAACTACGATGCCGGCAAGGTGTTTGCCGATCTGTCGGCGCACTATTACTTCCAGGCCAAGACCTGCGCCCCGGACATCGCTGCCGAGCGTCGTGCCTACGGTGTGCAGCGCAGGATCGAGGAACTGAAGAACACGCCGGACTGCGTTGATGGCGGCTTCGAAGGCTCCTACAGCAATACCCAGAACCCGCCGCGCTATACGGTCAACATGACGCTGGGTTCGCGTCTGTTCGACGAACGGCTGACCTTCGGTACGCGCGTGATCCACAACGCCGGCCCGATCAGCAAGCTGGACAAGGAATGGAACGTGGGCCTGTCGGCCATCCAGCAGCTGTACCGTCCCAACACGCTGGTGGATCTGTTCGCCAGCTGGCGTGCCACCGAGCAGCTGGCGGTGGACGTCAACGTGGACAACCTGACCGACCGTTACTACCTGGACCCGCTGGCGCTGGGCATCATGCCGGCCCCGGGCCGCACCGTGCGGCTGGCGCTGACCTACCGCTACTGAGTCCGTGCAGAACAGGGGCCGGCCACGGCCGGCCCCACCGCGTCACCGGCTCAGAGGCCGGTAGCGCGCTTGACCGCCTGTTCGTGCAGGGCCTCGCCCAACTCGTCGACGACGATGGCCCAGTCGGCATCGGACTTGAGCTGCTCGGCGAGGAACTGGCGCTGGCCGTCGTTCCAGAACGGCGCATCGACCAGAGCCACCTCGGTGGGCAGTTGATGGCTGGCGATGAACGCGGCGATCGCCGCCGGGCTGGCGTCCAGGCCCAGCTGCAGGAACAGGTTGGTCATGCGGGGTTCGGTGGTGATCATCGAAAAGCCTTGGCGAAGTACGTGATCCGCATTATCGACGCAGGCCGGTGAAGCCGTCATCGCGGCCCGCACGACAATCGGGGTTGGGGAAGCGATCGTGCCAGTCGTCCAAGCAGGGACCCCGTACACGCCGAGCCCCATGATCGCCAACGACCTTCTTCCCGCCACCCGCAGCCAACGCCTGAAAGCGGCCACCCGCGACAGCCACGGTGCCCTCGACAAACGCATCATGGCCGGCGACATCTTCGCCAGCCGTGCGCAGTTCGCCCGCTTCCTGCGTGTGCAGTACCGCTTCCACCGCGATATCGATGCGCTGTACGCCAACATCGCGCTGGACGCGCTGCTGCCCGACCTGGACACCCGCCGCCGCCTGCCGCTGATCGCGCGTGACCTCGGCGACCTGGAACAGACCCTGCCGGGCCCGGTACCGATGCGCCTGGACCCGGACCTCCCGCTGCCGGCCGCGCTCGGCTGGCTGTACGTGGCCGAAGGCTCCAACCTCGGCGGCACCATCCTGTACAAAATGGCCGCCAAACTCGGGCTGGACGCCGGTTTCGGCGCGCGTCACCTGGCCGCCCATCCGGACGGAGCTGCGCGCCACTGGCGCGAGTTCACCGCTGCACTGGATGGCGTGACCCTGGACGATGCGCAGGAACAGCAGGTCATCGACGCCGCCGACGCTGCCTTCCGCAGCGTGCACGGCCACGTCGAGCTGGAATTCGCATGAGCCGCACGCGCGCCGTGCGGGGCCGTGCCGGACAGGCCTGATGCGCTGGCTCTGGTTCTGCCTGGGATGGCTGATGGTGGCGCTGGGGGGGATCGGCGTGCTGCTGCCGGTGATGCCCACCACCATTTTCCTGATCCTGGCGGTCGGCTGTTTCGCACGCAGTTCGCCACGTTTCGAGCGCCGCCTGCTCGACCACCCGCGCTACGGTCCGGCACTGCGGCTGTGGCGCGAGCAGGGCGCGGTCAGTGGCAAGGGCAAGGCGTTCGCCGCCGGCGGCATGGCGCTGGGCTTTGCGCTGTTCTGCTGGGGAGCGCAACCGTCGTGGCGCCTGCTGCTCGGCGTGGGACTGTTCTTCGCTGCGAGCGCGGCCTATGTCCTGTCGCGCCCGGCCCCTCGGCTGGATGCCGCCCCCCCTGTCGGTTCCCCCGGTCGCCGTCGCGCAGGATGCGCGCGCCACTGATGCACCTTCTCCCTACAAAGATCCAGACGATGACGCTTCCTGTTGATGTTCCCGCCGCTGCCGCGGCGCTGTCGCACGACCTCACGCCGTGGGGCATGTACCTGGCGGCCGATACGGTGGTCAAGGCGGTGATGCTGGCCCTGGCGGCCGCATCGGTGGCCACCTGGACGGTGCTGCTGGCCAAGGGCTGGGCCCTGTCGCGGCAGTCGCGCGGGCTGCGTGCCGCGCGGGCCCTGCTGCTCGACGCCGCACACCTGCCGGCCGCAGACGGCGCTGCCGGCGCGGTGCTGGGGCAGGGCGTGGCGCATGCACTGCTCGATGGCGCGCGCACCGAGCTGCGCCTGTCCGGCGACGGCGCCGATGCTGCCGGCATCAAGGAGCGCATCGGCTCGCGGCTGGAACGTATCGAACTGGCCTATGCACGGGACATGCGCAGCGGCGTGGGGGTGCTCGCGAGCATTGGCGCGATCGCTCCGTTCGTGGGGCTGTTCGGCACCGTGTGGGGCATCATGAACAGCTTCATCGGCATCGCTGATGCCAACACCACCCATCTGGCGGTGGTCGCCCCGGGCATCGCCGAGGCGCTGCTGGCCACCGCACTCGGTCTGGTGGCGGCGATTCCCGCCGTGGTGATCTACAACCACTTCGCGCGGGTGCTGGCCGGGCTGCGTGCGCTGGCCGGCGATGTCTCCGCAGGCGTGCAGCAGCTGGTGTCACGCGACCTCGACCGCCGCGGCATCGCCGTGGCGGCGCGCTGAGGCGGCCCGCATGGCCCTGCGTACCGCCCGCCACGACGAGGACGCGCTGGAGGAGACCCACGCGATCAACGTCACCCCGTTCATCGACGTCATGCTGGTGCTGCTGATCATCTTCATGGTGGCCGCACCGCTGGCGACGGTGGATCTGCCGGTGGACCTGCCGGCCAGCAATGCACGCCCGCAGCCACGCGACAGCGAGCCGGTGTACCTGACCGTGCAGGCCGACCTGCGCTGGAGCGTCAACGACACGGCGGTGGACGCCGGGGCGCTGAAGGCGGTCCTGGACCGGGCCGGCGACGGCACGCCAGCGCAGCGCATCTTCGTGCGCGCCGACAAGGGCGTGCCGTATGACGCGGTGATGCAGGCGCTCAACGCGCTGCGCAGCGCCGGCTACACCAAGGTGGCGCTGGTTGGCCTGGAACAGACGGCATCATGAGCCTGCGCAACGAGGCGCAGGTGCCCTGGGCGGCCAGCCTGGGCATCGTGGTGGCACTGTATGCGGCGGCGATCGGTGCGGTGGTGTGGTGGCACGCGCGGACCGCCGCGCCGCCCGTTGCGCTGCCGCAGGAGGCGATCGCGATCGAGCTGGCAGCCACCGCCGAAGCGCCGCCGGCGCCGGCCACCGAGATTCCGCCGGGGCCGGCACAGCAGGAGCAGCACCGCCCGCAGCCCACCCCGACACCGCCGCCACGCCTGGTGCTGCCGTCCGATCCGGACGCCGCGCTCAGCCAGGCACCGCAGCCGCAGAAACCTCGCGAGCGTGAGGACCCCTCCGACCTTGCCGAAGTGGACCAGACGCTGGCCCCGCCGGACGTGCAGGCGCAGGCATCGCAGCGCTATGCCGGGCAGCAGACCGTGTCCGGTCAACGCAGTCCCGCGCAGGTGACCTGGCAGGGGCTGCTGCTGGGCCACCTGGAGCAGCACCGCCGCTATCCGCGCCAGGCCGAACGTCTGCGCCAGCAGGGCGTGGCCTACGTGCGCTTCTCGGTGGACAGGCAGGGGCATGCGAGCAACATCCGACTGGGTACCAGCAGCGGCCACGCGCTGCTGGATGCCGAGACGCTGGACACCGTGCGCCGTGGCAACCCGATGCCGCCGCCACCGGCGGACCTCCCCGGCGATCCGGTGGAGGTCATGGTGCCGGTGGCGTTTTCCCTGCGCGGGCGCTGACTACAGCAGGGGCACGAGCAGCAGGGCGACGATGTTGATGATCTTGATCAGCGGATTGATCGCCGGGCCGGCGGTGTCCTTGTAGGGATCGCCGACGGTATCGCCGGTGACCGCGGCCTTGTGCGCTTCGCTGCCCTTGCCGCCGAAGTGGCCATCCTCGATGTACTTCTTGGCGTTGTCCCAGGCGCCGCCGCCGGTGGTCATCGAGATCGCCACGAACAGGCCGGTCACGATCGTGCCGATCAGCAGGCCGCCCAGCGCACGCGGCCCCAGCAGCAGGCCGACCACCACCGGCACCGCGACCGGCAACAGCGAGGGAACGATCATTTCGCGGATCGCCGAGCGGGTCAGCATGTCCACTGCCTTGTCGTACTGCGGCTTGCCGGTGCCCTGCATGATGCCGGGGATGTCGCGGAACTGGCGGCGCACTTCCTCCACCACCGCCCCGGCCGCACGGCCGACCGCCTCCATCGCCATCGCACCGAACAGGTAGGGGATCAGGCCGCCGATCAGCAGGCCGATGATCACGGTGTGGTCGGACAGGTCGAAGGCGAACACCTCGCCGGGATGGGCCGCCTGCAGGTTGTGCGTGTAGTCGGCAAACAGCACCAGCGCGGCCAGCGCCGCCGAGCCGATCGCATAGCCCTTGGTCACCGCCTTGGTGGTGTTGCCCACCGCGTCGAGCGGGTCGGTGATGCTGCGGATCTCCGGTGGCAGCTCGGCCATCTCGGCGATGCCGCCGGCGTTGTCGGTGATCGGCCCGTACGCATCCAGCGCCACGATCATGCCGGCCATCGACAGCATCGCGGTGGCGGCGATGGCGATGCCGTACAGGCCACCGAAGTAGTGCGCCAGCCAGATCGCCACGCACACGGCGATCACCGGCAGCGCGGTCGATTTCATCGACACACCGAGCCCGGCGATGATGTTGGTGCCGTGGCCGGTGGTGGAGGCCTGCGCGACATGCTGCACCGGCGTGTACTGGGTGCCGGTGTAGTACTCGGTGATCCACACGATCAGCCCGGTCAGCACCAGCCCGATCAACGCGCAGAAGTACAGATTCAATGCACCGTGCGCGTTGTCCGGCATCAGTTGCAGCGTGATCGGATAGAAGGCGATCGCCGCCAGCACCGCCGAGACGATCACGCCCTTGTACAGCGCGCCCATGATCGAACCGCCCGGCTTCACCTTGACGAACAGCGCGCCGATGATCGAGGCGATGATCGAGACCCCGCCCAGCACCAGCGGGTACAGGATCGCGTTGCGTCCGACTTCGGCGATCATCAGGCTGCCCAGCAGCATGGTGGCGATCACCGTCACCGCGTAGGTCTCGAACAGGTCGGCGGCCATGCCCGCGCAGTCGCCGACGTTGTCGCCGACGTTGTCGGCGATGACCGCAGGGTTGCGGGGATCGTCTTCGGGGATGCCGGCTTCGACCTTGCCGACCAGGTCGGCACCGACGTCGGCGCCCTTGGTGAAGATGCCGCCGCCGAGCCGCGCGAAGATCGAGATCAGCGACGAGCCGAACGCCAACCCGACCAGTGCGTGCAGCGCCTGCGCGGTATCCAGCCCCAGCCGCAGCAGCAGGGCGTAATAGCCGGCCACGCCCAGCAGCCCCAGTCCGACCACCAGCATGCCGGTGATCGCGCCGCCGCGGAACGCCACGTCCATCGCCGCGCCGAGACCCTTGCGTGCCGCTTCCGCGGTGCGCACATTGGCCCGCACCGACACGTTCATGCCGATGTAGCCGGCCGCACCGGACAGCACCGCACCGATCGCGAAGCCGGTCGCGGTGTACCAGCTGAGGAAGAACCCGACCAGCACGAACAGCACGATGCCGGCGACACCGATGGTGAGGTACTGACGGTTGAGATAGGCGCGCGCGCCTTCCTGGATGGCGGCGGCGATCTCCTGCATGCGGGCATTGCCAGCCGGTTGCCGGAGGATCCAGCGTGCCGACACGATGCCGTAGAGAATCGCGAGGATGGCGCAGATCAGCGCCAGGGTAAGCCCGTATCGTTCCAGCATGTCCCCTCCCGGGTGATGGATGGCATCCAGTCGACGGATGAACCTCACCACGCGGGGCACAACGGGCTGCAAGCTAAGGACCAACCCGTTCAGACCGTGCCCGGTCATCAAGCGTGTGGCTTTGTTCAGCAATCCTGGTGCCCCCCGAGTATGCCGGGAAAAGCGCGGAAACCGCCAGATGTGGATGCCGGTATGCGCTCCAGGTCGCATCCGGTGGCGCGGAAGGGCCATCACGGCAGGCACTGCCCGGTCCCGTGGTCGGTGCCGCCTTGCCACACCATTCATCTGCGCCAAGCGACCCTCTTCCCATTCCCAACGAGGCATCGCCATGTCCCCCCGTCACCTGTTCTGGCTGGCCCTGCTGCCTGCCGTGGCTGCGTCCGCCGCCGAGACCCCGGAGCTGCAGCGCGCCGCCGGTGCCCCACAGGCGGTGAATGCCGCCCACACGCTGCGCCAGATTCCCGAAGCCTGCGCGCGGCTGGAAGGCGTGTTCACCGGTGACGTCGCGCAGCCCTACCGGTTCAGCGTGGTGCGCACCAGCGAGCAATGCCAGCCGCGCGCGCGTTTCGTCGATTTCGACAAGGCGCAGCCGAGCGAGGCCAAGGGATGGAAACTCAATGACGTCATCCGCGTGCCGAGCGCGGCATGCCCGGCGCAGCAGGCGGTGGTACGCGTGTGGCGCATGCCGGTCGCGCAGAAGCCCGAACTCGATGGCCAGGGGCAGTCGCGGATCTACCTGGAGGAGGCCAGGAAGCAGGCGGCGGCCGGCAGGATCGCGCCGGTGCCGATGTTCGCCGCGCAGATGACGGTGGAAGGCAACGGCTGCCGTTGATGGCGTGACGTGGCGGGGTGCCGGTTACAGGCCATGAAAAAGCCCGGACGGCAGGGCCGGTCCGGGCTCGGGTATCACGCCGGGTTGCGCGGGCTCAGTTGCCCTTGCAGTCCTTCAGCCACAGCACGCGCCCGATCTGGTCGTAGCGGTCGACCACGCCGACCAGCGTGACCTTTTCCCGCGGGCGGAGCGCCAGCGCGAAGGCTGCCTGGCTCGGGGCAAACGCGCAGGTGATGGCCACGCTTTCGAAGTCGATGCCCGAGGTGCTGCTGGGAATGTCGAAGCCGGTGTTGTAAGTGCCACCGCTCTTGAGCACGCCGTTGACGCGGCCGGTGATCGAATAGATCTTGCCCTGGTAGCGCGGTTCGATCGCGGCCGGGTTGTCCTTGTGCTGGGTACGCAGCTGGAAGCCGAAATCGGAAGCGGAAATGTTCACCGTCGAGGCCTTCGGGGTGGACGCGGCGAACTGTTCGCCGGCCTTGCCGGGCTTGACCTGGGTCAGCATCTTGCACATCTCGGCGCGGATCGCGTCGGCCTTGGCAAAGGCGCCCGGGTTGAGCTTGACCGTCATCGCCACCGTGCCGGTGCGGCCTTCGCTGGTGGCGCTGATGATGATCGGAATGGTCTTGTGCATGGCCGACTGCGGATCTTCGATCAGCATCGCGCCGTTCTCTGCGTCCGCGCTCAGCACGTCCATGTTGTTGCCCTTGGCGATCACGTTCATCTGACCGATCGCGCTCTTGACGGTCAGGTCGGGCACGGTCACCGAGGCGGTGTAGGTGGTGCCGGAAAGCGGGTTGCCCTTCTTCTGGAAGCTGCTTTCGCAGGTGTCGGCGAACGCAGGGGCTGCCACGGCGAGCAGCAGTACGGCAAACAGGGGATGGCGCATCATCGGTACAGTCCTTGTCATCGTCCGCGGTGCGCGGAGGGTGGGTCGCTAGGGCGAGATCCAGCAGACCTTGCTGGCGGGGCGGATTGTAGGGTCCGCCCCCCCGGTGTCGCAAATGCCCGGTCGGCGCCGGGCGGCAGGATCAGCCTTCCTGCCAGGGCGCCAGCTTCTTCCGGACCGCCACGTTTTTCAGCGTCACGTACTTCGGCAGGCCATCGGCACCATAGGGCAGGGGGGCCTCGCCCCTGATCAGGGGCGACAGGTAGGCGCGCGCCTTGGCGGTGATGCCGAAACCGTCCCTGCGGATGAAGCTGGCCGGCATCTTCTTCTCGTGGTTGGCCACCTTGTGCAGCGGGGCCGCCTCGATTTTCCAGCGGTAGGGGCTGTCACTGCTGCGCACGATCACCGGCATCACTGCGTTCTGGCCTTTCAGTGCGAACTGCACGGCGGCCTTGCCGACCGCCTGCGCCTGTTCCCAGTCGGTTCTGGAGGCGATATGGCGGGCCGAACGCTGCAGGTAGTCGGGCAGGGTCCAGTGCACCTTGTAGCCCAGTGCATCCTTGACCCGCGCTGCCAGCTGCGAGGCCACGCCACCGAGCTGAGTGTGCCCGAAGGAATCCTTGCCGCCGCCGGCATCGGCCACGAAGCGGCCATCGGCGGTCTGGATGCCTTCGGAGGCCACCACCACGCAGTGGCCCACGCGTTCGACCACCGCCTTGACCTTGGCCAGGAACGCGGCCTCGTCATAGGCGCGCTCGGGCAGCAGGATGATGTGCGGGGCATCGTCGGGGCCCTCGCCGGCCAATCCCGCCGCGGCGGCAAGCCAGCCGGCATGACGGCCCATCGCCTCGTAGACGAATACCTTGGTGGAGGTCTCGGCCATCGCCGCGACGTCCAACGCGGCCTCGCGCACCGACACCGCGGTGTACTTGGCGGCCGACCCGAAGCCGGGGCAGGTGTCGGTCACCGCCAGATCGTTGTCGATGGTCTTGGGCACCCCGATGCAGGTCAGGTCGTAGTCGAATGCCTTGGCCAGCTGGGACACCTTCCAGGCGGTGTCGGCCGAATCGTTGCCGCCGTTGTAGAGGAACCAGCGCACGTCGTGGGCGCGCAGGACCTCGAGCAGGCGTTCGTACCGGGCCCGGTCGGCCTCCAGCGACTTCAGCTTGTAGCGGCACGAGCCGAAGGCCCCGCCCGGGGTATGGGCCAGCGCGGCGATGGCGGCGGCGGTTTCCTTCGAGGTGTCGATCAGTTCCTCGCGCAGTGCGCCAAGGATGCCGTTGCGCGCGGCCAACACCTTGATTCCCTTGGCCCGGGCGGTGCTGATGACCGCCGAGGCGGTCGCGTTGATGACGGCGGTGACGCCGCCCGACTGGGCATACAGCAGGGTACCTTTTGACATGGGTCGACCTTGGTCTGGGGGAAGGACATTGCAGGGACATTACCCGGATGGGGTAAAGTGCGCGTATTGCGGTGCAGCGTGATTGTGGACATTCCCGGGGCGCGCGCCCTTCCTATTTCTTACCAAGTTGGAGTCAGGTTGATGCGATTGGTTCTGTTGGGACCGCCCGGTTCGGGCAAGGGGACACAGGCGACGCGCCTGAAGGAACAGCTGGCGATTGCGCACATTTCCACCGGCGATCTGCTGCGTGCCGAAGTGGCCGCCGGTACCGAGCTGGGCAGGCAGGCCAAGGCCGTGATGGACGCCGGCAACCTGGTGTCCGACGACATCCTGCTGGGCATGCTGGAATCGCGCCTGGGCCAGGCCGACGTCGCCAACGGATTCATCCTGGACGGCTACCCGCGCAACGTGGCCCAGGCCAACGCGCTGGATACCCTGCTGGCCAAGATCGGCCAGCCGCTGGACGCGGTGGTGCAGCTGGACGTGCCGACCGAACTGCTGGTCGAGCGCATTGCCGGCCGTGCCGCCGAACAGGGCCGCGCCGACGACAATCCCGAGTCGGTGCGCCAGCGCCTGCAGGTCTACAACGACCAGACCGCGCCGGTGGTGGATTTCTATGCCGGCCGCGGCACGCTGGCCCGCGTCGATGGCGTGGGTGAGCTGGACGACGTGGAAGCGCGCATCCGCGCGGCGATCCAGCGCTGACCTCCCGGGCGCTGCTTCGGCAGCGCCTGCGGTCGGGGATCGGTGCAGCCGGCCCCGAAAACAGGCACGCCCGGTCCCCGAAGGGACCAGGCGTGTCTGTTCTTAAGGCGCCAGCTGGCGGGCTTGCTCAGGGCCCCGCAGCATGAGCCCCCCTGGGGATGGCCTCTTGGGGAGTAGGACCAATGGGGTGCTACGGCTGGCAACCTGAATTGTGTCCGTGTTCACACTAGTTGGCTATCGGGAATTCCCCGACATGGGTGTGGATTTTTCTCACAGTCTTTGTAGGACTTGTCTGACGACGCGCACACGCATCGACAGTGATCGGCGACAATCGAGCGCATGAGCACGATACATATCCTGGGCATTGCAGGCACTTTCATGGGCGGCGTAGCCGCGTTGGCACGCGAACAGGGCCTGACGGTCCGTGGCAGTGACCAGGCGATCTATCCGCCGATGTCCACCCAGCTCGAACAGCTGGGCATCACCCTCGACCCCGGCTATCGCGCCGACAGCGTCGGCCCCGACTGCGACGCGGTGGTGGTCGGCAACGCCCTGTCGCGCGGCAATCCGGCGGTGGAAGCGGTCCTCGACGCCGGCCAGCGCTACATCTCCGGGGCGCAGTGGCTGGCCGAGCAGGTGCTGCCGGGCCGCGACACGCTGGCCGTGGCCGGTACCCACGGCAAGACCACCACCACCACCATCCTGACCTGGCTGCTGCAGGCCGCCGGCCGTGAGCCGGGGTTCCTGATCGGGGGCGTGGCCGAAGACTTCGGCGTGTCCGCGCGGCTGGGCAGTGGTCGTGAGTTCGTGGTGGAAGCCGACGAATACGACACCGCCTTTTTCGACAAGCGCAGCAAATTCGTCCACTACCGGCCGCTGGTGGCGATCCTCAACAACCTTGAATTCGACCATGCCGACATCTTCCCCGACGTCGCCGCGATCCAGCGCCAGTTCCACCATCTGGTGCGCACGGTGCCGGCGCGCGGGCGGCTGATCGTCAACGGCGAGGACGCGCGTCTGGCCGAGGTGCTGGCGATGGGCTGCTGGACGCCGGTGGAGCGGTTCGGCTTCGATCCGGCGCTGGAGTGGAGCGCCGCGCTGGTGCACGCCGACGGCAGCCGCTTCCGCGTCTCCCATCGGGGCGTGGACGTGGGTGAGGTGCAGTGGTCGCTGCTGGGTCGCCACAACGTGCTCAACGGGCTGGCCGCACTGGCCGCCGCGCATGCGGTGGGCGTCGACCCGGCGCAGGTGATCCCGGCGCTGGCGAGCTTCCGCAGCGTCAAGCGCCGCATGGAAGTCATCGGCAGCGCCGATGGCGTGACCATCTACGATGATTTCGCGCACCATCCCACCGCCATCCACACCACCCTCGACGGCCTGCGCGCCAAGGTGGGCGATGCCCGCATCGTGGTGGCGATGGAGCCGCGCAGCAATTCGATGCGCCTGGGCGCGCACGCGCAGGCGCTGGCGCCGTCGCTGGACCTGGCCGATGCAGTGGTGTTCCTGCACCGTCCCGAGCTGGCCTGGGATGCGTCGGCGGTGATCGCTGCGGTACGCGGCGATGCGTACGCAGTGCCCGATACCGATGCGCTGCTGGCCCAGCTGGGTCGTGTGGTGGCACCGGGCGACCACGTGGTGTTCATGTCCAACGGCGGTTTCGACGGCGCGCCGCGCCGCTTTCTGGCGCAGTTGCAGGCATCGTAACGGCCATGACCGAGACTGCGTCCCTGCCGCTGTTTCCCCTGCACGCCGTGCTGCTGCCCGGCGCCGCGCTCGGCCTGCGGGTGTTCGAGCGCCGCTACCTGGACATGCTGCGCGAGTGCGGCCGGCAGGATTCCACCTTTGGCGTGTGCCTGATCCTGGACGGCGACGAGGTCGGTGGCCCGGCCCTGCCGGCGGCCTACGGCGTGGAAGCGCGCATCGAGGATTTCGACGTCGGTGCCGATGGCGTGCTGGTGCTGCGCCTGCGCGGCCAGCGCCGCTTCCATGTGCTGCGCACGCGCGTGCGTGACAATGGCCTGGTGCTGGCCGACGTGCAGTGGAGTCCACCCGATCACGATGACGAGCTGCGCCCCGAACACGCGCTGCTGGCCACCGTGCTGGAACACATCATCGAACAGGCGGGCGCGGCATTCGCCCCGGTGCACCCGGGGCAGCTCGACCAGGCCGCATGGGTGGGCTGGCGGCTCGCCGAGCTGCTGCCGCTGGAGGAACCGCAGCGGCTGCAGCTGCTGCAGCAGGATGATCCGCACCAGCGGCTGCAGGACCTGCTGCGCTGGATACCCGCGTGAGCGTGGGCTCCGCTGCCGGGTAGAGCCCGGCGTTACGGGGTGGTCTTGACCCGCAGTACCGGCATCTGTGTGTCCGGATGGGTGGAGACCTGCTGCGGCAGGCCGTCCAGCGCCTCACGCACGGCGTTCAGCGACGGGTCGATGCCGCGCATCGGCCGCCACATGCCAATCAGGCTGAAATGCCGCTGGTAGTGCAGGGTCTGCGCGCTGCCCAGCCACAGCGGCTGGTCGCCGGGCTGCAGGCGGGCCGGCGCCGGCCACAGGCGGAGCGCGAAGACCTCGTCGGGCGCATTGCCCGCGCGCAGCATCAGCAGCGATTCCACCTGGGTGTCCAGCGTGGCCGGCAGCACCGGGATTTCGTCCTGGCCGGCCGACTTGTCCAGCATCAGCAGCGCCTGTTCCCAGCCGGCCTGCGGCTGCACGCGCCAGCCCTGGCTTTCCAGGCGCTTCTGCAACGGTGCCAGCGGCCCGGCCACCTGCACGTCCAGCGGCCAGCGCTGGTCGTCGTCGAACTCGTTGCGCCGCGCCGGCAGCTGCTGCCACGCCTGCTGCCACCACGCGGCCGAGGCGATATCCACCGGTGCCGGCTGCGCCGGCTCGAACCGTGCCAGCTTCACCGGGATGTTGCGCGGCGCGTACCACAGCGCGGCCACCGCGAAGGTGCCGTAGAACAGCCATGCCACCGGCTTGACCCAGAACGAGCGGTTGAAGCGGCGGCGGTAGGCGATGCCCAGCACCAGCAGCCAGAAAATGCCGAACAGCATCCCGCCGATCACGTCGCTGAGCCAATGCGCGCCCAGGTACAGGCGGGCAAAGCCGATCACGCTGACGATGACACCGGACAGCAGGTACGGCCACACGCGGGTGCGACCGGGCAGCTCGCGCGCGATCAGCACCGCGAAGAAGCCGAAGGTGATGGTGGCCATCGTCACCGACACCGACGGGAAGCCGAACCCGCTGCTGGCATCGGGCGGGCGTACCACGTGCACGGTGGCGCCGAGCAGCTTGGTCAGGGCCAGGCCGAAGGCCAGTGCCGCCAGCCAGTGGCCGGCGGCCATCCAGCGCCGGCGCCAGATCAGGTACCCCATGCCGGCGGCCGTGGCCGGTGCCAGTACCGGCCAGGCGCCCAGCGAGGCCAGTGCGGCCATCGGGTAGTCGGCCAGCGGATTGCGCAGGGCCAGCATGGCTTGGTGCACGGCCAGGTCCAGCGCGAGCGGCTCGCCATGCGCGACCACTGCCATCAGCAGCGCGAACCAGCACCAGCCCAGCAGCAGCAGCATCAGCGCCAGCATCGCCAGCGGCACCGATTCGCGGCGCTGCGGGTCCAGCACCGACACCGAATAGCGGCCCAGCGCGGGGTGGCGCTGCGACCAGCGCAGCAGGGCGGCCAGCCAGCTGTCCATGCGCGCGGCCGACCAGCGGTAGCCGTACAGCACGATCGCCCATACCAGGCCCAGGATCACGCCCAGCAGGGCAAGCACCATCACCAGCCGCCCGGCGACCGCAGCGACGGCATCATAGGCTTCGCCAAGCACCCAACCCGGCGCCAGGAACAGCACCGCCCAGGACAGACTGGCAATGCCGCTGGCCTGGATGTAGCGCGACAGCGGCATCTTCAACATGCCGGCGATGGCGGGCACGAACGGGCGGATCGCGCCGACGTAGCGTGCCACCAGGATGCTCTTGAAGGCATTGCGGCGGAACATCGTCTCGCCACGGTCCAGCAGCTGCGGGTATTTGCTGAACGGCCAGAAGCCGCGCAGGCGATCGCCCCAGCGACGCCCGATCCAGTAGCTGATCCCGTCACCCGCAAACGCACCGAGGGCCGCGCACGCCACCGCATACGGTCCGGAAATCTGCCCCAGGCCGATGAAGACGCCCACGGCGAACAGCAGCGGGAGGGCGGGCACGATCGCGCCCAGCACGATGACCGCATCGCAGAAGGCGATAAGGAAAATGACCGCGCCGGCAAGCACGGGGTGAGCTGCGATCCACGCAAGCGTGGCATCGATCCATGACGAGTCCATGCGGGGATTATAGGGCTGTGAAAGTGACTGATTGCCGGCCAGCAGCAGGGAAATGCCGTGATCTGCCGCGTATCGACGTGAATGGGTCGCTGGCATGCCTAGAATGACGCAGTGAATACGTCCCCTTCCCAGCAGGCGCTCAAGTCCGACACCTTCGGCCGTATCCTGCTGGTCGAGCAGGGCGGGCACCGTTTCATCCGTCGTGATCTGCGTGCCGGCCCGTGGTGGCTGCGCGGGATCGCACGCGGCCTGGCGCGGCGCGAAGCGCGCGCGCTGCGGCAGCTGGACGGGCTGGCGGCGACGCCGCAGCTGCTGGCGTCCAACCGCCAGCAGCTGGACCGCAGCTACATGCCGGGCCAGGCGATGTACCAGCGTCCGCCGCGCGGCGACCTGGCGTACTTCCGTGCGGCGCGCGCGCTGCTGCAGCAGGTCCATCGGCGTGGCGTCGCACACAACGACCTGGCCAAGGAAGCCAACTGGCTGGTGCGCGAGGACGGCTCGCCGGCGGTCATCGACTTCCAGCTGGCGGTGATCGGCAATCCGCGCTCGCGCTGGATGCGGCTGCTGGCGCGCGAAGACCTGCGCCACCTGCTCAAGCACAAGCGCATGTACTGCGGCACGTCGCTGACGCCGGTGGAACGACGCGTGCTCGCGCGACCCTCGTGGGTACGCGATCTGTGGTTCCGCACCGGCAAGCCGGTGTACCGCTTCGTCACCCGCCGGATCCTGCACTGGGAAGACAACGAAGGGCAGGGCCCCAAACCCTGACGCGGCCTTCCGCAGGTCGCCAGGCGGCGCGCGCGGCATAATGCCGGTCCACGCAACCGCTTCGAGGACGTCCGCATGGCCAGTCTGCAAGGCAAGACCCTGTTCATCACCGGCGCCTCGCGCGGCATCGGCCTGGCCATCGCTCTGCGCGCAGCGCGCGACGGCGCCAACGTGGCCATCGCAGCCAAGTCGGCGGTGCCCAATCCGAAACTGCCCGGCACCATCCACAGCGCCGCTGACGCCGTGACCGCTGCCGGCGGCCAGGCCCTGGCCCTGCAGTGCGACATCCGCGAGGAAGACCAGGTGCGCGCAGCCGTGGCCGCCACCGTCGACACGTTCGGCGGCATCGACATCCTCGTCAACAATGCCAGCGCGATCTGGCTGCGCGGCACGCTGGAGACGCCGATGAAGCGGTTCGACCTGATGCAGCAGGTCAATTCGCGCGGCAGCTTCCTGTGCGCGCAGGCCTGCCTGCCGCACCTGCTGCAGGCACCCAATCCGCACATCCTGACCCTGGCCCCGCCGCCCAGCCTCGACCCGAAATGGTGGGGACCGCATACCGGTTACACGCTGGCCAAGATGGGCATGAGCTTCGTCACGCTGGGACTGGCCGCCGAGTTCGGGCCGCAGGGCGTGGCGGTGAATGCACTGTGGCCGCGCACGATCATTGCCACCGATGCGATCAACATGATTCCCGGCGTGGACAGTGCCGGCTGCCGCACGCCGGAGATCCTGGCCGACGCCGCGCACGCCGTGCTGACCCGCCAGGCGGCCGGATTCAGCGGGCAGTTCCTGCTCGATGACGAGGTGCTGGCCCAGGCCGGCATCACCGACCTGGGCCGTTACGCGGTGGACCCCTCACGGCCGCTGCTGCCGGACCTGTTCCTGGACTGACCGCTACTGGTTGAACGTCTCCGGCAACACGTGCCCGCAACGCCGGCAATGCCGCGCATCGGGCTCGTGTCCTTCCAGCCCGCACTGCGGGCAGCCACGCGCGTCACGGCGTGCGGCAAGCTCCGCGTCGCGCATGGTGCTGGCCAGTTCGGCGGTGTAGATGCCGGTGGGCACGGCGATGATGCTGTAGCCGATGAGGATCAGTACCGAGGTGACGAAGCGGCCGAGCACGGTCTGCGGCACGATGTCGCCAAAGCCCACCGTGGCCATCGTCACCACCGCCCAGTACATGCTGCTGGGGATGCTGGTGAAGCCGTGGTTGGGCCCTTCGATCACGTACATCAGGGTGCCGGCGATGATGGTGATGGTCACCACCGTGAACAGAAACAGCAGGATCTTGCGCCGGCTGCGCCACAGCGACTGCATCAGGATGCCGCTTTCCTCGATGTAGCGGGTCAGCTTGAGGATGCGGAACACCCGCAGAATGCGCAGCGCGCGCACCACCAGCAGGCTCTGCGCGCCGGGGATGAACAGCGACAGATAGGTGGGCAGGATCGAGGCCAGGTCGATGACGCCCCAGACGCTCACCGCATAGCGCAGCGGTCGTTTCACCACCACCAGTCGCAGTACGTACTCGGCGGTGAACAGGAGGGTGAAGCCCCATTCGACCACGTACAGCCAGTCGGCGTGGGCAACGTGGAAGCGCTGCACGCTGTCGAACATCACCACCAGTACGCTGGCGATGATGGCGTAGACCAGCAGCAGGTCGAAGTTGCGCGACGGCCGGGTGTCGTGGCGGTAGATGATGTCGAACCAGCGACGGCGCCAGCCGGTCTCGGTGGCGGGATTGAGCTGGGGGGCGCTGAACGGTCGCATGGGCCGCATTGTGCCTGAGCCGGCGGAAGCGCGAGAATGGGACTTTCCCGACGCCCCTGACTGCCATGACCGCCGCCGCCCCCGATCCGCTGTTGTCCCTGTCGCATTACTACCTGCCGGTGTACAAGCCGCGCCAGGTGGTGCTCGAGCGCGGCCAGGGCGCGCGCGTGTGGGATACCCAGGGGCGCGAGTTCATCGACCTGGCCGCCGGCATCGCCGTGTGCGGGCTGGGCCACAACGACCCGGACCTGACCGCCGCGCTGATCGAGCAGGCCGGCAAGCTCTGGCACACCAGCAACGTGTTCTACAGCGAACCGCCGCTGCGCCTGGCCGAGGAACTGGTCACCGCCTCGCGTTTCGCCGAGCGCGTGTTCCTGTGCAATTCCGGCGCCGAAGCCAATGAAGTGGCGATCAAGCTGGTGCGCAAGTGGGCGTCCTCGCAGGGCCGCCCGGCCCACCAGCGCGTCATCGTCACTTTCCGCGGCAGCTTCCACGGCCGCACCCTGGCGGCGGTGACCGCCACCGCCCAGCCGAAGTACCAGGAAGGCTACGAGCCGTTGCCGGGTGGCTTCCGCTATGTCGATTTCAACGACGAGGTGCAGCTGGAGACCGCGATGGCCGCCGGTGACGTGGCGGCGGTGATGCTGGAGCCGATCCAGGGCGAGGGCGGTGTGATGCCGGCCAAGCCGGGCTTCATGCAGCGCATCCGTGATCTCTGCGACCAGCATGGCGCGCTGATGGTGCTGGACGAGATCCAGGTCGGCATGGGCCGCACCGGGACGCTGTTCGCGCACTGGCAGGACGGCATCAAGCCGGACATCGTGACCCTGGCCAAGGCGCTGGGCGGCGGGTTCCCGATCGGTGCGATGCTGGCCGGCCCGAAAGTTGCCGAGGTCATGCAGTTCGGCGCGCACGGCACCACCTTCGGCGGCAACCCGCTGGCGGCGGCGGTCGCACGCGTGGCGTTGCGCAAGCTGTCCTCGCCGGAGATCGGCCACAACGTGAGCCGCCAGTCGCAGGCGCTGCGCGACGGCCTGGGCCGGATCAACGACGAGTTCAAGGTGTTCAGCCAGGTGCGTGGCCGGGGCCTGATGCTGGGCGCGGTGCTGGACCGCGACTTTGCCGGCCAGGCCGGCGCGATTCTGGACCATGCCGCCGACAAGGGGCTGCTGACGCTGCAGGCCGGCCCGGACGTACTGCGCTTCGTGCCGTCGCTGAACATCACCGATGAGGAAATCGCCGAAGGCCTCAAGCGCCTGCGGGCGGCCATCCAGTCGTACATCGCCTCGCGCTGAGCCGCCATCCTTCGTGCCCCCGGCCTGCCCGGGGGCGCGTACGCGCTCCCGCTCAGCCGCTCAGCCGCTCAGCCCGTAGCGCTTCATGACCTTGCCGAAGGTACGGCTGTCGGCCGCGGTTTCGGCCTGCAGGCCGGCCACGCGCGCGCCGCGCACGTTGGTGAACAGATCGTCCACGAACAGCGTCCGTTCCGGTCGCAGGCCGAGCAGCGCCGTGGCCTGCAGGAACACCGCCGGATCGGGTTTGCGCCCGCCCAATGCGCCGCTGCACAGGATACGTCCGCGCAGTGCGTCGGCCAGGGTCGGCAGCAGGCGCGGAATCGTATCGGCCATCATGGCCCCGTTGTTGGTCAGCACCGCGATCGGCAGATGCCGCGCGATGCGCTGCACGCGCTCGATCACCCCGGCCTGTGGCATGGAGGCGGCAATGCGCGCGGCCTGCCACTGCGCCGCGCTGACCGGCGTGCCCAACGCCTGGCCCAGGCGTGCCAGATACACGGCGCTGTCCAGCCCGCTGTCATGCTCGCGGTCGAGTCCGCTGTCGAACAGGGCGGCGTGCACCGCCGCCGCGCTGCAACCGCAGGCGGCGGCGAGGTGGCGTACGCGCAGGTGCCGCGCATAGCGCACCAGCACGCCATCGACATCCAGCAGCAGGCAGTCCACGGCCATCGGCATCGGGCACTCTCGTCCAGGTCCAATGCTGACCGTACCCCAGCGACGGGGCGCGCTGCGACATCGCGTCGCAGGTCGTGCGCGTACGCGGCCCCTAGAATCGCGGGGACCGTTGACTGGAGATTGTCTTGAAACTGCTTGTTCCCGTGTTGCTCGCCGGCCTGGTGCTGGCCCCGTCTGCCCACGCCCGCGTCTGCGCGGTCGCTCTGGACAGCACCGATCAGATGAGCTTCAGCCAGAAGGAGATCAAGGTCGCGGCGGACTGCAGCCAGGTCAAGCTGACCCTGCGCCACACCGGTAAGCTGGCCGCCACCACGATGGGCCACAACTGGGTGCTGACCCGCAGTGCGGACTACCAGCCGGTGGCGATGGCCGGCATGCGCATGAAGCTGGCCGACAGCTATCTGCCGAAGGGCGACGCGCGCGTGCTGGCGCACACGCCGGTGATCGGGGGGGGACAGAGCACCAGCGTCACCTTCTCCACCGCCAGGCTCACCAAGGGCGGCGACTACACTTTCTTCTGCTCGTTCCCGGGCCACTTCGCGATGATGAAAGGCCGGTTTGTATTCGGGTGAGTCCCGAACACCAACCGGCCGGCAGCTACCGACCGCGGGTCGGTAGCCCCGTACCCTTCCCGCTGGATCAGCCGTTGACGACCTTGAACGCGTCGCGCGCTGCGGCGATCGTTGCGTCGATCACGCTGTCGTCGTGGGCGCTGGACAGGAAGCCGGCCTCGTAGGCCGAGGGTGCCAGGAACACGCCGCGCTCGAGCATGGCGTGGAAGAAGCGGTTGAACGCGCCGATGTCGCAGGCAACGGCCTGCGCATAGGTGTCCACTTTCTGGTCGGTGAAGAACAGGCCGAACATCGCCCCCACCTGCGTGGTGGTAACGGCCACGCCGGCCGCCGCGGCCGCATCCTCGAGGCCGGCGCACAGGCGGGCGCTCGCAGCGCTCAGGCGGTCGTGGAAGCCCGGTTCCTGCACCAGCTCGAGCATCGCCAGGCCAGCGGCCATCGCCACCGGGTTGCCGCTCAGGGTGCCCGCCTGGTAGATCGGGCCGGCGGGCGCGATCTGCGACATCAGCTCGCGACGCCCGCCGTAGGCCCCCACCGGCATGCCGCCTCCGATGATCTTGCCGAACGTGGTCAGGTCGGGGGTGATGCCGTAGTGTGCCTGCGCGCCGCCGAGGGCGACGCGGAAGCCGGTCATCACTTCGTCGAAGATCAGCAGCGTGCCGTACTGCGTGCACAGCGCACGCAGGTGCTGCAGGTAGCCTTCGCGCGGCGGAATGCAGTTGGCGTTGCCCACCACCGGTTCGATGATCAGGCCGGCGATGTGCTCGCCCTGTTCGGCGAACAGCGCGGTGGCCGCGTCGAAATCGTTGTAGGGCAGGGTCAGTGTCAGTTCGCTCAGGCCCGCCGGCACGCCCGGCGAGGTGGGCACGCCCAGCGTCAGCATGCCGCTGCCGGCCTTGACCAGGAACGAATCGCCGTGACCGTGGTAGCAGCCTTCGAACTTGACGATGCGGCTGCGGCCGGTGGCACCCCGCGCCAGGCGGATCGCCGACAGCGTGGCTTCGGTACCGGAGTTGACCATGCGCACCATCTCGCACGACGGCACCAGCCGGGTGAGCGTCTCGGCCATCACCACTTCGGCCTCGCACGGTGCGCCGAAGGACAGGCCGTTGTCGATGGCGCGCTTGACCGCCTGGCGCACGGCCGGGTGGTTGTGGCCGACGATCATCGGGCCCCACGACCCGACGTAGTCGATGTAGCGGTTGCCGTCCACGTCGTACAGGTACGGGCCATCGGCGCGCTGCACGAAGAACGGTTCACCGCCAACCGACTTGAACGCGCGCACCGGCGAGTTGACGCCGCCGGGCAGCAGCGCCTGTGCGCGGGTGAACAGGGCGTGGGACTGGTCGTGGTTCATGGGGTGTCCTGGTGAGGCGGGAACTGGGCGAGGAAGGCGCGCTGGGTGGCGACCGGATCGTCGGCGGCGAATACGCTGCTGACCACGGCCACCAGATCGGCGCCGGCCGCGATGACGGGACCGACATTGTCCGGGGTCAGCCCGCCGATCGCCACCCGCGGCACGCCCAGTGCGGCGCTTTGCCGCAGCAGGTCGGGGGTGGCGCGGCTGCGGGTGACCTTGGTGGTGGTGGGGAAGAACGCACCGAAGGCCACATAGCTGGCGCCGGCGGCGACCGCATGCTCGGCGTTGGCCAGCTGGTCGTAGCAGGACGCGCCGATGATGGCCGCCGCGCCCAGCAGGGCGCGCGCGGCGCCGATGTCCCCATCGGTGCCGCCCAGGTGGACGCCGGCGGCGCCCACGCGGTGGGCGAGGTGCGGGTCGTCGTTGATGATCAGCGGCACCCCGTGCTGCGCGCACAGTGCCTGCAGCACGGTGGCCTGCGCCTGCTTCAGGGCGGCGTCGGCGGTCTTGTTGCGGTACTGCAGCCAGGTGGCGCCGCCAGCCAGCAGCGGCGCGGTGCGCGCCAGCAGGCGGGCGGTATCGGCCTCGTCGGGGGTGATCAGGTAAACGCCACGGTGGCGTGGGGAAAGGCGGGACGCAGAAGTCATCGGTGGCTACCGGTAGCACGACGGGAGTGGGACAATGGGCGCTGCCCGTTCCTGTCCCGCCGTGATTATCCAATGACCGATGCCACCGCCACCACTTTCCGCACCTGGATGTGCGTTGTCTGCGGCTTTCTGTACAAGGAAGAAGACGGTCTGCCGGAAGAGGGGATCGCGCCGGGCACCCGCTGGGAAGACATTCCCGATACCTGGACGTGCCCGGACTGCGGCGTGACCAAGGACGATTTCGAGATGGTCGAGGTGGACTGATCCGCCTGGCGGGTCAATCGCGGCTTGCGGTGTTCAGTGCAGCCGCGGCGTGCGCCCGCCCAGCGCCACCAGTTTCTCGCGCACCCACTGGGCGTCGCTGGCCTGGCCATTGCGCTGCAGGTACTGGGCCAGGTCGCGGTGCGCGCCGGCTTGGTAATCCAGCTGCAGGTAGGCCAGTCCGCGGTCGCGCAATGCGTCGTCCTGCTCGGGGGCCAGTTTCAGCAGGCGGTCCGCACAGCGTGCGGCGCGGTCCCATTCGCCGCGCTCGGCATACACCCCGTGCAGATTGCGCAGCATGCGCATCAGGATCGCGCGTGCCGGCGCCGGATCGAGGATCTGCGCCAGCACGTCGTCATCGGGAACCTCGCCGCCCAGGTGCGAGCGGGCGCGCTCGCGCAGTTCTTCCACGTCCAGTGGGCGACCGCCGTTGAAGGGGTCCATCACCAGGACGCCGTCGTTGACCGGCAGGCGCACCAGGAAATGGCCGGGGAAGGACACTCCGTCCAGCGGAATGCCCAGCCGGCGCGAGACTTCCATCTGCACCAGGGCCAGCGAGATCGGGTTGCCCAGGCGGCGTTCGAACACCTGGTTGAGGTAGCTGTTGCGCGGGTCGTAGTACTCGCCGTGGTCGCCGCTGTAGCCCAGTTCGTCGAACAGGTGGCGGTTGACGGCCGCGATCTTCATCGGCCACATCTCGATCGTGCCGACCTCCGTGCGCAGGTGCTCGACATGGCTCTGGATGAGCGCGTCGTAGACCTTCGGGTCCAGGTCGGGGTACTCATCGCGGGCGATCAGCAGCGCGGTGGGCAACAGAGGCAGCGCCTCGTCGTCCAGGTCGGCCAGCGAATCCCACTCCGGTAATGTCATCTGCCCCTGCATGGGACAAGACTGGCGACAAATGCCTCGCGATTCAAGCGGGGCCATGTGAAAGACCGCCAGCCGTGGCCGGCGGTCACTCCCTTATCGGGCGTCGTCGATGCCGGGGCCGAACACCAGCTCGGTGCCATCGGCCAGGCCCAGTTTTTCGGCCTGGCCGGCGTTGAGCTCGAGCACATACCGTGCCGGGCCGCTGCTGGGGTAGGGCGGGCAACGGTCGCCGGCCGAGCACGGCGGAACGTCGCGCGACTGGCTGACCAGCCGGCGCTGCGCATCGAAGTACAGGATGTCCAGCGCGATCTTGGTGTTCTTCATCCAGTACGCCTGCAGCTCCTCGCGTTCGTGGATGAACAGCATGCCGTGGTCGTCGGGCATGTGGTCGCGGAACATCAGCCCGCGTGCGCGGGTTTCATCGCTGGTCGCCAGTTCGACCTTGTACCGCGTACCGCCCAGTTCGACCCAGTGGCGGGCGCCGGTGCTGGCGCACCCGGTCAGGGCGAGCAGCAACAGCAGCGGCAGCAGACGCTTGAGAATCATCGTTCACCTCGACGGTAGGGCCGGCGCCGGGCGCCGGCCAGGGGATCAGAACACCTGCGGCGGTTCGCCACCGACGATCACCACGTCGGCCGGGCGCCGCGCGAACAGGCCCACGCAGACCACGCCGGGCAGCTGGTTGAGCTCGCGCTCCAGCTTCACCGGGTCGGTGATTTCCAGATGGTGGATGTCCAGAATGACGTTGCCGTTGTCGGTGATCACGCCTTCGCGCCACGCCGGCTGGCCGCCGGTCATTTCCAGGATCCGGCGCGCCACCAGGCTGCGCGCCATCGGGATGACTTCCACCGGCAGCGGGAAGCGGCCCAGCACCTTGACCTGCTTGCTCGGGTCGACGATGCAGACGAAGCGCTCGCTGGCCTCGGCAATGATCTTTTCGCGGGTCAGGGCAGCGCCACCGCCCTTGATCAGGCACTTGTTGCCGTCGCATTCGTCGGCGCCGTCCACGTACAGCGAGAGCGTGCCGGTGTGGTTCAGTTCCATCACCTCGATGCCGTGCTCGCGCAGGCGCGCGGTGCTCTGCTCGGAGCTGGACACGGTGCCCTTGATGCGGTGCTTGATGCGGGCCAGACCGTCGATGAAGTAGGCAACGGTGGACCCGGTGCCGACACCGACGATCATGCCGTCTTCGACGTATTCCAGGGCTTTTTCGGCGGCCAGGCGCTTGGCTTCGGACATGGCGGAGAACTCTTGGTGACGAGGAGGAAAGAAAAGGGTCAGTGCTTTTCCAGCGACAGCAGCGTTTTCCATTGCGCTGCTGTCACCGGCAGGATAGACAGGCGGTTGCCGCGCGCGATGAGCGGGAACCCCTCGCCCAGCGCATCGGCATGCAGCTTGATCTCGTCCAGCGAAATCGTGTTGCGCAGTTTGCGCTCGAAGGCCACGTCCACCAGCAGCCAGCGCGGTTCTTCGCGGGTGGCCTTGGGATCGTAATAGTCCGACCCGGCGTCGAACTGGGTCTCGTCCGGGTAGGCGTCGCTGGCCACGGTGGCCAGCCCGACGATGCCGGGGACCTTGGTGTTGGAGTGGTAGAACAGCACGCCATCGCCGACCTTCATGCCATCGCGCATGAAGTTGCGCGCCTGGTAGTTGCGCACGCCGTTCCAAGGCTCGCGACCGACGCGCTGCAGATCGTCGATGGAAAAGGCGTCCGGTTCGGACTTCATCAGCCAGTAGCGCTTGCGTGCGGTCATGCCATCTCTATCGCGGTGGGTGCCGATCGTGGACCGGCGCGGGAACAAGGGTGGACAGTTCGGTGCAGATCGCATCGACCGGGACATCCCAGGGCGCGACCGGAAGGGCGTCCACCTGCTGGATCGAGAATCCGACGCCGACCAGCCACGGCGGGGCCTGGCGCGCCTGCCGGAATGCGAAGCTGCGATCATACCAGCCGCCTCCCATGCCCAGTCGCCGGCACTGGCTGTCGAATCCGACCAGCGGTGCCACCACCAGCGCCATCTCCTCGGGCGCCAGGGTCTGCGCGATCGGCATGTCCGGCTCGGGAATGCCGAACCGGTTGGCGGTCAGCGGCTGCCCGGGGCGCCAAGGCGCGAAGCGCAGCGTCTGCGCATGCAGTACCGGCAGGCAATAGACCACGTTGTCGGGCAACTGCATCTGCCAGCGGTGCAGGGCGATCTCGCCATCCATCGCCCAGTAACCGGCGACATGGCCTGCGGTGGGGGCGAACGGCAACGACAGCAGCGCATCGGCCAGGGTGTCGGCAGCGGCCAGGCGGTGCGCGGCGGGGAGGTCTCGACGGGCGTGGCGCAACTGCTGGCGCAGGGCCAGGCGCGGGTCGGTCATGCCGGGGTCCAGGTCATGGAAGGAGAGCGGCGGATAAAACAAGAGCGACGCTCCAGGGGAACGTCGCTCTTGCCGGAATATTGCATTCTCCGCGGTGACGATGCGTGCGAAACGACCTTGAACCCGGGGTTCAAGTGGGTACGCTGGGGTTCCTTCGGGCTTCCCGCTACAAGGCGGACCTGCACTCCCGGCGCCGTCGCGCACCCGTGGTCGTAATTAAGGGACAAGGCGAATGTTTGCACACGCCGTCGTTCACAGCAGAGAACGCGTCGCCATTATAGCCAAGCGCGCGCCGGGGGATAGGCCGTTCGTCGGTTGGATTGCAGGAGAATTCAGATCGATGACAGGCGCGTGTTCATCGCCGCACGCGTGGCGATGTTCCACGCGCGGTCAGGCGCCGTCGATGGCGCGGTCCAGACGCCGGTTCAGGTCGGCCAGCGTCTGCTGCAGCGCCACCGCCTGGCGGGCATGGTCGTCGCGCAGCTGCTGCAGCTCATGGGCGAGGTTGAGCGCGGCCAGCACCGCCACCCGGTCCACCGCAGCCATGCGGTTGCTGCCGCGGATCTCGCGCATCTTGGCGTCCAGCAGCCTGGCCGCCGCCGTGAGGCTTTCGCGTTCCTCGGCGCCCACGCCCACCGTGTACTCGCGGTCCAGGATGCGGACACTGACCGGTTCGGTCTGGCTCATGTGTGCTGCTCCAGGGACTTGAGGCGGGTGATCATCGCTTCGACCCGGGAGCGGGCCTGCTCGTTCTTGGCCAGAAGCTGGGACCGCTCGGCCACCAGCTGTTCCTGCTGGTGGCGGAGACTGCGGTTCTCCTCGGCCAGGCGCTGGTTGCGCTCAAGCAACGCCTCCACGCGTGCGGCGAAGGCCTGCAACTGGGCGATGGCGTCGGCGGGTTCCATGAGCGGCACGATAGGCAAGGGCGTACAGGGCGGTCAAGCGAATAATGACGGGGGCGTGCGGCGGTCCGGGCCGGGGTCTGTCGCGGGCAGCCCGGACGCACGGCAACGACCCGGGGAAGACGGCCGGATTGCTACACTGTCGCGCTCACAAACCGTGGTGATCGGCTGCGGTGGCACCTTTTTCTGATCGAGCCCCAAGATGACCGAACTTCCGAGTGTCGACGACGTAAACCAGGCCAGCCAGGCCCTGGGCCTGGGCGCCAGCGCCGCTGAACTCCACGGCGGCCTGTGCGGTTGGCTGTCCGCCGGTGGTGCGCCGGTGCGCGAATGGCCGGCGCGGGTGCTGGCCGACGACGCCCTGCCGGTGCCGGCAGAGGGCGACGCGCTGTCGCGTCTGCTGGAGGCCAGTGTGGCCCAGCTGGAAGACCGTGATTTCGCCTTCGAGCTGCTGCTGTCCGATGCCGGCGACACTGCCGCGCAGGCCGACGCCCTGTTCACTTGGGCGCGCGCGTTCCTGGGCGGCTTCGGGCTGGGCGCGGGTGGTCGCCGCCCGACGCTGTCCGAGGAAGGCGAAGAGGCGCTCAACGACCTGGCCAAGCTGGCCCAGGCGTCGAGCGAGGATTTTGAAAGCGGCAACGACGATGACGACGATGCGCTGGCCGAAATCGAGGAGTTCATCCGCGTGGCGGTGCTGCTGCTGCACGGGGACTGCGTCATGGCCGCGCGCCATCGGCAGCGCCTGAACTGAGATGGATATCCGGCAGCTGACCGGCATCTCCGCCGCCGAATACACCCGTCGCCGCCGCCAGTTGATGGAAATGGCCGGCGACGACGCGATCCTGGTGCTGCCGGCCGCCGCCGAGCGCGTGCGCAGCCTGGATACCCACTATCCGTTCCGCCAGGACTCGGATTTCTGGTACCTGTCCGGCTTTCCCGAGCCGGAAGCGGTGCTGGTGCTGATCCCCGGACGCCGCCACGGCGAGGTGATCCTGTTCTGCCGCGAGCGCGATGCCGACCGCGAGGCCTGGGATGGCGCACGCGCCGGCCAGGAGGGCGCGGTGTCGCGCTACGGCATGGACGATGCGTACCCCATCGACGATCTGGACGACATCCTGCCGGGCCTGCTCGAGGGCCGTTCGCGGGTGTATTACCACTTCGGCCGTGATGCGGAGTTCGACCTCAAGCTGATCGGCTGGGTCAACCGCGTGCGCTCCCAGGTCCGTCATGGCGCCCAGCCGCCGCACGAGTTCCTGGAGCTGGGCCACCTGCTGCATGAGCAGCGCCTGTTCAAGTCTGCGGCCGAGATCGCCTTGATGCAGCGCGCGGCGGACATCAGCGTGCAGGCGCATCGCGTCGCGATGCGGGTGGCGCGGCCAGGCATCCACGAGTACGAGCTGCAGGCCGACCTGGAACGCCAGTTCCGCGCCAACGATGCCTGGGCCGCGTACGGCAGCATTGTCGGGGCCGGCGCCAACGCCTGCATCCTGCATTACCGCGACAACACTGCCTGCAGCCGCGACGGTGATCTGGTCCTGATCGACGCCGGCGCCGAGTACCGCGGGTATGCCAGCGACATCACGCGGACTTTCCCGGTCAACGGCCGTTTCACGCCCGAACAGCGTGCGCTGCACGATCTGGTGGGCGCGGCGCAGGCGGCCGCGTTGGCCCAGGCGCGCCCGGGCCAGGCGTACGAGGCCGGGCACCTGGCGGCGGTGGAAACGCTCACCGAAGGCCTGCTGCGGCTGGGACTGCTGAAGGGCAGCCTGGAAGAGAACATCGCCGAGGGTCATTACCAGCGCTTTTACCGGCACAAGACCGGCCATTGGCTGGGGCTGGATGTACATGATGTCGGCGATTACCGCCTGGCTGGCGACTCGCGGATGCTGGAACCGGGCATGGTGTTCACCATCGAGCCGGGTCTGTATGTCTCGGTCGATGATCGCACCGTGGAGGCGCGCTGGCGCGGCATCGGCATCCGCACCGAGGACGATGTGCTGATCACCGACAACGGCCACCAGGTGCTGACCGCCGCCTTGGCGCGCAGCGCGGACGAGATCGAAGCGGAGATGGCCGCGCGCTGAGCCGGCCCGGGGCGCGGCGTTGCCGATCAACGCCGCATCGCCCCGCACAGCCGACCTCTGGTCGGCTGCTCTCCGCGCCGGCATCGCGACACCCCGCGCTGCGCGCGATAGCCGACCAGCGGTCGGCTCTACCCGCGGCTGGTCAATCCGCGGCGGCGAAGGCAGGGCGGGTGAGGTTGTCGGCGTCGCCGTCGGTGCACAGCACCTCGTCTTCGATACGGATGCCGCCATACGGGCGGAAGAAGTCCACGCGGCCCCAGTCGATGCTGTCGGCGTTGCCGGCCTGCTTCACTTCGTCCAGCAGCATGTCGATGAAGTAGAGGCCCGGCTCGATGGTGACCACCATGCCCGGCTCCAGCACGCGGGTCAGGCGCAGGTAGGGGTGGCCCTGCGGGCGTTCGACGCGGCCGCCGCGGTCGCTGGCGGCGAAGCCGGCGACATCGTGCACCTGCAGGCCGATCAGATGACCCAGGCCGTGCGGGAAGAACGCGGCGCTGACGCCGGTGGCCAGGGCGGCCTCGGCAGAGACCTTGAGCACGCCGACGTCCTTGAGGATGCCCATCAGCGACAGGTGCGCGTCGATGTGCAGCTGCTTGTAGTCCACCCCCGCACGCACCCCGGCGCACATGACCTGCTGCGCGGTGTCGACCGCGTCGATCATCGCCTGGAACTCGTCGTGGCCGGCGGCCGCATAGGTGCGGGTGATGTCGCTGGCATAACCGTGCGCGCTGGCGCCGGCATCGATCAGGAAGCTGCGCAGCGGCTGCGGTGCGGTGCGCCCCAGGTCGGTGTAATGCAGTACCGCGGCGTGTTCGTTGAGACCGATGATGTTGCCGTAGGGCAGTTCATTGGCGTCCTGGCCGACCGCACGGCAGTACGCCATGTGGATCTCGAACTCGCTGGCGCCGGCGCGGAAGGCGGCTTCGGCAGCGCGGTGGCCGCGCACGCCGAGGCGCTGGGCCTGGCGCATCAACGCGATTTCATACGGCGTCTTGCTGGCGCGGTGCCAGTCCAGGTAGCTCAATACCGGCTCGGGGTTGTTCGGCACCACGGTACCCAGCGCGCTCTGCGGCTCACCGAGGATCGCGCAGCGCGCGATGTCCCTGGGCAGCAGCGTCAGCGCTTCCTCGGGGGTGCGGATGATCGCGATGTCCACATGCTCCACCCACCAGCCGTTGGGCGCGTCGGGCACCACGTGCCAGTAGTCGAACGGCTGGTGGAAAATCACCGTGGGGCGCTTGCCCGGGGTGTACACCAGCCAGCTGTTGGGGACCTTGGTCAGCGGCAGCCAGGCTTTGAAGTTCGGGTTGACCGCATACGGATAGTCGCGGTCGTCGAACGCCTGGTAGTGCTGGGTGCCGCTGGGAATCACCAGGTGGTCGAAACCGCCGCGCGCCAGCGCTTCATCCGCGCGCCGGCACAGCACGCCGATGTGGTGGGAATACAGGGCGCCGAGGTCTGGCTGGTTCATCACGGGGGCTCGTTCGACAGTGCGGAGTGCAGCCCCTGATTCTGCCGCAATCGCGCCGGCGGCGCTGTGCCGGAACCGGCACTCACACTGCCGAAGATTCCTGCGCGATCCAGTCGCGCAGCTGTTCGCGGTGTTCGCGGCTCAGTGTCAGGAAGCGGAAGCCCACCCAGGCCTGGCCGGGCGCATGGGTCTGTTCGCTCCACAGCAGGTGCGCGCCCACATCGAGCACGCGCGGCTGGCCGTGCGGCCCGGGAATGGCGAACTGCAGCTGGTACAGGGCATCCTCGTGCATCGGCACGGAGGCCAGCATCAGCATGCCGGTTTCGGAGACGTTGCCGAGGCGGCCGATAATGGTCTCGGCCATGCAGTCGGTGACCGGCACCAGCTCGGCCACCTGGCGGCGGGGCGCGCGTCGCGTGTCGGGGGTATTCATGCCGATGCCTCCGGAGTGCCGGCGCCTGCCAGCGAGCGCAGGGTGCGCAGGGTGGCCTGCCAGGCGCGGTCGATAAGCCGGCCCTTGTCTTCGGTGACGATGCGCGCCTGGCCGTGCGCCATCAGGCGGGCAAGGGCGTCGAGCGAGTGCTCGCCGGCCTTCTGCCCACGCGGCGTGACGAACAATGCGTTGTCGGTGACCAGGCTGTACCAGGACAGGCGCTGGCGGCGCACGTCACCTTGCTGGTTGGTGGTGAACTCGAACCAGGTGCCGAACGGCAGCGTGCGCAGCTGGCGGTAGCAGTCTTCCTCGGCCGTGCTGCGCGCCAGCGGTGCGACCTTGCGCGGGTCGGCGCTGTCGGCCTGTTCGCCGAGGCGGGTGCGCGCTTTCAGGCGCGCGGTCAGTTCGGTCCGCGACGTGCTGTCGTCCTCGCCACCGGGCGTGGACAGCCGACGGGCGATCGCGGCGGCCTCGTCCTGGTGGTACCCCACCTGCAGCAGCGCGGCTTCGACCTGCTCACCCAGCGCGGTGTCGCTGTCCGCAGCGCCCGGCGGCTGGCAGGTGATGGCGGCGATGCGGGCTGTTTCCTCCTGGCGCTGCTGCCACTGTGGCGACTCCTCGCCGTGGCGCAGCAGGGTCAGGGTCAGGGTGTCCGACCAGGCCTGCTTGAGCAGGGACTGCACGAAGCGCGGCGGCGCGGCCTGCGCGCACAGCTGCTCGATGCTGGCGCTGGCCTGCTGCTTGGCCGATTCCAGGCGCTCTTTGCCGCGTGCCGCCTCCACGTGCCGGCGTTCGGCCAGTTCGGCCTTGTGCGCCAGTGCGCGGAAATGCTGCTGGATGTCGTCGTTGGCAGCGTCGAATACCGCCGTATCGCCCTTGTAGTTCTGTACCACCTGGTCGACGGCGTGGCTGAGCTTGGCCACCAGCTGCGGATCGACATCCTCCTCGCCCAGCCAGGTGGCCCCTGCTTCGGCCACGGCATTGAGCAGTTCGCGGGCCGGGTGCTGGTCGCGCACGAAGAAGGCGGGGTCGGACAGCGCTGCGCGCGCCACCGGCACCTGCAGACGGGTCAGCAGGTCGGCGGCGGCCGCGTCATGGCGGACTTCGCGCTGGATCTGCCCGTAGAGCATGTCCAGCAGGTCGAAGGTGTCGTTGTCCTTGATGGTCAGCGCCGCCTGCGGCCCGTGGTCGGCGCGTACCTGGGCCAGCAGCGCGTTGTGCAGGTCGGCCATGCTGCGGCGGGTGCCCGCCGCGTGTGCGGTCTGGCCCTGCAGGCGTGCCAGGGTGGCCTGCAGGGCCTCGTCCGGAATCGGAACGGCGGTGCTGGCTGGCGCCGGTTGCGCGGGAAGCTGGGAGGCGGAACCGGGCGCACCCGCCGTGGCCGGTCCGCCCGGCGTCGCGGCACCGCCGCCGTCCGCAGGTGCTGCCCCGGCGTTGGCCTGGCGCGCGGCGCCCAGCAACTGGTGCAGGGCCGCCATCGCCGGTGCCGTGAGATCCGGACCGGCCGCACCGGTGCCAGCGGATGCCGGTACCGCCGCACCGGCCCCCGCGGCGGTCATCGGTGCGAGCGTGGCGTTCTGCAGCGAACGTGGCAGGGCCGCCATCGCTTCGCTGGTCATGGCCGCCCAGGCACCGGCGGGCGTGGCACCGCCCCAGCCGGTCAGCGGCCGCGCGCCGGTGCCGCCGGCACGGGCGGGCGATCCACGCTCGGCGCCGGTGACGATGCGGCGGGTGGTCGCCGAACGGGCCAGATACGGGGTATAGACCAGGCCGGGGAGCACGCCTTCGTGGCCGAGCAGGATGTTGGCGCGCTCCAGCAGCTCGCCGAGACGCTCGATCAGCTGGCGGTCGAACACACGGAACAACGCCAGCTGGGTCTCCAGCCCCAGCGAGAACTGTTCGCCCAGCTCGCGCGCGATCCGGCACAGCACGTACGGGCCGAAGGGCAGATCTTCCACGTCGAACGCCGGGCCGGCCGCGAGGACGCCGAAGCGCTGGCCCAGCAGCTGCAGCGCGCTGGCCGACCGCAGGGCTTCGCGCCGGGTGATGTCGGCCAGCACGATATCGCGGTCGATGTCGGTATCGGTGACCAGGGTGAGGGTATTGGCCGACACCGGCGTGGCGGCGGCCACCGGGCGGTGTGCCTGTCGCGGCTGGCGCAGCTGCGCCAGCGCGTCGGCCAGGGCGGCCAGGAAGCGCGGCGCGAACAGGGCGTTCACCTCGTGCAGCTGCCGCGCCTGGGCGTAGATGTCGGCCTGGATCTGGCTGTTGCGTGCGCGTTCCGCATCGCGGAACAACTCACGCTCCAGCTCGACGATGGTCAGCTTGAGCGGGTTGCTCAGCGTCTGTACCGCCTGCGCGTGCAGGGCGGCCAGCAGCCGGCGCACGCGCGGCGGCGCATCGACGCTGGCAAAGCGCGCGCTGTCGGCCTGAAACGATGAAGGTGCGGACGCAGACATCCGTGGTGGTTCCGGCTCCCCTGAGTACCCGGAATCTAACGGTTTCCCCGGTTTGCCGCCACATGGTGCGTGAAGGCGCCCCGGCCGCGGGCCGCCACGGAGCCGGGTGCTGCCCGGCTGCGTTCCGTGTGGTCCATGCCACCTGCAACAAACCGGGAAGAACCCGGCGTCAGGGGAGGAACAGTTCGACGACGTCGTTGGTGAAGCGCCGGCCCAGTTCGGTGGGCTGCGCATGGTCGCCTGTCATGGTCATCCACCCGCGCGCTACTGCAGTCTGCAACGGTGCGGCTATCTGTGCCCGCGCCAACCCGGTGCGCGATTCGAAATCGCGCAGGCCAAACCCTTCGTGCAGGCGCAACAGGTTGAGCATGTATTCGAAGGGCAGGCGGTCGGCATCGATGATGTCGTCGCCGCCGATCGATGCGGCCGTGCCGGCGGTCTCCATGAACGTCTGCGGATGCTTGTGCTTCCAGCGGCGCAGCACGTTCTGCCCGGCGCCGCTGCTGATCTTGCCGTGCGCGCCGGCGCCGATGCCCAGGTAATCGCCGAAACGCCAGTAGTTCAGGTTGTGCGCACTCTGCCGTCCCGGCCGCGCATAGGCGCTGACCTCGTAATGCGCATAGCCGGCGTCGGCCAGCAGACGCTGACAGTGCTCCTGGATGTCCCACGCCGAATCCTCGTCCGGGATGCCCTGCGGCGGCCGGGCGAAGAACACCGTATTGGGCTCCAGGGTGAGCTGGTAATGCGACAGATGCGTGGGCTGCAGCGCGAACGCGCGTTCCAGGTCGTGCTCGGCCTGGCCCAGAGTCTGCTGCGGCAACGCGTACATCAGGTCGATGTTGAAGTTGTCGTAGCCGGCGTCCTGCGCCAGCTTGACCGCGCGCTCGGCCTCGCCGCTGTCGTGGATGCGGCCCAGGCGCTTGAGCGCCTCGTCGTTGAAGGTCTGGATGCCGAAGCTGATGCGGTTCACGCCGGCCGCGCGGTAGCGGTCGAAACGGCCGTGCTCGGCGGTGCCCGGATTGGTTTCCAGGGTGACTTCCAGATTCGGTGCGAAGCGCAGCCGCGCAGCCGCTGCCTGCAGGAAGCGGTCGATCGCGTCCGGTGGAAACAGGCTGGGCGTGCCGCCACCGAAGAACACGCTGTTGACCACCCGGCCCCAGACCAGTGGCAGGTCCTGGTCCAGGTCGCGGATCAGCGCATCGATATAGGCGTCGAACGGCAGTTCGCCCTTGGCCGCATGCGAGTTGAAATCGCAGTACGGACATTTGCGCACGCACCAGGGCAGGTGCACGTACAGCGACAGCGGCGGCGGGACCAGCCGCGCCTCATGATCGTGATCGTGGTCGTGGTCGGTGCAGGCTTCGCCGGGGAGGTGATTGCAGGGGGTGTTCATGGACGTTGCCGTGCGGCGTGGCTCGGGGAGAGGGCGCCGTTGTCAGGCGCCAGTTCGCGGGGAAGGGAGAGCTCGGGCTGGGCGGCGTGCACCGCAGCGGCGATGGCGCGGAACAGTGCCAGCGCACCCCCGTCGGCCACGTGCGTGTTCATCACCCGCACATGCTGCCACTGCCGGTGTGGAGCGGGGCGCAGGGCCACGCCCAGTTCGCTGACCACCGACTGGGTGCTGTGTTGCCAGTTGCCATAGTGCAGCGCGGCCACCTCACGGACATGGAAGCGCCGCGTGCGGAAGCCATTGAGCACGCTTTTGACCTCGATATGGCCATCGGTCCCGATGACCACGCGTTGCCGGCTCATTACCGCGAACAGGACGCCGAGCAGGAGCCACATGCTGCCGACCAGGCCGAACAGGAAGCCCCACGGGGTCCGATGCGCCGGGTCGCTGCTGTCCGATCCGAGCAGGGACGTACCGCCCATCACGACCAGGACGCCCAGCATCAGCAGGGCGAGCAGCACCTGGAAGCTGCGTCCGTTCGCATGGAACTCGCGGCGCGCCCCGTCGCTCATGCGCTGGCGAGGAATCCGCGCAGCCTGGCCAGTGCGATGGCCCGATGGCTGATGGCGTTCTTCTGTGCCGGGTCCATCTCCGCCGCGGTCAGGCCGCGGACCGGGTCCAGGAACACCGGGTTGTAACCAAACCCGTTGCTGCCGCGTGGCGCATCGATGATGGTTCCTTCCCAGCTGCCTTCGCAGATCACGGGTTGCGGGTCGTTGGCGTGGCGCAGCAGTACGATCACCGCGTAGAAGCGCGCGGTACGGCGTTCGGCCGGTACATCGCGCATCGCCTCGAGCAGCTTGGCGTTGTTGGCGGCATCGTTGGTCGGGCTGCCGGCATAGCGCGCGCTGTACAGGCCGGGCGCGCCATCCAGCGCGTCCACGATCAGGCCGGAGTCGTCGGCCAGGGCCGGCAGGCCGGTGCTGGCGCACGCATGGCGGGCCTTGATCAGCGCGTTCTCGACGAAGGTCAGGCCGGTTTCGGGCACATCCTCCACGCCCAGCTCGCCCTGCGCCACGATCTGCAGCGGCAGGTCGCCGAGCATGGCCTGCAGTTCCTTCAGCTTGCCGGCGTTGCCGCTGGCCAGTACCAGTGTCTTCATTTCGGCTCCAGCAGGTCCCAGGTGTTGCCGTACAGGTCGGCGAACACCGCGACGGTGGCGTAGGCCTCTTCGCGCGGGGGTTCGAGGAACACCACGCCCTGCGCGGTCATGGCGGCATGATCGCGGTGGAAGTCATCGGTGTTCAGGAAGAAACCGACGCGGCCCCCGGTCTGGTTGCCGATGCGTGCGCGCTGCTCGTCATTGCTGGCGCGGGCCAGCAGCAGGGCGGCGGCGCTGCCGTCGGTCGGGCCGACCACCACCCAGCGCTTGTCGCCCTGGTCGATGTCGTCGATCAGGGTGAAGCCGAGCTTGCCGGTGTACCAGGCAATGGCCTCATCGTAATCGGCCACCACCAGCGTGGTCAGGGCGATGCGCCGGTTCATGCCGACGCCAGGGCGGCCTGCTGTGCCGCGAACAGCGCCTGGATGCCCGTCTCGGCCAGTGCCAGCAGCGCGTCCAGTTCGTCGCGGCGGAAGGCATGGCCTTCGGCGGTGCCCTGCAGCTCGATGAAGCCGCCACCGTCGTTCATCACCACGTTCATGTCGGTATCGCAGTCACTGTCCTCGGCGTAGTCCAGGTCCAGCACCGGGGTGCCGCGGTAGACGCCGACGGAGACCGCCGCGACCGCGCCGACGATCGGGTTGCGCTTGATGTCGCCGCGCTTGAGCAGGAAGTTCACCGCGTCCACCAGGGCCACGTAGGCGCCGGTGATGGCCGCGGTACGGGTGCCGCCGTCGGCCTGCAGCACGTCGCAGTCCAGGGTGATGGTGCGTTCGCCGAGCGCGCCGCGGTCGATGCAGGCGCGCAGGGTGCGGCCGATCAGGCGCTGGATCTCCAGCGTGCGGCCGCCCTGCTTGCCACGGGCGGCTTCGCGGTCGTTACGGGTGTGGGTCGAACGCGGCAGCATGCCGTACTCGGCCGTCACCCAGCCCTCGCCCTTGCCGCGCAGGAAACCCGGCACGCGGTTTTCCACGCTGGCGGTGCACAGCACGCGGGTCTCACCGAAGCTGACCAGCACCGAGCCTTCGGCATGGCGGGTGAAGGCGCGCTCGATGCGCACTTCGCGCAGCTGGTCGGCCTGGCGGCCACTGGGACGGGGATCGGACATGCTTGGCTTCCGGGTAGGACGGGGGATGCGGAACCGCGCCCGGGCCGGAGACCGGCGGGCGAGGAGGCCGTGAGAAGACCGCTAGGGTACCATTTGCACTTTGAGAGCACCGGAAACCCGCATGATTCGAAGCATGACCGCCTATGCCGGCGGCGAGCGCGCCACCCGCTGGGGCACGCTGGCCTGTGAGCTGCGCTCGGTCAACCACCGGTTCCTGGAGGTGGGCGTGCGCCTGCCTGAAGAACTGCGTGCGTTGGAACCGCAGCTGCGCGAGCGCGTCGCTTCCCGTTGCAGCCGCGGCAAGATCGACCTGGTGGTGCGCCTGCGTGCCCCGGAGGTCACCGGTGCGCTGGTGGTCAACGACGCGCTGCTGGCCCAGCTGGGCGAGCTGTCCCGGCGCCTGGCGCCCGGGTTCCCCAGCCTGCAGGTCAGCTTCACCGAACTGCTGCAGGTGCCGGGCGTGATGCAGGGCGAAGCGGTCGATGCCGCGGCCCTGCAGGCCGAGGCGCTGGCGCTGCTGGATACCGCGCTGGACGGCTTCGTGGCCGCGCGTGAGCGTGAAGGCGACAAGCTGGCCACGGCCATCCAGGAGCGCGTGGACGGCGTGGAGCGCATCGCCGCCGAGGTCACCACGCTGATTCCGCTGATCCGCGAGGGCCAGCGCGCCAAGCTGTCGGCCCGCCTGGCCGATCTGCCGCATCCGGTCGATCCTGGTCGCGCCGAGCAGGAACTGGTGCTGTGGCTGCAGAAGCTGGACGTGGACGAGGAGCTGGACCGCCTCGGCAGCCATATCGTGGAGATCCGCCGCGTGCTGACGCAGCGCGAGCCGGTCGGCCGCCGCCTGGACTTCCTGCTGCAGGAGTTCAACCGCGAAGCCAATACGCTGGGCTCCAAGTCCGTGGACAGCCGCACGTCCAACGCGGCTGTCGAACTGAAGGTGCTGATCGACCAGATCCGCGAACAGGTGCAGAACATCGAATGAGCAGCCAGCCCACGCAGACCGCCGAGCCCGCACGCGGCACCCTGTACATCGTGGCCGCGCCCTCCGGGGCCGGCAAGAGCAGCATCGTCAATGCCACCCTGGCGCGCGACCCGCAGATCGCCCTGTCGATCTCGTTCACCTCGCGTGCGACCCGCCCCGGCGAGATCAACGGCGAGCACTACCACTTTGTCAGTGCCGCGGAGTTCGAGCGCATGATCGCCGCCGGCGATTTCTTCGAACATGCCTGGGTGCACGGCGACTGGAAGGGCACTGCCCGGCAGTCGGTGGAACCGCAGCTGGCCGCCGGCCAGGACGTGCTGCTGGAGATCGACTGGCAGGGCGCCCAGCAGGTGCGCCAGCTGGTGCCCGGTACGGTCACGGTATTCATCCTGCCGCCGTCCCGGCAGGCCCTGGAAGACCGCATGCGCAAGCGTGGGCAGGACAGCGAGGCGGTGATCGCCCAGCGCCTGGCGGCCGCACGCGAGGAAATGCTGCATTTCAATGACTTCGACTACGTGATCGTCAACGAGGTGTTCGAGACCGCCGTGGACGAGCTGTGTGCCATCTTCACCGCCAGCCGGCTGCGGCGGGAGGCCCAGAAGGTCCGCCATGCGGGCCTGATTCAGGCCCTCCTGACCCAGGATGCGGCCACAACTGACTGATTCACAAGGGGCGGGTAGCGGGTTGGCTTGATTTTGTCCAGCCCCCGCCGGTACAATCCGTCCCCTTTCCCTCATTCGATTGAGCAGCCCTCGCCGGCTGCCGGGAGCCCGCATGGCCCGCATCACCGTAGAAGATTGTCTGGAAGTCGTGAACAACCGTTTCGAGCTGGTCATGATGGCGTCCAAGCGCGCCCGTCAGCTGGCCAATGGCGTCCAGGCCACCCTGGACAACAGCGAAACCGACGACAAGCCGACCGTGCTGGCGCTGCGCGAGATTGCCGCCCGCAAGATCGACAACGCCCTGATCGACGAAGTCGAGAAGGCCGAGCGCGAGCGTGCCGAGCGTGAAGCACTGGAATGGGCTGCTGCCGAAGTCGTTGCCGACGAAGACATGTCCAAGAACGACGACTGATCGCCCGCGCGATGCATCGTTGTTGCCCCAGACAGCCCGCCCTTGGCGGGCTGTCTGCATGTGAGGGGCAGGGTTCGGCCATGACGCAATAATTTGCCGTTATCACGTGGCTGGAATAGTCTTCTGACCATGAATCCAGGCCCCACTGCCAAGGTCGCCTCGCCCCCCGGCGCGGCCGTACCCGACTATGTCCTCCAGCTCGAACGCGCGGCGCACTACCTGCCGCCGGAGCAGTTGCCGTTGCTGCGCCGCGCCTGGGAAGTGGGGGCCTCGGCGCACGCCGGCCAGACCCGTAAATCCGGTGAGCCCTACATCACCCATCCGGTGGCGGTGGCGCAGGTGCTGGCCGAGCTGGGCCTGGACGTGGAAGCGCTGATCGCCGCGATCCTGCATGACACCATCGAAGATACCCCGCTGACCCGCGAGGAACTGGCCGCCGAATTCGGCGAGGCCGTGGCCGAACTGGTGGATGGTGTCACCAAGCTGGACAAGCTGAAGTTCCGCGACCGCCAGGAAGCGGCCGCCGAGAGCTTCCGCAAGATGCTGCTGGCGATGTCGCGCGACCTGCGCGTGATCATGATCAAGCTGGCCGACCGCCTGCACAACATGCGCACGCTGGGCGCGCAGAGCCGCGAAGCGCGTGGCCGCATCGCGCGCGAGACACTGGAGATCTACGCCCCGATCGCACAGCGCCTGGGCATGAGCCTGGTCAAGAGCGAGCTGCAGAACCTGGGTTTCAAGGCGCTGTATCCGTGGCGCCATGCCATCCTGGAAAAGCACATCCGCAGCCAGCCGGTGGTCCGCCGCGAGGCGATGGCGCAGGTGGAAGTGCAGCTGAGCCAGCGCCTGGCCAAGGAAGGGCTGGAGCACCGCCTGGTCAGCCGCATCAAGACCCCGTGGAGCATCTACAACAAGATGCGCGACGAGAACAAATCCTTCGACCAGGTGATGGACGTGTTCGGCTTCCGCCTGGTGGTGCGCGGCGTGCCGCAGTGCTATCACGCGCTGGGCGCGGTGCACGCCACCTTCAAACCGCTGGACGGGCGCTTCCGCGACTTCATCGCGATCCCCAAGGCCAACGGCTATCAGTCGCTGCACACGGTGCTGTTCGGGCCGTATGGTTCGCCGATCGAGGTGCAGATCCGCACCGAGGAAATGGATCTGATCGCCGAGCGCGGCGTGGCCGCGCACTGGACCTACAAGTTCGGCGGTGACTCGCCCAACAGCGCGCAGAGCCGTGCGCATGCATGGATCGTGGAGCTGATCGATTCGCAGCGTGCCGCCGGTTCCTCGCTGGAGTTCCTCGACAACGTGAAGGTGGACCTGTTCCCGGACGAGGTGTACCTGTTCACCCCGAAGGGCAAGATCCTGGCCTTGCCGCGCAACTCCACCGCCCTCGATTTCGCCTATGCCGTGCACACCGACGTGGGCAACATGGCGGTGGCCTCGCGCGTGGACAAGAAGCTGGTTCCCCTGCGCACCAAGCTGGTCAGCGGCCAGACCGTGGAGGTGATCACCGCACGTTCGGCCACGCCCAAGCCGCAGTGGCTGGAGTTCGTGGTCAGTTCCAAGGCGCGTACCGCGATCCGCCACCAGCTCAAACAGCTCGAACACGAAGACGCCGTGCAGCTGGGCCATCGCATGCTGGACCGCGCACTGGAGGCGATGGACAGCTCGCTGGAGCGGCTGCCCAAGGGCCGCCTCGATGCCTTCCTGGCCGAGCACCGCTATCCGCGCCTGGAGGCATTGCTGGCCGAAGTGGCGCTGGGCAACTGGATGCCCAACCAGGCCGCGCAGGCGCTGATGGCCTATGCCGAGCTGCGCGGCGGCGCGCATTCCCGGCATTCGCAGGAGAAGATCCTGATCAACGGCAGCGAGCGCGGTGTGGTCACCTTCGCCAACTGCTGCCAGCCGATCCCGGGCGACGACATCATGGGCTACCACACCGCCGGCAAGGGCATCGTGGTCCACCGCATGGACTGTCCGAACCTGGCCGAGCTGCGCAAGTCGCCCGAACGCTGGGTGCCGATCGGCTGGGACACCACGGTGTCCGGCGACTACGACACCTCGCTGGTGGTCGAGGTCGAGAACGGGACCGGCGTGCTGGCGCAGCTGGCCGCCGCGATCGCCCAGAGCCATTCCAACATCGAGCGGGTGGACTACCTGGACCGCGACTTCAACGCGGCCGTGCTGTGCTTCAACGTGCAGGTGCGCGACCGCAACCACCTGGCCGAAGTGATGCGGCGCCTGCGCCGCCTGTCGGTCGTGCAGTCGGTGCGCCGCCAGTAACGCGAACCCGGGGTCGGATGCCTCTCCAACGGAGAGGGCTCTGACCCCCGCGACATCACGCGACGTGTTTGCGCCAGTAGGCATGCAGCGCGCCGATATCCCCAGCGGTCAGCAACGGCATCGCCGCCTTGATCTGCGCCAGCGGCCACTCCCACCAGGCCATTTCCAGCAACCGCGCGATGTCCTCCGCTTCGAACCGGCTGCGCAGCACCTTGGCCGGGTTGCCACCCACGATGGCGTAGGGCGCTACGTCACGGGTCACCAGTGCCCGGCTACCGATCACGGCACCATCGCCAATGCGCAGTCCCGGCAGGATCATCGCCTCGGCGCCGATCCACACATCGTTGCCGATCACGGTGTCACCGGCCGGCCTGAAGGCGTCATTGGCCGCGGCAAAGGCCGACTCTTCCTGCATGTAGAAGAACGGAAACGTCGATGCCCAATCGTGCCGGTGGCCTTGGTTGCCAGCCATGATGAAGCTGACGCCACTTCCGATCGAGCAGAAGCTGCCGATGATCAGCTTGTCCACGTCGTCGCGATCAGGCAGCAGGTAGCGCGCGCAGTCGTCGAAGCCGTGCCCGTGGTAATAGCCGGAGTAGTAGCTGTAGCGGCCGACGAGGATGTTGGGGTTGGTGACCATTTCGGTCAGCAGCTTGCCCTTGAAGGGGGAGTCGAACACGTTTGCCATGGCTTGGTCCCACAGGAATCAGCAGCCAGTCTACGGATGCGCCCGGCCCGGAGGCCATGAGTGGATGGTGCACCGGTAGCGCCGGGCCATGCCCGGCGAGCGCGCAGCGCGGCATGAACCAAACGTCGCCGGGCATGGCCCGGCGCTACCGGGTTGGTACAATCACCGCTCTGTTTTCCCAAGTACCGGAGCGACCATGTCCCGCCAGATCATCAACACCGAAAAGGCGCCTGCCGCCATCGGCCCTTACTCGCAGGCCGTGCGCGCCGGCAACACCGTGTACTTCTCCGGCCAGATCCCGCTGGATCCGGCGACCGGCGACATCGTCGGTGCCGGTGATGTCGAAGCCCAGGCGCGCCGCGCGTTCGACAACCTCAAGGCCGTGGCGGAAGCTGCCGGCGGCTCGCTGGACCAGGTCGTGCGCCTTGGCCTGTACCTGACCGACCTGGGCGAGTTCGCCAAGGTCAACGCTGTCATGCAGGACTACTTCCAGGCCCCGTTCCCGGCCCGTTCCACCATCGAAGTGTCCGGCCTGCCGAAGGGCGCCAACTTCGAGGTCGACGCGGTGATGGTCATCGACTGACCCCCACGTGGCACGCAAGTCGGCGGTCACCCCGGCCCTGACGCCTTCCGGCGACGCCTCCCTGGCGATGCTGGCCGGTGTCGGCCCGGCCGTGGCCGCCAAGCTGGCGGCGCGCGGCCTGTCCTCGCTGCAGGACCTGTGGCTGCATCTGCCGCTGCGCTATGAAGACCGCACCCGGCTGACCACCATCGCCCAGCTCCAGCCCGGCATGGCCGCGCAGGTGGAGGGCCGGGTCAGCGCGGTGGAGCGCGGGTTCCGCGGGCGACCGATGCTGAAGGTGGCCATCGAGGACGACTCGTACGGCACGCTGCTGCTGCGCTTTTTCCACTTCCGCGCCCAGCAGGTGGCGCAGTTCGCGGTGGGCGCGCGGGTGCGCTGCTATGGCACGGCCAAACCGGGCCAGCTTGGCCTGGAGATCGTGCATCCCAGTTACCGCGTGCTGGGCAGCCACGAGGATGACGAACTGGGTGACCGCCTCGACCCGGTCTATCCGGCCGTCGAGGGCGTCGGGCCGGCCACGATGCGCCGGTTCATCGGGCTGGCACTGGATCGCCTGCCCGACGAGGCCGCGCTGGAACTGCTCCCGCCCGACTGGTTGTCCGGGCTGGGGCTGCCGTCACTGCGCGCCGCGCTGCTGACCGTGCACCGTCCCCCGCCGGATGCGGACCTGGCTGCGTTGGCCGCCGGCCGCCACCCGGCGCAACGTCGACTGGCCATCGAGGAACTGCTGGCGCACCACCTCAGTCTGCGCCGCCAGCGCATGGCGCTGCAGGCGCACCACGCCCCCTCGCTGCGCGGGCAGGGTGCCCTGGTCGAGCGGCTGCGCGAGAGCCTGCCGTTCCGGCTGACCGGTGCGCAGCAGCGCGTGTACGAGCAGATCCGCAAGGACCTGGCCAAGGCGCATCCGATGCTGCGGCTGGTGCAGGGCGACGTCGGCTCGGGCAAGACCGTGGTCGCGGCGATGGCGGCGATGCTGGCGGTGGAGCGGGGCAAGCAGGTGGCGCTGGCTGCGCCGACCGAACTGCTCGCCGAGCAGCATCTGAACAACCTGCGCGGCTGGCTCGACCCCCTGGGCGTGCGCACGGCCTGGCTGGCCGGCAAGGTCACGGGCAAGGCGCGCGCCAAGGTGCTGGCCGAAGTGGCCTCGGGCGAGGCGCAGGTCGTGGTCGGCACCCATGCGCTGATGCAGGACAGCGTGGTGTTCAAGGATCTGGCGCTGGCCATCGTCGACGAGCAGCACCGCTTCGGCGTGCATCAGCGGCTGGCACTGCGCGACAAGGGCGCCGACGGGCGCAGCGTGCCGCATCAGCTGGTGATGACCGCCACGCCGATTCCGCGCACGCTGGCGATGTCCGAGTACGCGGACCTGGATGTCTCGGCGATCGACGAGCTGCCGCCGGGGCGAACGCCGGTGCAGACCGTCGCGCTCAACAACGACCGGCGCCCGGACCTGATCCAGCGCATCGCGGTGGCCTGTGCCGAAGGGCAGCAGGTGTACTGGGTGTGCACGCTGATCGAAGAGAGCGAGGAGCTCGATGCCACGCCTGCACAGGCCACGTTCGAATCGCTGCAGGCGCTGCTGCCGGGCGTGCGCGTGGGGCTGGTGCACGGGCGGCTGAAGGCCAGCGAAAAACTGGCCACGATGGTTGCGTTCAAGGCCGGTGAGATCGACCTGCTGGTGGCCACCACGGTCATCGAGGTCGGCGTGGACGTTCCCAATGCATCGTTGATGATCATCGAAAACGCCGAGCGGCTCGGCCTGGCGCAGCTGCACCAGCTGCGCGGGCGGGTCGGGCGCGGATCGGCAGTGTCGCGTTGCGTGCTGCTGTACCAGGCGCCGCTGTCGAACATGGCGCGTGCGCGGCTGGAGACCATGCGCCAGACCAACGATGGCTTCCTGATCGCCGAGAAGGACCTGGAGCTGCGCGGCCCCGGTGAACTGCTCGGCACCCGGCAGACCGGTCTGGCCGCGTTCCGCATGGCCGACCTGGCGCGAGACGCCGACCTGCTGCCCGGCGTGCACGCACTGGCCGAGCGCCTGCTCGCCGAAGCGCCTGCGGTGGCCGACACCGTGGTGCGGCGCTGGATCGGCTCGGCGGTGCGCTACGCGGCGGCCTGACAGGGCATCAGCCCCCGCCTTGTATTTGTCATGACAGGGTGCGAAAGTCCCTTGCCGATTATCAAGACGGCAAAGATGACCAAGAAGATTCCGCTGCTGATCGACACCGATCCGGGTGTCGACGACGCCCTGGCCCTGTTGATGGCCTTCGCCGATGAACGCCACGCGATCGTTGGCCTGACCATCGCCGCCGGCAATGTCGGCCTGGACCACACGGTCCGCAATGCCCTGAAACTGTGCGAAGTGGCTGGCCGCGACGATGTGCCGGTGTTCGCCGGTTGCGCCGACCCGCTGCTGCACCCCTCGGTGGATGCCGCCCACGTGCATGGCGCCGATGGCTTCGGCGACGTCAACCTGCCGCCCGCTGCCCGCACCGCCGAGGCCGAGCATGCCGCGCTGGCGATCCTGCGTCTGTCGCACCAGTACGCCGGTGAGCTGTTCCTGGTCGCGCTGGGCCCGCTGACCAACGTGGCGCTGGCGCTGAAGCTCGACCCCACCTTGCCGCAGCGCGTGAAGCGCTTCCTGGTGATGGGCGGGGCGGTGACCTGCCACGGCAACATCACCCCGGCTGCCGAGTTCAACATCGCCTTCGATCCGGAAGCGGCGCACGTGGTGTTCACCGGCTTCCCGCAGATCGAAGTGGCGGACTGGGAAGCCACCGTGGCCCACGGCCTGCTGCACAAGGACGTCGAGCAATGGCTGGCCGCCGACAGCGACAAGGCGCGCTTCTACGAACTGATCTCGCGCCAGACCCGCCTGTGGTCCGAAGACAGCCGCGGCGAGCGCTGGTTTGCGGCCGACGCCCTGGCGATGGCCTGGGCGCTGCAGCCGGAGGGGGCGATCCGGGTTGAATCGCGTCCGTTGAACGTGGAACTGGCCGGTGTCCACAGTCGGGGTGCTACCATTGTCGACTGGAACCGCCAGACGGGGCAGCCGGACAATACCCAGCTGCTGATGGCCTACGACCAGGGGCGCTTTGAAGCCCAGGTCCGGGCCGCCCTCGGGGTCCGGTAAGGCCGCCACGGCAGGCCTGTTCATGTAGCGGAGGTCCCGGCTTGCCCTGGAAGGGCGCCGGGACTATAATGCCGCGCTTACGTTTTTCATATTCTCTACGGTGTGTCCATGAAGGCCGATATCCATCCGAACTACCGTGACGTCGTTTTTCAGGACGTTACCTCTGATTTCAAGATCCTGACCCGCTCCACCATGGCGACGAAAGAAACCGTGCAGTGGGAAGACGGCAAGGAGTACCCGCTCGTCAAGATCGAAATCTCGTCCGCTTCGCACCCGTTCTACACGGGCAAGCACAAGGTGATCGACACCAGCGGCCGTATCGACAAGTTCCAGAAGCGTTTCGGCAAGCCGGCTCCGGCTGCTGCTGCCGAATAAGCGGTCCACGCTGCTGCATGAAAACAACGGTCGCCAGGCGGCCGTTGTTTTTTTTTGCCTGTTTGAACCCTGCTGGCGAATGAACGGCAGTTCATAAATTGTTGCTGCAGCAGCAACGCAGTGTCCATGCCGGTCGGCCCGGCAGCCGCGAATGCCTGCTGGAGCGGGGCGCGCACGCCCTGCGTCTACGACTTCCGTCCTAGGGCGTGGCAAATGGTGCTGTGCGATAATGACGTGATCCACAGCAGAGGCTGTGGACTTCCTTCACGTGCCTGCCCCATGCGCTTGGGTGGGCGCCTTCCCCTGAGGAGCGCACACAGTGTCCGATCTTGATCAGGTCACGCTCAACGCCGGCGATACGTCGGTTGTTCTGCCGGTCATCAAACCCACGCTTGGCAACGATTGCGTCGATATCTCCAAGCTGACCAAGGAAACCGGTCTCTTCACCTACGACTCCGGCTACACCGCCACCGCCAGCTGCAAGTCCGCCATCACCTACATTGACGGCGACAAGGGCGTGCTGCTGTATCGCGGCTACCCCATCGAGCAGCTCTCGGAAAAGTCCAGCTACGTCGAAGTGGTCTACCTGCTGATCAACGGCGAGCGTCCGGACGCCGCGCAGCTGAAGGCCTTCACCGATGAGCTGGCCGCCGAGGCCAACGTCGATGCGTCGATCAACACGCTGATCGCCAGCTTCGCCAAGGATGCCCACCCGATGGCCATCCTGGCGGCCGCAATCGCGCAGCTGTCGGGCATCTACCACGCGTCGCTGGACCTGTCCGACGCGGCACAGCGCCGCCAGGCCGCCGTGCGCCTGATCGCCAAGGTGCCGACGCTGTCCGCGCTGATCTACCGCCACGGCAAGGGCCTGCCGGCCAACACGCCGGACACCTCGCTGGATTACGTCAGCCGCTTCCTGAAGCAGACCTTCGAGTCCGCCGATGGCCAGTACGACCTGAACCCGGACGTGGTCAAGGCGCTGGACCTGCTGGTCATCCTGCATGCCGACCACGTGCAGAACGCCTCGACCTCGACCGTGCGCCTGGTCGGTTCGACCGGTGCCAACCCGTACGCTTCGGTAGCTGCCGGCGTCACCGCGCTGTGGGGTCCGGCCCACGGCGGTGCCAACGAAGCCGTGCTGAAGATGCTGGAAGAGATCGGCTCGGCCGACAACGTCGAAAGCGCTGTGCTCAAGGCCAAGGACAAGACCTCCGGCTTCCGCCTGATGGGCTTCGGCCACCGCGTGTACAAGAACTTCGACCCGCGCGCCAAGGTCATCGGTGAAATGACCGGCAAGGTGCTCAAGCAGCTTGGCGTGCAGGACCCGCTGCTCGACGTGGCCGTCAAGCTGGAGCAGGCCGCGCTGCAGGACGACTACTTCGTCGCCCGCAAGCTGTACCCGAACGTCGACTTCTACAGCGGCATCATCTACAAGGCGCTGCAGATCCCGACCGAAATGTTCACCGTCATGTTCGCCCTCGGCCGCACCTCCGGCTGGGTTGCGCATTGGCTGGAGCAGCAGGTTGATCCGGAAATGAAGATCGGCCGTCCGCGCCAGGTCTACACCGGCCACGACGTGCGCGACTACCAGGGCTGATCGCCCCGACGTTGCAACGCAGAAAACGCCTCCGCAAGGAGGCGTTTTTTTTTGCGCGTCGCGCGCTGGGCTGCGATGCCCGTGCCGACGCATGCTCCGCGCGTCGGCCTGCGGCCGTCACCTCCGCCTTCGTTTCCATCCACACGGGCATCGCGATTTACGTGTCGAGACCCCTGGCGTTTCACCGCTCCGTCCCGTTGATGTCGGGTGTCGACGTGCATTCGCGTCGCCAAGGGTCGCATGCGTCCCGACATTATCGTCGTGCGTCGTGGCAGAGAACATCGAACGCCCAGGTCATGGCGGATTCCGCCTGCGCAGGTGGGGCAATCGCGCCTGCGCGATGTCGTGTTCGACAGTCTGGAAAAACAGGCTTTTTTGCGTAGGAATGATAGTCGTGCATGACGACGCTGTGGTGAAAACCCCGCGTAGGAATTGGCGTGATTCGCGCGTCGCGTGCGCGCTGTCGCAGATGCACGGATTATCCATTCGTTTTAAGAATCGTTGCATGTCCAAATCACATTTCATTGACTAACGTGACCGCGCTGCTGGTACGCCCCGTTCGTACCGCAGTGCTTCCACTACGGAGGCTCCTTAAACCATCAGAGAGAGAAACCATGTCGCATATCTTCAAGAAGGCCGCGCTGGCCGTGGCACTCGTCGGCGCTTCGCTGTCGGCAAACGCTGCAGTGGAAGCCAACATCACCGTGTGGGCCAACGTCGATCCGACTCTGTCCCTGCTCAAGGCCGATGGCACCGCGCTGCCCGACGCGGTGCAGCTGGTCTACCGCGCCGGTGGTGCTGGCCTGGCCCCGTGGAGCGAGGATGTGCGCATCTTCAGCAACGACACCGAGAAGGACGTCACCGTGCGTCTGGCCGCCGACGCGGTACTGCGTCCCGATCTGGCGGCCCCCGGTGCCCAGAATGTCGACCTGGCGGTGAGCCTCAACGGTCGCGAGCTGGATACCACCGCCATCGACTTCGCCGCCGCCGACCTGTTCGAGAGCGCGATTCCGGGCGCTTCGATCGCCATGCCGCTGCGCGTGCAGCAGAAGACCTCCGGTGAAATCAGCCACGCCGGTCTGTACAGCGGCACCGTGGCACTCGTCGTCGCCCAGAGCGCCGGCACCCTGTAACTCCTCCTACCGTGCCGGCCCGTGCGCGGGCCGGCCGGCTATCGGTTGCACCTACCCTCATGTCGATATCTGCACCCGCCCTGACCCGGCTGGCGATCGCGCTCGCCCTGACGCTGGCCGTACCGGCCGTGCAGGCGCGGCCAGTGCCGGCCGGCTTTGAAGATCTCGCCACCGGCCAGGCCGAGCGCGTCGAGGTACGCCTGTTCGGGCGCTCGGCCGGCCTGTGGTCGGCATGGGTCACGCTGGACACCGTGCAACTGGACCAGCCAGTGCAGGTGCTCAATGCACTGGGCCTGGCGGCCGACGCGCAGGAAGCGCTGCGGGCCGCGCTGGCGGCCCCCTTGCCGCGCAACAGCCACCTGGCCTGCCCGTACGGCCAGCCCAATCCGGGCTGCGGCTGGATCGACAGCCCCGGCGACCCCGCGCAGGTGCGCGCCATTTTCGATGAAGGCGAGGGCGTGCTGATGCTCTTCCCGGCACGCCAGTGGCTGCCGCAGCAGACGGCCGCGCCGTCGCCGTTCCACCAGGTCAGCGAGCAGGCGCAGAACGCACTGCTGCACCAGCAGACCATCAACCTCAGCGGTGGCGACGGCTACCAGGCGCTGAACATGCAGGGCAGCGGCGCGCTTGGCGTGCTGCGCAACGGACATATCGGCGGCAGTTGGAACTCCAGCCGCCAGGCGCGCCAGGGTGCCGATACGCACGACCGCTTCCACCTGGACGATCTCTACTACCGCCACGACCTGGCGCAGCGTCATTACCTGCAGCTGGGACGCATGGACCGGCGCAACCTGTCCAGCCAGCAGGGCGGCACCTTCAGCTTCGGCATGCTGCCGCTGGACCGTTTCGAAGGCCTGCGCGTGGGCACCACACAGGCCTATGTGGATGCCGACGCCAGCATCGCGTCCACGCCGCTGACCGTGCTGCTCGGTCGCGACGCGCGCGTGGATGCGTTCGACGGCGACCGCCTGCTGCAGACCTTCTATCTCCAGGCCGGCGTCAACGACCTGGACACCCGCCGCTTTCCCGCCGGCACCTACATCGTCACCCTGCGGATCTACGAAGACGGCCGTTTCGTGCGTAGCGAAGAGGCGCCGTTCAGCCGCGGTGGCGACTGGTCCGACCGCAGCGTGCAGTGGTTCGTACAGGGCGGACGGCGGCGGGCGCACAGCGCGCGCGAGCGCGACGCCGCGCCCTCGGATACCGCCCTGCAGGCGGGGCTGCGCGTGCCGTTCACGCGCAACTACGGCATGACGCTCGGCGTCGCCCGCGTGGCCGATACCGGCTACGGCGAACTTCGCCTGGAAGGCCGCCAGCGGCTGGGCGATCATGATCTGCAGGCGATGGTCAGCGCGATCAGCGGTGGCGACGGAAGTCACGGCATGCAGCAGCAGCTGAGCTATCGCCACGTCGCCTCGTGGAACCTCTACCGCCAGCGCCTGCGCGGCGGTGCCTGCGGCGGCAGTACCCCACTGCAGCGCGATCGTTTCGGCTGCACCGATTCGCTCAGCGCCTCGGTATCGATACCCTTGTTCGGCGGCAGCCTGTATCTGGGCCACACGCGACGCCGCAGCCACTCCCCGGAGTGGACGCTGCCCGACGGCAGCGACGAGGCCTGGAACGGTCTGCCGCCCGGGCTGCTGCCGCCGCCCGTGCCCACGCTGCGCCCGGCGCAGACGGCGCGCAGCGTACAGGCCAGCTACAGCCACACCCGGCAGTGGCGCGGCCTGGCCTTGGGCAGCCGCCTGGGCGTGTGGCAGCAGGACAACGATACCGGCAACGGGCTTGGCGCCCACCGCGATCGAGGTGTGTATCTGAACCTGACCGTGGCGCGGCTGCGGCGGATCGAGAACGGCAGTCTGCAGCAGCGCGTGGCGCTGGACATGCGGCGGCCGGCACACGGCGAGACGGACCACCGCCTGGGTCTGTCGCAGTCGCTGCGCCAGGAGCATGACGGCGTCGCACGCGAGCTGAGCGGTGAACTGAGCGGACGCACTGAGGACCGCTACAACGCGCTGGTGAGCGCACGCCTCGACAACGCGATGGGGCAGACCGGCGCCGCCGTGTCGTACTACCGGCAACCCGGCGGCGGCGAGATGTCCTACAGCGTCAATCATTCCTCCGGCGTGGCGCTGTCCGCCCAGGGCTTGTTCTGGGGCGGTGCGTACGGTGCCGATGCCGGCGTGGCGGTCAGCGTGGACAACGCGCTGGACCTGGATCTGCGCGGCGCTGCTGCCGAGGTACGTGCCGGCAACAATCGCCGCCAGACCCTCGGCTTCGGCCAGCGCCGCCTGCTGCCGCTGGGCGGCTACCAGCGCCACCGTGTGGATGTGCAGGACCTCAGTGCGCACGACAGTGAGGTTGCCGTGCGCGTGGCACGGCTGGGCGCGGCGCAGCATGCGTTCCTGCCGCCGGGCAAGGTGATCGCCCTGCCGATCGGGCTGGAGGTGACCTATACCTTCATCGGCAACGCGCGCGACATCGCCGGCGCGCCGCTGGACGGCGCCCGCATTCTCAACGCGCCGGTGCCGTCGCTGGGCAGCGATGGCGGCTTCATCGCCGAGTTCCCGCAGCGCGAACCGGTGCTCTACCTGCTGCAGGCCGAGCGCCTGCTGCAGTGCCCGCTGACCGTGCGCGAACGCCGCAGCGTGGTGCTGCTGGTTGGCGACGTGCAGTGCGAGCCGCTGGCGCTGGAGCGCCTGCCGGCGCCGATCCGCTACCAGGCCCGCGTGCAGCGGCTGTTGAACGAACTGGCCCCGGTGGCACGCCGGACCGACGGCAATGCGATGGGAGAGGTGCGATGAGAACGTGGCTGCTGGCGACGGCATTGGTGTGGGGTCTGTTGGCCAGCGCGGCGGTGCATGCGCAGCGCCCGCCACTGACTACCCCGGCAACCGGCGTGATCACCACCGAGGTGGCGCGCAGCTTCGACCGGTCGGCGCCGGAGGCGCTGGAACTCTGGGCGCCGCGCACGGTACTGGGATACGGCGAAGTGGATCTGAACTACGGAAAGATCCATCTCACATGTGGGTCGGATCCTGCGCTCGGGCGGTGTCCCACGCGGGATACGGGTGAGCCGTCGTCCAGAAGCACGATTCCCGTTCAGTTCCGCGATCAACGCAGCGGTCAGCGCATCGACGTCAACGTCACCGGCTGGCTGGAGCGTGTGGAGTGGCAACGCTATTGCAGCGTCGACTATTGGGATCACCAGGAGTATCCGCTCTGGACTTCATTCAACAGCGACTGCCTGATACCGCCCGGCGGCACCGCAGCAGCACTGGTTGTGCAGGCGGAGGACCTGCACAACCTGGTCGCAGGTCGCTGGCTCGCTGAGCTTCATCTTGACCTTCGCATCGATCCGGACGGTCCGGTCATTGCCACCCACGTCTTCAAGTTCGATCTGACCATCACCGACCGCGACCGGGTCATGATCTACCTGCCCGAGTTCGGTCTGGCCCCGCCGCTGGTCGGCCTCCAGCTCGACTATCGCCCGGTGCCGTACCCGGCCACGATCGGCGGTACCACGGTGCTGGACATGTGCCTGTACGACGGCATGGGTTCGCAGAGCGAATACCTGGGCATCACCGCACGCGACATGGGCCCGGCCGCCCCCGGCCGCCCGGACACGCAGTACTCGGTCTGGCACCGCGACGGCGGCCGTGACCCGCACGATCGCGTGGACTACCAGCTCACGCTCGCCCACAACGGGCAGCGCATCGCGCTGCGCAACAACGATGAAGTGCTGCTGCGCGGTATCGACACCGCCGAACTGCGCCTGGTGATGCTGCCCGACATGAACCAGTGGGTGTACTGCGTGCCCACCCCGCTGACCCTCGACACGCCCCGGGTACCCGCCGCCGACAAGCGCGAAGGCTACTACGAGGGCCGGCTCACGCTCGAGATGCGCCTGCCCACCACCCGCCTGTGATACCCCGACTGGAACCCCGTCCGATGACCAAGACCTGCCTTGCCGGCGTGCTTCTGCTCGCCCTGCTGCCCGCCACCCCGGCGCTGGCCAACCTCAACGTCCACCCGATGCGCGTGCATGCCGAAGCCGGCAAGACCGCCACCGTGCGCGTGCATTCGCAATCGCCGCAGCCGCAGTACGTGCAGGCCACGGTGAAACGCATCCTGCATCCGGCGACCGAAGACGAGCAGGAAGTCGACGAAGCCATCGGCAGCGCCACGGTGATGGCGGTCACCCCGGGCAAGTTCGGCCTCGCCGGCGGCGGCAACCGCCTGGTGCGGATCATTCCGCTGCAGCCGGTCCAGGAGGAAACCGCGTTCCGCGTGTATTTCGAAGGCGTGCGCGGTTCCTACGACAGCGAGCCGGCAGTGCAGGTCCAGGGCACTGGCGCCACCTTGGGTGTGAGCCTGGTCTGGGGAGTGCTGGTCAACGTGCTGCCTGCAGATGGGCGCGTGGAGATGCAGCTGGAAGGCGACCGCCTGGTCAACCGCGGCACGTTGCGACTGGGCGTCAATCATGTCCAGGACTGCGATGCCAGCGGCGTCTGCACGTCCCACGAGGTCAAACGCAGCCTCTACCCGGGCGCGGCAATGACCCTGCCGTTCGTGCCGCGCCCCGGTGGGCGCGTGGAGATCGACTACCGGCTCAGCCATGCCGGCTACCGCGACCACCACCAGACCCTGTTGCCCTGAGCGCCGCGGCATCGCGCCGCGCCGCCTGCATCCCGTTTTCCAACCACGGAGTCTTTGATGAACCGTATCTACCGTTTGATCTGGAACACAACGCTGCGATGCTGGGCGGTGGCCAGCGAGCACACCCGCTCGCGCGGCAAGCCGGCCTCGGCCACGCGCGTGCTGGGCGCAGCCCTGTGCGTGGCACTGGCCGGGCCGGCACTGGCTGCCGACGCGGTGCCAGATCCGGACACCCCGCCAGCGGCTGTGGAGGAGGAGGCGCAGCCGCCGTCGCCGACCGGTGCCGGTGCGCAGCTGCCGATGGCGCGCGGTGCCACTGATACAGGCCCTGCAATGGCGCGCGGCGCCGGGGCGACCAGCTACCAGAATGTGCTGATCGGGGGTGGCACGACGACCAACAGCACCAAGGGCGTGGCCATCGGCGTCGGTTCCGCCACCAACTTCGATGGCGTGGGCATCGGTCTGAATGCCAGGGGCAATGCCGGCGGCGTGGCGATCGGTATCGACGCGGCGACGTCATCCGGGTCGGGTGGCACGGCGATCGGTCGCAATGCGCGCTCGGCGGCCGGCGGCGGCACCGGTGCGGTGGCCATCGGCATGAACAGCTACGTGGGCGCGTATGGAAACAGCGCCATCGCCATCGGCAACAGCGCCCGTGCGGAGGGCAACAATGCCACCGCGTTGGGCAATGGAGCACAGGCGTCGGGGGGCACGTCGATTGCCGTGGGCAACAATGCCAAGGCACCGGCCAACGGTGCGATCGTGATCGGTGACGGCGGCAACCTGGCCAATGCCAATGCGCACCACGCCATTGTCATCGGCACCGGTGCGCGGTCGGGTGGCTACGACGCAGGCATCGCGATCGGCCAGAACGCGGTGACCGATGGGCGCGGCAAGGCAGTGGCGCTGGGCGCCAACGCCAATGCCAGTCACGGCAATTCGGTGGCGTTGGGTGCGGGATCGGTCACCACCGCAAATCACCAGATCTCGGTGGGCGATGCCACCACCCAGCGAAAGATCGTCAACGTGGCCGATGCCACATTGGGCACCACCAGTACCGACGCGGTGACGGGCAAGCAGCTGCACGCCACCAACCAGAACGTCACCACGGCGACCAACACCGCCAACAGCGCGCGTACCACCGCCAACGATGCACTGGCCAAGGCCAATGCGGCCAGCGGCCTGATCAGCCAGACCGCCGCCAACGGCAACCTCCGCCTCGGTGGCAGCAACACCGGCACCGCGCTGGACGTGCGCAACCAGTCCAATGCCAACCGGCGCATCACCGGCGTAGCCGATGGCGCCTTGAGCACCGGCAGTACCGAAGCGGTAACGGGCAGGCAGCTGTACGCCACCAACCAGAACGTCACCACGGCGACCAACACCGCCAACAGCGCGCGTACCACCGCCAACGACGCACTGGCCAAGGCCAATGCGGCCAGCGGCCTGATCAGCCAGACCGCTGCCAACGGCAACGTCCGCCTCGGCGGCAACAACACCGGCAGCGCACTCGATGTGCGCAACCAGTCCAATGCCAACCGCCGCATCACCGGCGTGGCCGATGGCGCCCTGAGCACCAGCAGTACCGACGCGGTAACGGGCAGGCAGCTGCACGCCACCAACCAGAGTGTGGCCGGTGTTGCCACCACGGCCAACGCTGCCAAGACCCAGGCCGATGCGCTCGCGGTCAGCCTGGCAGCGGCGACCCTCAAGCTCGGCATCGATGCGGCTGCCAGTGGCGATGGGGCCGTGGCGCTGGGCAGGCAGGCGCGATCCGAAGGCGGCGTCGGCAACCTCGCTGTCGGCAACGGCGCGCAGAGCTTCAATACCGGCAGCGTGGCACTGGGTGACGATGCACGCGCCGGGGTCGACGCCAACGGCGCACGCGTGTCCACCTTCAATGGTGGCGTGGCCATCGGCTCGAAGGCGCGCAGTGGCAACGGCGCCGTCGCCAGCGGTCTGCGCGCCGCAGCGGTCGGCGACCGCGCGATCGCGATCGGCAATGACGCCGTGGCGGACAGCACCCACGCGTCGGCACTGGGCTTTGGCGCACAGGCAACGGCAGCCCAATCGACGGCACTCGGGCGGGGGAGCGTCGCCAGCGCGCAATTGACAACGGCCGTTGGCAATCTCTCGACCGCATCGGCCAGAAGCGCTACCGCGATCGGCGACCGCGCTGCCGCCAATCATGAAGGGTCGGTGGCGCTCGGCAACGGTTCAACCACCCAGGACGCGAATCAGGTGTCGGTCGGCAACGCGTCGCTCCAGCGCCGCATCGTCAACGTGGGCGACGGTACCTTGAGCACCACCAGCAGCGAAGCGGTCACCGGCCGGCAGCTGCATGCCACCAATCAGAGTGTGAGCGCGGTGACGACCCTGGCCAACACTGCGCACAGCATCGCCAACGACGCACAGACCAAGGCCAACGCGCTGGGGGGGCTGCTCAGCCAGAGCGCCGGCAATGGCGATGTCCGCGTGGGTGCCAGCAACACCGGCGGTGCGGTGGACATGCGCAACCAATCCAACGCCAGTCGGCGGGTGACCGGCGTGGCCGATGCGGCACTCGGCACCGGCAGCACCGATGCCGTCAGCGGCCGGCAGCTGCATGCCACCAACCAGAATGTCGCCACAGTGACGGCCACGGCCGCCACGCTCGGTGGGCTGGTCGGCCAGGCCGCGGCCAACGGCAATGTACGCCTGGGCGCGCAGAACACCGGCACCACGCTGGACGTGCGCAACCAGGCCAACGCCAACCGGCGCATCAGTGGTTTGGCCGATGGTGTGGTGAGTGCCAGCAGTGCCGACGCGGTAAGCGGGCGTCAGCTCAACACCACCAACCAGAATGTGACGGCGGCAACCACGCTGGCCAATACCGCGCACACCGTCGCCAACAGCGCGCAGACCACGGCCAATGACGCGCAGTCCAAGGCCAATGTGCTGGGCGGCCTGCTCAGCCAGGCAGCCGCCGATGGCGATATGCGTCTGGGAGCCGGCAACAGCGGCGGCGTGCTGGATGCGCGCAACCAGAACAACCAGGCACGCCGCATCCGTGGCGTGGCCGAGGGTGTGCTGAACGCCACCAGCGACGAGGCCGTCAGCGGCCGCCAGCTGTTCGCCAGCAACGCGCAGATCGCGCGCAACCGCGAGGATATCGACAGTCTGCGCAGCGATTTCGCCGACTTCGATCCGGATCTCAGCGATGTCGTGCGCTTCGACGAGGAGGGCAATGTGAGTCTCGACGGCGGACGTCTGATCGCGCTTGCCGAAGGCGACCTGAGTGCCGGCAGCCGTGAGGCCGTCACGGGCGGACAGTTGTTCGTGACCAATGAGCGGGTGTCGGTGCTGGAGGAGGCCAACAAGTACGCGGTGGTGGGGTACGACGAATGGAGCGAGGCCGCACAGGCCGGGCTTCTGGCTACGGCGATGGGCAGTGACACAAAAGCGATGGCAGAAGGCGCCACTGCGATTGGCAGCTTTGCGCAGGCAAGAGCCAAGAACTCGGTTTCCCTCGGGCGTGCCGCATTGGTACATGAAGGCGCCGATGATGGGTTTGCACTGGGGGCGCGTTCCCAGGTCCACGTGCGCAATGGCGTTGCGCTTGGCGGTTCAAGTCAGGTCCTGCCTGGTGCTGACAACAGTGTCGCGTTGGGGCATGGATCGCTCGCAGACGGTGCCAATCAGGTGTCACTTGGCCATGTGAACCTCAAACGTCGCGTCACCAACGCAGCCAACGGTATCCAAGGCAGTGACCTCACCACCGTCAACCAGCTCGCTGGCGTGGTCAACGCGCTCGGCGGCGGCGCCCGATTTGCTGCAGACGGCAGCGTGATCGCCCCGTCGTACAGCGTGCAGGGCGTGGCGCACGGCACTGTCGGTGAAGCGCTGGGCGCGCTGGATGCCGAGGTGACCGGCACGCAGCACGGCCTCGATGCGGTGGGCGAACGCCTGCACGCGCTGGACCAGGCCCGTGCGTCAGCCGATGCCACCGCCGTCCGCTTCGACGCCGACCGCAGTGCGGTCGATTTTGGCGGCGCCCGTCTGGTCAATGTGGGGGACGGCGATATCAGCTTCGCAGGAAGCCGCGAAGCGGTGACCGGCGGTCAGTTGTTTGTGACCAATGAGCGGATTTCCGGATTGGAGGAAAACAACCGGTATGTCGTGGTTGGGTACGATGAGCTCAGCAATCCAGCTCAAGCGGGTCTTCTGGCCATTGCAATGGGAAGCGATACCCTCGCAGTGGCTGAGGGTGCCACTGCAATCGGTAGCTTCGCCCAAGCGTGGGGCAAGAATTCCGTATCGCTGGGACGTGCTGCATGGGTCCACGAGGGTGCGGAGAATGGCTTTGCCCTAGGTGCGCGTTCGCAAGTCCAGGTCCTCGAAGGCGTCGCACTTGGAGCATCCGCAGTGGTTGAAGCGGGGGCAAGCAATGGTGTTGCGCTCGGTGCGTGGTCGGTTGCAAAGGGGGCCAATGAGGTCTCGTTGGGTCATGGCACACTCAAAAGGCGTAACCAATGCCGCCAACGGCCGCGATGCCAGCGACCTCACCACCGTCTCCCAGCTCCGCAGCGCCTTCGCGGCCTTCGACGGCGACATGCGCATGGATGCCGAGGGCAACATCATCGCGCCGGAGTTCCACGTGCAGGGCCAGCGGCAGGCCACGGTCGGCGATGCGCTGAAGTCGCTCGACGGCGCGGTGGTCGACACGCGCCGGGATCTGGCCAGCATCGATGCGCGCTTCGAGCGCCTGTTCGACGACGGCGGCCTCCGCAGTGACGGAAGCGGCCAGCTGCGGCTGGCCGGGGAACACGGCAGGGTGCTGGGCAACGTGGCCAACGGCATGATCGCGCCGGGCAGCCGTGATGCGGTCAACGGCGGGCAGCTGCATGCGGTGCAGGAGCAGATCAACGGCCGCATCGACGGCCTGCAGTCGCAGATCGACGGTCCGACGGCGGCTGACAACCGGCAGGCGTCGGTGGACGACACCGCGACGGGCGAGGCACCGGCCGATCCGCAGGTACCGCAGACGCCGGCCAAGGATGCGCCGGCCGTGGCCTCGGCCGACGTGCCCAAGCCGGGCCCGAAGGCCGATGATCCGCTGCCGGCGGTGGACTCGCGTGCGGTGGATGAGGCAGTCAACCAGGCCAACGCGTATACCGATCAGGCGATGGCCGGCGTGGATCGCAAGCTGGACCGCATGGACAAGCGCCTGAACCGGATGGCCGCGATGGGCAGCGCGCAGGCGGCGATGGCGATGAACACCGCCGGCCTGCAGACCTACAACCGCCTGGGTGCAGGTGTGGGCCATGCCGAAGGCGAGTCGGCGCTGGCAGTGGGTTACCAGCGCGTGCTCAACGAGCGCGGCTCGGCCACCTTCAGCCTCAACGGTGCGTTCACCAACAGCGGTGAACGCACACTTGGCGTGGGCTTCGGCGTGGGTTGGTAAGTCCTGCAGCAGGGGCGGCGCCGTCCGGCCGCCCGGTTGATCAACGCCCCGTGCGGTTCGCCGCACGGGGCGTTTTCGTTTGCGCGTCACCGGTCTCGGCGGGCGCTCAGGCGCCGCCGAGGTAACTGTCGATCTCGTCCTGGCTGAGCAGATCGCGCAGCTGGGCCTGCGAGGCGCGGCGCATCGGCTTCTCGTCGATGGCCGACAGCGGCGGCTGCCGCAGCGCGTCGTAGGGCAGCACCGCGATGTCGAAGGTCAGGTCTTCGGCGCTGAACACCCACACCGGCACGTCGAGGCTGCGCTCGCGGTCCAGCCGCAGCCGTCGCATGCGCGATTCGGCCGGGATGCCGTGTTCCTCCAGAAAGCGTTGCACCGCGTCGGCATCGTCGCTGTGGACCTGCACCTGCACGGGGCTGTTGGTGTCGGCGGTGCCATCCAACACCGGGCCGCACAGACGCGGCGCGAACGCGTGCAGGAAGTCCATCGCGCGCAACGCGGCTTCGCGGCGCTGGCGCAGCTGGGTGCCGTGGTCGGCCCCGGCGAACAGGCGCTGGTATTGGCGCAGCGCATCCTCGATCTCGGCGTTGCGTGGCAACGACGCGTCGTCGTGGATGTCCAGCCGTGCGGCGGCCTTGAGCTTGGCCTGATGGTAGTCGCGGATGCCGCCCTCGGCCATCAGGCGGGCGGCTTCATGGGCAAGCCGGTGGCGGCGCTCGCGGGTCTGGGTGGCTGCATGCTGACGGGCTCGATGCATGACCGTGCTCCTGGGCGACCTGCACGCGACTGTACACCCGCGATGTGACAACGGGGTAGGCAGCGGCAACAGGGACTCCCGGGGCCTGCTGCGGCCCCGGGCATCGCGGTGGATCAGAAGATGTCGAACGCGGCGTCGTCGGCCTGCGGTGCATGGGTGTCGAAGCTGTATTCCTCGATCTTGTCCATGTCCTCGACCTTGACCCACTCGGTGGCGCCGTTGAGCGTGGCCTGGACCATGCCGGACGGCGGCTCGTTCTGTGCGATCGGGGTGTCCTTCAGCGCGGCGCGCATGTACTCGATCCAGATCGGCAGGGCGGCGCGGCCACCGTACTCGCGGTAGCCCAGCGAGCGGAAGTCATCGCGGCCCACCCACACGGTGGTCGCATACGGGCCGCCGAAACCGGAGAACCACGCATCGCGGTGATCATTGGTGGATCCGGTCTTGCCACCGACATCCTCCCGGCCCAGTACCTTGGCCGCCGTGCCGGTGCCGCGCTGGACCACGTCACGCATCATCGAGACCAGCTGGTAAGCGGTCCGCGCATCGATGGCGCGCGGGGCAACCTTGGCATCCGGGTTGGCCGGGCGCGGTGCCTCGGCCACGGCCTGCTGCGGCTTGGCCGGGGCGGCGTTCGGGGCCGGCGCGGCGCCGAAGTTGAAGCCGTCCACGATCTGGCTGGCCGGCGCACCGCCGCTGGTGCCGGCGCAGTCGCGGCAGGCCAGGGCGGGGTTTTCCTTGAACACCACGTTGCCGTCGCGGTCGGTGACCTGGTCGATCAGCCAGGTGTCCACGCGCGAGCCGCCGTTGGCGAACACGGCATAGCCGCGGGCCACCGACAGCGGGGTCAGCGAGGCGGTACCCAGCGACATCGACAGGTTCGGCGGCAGCTCGGCTTCGGCAAAGCCGAACTCGCTGATGTACTTGCGCGCGTAATCCACCCCCATGCCGTCGAGCAGGCGTACCGAGACCAGGTTGCGCGACTGCACCAGCGCTTCGCGCAGGCGCATCGGGCCACGGAAGCCGCCGCCGTCGTTCTGCGGCGACCAGGTCTTGCCGCGGCGGTCACGGAACACGACCGGCGCGTCGAGCACGATCGAGGCCGGGTTGAAGCCCTTGTCGAACGCGGCGGCATAGATGAAGGGCTTGAAGCTGGACCCGGGCTGGCGACGGGCCTGGGTGGCGCGGTTGAAGCTGTTGCCGGAGAAGCTGAATCCGCCGACCAGTGCCTTCAGCGCACCACTTTCGGCATCCAGCGAGACCAGCGCGGACTGGCCGCGGGGGACCTGGTCCAGCAGCCACTCGCCGTCCTTCGCCCCAGGCCGCACGCGCACGATGTCGCCGCGCTGGACCAGCTTGGCCGGCGTTTTGCCGGTCCACTTGGCGGCCGAGGCCGGCAGCACGATCTCGCGGCGGTTGGCCAGCACCACCGTGGCGCTGCCATCGGCGGCCGTGCCGGCCACGATGGCCGGCAGCAGGACCGACTGCACCGGGATCCTGCGCACGTGTTCGGCCAGGGCTGCGGCATCGTCGCCGGCACCGAGCTCGATATGCTTCTCCGGCGCACGCCAGCCGTGACGGTGGTCGTAGGCGAACAGCCCATCGCGCACCGAGATGTTGGCGGCGGTCTGCAGGTCGGAATTGATCGTGGTGGTGACGTGGTAGCCCTTGTTGACCGCGTCGCCGCCGAAGCGGGCGATCATTTCCTGGCGCACCAGTTCGGCGACATAGGGGGCCTCGACCTGCACCGGCGGCTCGTGCGCGCTGGCGTGCATCGGCACCGCCTTGGCGGCATCGGCCTCGGCCTGGGTGATGAAGCCCAGCGTGGCCATGCGCTGCAGCACGTAATAGTCGCGACGCTCACGGGCGCGCTCGGGGTTGCTCAGCGGGTTGCCGCTGGAGGGGAACTTGGGGATGCCGGCCAGCGAGGCCATTTCATCCAGGTCCAGTTCGGCCAGCGTCTTGCCGTAATAGAACTCGGCCGCAGCGGCCACGCCGTAGGCGCGGTTGCCGAAGAAACTCTTGTTCAGGTACAGCTCGAAGATCTCGTCCTTGCTCAGCTCCTGCTCGATCTTGCGCGCCAGCAGGATCTCCGAGATCTTGCGGGTGTAGCTGTACTCCGAGCTGAGGAAGAACTGGCGGGCGACCTGCTGGGTGATGGTGGACCCGCCGGGCACGCGCTTGTCGTTGGTGGTGGCCAGCAGCCACACCGCGCGGGCGATGCCCTTGTAGTCCACGCCGCCATGCTCGTAGAAGCGGGCGTCCTCGGTGGCCAGGAAGGCCTGCTTCAAGCGTAGCGGGACGTCCTTCATCTCGACGGGGCGGCGGCGGGTCTCGCCGAACACGGCCATCAGTTTGCCATCGCTGGCATACACATACATGGGTTCCTGGAGCTCGATGTCGCGCAGGGTCTGCACGTCGGGGAGCTTGGAGGACACGGCGTAGTAGAGGCCGCCGGCAACCGCCGCGCCAATCAATGCCAGAACCAGGAACGCCACCAGCATCCAGCGCAGCCAACGGCGTAAGCGTGTCATCAGGACAGATTCCGATTGCGAATTTCGTGGTCGCAGAGTATAGATTACGCAAGGGAACGGCTGGGGTTGTTCCCGGGGAGCGCAATTCGTTCACCGTCTGGGGATGCGTGAAACGTGCCGTAGTGCTCGTTTCACAGCGTGGCGGTTGCGGTTTGCAAAAAAAACGTTATTAATGCGCGGGCGCAGGTTATGCGTCCAAGTGCCCGTCGGCAGGGGAGAAACCGTGGGGCTTATCCCAAAGAGCCAGTCGCCGCTTATTGGCGTCGACATCAGTTCGACTGCGGTAAAGCTGTTGCAGCTTTCACGCAGTGGCAATCGTTTTCGCGTGGAACATTACGCCGTGGAACCACTTCCGCCGAATGCGGTGGTGGAAAAGAACATCGTCGAGGTCGAAGCGGTCGGGGAGGCCATTCGACGCGCGGTGAACCGATCGGGGACCAAGGCCCGGCATGCCGCCGCCGCCGTGGCGGGCTCGGCGGTGATCACCAAGCTGATTCCGATGCCGGCCGACCTGGATGAGAACGACATGGAAGCCCAGGTCGAGCTCGAGGCGGTCAACTACATCCCGTACCCGATCGAGGAAGTGAATCTCGATTTCGAAGTGCTGGGCCCGATTCCCAACAACCCGGAAATGGTCCAGGTGCTGTTGGCGGCGTCGCGGTCGGAAAACGTCGAGCTGCGCCAGTCGGCGCTGGAGCTGGGCGGGCTGACCGCGCGGGTGATGGACGTGGAGGCCTTCGCGGTCGAGAACGCCTTCGCCCTGGTCGCCAGCGAGCTGCCGGTGGCCAGTGACGGCGTCGTGGCGCTGGTGGACATCGGTGCCACCATGACCACGCTCAACGTCCTGCGCGGCGGGCGCAGCCTGTACAGCCGCGAACAGGTGTTCGGCGGCAAGCAGCTCACCGACGAAGTGATGCGCCGCTACGGCCTCACCTACGAGGAAGCCGGCCTGGCCAAGCGTCAGGGCGGGTTGCCGGAAAGCTACGAGATGGAAGTGCTGGAGCCGTTCAAGGAAGCCACGGTCCAGCAGATCAGCCGCCTGCTGCAGTTCTTCTATGCCGGCAGCGAGTTCAACCGCGTCGACCACATCGTGCTGGCCGGCGGATGCGCGGCGCTGGCTGGTCTGCCGGAGATGGTGGAAGAACAGCTGGGCGTGGCCACCATCGTGGCCAACCCGCTGGCACAGATGACGCTGGGCCCGAAGGTGCAGGCGCACGCGCTTGCCCAGGATGCCCCGGCGCTGATGATCGCCACGGGTCTGGCCCTGAGGAGCTTCGACTGATGGCACGCATCAATCTATTGCCCTGGCGCGCCGAACGGCGCAAGCAACGCCAGCGCGACTTCTACACCATGCTGGGTTTTGCCGCCATTGGCGGCATGCTGCTGTCGTTGCTGATCTGGTTCTACTACGACCGTCAGGTCAGCGGGCAGGGGGATCGCAATACTTTCCTGCAGGCCGAGATCGAGAAGGTCAAGGAACAGAACAAGGAGATCGAGCGCCTGGATCGCCAGAAGGACCGCCTGCTGGCGCGGAAGAAGGTGATCGAGGAGCTGCAGGCCAAGCGCTCGCAGATGGTGCACCTGTTCGATGCGCTGGTCCGGACCATCCCCGACGGCGTGGTGCTCACCGCGCTGAAGCAGGAAGGCGACATCCTCACCCTGGAAGGCCGCACGCAGTCCAATGCGCGTGTCAGCGCCTACATGCGCAATCTGGAAAGCTCGGGCTGGATGACCAATCCGGAGCTGTCGATCATCGAGGCCAAGGCGCCGGACAAGGAAAAGGAAGGCGCACCGTCCGTCGGCCCGGTTGCGGACATCAAGGCATTGCCCTACATGTTCGTGGTCAAGGTCACGCTGCCGGCGCAGACCGATCCGAACGCGGCGGTGCCTGCGGTCCCGGGCGCCCCTGACCCGGCGGTCGATCCGGCCGCGCCGCCCGTTGCGCCGCTGTCGCCGGCCCCGACGCCTGCTGCCGGCACGCCGGCGGCTGCACCGGCGGGCGCGCCTGCTGCCGCGCCGGCAGCGCCTGCGTCGACCCCGGCCGATGCCGCGACCCCGGCCAAGCCGTCCGGCAGCCGCATCGCGCCGCCCGCCCCACACGCACAACCGGCTGCGCCGTCCCCGGCACAGAAGGGGGCCGCATGAGCCAGAAAGTCAATCTGAAAGAGCTGGACTTCAACAACATCGGCAATTGGCCGCAGAAGGCCAAGGTGGTGTTCTGCGCGCTGCTGGCGCTGTTCATCGTGATCATGGCGTGGTTCGTCCTGATCAGCGGCAAGCGCGAGGAACTGGGAACGCTGGAGCAGCGCGAGTCCGAGCTGCGTGCCGAGTTCGAGAAGGAGCAGGGCCGCGCGGTGAACCTGGAGCCGCTCAAGCAGCAGCTGACCCAGATGGAGCAGGTGCTGCAGCAGATGCTGCGCCAGTTGCCGAGCAAGACCGAGATGCCGGACCTGATCATCGACATCTCGCAGACCGCGCTGTCCAGCGGCCTGTCCAACGAGCTGTTCCAGCCCGGAGCGGAGGCACCCAAGGAGTTCTACGCCGAGAAGCCGATCGCACTGCGCATGGTGGGCAGCTACCACCAGTTCGGCGCCTTCGTCAGCGGCGTGGCCTCGTTGCCGCGCGTGGTCATCCTGACCATGCACGACATCAACCTGAAGCCCAAGGACCCCAAGACCGGCATCACCGCCCGCAGCGGTGCGCTGGAGCTGTCCGGTACGGTCAAGACTTACCGTTACCTGGATGACGTGGAGATGGAAGCCCAGGAAAAGGCCGCCACCGAAAAAGACAAGGCAGCCAAGGCCGGAGGCAAGCGATGAGCCTGGGGACGACCGCACGGGTCTGCGTGGTATTGCTGGCGGTGTTGCTGGGGGGCTGCGCACGCGGCGTGACCAGCACGCCGGGCGATGCGCCGAACCTGGAAAAGTGGGTGGCCGATGTGCGCGCCCGGCCGGCACCGCCGCTGGAGCCGCTGCCGGTGATGCAGCAGTTTGAAACGTTCGAGTACTCCGCGCAGGGGATGCGCGATCCGTTCACCGATGCCTGGACCAATCCACAGGGCGGATCGGGCCTGCGTCCGGATCCGAACCGCCGCAAGGAGCCGCTGGAAGCGTTCCCGCTGGACAGCCTGGACATGGTCGGTTCGATCGGTCGCGATGGCGGGCTCGTCGCGCTGGTGATGGCCCCGGACAAGGTCACCTATCGGGTGCGTCCGGGCGTGTATCTGGGGCAGAGCGACGGACGGGTGACCGGGGTCTACGAGGACCGGATCGAACTGATTGAACTTGTGCCCGATGGTGCAGGCGGCTGGCTGGAACGGCCGGCAACGCTCGCACTTGAAGATCAATGATTGCTTACGGGGATAGCACGATGACCTTTTCCAATGCCATGCGGCTGCGTCCGGTCCGGCGCCAGAAGCGTATCCACCTGTGCGCGCTGGGAGTCGCGCTCATGGTGGCCAATGGCACGCTGATGGCGGCCACGCCAGCCGGCACCACGGCCCCGGTCGCAGCGGCAACACCCGCAGCGGCCACCGCACCGGCGTCGCTGTCGGTATCCAAGATCGATTTCAAGCGCGGCGACGATGGCGCCGGCCGCCTGATCCTGCAGTTCGACGGGCAGGGAGCGAATCCGGACCTGCGCAGCCAGGGCAACAGCGTCGTGATCGACGTTGGCAACGCACGCCTGCCTGAGAACCTGCAGAAGCCGATCAATGTGACCGACTTCGCCACGCCGGTGCAGCGCATCGATGCCAAACCCTACGGTGGCGGCACCCAGCTGGTGCTCAACACCAACACCGCCTTCGAGTCGCTGGCGTACCAGAGCGGCAACGAGTACGTGGTCGAGATCAGCCCGCGCCAGGCACTGCCGGCCACCGGTGCGATCACTGCCACCACGGTGACCCAGGCCGCCGCGGCCGTGGGCCAGCGCGGGTACAGTGGCAAGCCGGTGACCTTCAACTTCCAGGACGTGCCGGTACGCACCGTGCTGCAGTTGATCGCCGAGGAGTCCAACCTCAATGTGGTTGCCTCCGACAGCGTCGAAGGCAACGTCACCCTGCGCCTGATCAACGTGCCGTGGGACCAGGCGCTGGACATCGTGCTGCGTGCCAAGGGGCTGGACAAGCGCCGTGATGGCGGGGTGATCTGGGTCGCGCCGCAGCCGGAGCTGGCCAAGTTCGAGCAGGACAAGGAAGACGCGCGGATCGCGATCGAGAACCGCGAAGACCTGATCACCGATTACATCCAGATCAACTACCACAACGCCGCCCAGATCTTCAAAGCACTGACCGAAGCCAAGGGCATCGGCGGCGGTGGTGGCAGTGGTAGTGGTAGTGGCAGCGGCACCAGCGGTCAGGAAGACAGCGGTTTCCTGTCCTCGCGCGGCCGTATCGTGGCCGACGAGCGCACCAATACGCTGATGATCAGCGACATTCCGAAGAAGGTCGCGCGCATGCGCGAGCTCATCAATGTCATCGATCGCCCGGTGGACCAGGTGTTGATCGAAAGCCGCATCGTGATCGCCACCGACACCTTCGCGCGCGAGCTGGGCGCCAAGTTCGGCATCACCGGCAACCGCGACAACGTGTTCTTCGGCGGCCAGACCGAGACCAATCACGAGAACATCACCAATCAGGCCACCAACAACTACGACTACAACAAGGCGGTCAACGAGTGGATCGCCGGCGGCCGGACCGGTGCCGTGCCGGTGCGTGCCCCGGACAAGATCAGCACCGGGCTGCTGAACTGGAACTCGGCCGTGGCCGCGGCCAGCAACCCCGGTTCGCTGGCGCTGTCCATCCTCAATGCGGGCTACCTGCTGGACGTCGAACTGTCGGCGATGCAGCAGGAAGAGCGCGGCGAAGTGATCTCCAACCCCCGCGTGGTCACCACCAACCAGCGCGAGGCGCTGATCAAGCAGGGCAAGGAAATCGGCTACGTGACCATCAGCGGTGGTGGCATCGGTGGTGCGGCCCAGGCCAACGTGCAGTTCAAGGAAGTGGTGCTTGAGCTGAAGGTCACCCCGACCATCACCAACGACAACCGCGTGTTCCTGAACATGGCCGTCAAGAAGGACGAAGTCGAGCGCTACATCCGCCTGGAAGGCTACGGCGAAGTGCCGACCATCAACCGTCGCGAGGTCAACACTGCGGTGCTGGTGGAGGACGGCCAGACCGTGGTGATCGGTGGTGTGTACGAGTTCACCGACCGCAACAGCATCAACAAGGTGCCGTTCCTGGGCGATGTGCCGTTCCTGGGCAACCTGTTCAAGAAGCGTAGCCGCAACAAGGACAAGGCCGAACTGCTGGTGTTCGTGACCCCCAAGGTCCTGCGCGTGGCCAAGACCAACTGAGGTCTGCCGCACGTCCGGTGAAGAGGGCCGCCCCGCGCGGCCCTTTTTGCGTTCAGCCAATCTTGATGCGTTGGCACCGCCTGGCCTGCCATCATGGCAAGGGAACCTGACGCCTCTTGCGTGGGTCATACGGATGCCATGAATCTGCCCCCTCCCATGCCCGAGTTCGACACCCTTCCTTCCCCGCCCGATGCAGACGGTGATCGCCTGCATGCGGCATTCACCGCGTTGCGCGATGCGCTGTCGGCCGAGATCGTCGGCCAGCGTGCGCTGGTCGAGCGGCTGCTGGTCGCCCTGCTGGCCGATGGCCACCTGCTGGTCGAAGGCGCCCCGGGGCTGGCCAAGACCACCGCGATCCGTGCCCTGGCATCGCGGCTGGAGGCCGGTTTCTCGCGGGTGCAGTTCACCCCGGACCTGCTGCCGGCGGATCTGACCGGCACCGAGATCTGGCGCCCGCAGGAAGGGCGCTTCGAGTTCGTCCCGGGGCCGATCTTCCATCCGATCCTCCTGGCCGACGAGATCAACCGCGCGCCGGCGAAGGTGCAGTCCGCCCTGCTCGAGGCGATGGGCGAACGCCAGGTGACGGTGGGCCGCCACACGTACCCGCTGCCGTCGTTGTTCCTGGTGATGGCCACGCAGAATCCGATCGAACAGGAGGGCACCTTCCCGTTGCCCGAAGCGCAGCTGGACCGCTTCCTGATGCACGTGCGGATCGGCTACCCGGACTCCGACGCGGAGGCCGAGATCCTGCGCCTGGCCCGCGAGCGCGCCCGCGAAGCGCTCACCGTCCCGGCGGCAGCTCCCTCGCGGATGCCGCTGGAGGATGTATTCGCCGCACGCCGGGCGGTGCTGTCGCTGCACATGGCGCCGGCGCTGGAGCGCTACCTGATCGAACTGGTGCTGGCCTCCCGCGACGCGGCCCGCTACGACCCGGCGCTGGCCCGGCGCATCGCCTGGGGAGCCAGTCCGCGCGGCTCGATCGCCCTGGAGCGCTGCGCGCGCGCGCGCGCCTGGCTGGCAGGCCGCGATTTCGTCACCCCCGAGGACGTGCGCAGTGTGGCCCCGGATGTGCTGCGCCACCGCGTGCTGCCCAGTTACGAGGCAACGGCCGAAGGCTGGGATGGCGATCGTCTGGTCGCCGAGCTGCTGGCCCGCGTGCCGGCACCGTGAGCCGATGAAGGACGCCGCCGTGGACACCCTGGCCCCGGTCCTGGACGGGGACGGCGTGAAGCCGACCTTGCCCGAACTGGTGGCCCTGCGTCGCAGCGCCCATCGTCTGCGTCCGCCGCGACGCGGTCTCCTGGGTCATGCCGGGCAGGCACCGTCGCCCGCACGCGGGCGTGGTATGGAGTACGCCGAATCGCGCGAGTATGTGCCGGGCGATGACGCCCGCCACATCGACTGGCGGGTGACCGCGCGCAGTGGCCGGGCCCACACCAAGCTGTTCCAGGCCGAGCGCGAGCGCTTGACCCTGCTGGTGGCCGATACCGACCCGGTGCTTTATTTCGGGACGCGGGTCCGCTTCAAGTCGGTGCAGGCCGCACGCGTCGGTGCGGTGGCGGCGTGGTTCGCGCAGCGCCAGGGAGACCGCCTGGCCGCCGTGCGCGGCAGCCTGCGCGAAGCGCCCATCGCCCCGGCCGGCGGTACGCGCGGGGTACTGCGTGTGCTGGATGCCTTGACCCGCTGGTACGCGCAGCCGCCCGCCGACGATGCCGGCCTGGACCGCGCGCTGGAACAGGCGAGCCGCCTGCTGCGCCCCGGTGCGCGGGTGGTGGTGCTGGCCGATCCGGGCCGGGCCGCCCGGATCGGCGTGTCGCGCTGGACGGCGCTGTCGCTGCATCACGAGGTGGTGCTGGTTCTGCTCGTCGACCCGCTGGAGCTCGCCCCGCCGCCGTCACCGCTGTCCTTCGTTGCCGGCGGGCAGCGGGTGGCGCTGGACCTGGGCAGTGACGCGGTGCGAGCACGCTGGCTGGCGCAGTTCGTGGCGCCCCTGGATGCCCTGCGCGAGGCCTTGTCGGCGCGGCGCATCCAGGTGCATGTGGTGGCCACCGACGATCCCAGCGACAGCTGGCTCGGTGTGGTGCCGTCGGCGGTGGTGGCATGAGCACGGGCGGTGCGCTGCCGCTGCGCGATGTGCATCTGCCGCCGTTCCCGCCGCTATGGCCGCTGCCGCTCGGCTGGTGGCTGGTACTGGGGACGGTGGCCGTGGTCCTGGCCGGATGCTGGGCGTGGCGCGCGCAGCGGCGTCGGCGCCGCCAGCGGTGGCTGACCCTGTTCGACACGCGGCTGGCCGACGCCGATGGCCCGGCTGCCGAGGTCGCCGCCATCGCCGAACTGCTGCGCCGTGCCGCCCGCCATCGCCAGCCCGGGGCCGAGCTGCTGGACGGTGCGGCGTGGCTGGCGTTTCTCGACCCGCCCGGCAGCCGCGCCTTCTCCGGCGCAGCCGGAACACTGCTGCTGGACGGTATGTACCGTGCGCAGGTCGACCCGACCGAGGTGGCGACGTTGCGCGCGCTGGCGCGCGAGCGTTTCCTGGATCTGATGGTGGGCGGGCGATGATCGCCACCGCCGCTCTGCCCACGTGGCTGTCCTGGTTGTCGTGGACCGACCTGCTGGCCTGGCCCTGGCTGCTGCTCGCCCTGCCATTGCCACTGTTGATGCGGTGGTGGCCGATGCGCGCGCAGGACGGTGCCGCGCTGCGCGTGCCGTATGCCGTCGATACGTTGCAGGCGCTTGCCGGCACGGCCGGCGGACACCGTCCCGGCGTGGGGCGGGTGCTGCTGTGGCTGGCATGGGCGTGCCTGTGCGTGGCCGCCGCGCGGCCGCAGCAACTGGGTGAGGCGTTTACACCGCCGCACCAGGGACGGCAGATGATGCTCGCAGTGGATGTCTCCGGCAGCATGGGCGAGCCGGATATGCGACTGGGCAGCCAGGTCGTGCCGCGCCTGACCGCGGCCAAGGCGGTGCTGGCCGACTTCCTCGACCGTCGTGTCGGCGACCGGGTGGGGCTGCTGATCTTCGGCGATCGTGCCTTTACGCTCACCCCGCTGACCACCGACCTGACCAGCGTGCGCGAACAGCTCGATGGCAGTGTGGTCGGCCTGGCCGGGCGCGAAACCGCGATCGGCGATGCCATCGCCCTGTCGGTCAAACGCTTGCGCGAACAGCCGCAGGGACAGCGCGTGCTGATCCTGCTGACCGATGGCGTGAGCAATGCCGGTGTGCTGCAGCCGCTGCGGGCAGCCGAACTGGCCCAGGCCGAGGGGGTGCGGGTATACACCGTGGCCTTCGGCGGCGATGGCGGGCTGAGGGTGTTTGGCATGCAGATCGCCACCGGCGACGATCCGGTCGACGAAGCGACCCTGCAGAAGATCGCCGCGCTCACCGGGGGCCGTTCATTCCGTGCGCGCAACACCGATGAACTGGCCGGCATCTACGCCGAGCTGGAGCGCCTGGAGCCGGTCACTTCCGCAGGTCCGGCCGTGCGTCCGCGCATCGAACGGTATGCCTGGCCGCTGGCGCTGGCGTTGCTGCTGGCCGGGCTGGCCTGGTTGCTGCCAAGGCGGTGGGCATGACCATGATCGACTGGAACGCGCTGCACTTTCTGCGCCCCGCTGTGCTGTGGGCGCTGTTGGCGCTGCCGGTGATCGCCGCACTGTGGGCGTGGCGCCGGCGGCGGCGCAGCGGCTGGCAGCAGGCGGTCGACGCACACCTGCTGCCGCACCTGCTGGTGGCGGGGGGGCGGGGAGGGCGCGCCGGCCTGATACTGCTGCTGTGTGGCGTGGTCCTGGCGGTGCTGGCGCTGGCGGGGCCCTCATGGCGGCAGGTGTCGCAGCCACTGTGGCAGAGCCCGTCACCGCTGGTGCTGGCGCTGGACCTGTCCTCGCGCATCACCGCCACCGATCTGCCGCCGTCGCGGCTGCTGCAGGCGCGCGCCAAACTGGCCACGCTCCTGCGCGAGCGGCAGGGAGGCGAGGTGGCGTTGCTGGCGTACGCCGATGATGCCTTCACCGTGGCGCCGTTGACCGCAGACATGGCCAATATCGCGCTGTACCTCGATGCGCTGGGCCCGGACGTGATGCCTCGCGATGGGCAGCGCGCCGATCGCGCGATCGAGGCGGCGGTCAAGCTGCTGCAGCAGTCCGGTGCGCGCGGCGGTGACATTCTTCTGCTCACCGACCAGGCCGACGCGGACGCGATGCGTGCGGCGGCCTCGGCGTCGGCACAGGGCATCCATGTGTCGGTGCTGGGCCTGGGAACCGCCGCGGGGGCGGCCTACCGTGCCGACAACGGGCAGATCGCCCAAGCGCGCCTGGATGCCGCCTCGCTGCGCGCGGTGGCCGGGGCGGGCGGCGGTGCGTACGCGGCCGTTGCCAGCGACGATGGCGACCTGCGATCGCTGCGCGTGCTGACTCCGCGCGCCGGTGCCGGCGACAGCCGCGAAGGTCAGGGGCGTGCCTGGCGCGACGAAGGCTTCTGGCTGCTGCCGCCGTTGCTGCTGATCGCGCTGCTGGCGTTCCGCCGCCGCGCCCTGCTGGGCCTGGTGCTGGTCTGCGCCAGCCTGCCGATGGCACTGCCGTCCACCGCGCACGCGGCCGAGGGGCGGGGCACGCTGTGGAAGCGCCCCGACCAGGTGCAGCAGGCACAGATCGCCGCCGGCGTGGACGCCTACCGGCGGGGCGACTTCAGTGCCGCCCAGGCGCAGTTCGAGGGCGTGGACACCGACGCAGGCTGGTACAACCTCGGCAATGCGCTCGCCCGCCAGGGGCAGTACGACGCAGCGATCGACGCTTACGACCGCGCACTGGCCAAGCATCCCGGCATGCCCGATGCGGTGGCCAACCGTGCCGCGGTGGATGCCGCGCGCAAGCGCAGGCCACCGCCGTCCTCGTCGTCGGACCCGGGCAAACCGCAGCCCGGACAAGGCAAGCCCTCGCCCGGCCAGGGGCAGCCGCAGGAGGCGGACGGGAAACCCGGCAAGCCGGATCCCGGCGCGCGCTCCCAGGCGGGCAAGGCAAACACATCGGCCGATCCTCGCAATGCCGATCCGGCGGCGCAGCAGCAGGCCGATGCGGCTCAGCGCGAGCGCATGCGCCAGGCGCTGCAGCGCCAGCCGCCGCCCGGCGACGGCCCACAGGGCGATGCCCGCGCAGGTGCCCAGACGGCTGAACAGCGCGAGCAGCGGCAGGCCGTGGAGGCGTGGATGCGGCGCGTGCCGGACGACCCGGGCGCATTGCTGCGTGCCAAGTTCCAGCTGGAAAACGAACGCAGGAAACAGGAAGGACGATGAGAGCCGATTCCCCCACGCACCGCGCGCTGCGCACGGTCCTGGCCCTGCTGCTGTGCATCGGTTTCGGCGCGCAGGCGCAGCAGCCCCGGGCCTGGCTGGACCGCGACCGCATCGACGAGGGCGGCACGGTCACGCTCAACATCCAGTCCGACCAGGCCGGTGCGGTGCCCGACTACGCGCCGTTGCGTGCCGACTTCGACCTCGGCAGCCAGACCAGCAGCCGCCAGGTGCAGTGGAGCAACGGCGACATGACCTCGCGGACGCTGCATGGCATCGCGCTGACGCCCCGCCGTGCCGGCACTCTGACCCTTCCGCCGCTGCGGGTCGGCAGCGGGCTCACACCGCCGCTGACCCTGCAGGTCGCCGCGGTTGCCGGTGCCACCGATCCAGGCGCGGCGCGCGGCAACGCGGCGGTGTTCCTGGAAACCGAGGTCGATGACACCACGCCCTACGTCCAGCAGAGTGTCGGGGTGGTGGTGCGGCTGTACTACGCCTCGCAGCTGGTGTCCGGCGAGCTGGTCCTCGATACCCCCGAAGGCGCCTCGCTGCAGCGCGTTGGCGAGGACCGCAGCCTGGTGCGCGACGTCAACGGCCGTCGCTACAACCTGGTCGAGCGCCGCTTTCTGCTGATCCCCGAGCGCAGCGGGCCGCTGGCGCTGGCCGGTGCGCGTTTCGACGGGCGCAGTGCAGGGGGCTTCTTCGACGACATGTTCGGCGGCGACGGGCGTCTGCGGGCGCGGGCGCCGGACCGCACCCTCCAGGTGCAGGCACAGCCGGACGCGGCGCCGCAGCCGTGGCTGCCGCTGCACGACCTGCGCCTGCGCTACACCGCCGCCCCGGAAGCCGGGCGGGCCGGTGAAGCGGCCACGGTGGTGGTCGAGGCGACCGCGCTGGGTGCTACCCGCGCACAGTTCCCCGAGCTGCCGGTCCCCGATGTGGGCCCCACCGCCCAGGTCTTCGCCGAGCCGCCGCAGTACGACGAAACGTTCAGCGGCACCACGCCGCAGCTGAAGCTGACGCGGCGCTACGCGATCGTGCCCCGCCAGCCGGGCGCGCTGACGGTGCCTGGCCTGAAAATGGCCTGGTGGGATGTGAAGGCCGGGCAGGCGCGTACCGCAACCGTGCCCGACCTGACCCTGCAGGTCGGCGCAGGGAGCGGCGCGGCCGCCGCACCGGCCCCGATCGCGCTGGACACCCTGTCGCCGCTGCCCGGCACCCCCGCCGGCGCGTCCACCGCCGTGCCGATCCAGCCGGTGCAGGCGGCGGGCAGGCCGTGGGGCTGGATCGCCGCGGCCGCCGGCTTTGCCGCACTGTGGCTGGTCACGCTGGCCATCGCGCTCGGCCTGGGCTGGCGCCGGCGCCGGGGTGCACCGGTGGCTCCCCGCCACCTGGCCGGGTCGCCCGAGGTCGCCAGGCCGTCGTTGGCCGCGCTGCGCCAGGCAATGGATGTGCAGGGCCTGGACGAGGTCGTGGCGGTGCTGGCCGGCATGGCCGGCGTGCAGACCCTGGAGCAGGTGCTGGAGCAGCTGGAAAGCCCCGATCAACGCGCCGCCCTCGTCCAGATGCAGCGTGCGCGCTGGGGGGGGCAGGGCGGCGATGTGGCCGCAGCCCGCCAGGCCCTGCGCCGCGTGTTCCATGACGGACCGCACTGGCGACCGGTGGATGCGCCGGAAAACAATGGCCTGGCACCGCTCTACCCGTCGGCGCGGTGAGGCATCCCGATGCCGGCCGGGCCGGCTTTGCTAAGCTGATTCACTATTTTCAGAGGAAAGCCGTTCGATGACTGAGGCCGCAAAGACCAGGCAGACGCTGCCATTGCACTGGAAAATGGGCATTGGCTTCGGCATCGGCCTGGTGCTGGGCCTGATCGTGCACGCCCTGGCGCCGGTCGTTCCGGGCATGGGTGACGTGGCGAGGGTGGTGATGGCCTGGGTCACCACGCCCCTGTCCAGCCTGTTCCTCAACCTGATCTTCATGCTGATCGTGCCGCTGATCTTCTCGGCGCTGATCATGGGCGTGTCGGAGATGGGCGATATCCGCGCGCTGGGCCGGATCGGCTGGAAAACGCTGGCCTATACGGTGGTGCTGTCGGGCATCGCGGTGGGCATCGGCCTGGTGCTGGTCAACGTGCTCAAGCCCGGCGCCGGCGTGGACCCGCAGGTCGCCGCGCAGATGCTGTCGGAGAACGCCGAGCGCAGCAGGGAGATCGTCGCCGGCATCCATGAAACGCCCAAGGGCATGGACATGCTGCTGTCGATCGTGCCGAGCAATGTGCTCCAGGCCGCCTCCGACAACGGTGCCATCCTGTCGCTGATGTTCTTCGCGCTGATGTTCGGCATCGGCATGGTTCTCAGCGACGACGACAAGGTTGCCCCGCTGCGCCGCGCCATCGAAGGCGTGTTTGAAGTCTCGATGACGCTGATCAACCTGGTCATCCGCTTGGCGCCCTACGCAGTGGCCTGTTTCATGTTCAACCTGGCCACGTTGTTCGGGCTGGAGTTGATCGTGCGCCTCGGTGCCTACGTGGGCGTGGTGGTGCTGGCGCTGGGTCTGCACATGGTCGTGACGTACGGGACGGCGGTGTGGCTGTCGGGCCGCTCGCCGCTGTCGTTCTTCCGCGATACGCAGGAAGCGACGGTGATGGCCTTCTCCACGGCCTCCAGCAATGCCACTCTGCCGACCGCGCTGCGCGTGGCCGACCAGATGGGCCTGCCGCAGCGGGTATCGCGCTTCGTGCTGACCGTTGGCGCCACGGCCAACCAGAACGGCACCGCGCTGTTCGAAGGCGTGACGGTGATCTTCCTGGCCCAGTTCTTCGGCGTGGACCTGACCATCGGCCAGCAGATCATGGTCATGGCGGTGTGCATCCTGGGCGGTATCGGGACCGCCGGCGTCCCGTCGGGCTCGCTGCCGGTGGTGGCGATGATCTGCGCGATGGTGGGGGTCAATCCGCTGGGCATCGGCCTGATCCTCGGCGTGAACCACTTCCTGGACATGTGCCGCACCGCGCTGAACGTCACCGGCGATCTGGCCTTGACCACGCTGGTGGCCAAGGGCGAGACCGAGGAACCGCCGCCGGCGACGGCGGGACGCGTCACCGGCGATTGAACCGCCGCCAGTCACGATGGGATACTCCACCGGCGCATGGAAGGCGCCGGGATCGGCGCCGTGCGGAAAGGAGCCGAAATGAGGATTTCGCATCTGCTGGCCACTGGCCTGGCCCTGCTGGCGTTCGACGCCAGGGCTGACACCCGGACCTGTGAGACCCACGCCAGTACCACCGGCAGTTTTGCTGCCGGTCGCCAGTTCTTCACCTGGGACGTGGTGCCCGACGTTGCGCCGGCCGAAGCCCTGCGGCGGATCCAGGCCGAGGGCCTCAAGTCCGGCCTGAAGGTGGGCCGGCTGGACCCCGAGCTGGGCTCGGTGACCCTGGAACAGACCGCCCCGCTGGCCGACCGCCAGGTGACCCTGCCGGTGAACGTGCTGGTGGAAGGCGAGGGGGACGGCGCCCGCATCACCGTCAGCAAGACCCTGCCCGCCGGTTATGCCACGCGCGAGGACCTGCAGCGCAGGGCCATGTGCGCGTTCATCGACGCCGCGCGTGGCTGAGGGCGCAGTCCGGGCGTGACCCGGACTGACCCCACCGGTCGTCTGTGGGACAATGGGCAGCCCGCAGCTCCGCGGGAGCCTCCTGATCCCACAGAACCATGACGCAGCCTACCCGCCGCCAGTTGGCCAACGCCATCCGCTTCCTTGCCGCTGATGCGGTCGAAACCGCCAAGTCCGGCCATCCCGGCATGCCGATGGGCATGGCCGATATCGCCGAAGTGCTCTGGAACGATTATCTCCGTCACAACCCGAACAACCCCAAGTGGTTCAACCGCGACCGCTTCGTGTTGTCCAACGGCCACGGCTCGATGCTGCAGTACGCGCTGCTGCACCTGAGCGGCTACGACCTGCCGATCGAGCAGCTCAAGCAGTTCCGCCAGCTCGGCAGCAAGACCGCCGGCCACCCGGAACGCCACGAAACCCCCGGCGTGGAGACCACCACCGGTCCGCTCGGCCAGGGTCTGGCCAACGCGGTGGGCTTCGCGCTCGCAGAGAAGCTGCTGGCACAGCGCTACAACCGTCCCGAACACGAGATCGTCGACCACCGCACCTGGGTGTTCCTGGGCGATGGCTGCCTGATGGAAGGTGTGTCCCACGAAGCCGCCTCGCTGGCCGGTACCTGGGGCCTGGGCAAGCTGGTCTGCTTCTGGGATGACAACCACATCTCCATCGATGGCAACACCGAAGGCTGGTTCACCGACAACACCCCCGAGCGTTTCGAGGCCTATGGCTGGAACGTGGTGCGCGGCGTCGATGGCCACGATCCGGACAGCATCAAGTCGGCCATTGACGAGGCCCTGTCGCAGTTCGACAAGCCGACCCTGATCTGCTGCCGCACCACCATCGGGTTTGGCTCGCCGGGCAAGGCGGGCAAGGAATCCAGCCACGGCGCGCCGCTGGGCAAGGACGAGCTGGAAGCCACCCGCAAGCAGCTGGGCTGGAACTACGGTCCGTTCGAGATTCCGGAAGAGATCTACGCCGGCTGGCGTGCCGGCGGTACCGGCACCCTGCGCCAGGCCGAGTGGGAACTGCAGTTCGACAAGTACGCCGCGCAGTTCCCGGCCGAAGCCGAGGAGCTGATCCGTCGCTCGCACGGTGAACTGCCGGCCGATTTCATCGCCAAGGCCGACGCCTACATCGCCCAGGTCCAGGCCGACGGTCAGACCATCGCTTCGCGCAAGGCTTCGCAGCTGGCGATCGAAGCGTTCGCGCCGCTGCTGCCGGAACTGGTCGGCGGTTCGGCCGATCTGGCCCACTCCAACCTGACCCTGTGGAAGGCGAGCAAGTCGGTCGCCACCGACGACCCGAACGCCAACTATGTGTATTACGGCGTGCGCGAGTTCGGCATGACCGCCATCGCCAATGGTCTGGCCCTGCATGGCGGGTTCATTCCGTTCGATGCCACCTTCCTGGTGTTCAGCGACTACGCCCGCAACGGCGTGCGCATGAGCGCGCTGATCCCGGCGCACGCGATCCACGTGTACACGCATGATTCGATCGGCCTCGGCGAAGATGGCCCGACCCACCAGCCGGTGGAGCACCTGGCCTCGCTGCGCTACATCCCGAACAACGATGTGTGGCGTCCGTGCGATGCGGTCGAGTCGGCGGTCAGCTGGAAGTCGGCGATCACCCGTACCGACGGTCCGAGCTGCCTGGTGTTCAGCCGCCAGAACCTGCCGCACCAGCCGCGCAGCGACGCGCAGGTTGCGCAGATCGCGCGCGGTGGTTACGTGCTGGCCGACGCCGAAGGCGGCGTGCCGGACGTGATCCTGATCGGTACCGGTTCGGAAGTGGGCCTGGCCGTGGCGGCCAAGGCGGAACTGGATGCCGCCGGCATCAAGACCCGCGTGGTGTCGATGCCGTCCACCGACGTGTTCGAGCGCCAGGATGCCGCCTACCGCGAATCCGTGCTGCCCAACGCCGTGCGCAAGCGCGTGGCGGTGGAGGCCGGCGTCACCGGTTTCTGGCGCCAGTACGTGGGCCTGGACGGTGCGGTGATCGGTATCGACACCTTTGGTGCCTCGGCCCCGGCCGATGCGCTGTACAAGCACTTCGGCATCACCACCGAGGCGGTGGTGGCCGCGGCCAAGGCGCAGCTGGCCAACTGATCGCCGTCGGGTGATCCCGTGAACGCCGAGCCCTGCTCGGCGGCTGCAAACGGAAGGCCGGGCATTGCCCGGCCTTCTGCGTTTCTCCCGGCGTACCGGGCAGGTGAGCAGCGCCTACGCGGTACGCGCCAGTCCCAACCGCACCAACCGTGCTTCGATCCGTTCGCCGATGTCCTTCGGCGCCTCCAGCCCCATGCGCTGCAGATACACCGCGTCGCCGTCACCGGCCGGCTGCATGATCGCCGCCAGGACCGTGCGAAGCTTGGCCGCGCGCGTCTGCGTGTTCTGTTTCAGCCAGCCCAGCGCCTTGACCAGGTGCTGCTCGACCTCGGTGAAGTCGCTGCCCAGCGGGTAGTCCGGCAGCAGTCCGGACTGGCGGAACGGCGCCAGTGCCGCGCTGACCGCCGTGGCGGAATTGCGCTGCCAGGCCGGCGGTGCGGCAAATCCCGCAGCCAGCTTCTTCGCGGCTTTGGCCTGGTCCAGCAGTGCCGCCTGGAAGCGTGCATCGGTGATGCCCGCCATCGCGATCACGCAGTCCTCGTCGGTCATGTTGCGCAGGTCGGCAATGCCGTACTCATTGATGTAGAGGTCGCGCAGATGCCGCGGGATAGTGGTGTGGCCGTAGTTCCAGCGCACGTTCGACTGCAGCACGCCCTTGTCCTCGCGCGTGGCCCGGAAGATCAGCGCACTGCGCGCGCCGGGCAGGGCATGGGCCATCGCCACGAAGTTGTACTGCCCGCCCACGCCGGAGACCACGCGTCCGTCTTCCAGCGCATCGGAGACGGCCGCGCCCAATGCGGTGGCCATCATGCAGGAGTTGAAGAAGCGCGCATCGCGGCGTTGCATCCGCTCCAGCGTCTCATCGCCGCCGTAGAGCTGGTTGATCTCGCTGATCCGACGCATGCCGATCGCACGACGTTCGTCATCGGGCAGGTCGCGCAGCCACTCGTAGAACTCCGGCGAGCCCAGGTAGAAGGCGCCGTGCAGGTACTCGCCTTCGGCGTCGAGAGTGGCGTAATCGGTGGTCCAGGCGGTGCCATTCTCGATCCGCTGCAGCAGGGCCAGATCGTCGTGCACCTTGCGCCGGATCACCCCGGTCTGGACCAGCCGGCGGAAGCCTTCGTTGAGCATCTCACTGCAGCCGTACAGGCCGATCTCGAACGGCTCCAGCCCGCCGGAGGCGAGCACGCTCGGGTGCGTGGCCAGGTCGGGATCGAGCGCCTGCAGGATCTGCCGATAGCGCGCGTTGTCGGTGTGCCGCAGTACCAGCGCGTGGCTCAGCGCATCGGCCAGGGTCCCGATGCCGATCTGCAGGGTGCCACCGTCGCGCACCAGTGCACTGGCATACAGGCCGATGGCGTAGTCGGCATCGCCGACCGGTTGACGCGGCAGGCCGAACAGATCCGGATATGGCCCGGGCGGCGTGATCACCAGATCGAAGAACGACACATCCACCGTGGCCGAGCCGGCCAGGTAGGGCAGTTGCGGATCGATCTCGGCGATCATCAGCGGGCGCGGCAGCCCGCGCGCGACCATTGCATCCAGGGTGTCCTGGGTGATGTCGTTGTTGCACGACAGCGACAGGCGCCGGTCGTTCGCACGCATCGCCACCTTCTGCACGATCGCATGCGGCGCGCGCTGCGCCACCGCATCGGCGGCGTGGGTGTAGTTGAGGCTGGTGTAGCTGCGCTGCGCCTGCGACGAGCCCAGCATCGCGCCTGACTGCATGTAGAACTCCTCCACCTGCACATGGTCGGGCAGGCGGTCGCGCGCCATCGCATCGGCATAGGCCAGGCGCGGGAAACCGGCGCCGAAGTGGCGCTCGGCAAACGGTCCCATGAAGCGCGCTTCCAGCCCGGCACCGCCGCGTGGCGGGTTCAACGACAGTGCGGTGTACAACTGCAGCGGCCGCGAGGCATCGTTCTCCACGCGCGCATACAGGGCATTGAGCAGGCGGTGCGGCTTGCCCAGCGCCAGCGGGGCACCCACGCGAAGGGGGCCGTCGACCCGCTGCAGCAGCCAGTCGACGGCGGCGTCCAGGTCGGTCAGGTGTTCGGTCATGCGGCGCGTTCCTGCGAAATCATGCGGGCCATTACAGCATTTCGGGGTTGAACAGACGGCGACGGGAGACCTCGGCGCCGGAGACCATGAACTGCCCATCGCCGCGGTAGTGCACGGTGCGCGGCAGTTTCGGCGAGCGCGCGACGTGCGCCTTGACCACCTCCCAGATGAAGAGGCCATGCCGGCTGATCTGGCTGCGGTCGACCAGCCGGCACTCGAAGCTGGCGTGGCATTGCGCGATCAGCGGGGCGGCCACCACGCTGCCGGGCACGGCATCCAGGCCGAAGTGCGCGAACTTGTCGATGTCCGCGCCGCTGCTGTTGCCGATTCCCACGACCGTATCGAGCAGTGCGGCAGTGGGCACATTGATGACGCATTCGCCGCTGCGGCGGATCAGCCCGAAGCTGTGGTTGCCGCTGGAGATCATGGTCGCCAGCCGTGACGGGGTGAATTCCAGAACCATGTGCCAGCCCATCGTCATGATGTCGCGCTGGCCTTTCCACGCCGAACTGACCAGCACCACCGGCCCGGGTTCGAGGAAGCGCCGCACCTCGGCGACGGGGAAGTCCACTTTCCGATAGCGTCTCATCGGCGGCTCCACGGGGAATCGCCCGATGCTGGCAGCGTGCGCATGAACCGGTTGTCGAAGGGCTTGACACCGGATTCGATTACGGGCGTAATCGGTTTGTCGATTACGGATGTAAATGATGAGCCAGATCAGCGAAGCCGAAGCCGTGGTAATGGACGTGTTGTGGCGCAACCATCCGCTGGGCGCCGACGAGGTGGTGGCCGCCCTGGCCGATCGCGACTGGGCCGAGCCCACCATCAAGACGCTGCTCAATCGCCTGCTGACCAAGGGGGCCATCAGTGCCAGCCGCGACGGCCGCCGCTATCGCTACTCGCCCGTGCTGCAGCGGCAGGCGTGGGTGGCCGAGCAGAGCGAGGGCTTTCTCGGGCGTGTGTTCGACGGGCGCGTGGCGCCGCTGGTGGCGCACTTCAGCCAGCGTGGCGAGCTGAGCGCGCAGGACATCGCCGACCTCAGGAAGCTGATCCAGGAGCTGGACCATGACTGAGCTGCTCAACGCACTGTTGCAGGCCAGCGTGTGGCTGTCGGTGGCCGTGCTGGTGCTGGCCGCGATACGGCCGGTGCTGCTGAGGCTGGGCGGCGCGGCGCTGGCGTACCGCGGCTGGTGGCTGCTGCCGATGCTGCTGGTGGTGCCGTACCTGCCGTTGCCGAACCTCCCGATCACCGGGTCCGCGCCGGTGAAGGGGGTGGCGGCCGCGCTGCGCGCACCGGATATGTCCGCCGATACGCCGGTGTGGCCATTGCTGCTGTTTGCCGCGTGGCTGGCCGGTGCGCTGGCGATGGCCACGGCCAGCTGGCGTGCGCAGCGCCGCTTCGAACGGGCGCTCGGCCGCCTGCAGCCGCGTGTCGATGGCAGCTGGCAGGCGCAGGGCGATCCCGGTCTGCCGGCGCTGGTGGGCCTGTGGCGGCCGCGCGTGGTGGTCGGCCCGGATTTCGAACAGCGCTTCAGCCCTGCCGAACAGGACCTGATCCTGCGCCACGAACACAGCCACCGGCGGCATGGCGATCCGTGGGCCAATGCGGCGCTGGCGGTACTGCGCTGCGTGTTCTGGTTCCATCCGCTGCTGCCGTGGACCGTGCGCCGCCTGCTGCGCGACCAGGAACTGGCCTGCGACGCGCGCACGGTCGATCCGCATCCGGCCCTGCGCCGTCTTTATGCCAACGCGCTGTTGAAGGCGCAGTTGGCCCACCCGGTTGCGCCGATGGCATGCCACTGGCGCAGCCAACCCATGTTGAAGGAGCGTATTGCCATGCTGAAGCAGCACAAACGGAAGGCGTTGCCGTGGTTGTCCGGGCAGGTACTGGTGGTGGGGTTGTGCGTGGGGCTTGGCGGGATCGCATGGGCCGGGCAGGGTACCGGTGCCGCACCAGTGCAGGTGAATGCCAAGCCGAAGGAGATGGCAGCGCCGCAGTATCCGCGCAGCGCATTCGAACAGGGCGTGTCGGGCGAGGTGCTGCTGCGCGTGGAAGTGGATGCGCAGGGCAGAACCGGCGACATCCGGGTGTTGACGTCGACGCCGGCCGGCGTGTTCGATGCGGCCTCCATCGCCGCGGCGAAGCAGTGGACCTTCGAACCGGCGCTCCGGGACGGCAAGGCGGTTGCCACGGCGCTGAAGATACCGATGTCGTTCAAGCTCGACGACACCGGCCCTGGCCAATGAGGCATGCCCTGGCACCGCTGCTGGTGTCGGTGCTGGTGACCGGCGGCTGCGCCGGTCACGACCAGCTCACCACCGTCGATACCCGCAGGGAAAACGTGGATCATCAGCGGCTGAACGTGGACGGCGCCGACGGGGGTGCCGGGCAGGTGCAGCCGTACACGCTGAAGGCAAGCGAAGGCTACCGCATGCCGCAGCTCTATGCCGCGCCCGATCCGGTGGTCGGCGACCGCGATCCGCGCCGCGCACTCGCGCCGACCACGATCTGCCTGCAGGTGGTGGTGGATGCCGAGGGCCGGGTGGAACGCAGCCTGCCGCTGACCGATCGCGAGTCGTGCAATGCCGCCACCGCGGCAGAGAACACGCCCCTGCTGGACGCCGCGCAGGCGGCGGTGGCGCAGTGGCGCTACTCGCCCGCAGCGGTGTGCCACTATCCCGCCGGCCAGGTGCCGAGTGATCGGGGCGATTGCACAGGGGCCGAGCGCATCGAGCCGGTGCCGGTCAGCCTGCTCTACGCGTTCACCTTCGAGATCGTGAACGGACAGCACACGGTTCGCCGCCAGCGTCGTTGAGCGCCGGTGGCGGCAGGGCTCAGGTGGCGCGTTGCGGGCCGCCCTGCAGGTTCGCCTTCACTGACGGATGCATCAGCTTCGGCTCGGCCAGCGTCGCATCGCGGGCCTGTCGTGTGGCGACGAACTCGGCCAGGCTGACATTGTCACGCAGGTGGATGTTGCGCGCGCGCTGGTCGCCGATGGTGGTTTCATTGGCGACCTCGCGCCCACCCGGGCCGTAGTCGTGGCAGATGAACACGCGGGTGGCATCGGGCAGGGCGAGCAGCCGCTGGATGGAACAGTACAACTGGGCGGCGTCGCCGCCCGGGAAATCACAGCGTGCCGTGCCGCCATCGGGCATGAACAGCGAATCGCCGGTGAACAGCGCATCGCCGATGCGGTAGGCCACGCTGTCGCTGGTATGGCCCGGCACCGCGATGACCTCGGCGGCGATGTCACCGAGCGCGAAGCGCTCGCCATCGGCGAACAGATGGTCGAACTGCGAGCCGTCGGTCGGCACGTCCAGTGCATAGCGTGGGGCGAACGTTCGCTGCACCTGCACGATGCCCTGGCCCATCGCCAGCGTGGCCTGTGGCCAATGCGGTTTGAGCCAGCGGCCGGCGCTGATGTGGTCGGCATGGGCGTGGGTTTCCAACAGCCAGCGCACCTGCAGGCCGTGCTCGCGCACATGTGCAAGCAGCGGCTGCAGCGGCCCGGCACCGAGCGCGTCGGTGTCCGGATCGTAATCCAGCACCGGATCGATCACGGCGGCCTGCCGCGTCGCCGGGTCGTGCACCACGTAGCTGAAGGTGTGGCTGTCCGGATGGAAGAAGCTGGCGACGTGCGGTGTCATGGGGGTGCCTCAGCGTTTGCCCAACGTGTCATTGAGCAGCACGGCCAGGCGCTCGCCGGCCAGGCGCAGCTCACGCTCGGCGACCGGGCGGTAGGTCGCGGCATACGACGTGGGAAGCGTACGCCTGTCCGGGTAAACGCCGGGTGCAATGGCGATGCGGCAGCTGGCTTGGGCCCATTGCACGGCGTCGCGGTCGATCTTCGAGCGCTTGTCCACCTTCGGCGCGGGCAGTGCCATCAGGCGCGCCAGATACTGGTCATCGTCCAGCTTCAGCGCATTGAGCATGCCGCTGTCCCACAGCGAGTGCAGGTTGGTACCACGGTTGTTGAACTGCACCTGGAAGTCGTTGCCGCCCTTGTCGTGCCCGTAGCCGGCATGCATCGGCTGATGGATGTCGCCGGCGAAATGCACAACGAATTTCAGCGCCTGCGCGCGCTCGGCATCGGGACGGGTGCGGTCGGCAAGGATGGCGGTCTGCGCCTTCAGTGCCTCGACCACGCAGTTGCCGCCCTTGCAGTGCTTCTGCACGGCGTAGCGGCAATCGTCTTCACCGATGTTGACGTAGTGCCAGCGCGCCGAACGGCGGCCCAGGCCGGGGTCTTTGGCGCGCAGTTCATCGGCCCAGGGGGCGATGGCGTGCAGGGTCGGGTCGGGCTCGCCGGCCAGCAGACGGTCGACCTGCGCCTTGGCCTGCGGGGTGAGGCGGACTTCGGCGACGCGGGCGACAAGGCGATGGCCTTGTGCGCCCCAGGCGAGGGCATCGGTGGAAACGGCGGTGAGGGCCAGCGCGAGGGCGGCGGCCGGAAGCAGGGAGGCGATGTTCATCGGCTGCATTCTAGCGGGCGCGTCCACCGCCGGGTTTGCCCGGATCTGGCCGGCCGGCCGTCAGGGCGGGTAGGCTGGGCGCTGGCCAACCACGGGAGCGGCAGCGGTGCAGAAGGTCCTGGGCTTGATCGGTGGCATGAGCTGGGAAAGCTCGGCGCACTACTACCGGATGATCAACGAGCAGGTGCGCGACGCCCAGGGCGGAATGCATTCGGCGCGCCTGCTGATGTGGTCGTTCGATTTTGCCGACATCGAGGCGCTGCAGCGGGCCGGTGACTGGGCCGCGGCGACCCGCGCGATGGTCGACGTGGCGCGTCGTCTGGAAGCGGCAGGTGCGACCGCCATCGTGATCTGCACCAACACCATGCACCTCATGGCCGATGCGGTACAGGCGGCCATCGGCGTGCCGCTGCTGCATATCGCCGATCCGGTGGGCGCGCTGATCCAGGCGGCGGGCCTGCAGCGGGTTGGGCTGCTCGGCACCGCGTTCACGATGGAGCAGGACTTCTATCGCGTACGGCTGGCCGAACGCTTCGGTCTGGAGGTGCTTGTGCCCGAGGCGGACGACCGCGCCGTGGTCCACCGGATCATTTACGACGAGCTGGTACAGGGCCGGGTCCTGCCGGCATCGCGCGACGCCTATCGTGGGGTGATGCAGCGGCTGGTGGAGCGGGGCGCGCAGGCCATCATCCTGGGCTGTACCGAAATCATGCTGCTGGTCACCGACGAGGACGCCACGGTGCCACTGTTCGACACCGCCGCGCTGCACGCGCAGGCGGCAGGGCGTCACCTGCTGGACTGACGGGGGCTGCGGGGCTGCCGCGCTGGACGGCAGCCGGGTAGAACCCGGCTCTACGGGGCTGCGGCGACGGGGGAACCCGGCAGATAAAAAAATCCCCGGCCGGAGCCGGGGAAAGCGCTTTGCTGCGAGGGGTGTTGCGCGGTGGGGTTCCGATCCGCCGATCAGAACTTGAATACGTAGGACACGCCGTAGGCCAGCGGGTCGATGTTGACGGTGCCGATCTTCTCGCCATCGAGCTTGACCCCGGTGTCGATGTCGATCCAGCGCACATCCACACGCAGCGAGCCCTTGTCGCTGACCGCGAAGTCCACGCCGGCGTGCGCGGCCAGGCCCCAGGAGTCGTCCAGCTTCAGCGAGCTGCCGGCCAGCGCGCCGCCGGTTTCCTCGCTGAAGAAGGTGGTGTAGTTCAGGCCGGCGCCGACGAACGGCGAGACCTTGCCCTTGCTGTTGAAGTGGTACTGCAGCGAGACCACCGGCGGCAGGTGCTTGGTGCTGCCCACGCGGCCCAGGCCGGCGATGTTGATGTCGTGCTTGAACGGCAGCGCGGCCAGCACCTCGATGCCCAGGTTGTCGGCGATGAAGTATTCGCCGGTGATGGTCGGCTTGATGTCGTTGTCGACGTCGACCTTCAGCGTTCCGCCGGCCAGTGCGCCGTTGTTCGACTTCGGGGCGACCTGGTGCACGCCGGCACCGATCGTCCAGTCGCCCTTGGACTGGGCCATTGCGGGGGCGGCGGCCAGCGCCAGGGCGGCGGCCAGGCTGGACAGCAGGAGGGGGGCGGTCTTGCGCATGAGGGTGTCTCGTTGCGGGGTGGAATGGAGTGGGGCCAGTGTTCCCCTCCGTGCCCGCCGGCGCCTTGATTCTGATCAATCCCCGGTTCGCGGTGTGTAACCGTTTACCTCCGGCCGGGGCCGGAAACGGGCCGGTCCGGCCCTGCTAGAATGACGGCCCCTTACCATCGGCGCCGCACCGTCGCGGCTGCAGGAGCTTGTGAACATGGCAATCAAGGTTGGCATCAATGGTTTCGGTCGCATCGGGCGCAACGTGCTGCGCTCGGCCGTGCTGAACTTCGGCAATGACATCGAAATCGTCGCCATCAACGATCTGCTCGAGCCGGACTACCTGGCTTACATGCTGAAATACGACTCCGTGCATGGCCGCTTCAAGGCCGACGTGGCCGTGTCCGGCGGCGACCTGCTGGTCAACGGCAAGAAGATCCGCCTGACCCAGGAACGCGACCCGTCCAACCTGAAGTGGGACGAGGTGGGCGTGGACGTGGTCATCGAATCGACCGGCCTGTTCCTGACCAAGGACACCGCGCAGAAGCACATCGATGCCGGCGCGAAGAAGGTGATCATGTCGGCGCCGTCGAAGGACGACACCCCGATGTTCGTGTTCGGCGTCAACGACAAGACCTACGCCGGCCAGGCCATCGTCTCCAATGCTTCGTGCACCACCAACTGCCTGGCCCCGCTGGCCAAGGTGATCAACGACAAGTGGGGCATCAAGCGCGGCCTGATGACCACCGTGCATGCGGCCACCGCCACCCAGAAGACCGTCGACGGCCCGTCCAACAAGGACTGGCGCGGCGGCCGCGGCATCCTGGAGAACATCATTCCGTCCTCCACCGGTGCAGCCAAGGCCGTGGGCGTGGTGATTCCCGAGCTGAACAAGAAGCTCACCGGCATGAGCTTCCGCGTGCCGACCTCGGACGTGTCGGTGGTTGACCTGACCGTCGAGCTGGAAAAGGAAGCCACCTACGCCGAGATCTGCGCCGAAGTGAAGGCACAGAGCGAAGGCGCGCTGAAGGGCGTGCTGGGCTACACCGAAGACAAGGTCGTGGCGACCGACTTCCGCGGCGAGACCCACACCTCGGTGTTCGACGCCGACGCCGGCATCGCGCTGGACGGCACCTTCGTCAAGCTGGTGTCCTGGTACGACAACGAGTGGGGCTACTCCAACAAGTGCCTGGAAATGGCCAAGGTCGTGGCCGCGAAGTAATCGCGCCGCGCCTTCCCGCTGTACCCACGAACCCCGGCACTGCCGGGGTTCGTGCGTTTGGGAACCGCATCGCGCTGCCCGCCGCCGCGATCCATTAGCATGGCCGCGTACCGTGGATGCGCGTCCAGGCGCGCGGCCGCGGCTTTGCCGATAAGGATCTGATGGAATGGAAGCTCTGATTGTCCTGCTGGGACTGGCGGTGCTGCTGGTGCCCGTGCTGCTGGTGGTCGCGCTGGTGATGATCGCCGGGCTGCGCCGGCGCGTGGCCGCGCTGGAAGCCGCTCAGGCCGATGCCCAGGCACGTTCTGCAGCGCCGGAGATTGCCGTGCCGGCGCCCGTTGCGGCGCCCGTTGCCCCGCCGCGTGGGGTCGAACCGGTGCGGGTCGAGCGGCCGTCGGCCGTCGCAGCCCCGCCACCGCCGCAGGTCGCCGCGCCGCCGCCGTTGCCGCAGGCGGCGGCCCCGGTGTCCACGCCATCCCCCGTCCGCCCGGTCGAGCCGGAGCCCCACGAGCATCGGCCGGACCTGGCCGAACGTGCGCTGGCGGCGGTCAAACGCTGGTTCACCGAAGGCAACGTGCCGGTCAAGATCGGCATGCTGGTGCTGCTGGCCGGCGTGGCCGCGCTGCTCAAGTACGTCAGCGACCAGGGCTGGCTGGATCCGCCGATCGAGATGCGCCTGGCCGGCATCGCCGTCGGCGCACTCGCCGGCCTGGTGTTCGGCTGGCTGCAGCGCGACCGTCGGCGGCTGTTCGCGCTGGCCCTGCAGGGCGGGGCGATCGGCATCCTGCTGCTGACGATCTTCGCCGCGTTCAAACGCTACGACCTGATCGATCCGCTGCCGGCGTTCGTCATGAGCGTGCTGCTGATCGCCGGCATGGGTGTGCTGGCGGTGGTGCAGAACTCGCGCACATTGGCGGTCCTGGGCATCCTGGCCGGGTTCATGGCGCCGATCTGGCTGTCCACCGGCAGCGGCAACCACGTTGCGCTGTTCTCCTACTATGCCGTGCTCAACACGGCCATCCTGGCGATCGCCTGGTGGCGGCCGTGGCGCGCGCTGAACCTGCTTGGCTTCGCGTTCACCTTCGGCATCGGGACCGCCTGGGGCGTGCTGCAGTACGCGCCGGACAAGTTCGTCAGCACCGAGCCGTTCCTGCTGCTGTTCTTCGCGTTCTACCTGGCCATCCCGATCCTGTATGCCCGCCGGCAACCGGCGGAGAAGCGTGATCTGGTCGATGGCAGCCTGGTGTTCGGCACGCCGCTGATCGCCTTCTCGCTGCAGGCCGGCATGCTGCACGACAACCGTCTGGCCTTGGCGCTGTGCGCGCTCGGGCTGGCGGCCGTCTATGCGGGCCTGGCGTGGGCGTTGATCCGGCGCCCGCGCTACGCCGCGCTCGGCCAGTCGCATGCGGTGCTGGCGGTGGGCTTTGCCACCCTGGCGGTGCCGCTGGCCCTGTCCGCACGCGCCACGGCCAGCGTTTTCGCGCTGGAGGGCGCCGCGCTGGCGTGGCTGGGCCTGCGCCAGCAGCGCTGGTTGCCGCAGATTGCCGGGGCACTGCTGCAGCTCGGCGCCGCGTTCGGCTTCGTGGTCGGCGCCGATTACTGGCACCTCGACGCCACCGCGATCGCCAATCCCACCTTCATGAGCGGCCTGCTGCTGGCGCTGGCCGGGTTCGCGTCTGCCTTCAGCTACCGGCGCGCCGGCCACGATGCGCCGGCCATCGTCTATTACCTGTGGGGCCTGCTGTGGTGGCTCGGCAGTGCGAGCCACGAGATCGTCCGCTTCGTTGCCCATGACAGCCGTCCGGACGCGCTGCTGGTTGCCGTTGCGGTGACCGCATGGGGGGCCGCCGAGGCGCACCGGCGCGGGCCGGCACGTGCGCTGGTGCTGACCACGCTGGCGATGCTGCTGGCCGCCTTCCCGCTGGCGCTGTGGCAGGCGGCGGTGCACGACCAGCCGTTCGCCGGCCACGGTGCCTGGGCCTGGGCGGCGTTCGCGCTGCTCGGCGTACGCGGGCTGTGGTGCCTGCGTGGCGCGCAGGACCGCACTGCGCTGGCCGCCCAGTTCGTGTGGTGGATGCTGTGGCCCAGCGTGCTGACCCTGCTGGCCGGCTGGCTGGCCGACCGCTTCGCCCTGGCTCCGGGCTGGACTGCCGCACTGGCGATGCTGCCCTGGCTGGTGGTGGTGGCCATGTCGTTGCAGCGCTGGCGCTGGCTGTCGCTGCCACTGGGCGAGCGCTTCGACGTTGCGCGTCCGGCGTTGCAGGGCACCTGGTTCGGTGTGTTGGCGCTGGGATGGGGGGTGAGCGTGTGGCTGGCTGGCGACCCGCGTCCGCTGCCGTGGCTGCCGCTGCTCAATCCGATGGAGCTGGCTCAGATGGCCGTGCTGGTGCTGCTGGCGCGCTGGGTGTGGTCACCGGCCGCCCCGGCGGGCGCTGCCGGCTGGCGCGTGCCGCTGCTGGCGATCGCCGGCTTCATCCTGCTGACCAGCACGACGCTGCACACCGTCCATCACTGGGGCGCGGTGCCGTGGAACCGGGCGCTGTGGTCGTCGACCCTGGCCCAGACCAGCCTGACCGTGGTCTGGAGCGTGCTCGGTGTCATCAGCTGGGTCTGGGGGTCGCGGCGCGGCCAGCGCCTGCTGTGGCTGGTGGGCGCGGTGCTGATGGGCGTGGTGCTGGCCAAGCTGGTCCTGATCGATCGCCAGCACCTGGGCAACCTGCTTGGCATCGCCTCGTTCATCGCCTACGGCCTGCTGTGCACGGTCGTGGGTTACCTGGCACCGGCGCCGCCGCGTGCGCCGGAATCCACCGTGGAGCCGCAGCCGTGAACCTCGTCGCCCGTCTGATTGCCGCATTCTCCGTTGCCCTGGCCGCGCCGGCTGTTTCGGCGGCCGATGCCCGCCAGGACTACCGCGAGCAGTGGCCACTGCAGCTGTCCTCGCCGCAGGCCGGTGCCTACCGGCTGATGCTGGGCGAGGCGCAGTACCGCAGCGCGGTCTCGCCGCGGCTGGCCGACGTGCAGGTGTTCAACGCGCAGGGACAGGCGCTGCCCTCGGCGCTGCTGTCGGCCGACCAGCCGCTGGCGCAGGCCGCGCAATGGCAGTCCCTGCCGTGGTTCCCGCTGCCGGCCCGTGCCGGCGGTGCGGGCGACGACCTGCAACTGCTCACCGAGCGCAACACCGACGGCAGTGTGCGCCGGGTCGAGGCACGGCTGGGCCGCAGTGTCGGCACCGCCGATCCCGGCGGCTGGCTGGTCGACGCCAGCGCGCTGCGCAGCAGCGTGCAGGCGCTGCGGCTGGACTGGCAGGCATCGGCGGCGCTGCAGGTGCGCGTGCGCGTGGACGCCAGTGACGATCTGCGTGACTGGCAGCGGGTGGCCGATGAGGTGCCGCTGGTCGACCTGCAGCATGATGGCCGTCGCCTGCAGCAACGCCGGATCGAAATCGGCCGCCAGGCGAAGTATTTCCGCATTCTGCCGGTAGCCGGCGATGCGCTTCCCGCGCTGTCGGCAGTGCAGGCCGAGCGCGTGCCGCCCGCACAGGCGATCCAGTGGCAGTGGCGTTCGCTGACCGGCACTGCCGGCACGCGGGGCGAGTTCGAGTACACGCTGGACGGCCGCTTCCCGGTTGCCCAGGCCGACATCGCCACCGCCGACAACAGCGTGGTGCAGTGGACGCTGCTCAGCCGCGATGATCCGGGTCAGCCGTGGCAGGTGCGTGCCGGCCCGTGGGTGGCCTACCAGTTGCAGGACACCGCCGCGCGCCGGCAATCGCAGGCCCAGTCGCTGGCGGTTGCCACGCGCGACCGTTACTGGAAGCTGGCGGCATCGCAGGGCCAGGGGGGCGTCGCCCCGACGCTGAAGCTGGGCTACCAGCCCGAGGCGCTGGTCTTCCTCAGCCAGGGCGAGCCGCCGTTCAGCGTTGCCGCCGGCAGCGTGCGTGCCGCGCGCATCGATGCACCTGTCGGCACGGTGATCGCGCAGCTGCGCGAGCAGCAGGGCGCCCAGTGGCAGCCCGCGCTGGCGACGGTGCAGGGGCCGGCGCAGCCGCTTGGCGGTGATGCAGCGGTGCAGCCGGTGCGTGACTGGAAGCGCTGGCTGCTGTGGGGCCTGCTGGTGCTCGGTGTGCTGGTGGTGGGTGGGTTTGCGGTGAGCCTGTTGCGGCAGACGCCGCGGTAGGTGACGACCCCTCGTCGTCACCTGCCGGCCATGTGCCGAAGCGGGTCATCTACAATGGGCGTCTGCGTCGTACGCGGCGCCCTTTCCCTTTCCGCCAAAGAGTTGCCCATGTCCATCGTTCGCATGACCGACCTCGACCTTTCCGGCAAGCGCGTGCTGATCCGCCAGGACCTCAACGTACCGATCGAAAACGGCCGCATCACGTCCGAGCAGCGCATCAGCGCATCGCTGCCGACGTTGAAGCTGGCCCTGGAGAAGGGCGCGGCGGTGATGGTGACCTCGCATCTGGGGCGCCCCACCGAAGGCGTGTGGAGCGACGCCGATTCGCTGGCACCGGTGGCGCTGCGTCTGTCGCAGCTGCTGGGCCGCGAGGTGCCGCTGGTGCGCGACTGGGTCGACGGTGTCGACGTTGCGCCAGGCTCGATCGTGCTGCTGGAAAACTGCCGCATGAATGTCGGCGAAGGCAAGGACGATGAAGCGCTGTCGCGCAAGTACGCAGCGCTGTGCGACGTGTTCGTTATGGATGCGTTCGGCACCGCGCACCGTGCGCAGGCCTCCACCCACGGCGTGATCCGCTTTGCCCCGGTGGCCGCCGGTGGCCCGCTGCTGATGGCCGAACTGGACGCGCTGGCCAAAGCGCTGCTCGCGCCGGCCCAGCCGCTGCTGGCGATCGTGGCCGGCAGCAAGGTCAGCACCAAGCTGGAACTGCTGGCCAACCTGGTCGGCAAGGTCGACCAGCTGATCGTGGGCGGCGGCATCGCCAACACCTTCATCGCCGCCGCCGGCCATGCCGTGGGCAAGTCGCTGTACGAGCCGGACCTGCTCGACACCGCCCGCAGGATCGTGGCCGATGCCAAGGCGCGCGGTGCCGAGATCCCGCTGCCTACCGACGTGGTGGTGGCCAAGCAGTTCCTGCCGGACGCCGAAGCGACGGTCAAGGCGGTCACCGACGTGGCCGAGGACGATCTGATCCTGGACATCGGCCCGGACACCGCCCAGCACTACGCCGGGCTGATCGCCAAGGCGGGCACCGTGGTCTGGAACGGCCCGGTCGGCGTGTTCGAGTTCGAGGCGTTCAGCCACGGTACGCAGGCGCTGGCGCAGGCGATCGCCGCATCGTCGGCGTTCTCCATTGCCGGTGGTGGCGATACGCTGGCCGCGGTCGACAAGTACGACATCGCTGACCAGGTGAGCTACATCTCCACCGGTGGCGGCGCGTTCCTGGAGTTCCTGGAAGGCAAGACCCTGCCGGCGGTGGCCGCGCTCGAGGCCCGCGGCCAGTGATCGACCACGATCGGGGCGTGACCACCGTGGGCCGTCCCGCCGTTGAAGCACGTGCAACGCTCTTCTTCGACCTAGACGGTACGTTGATCGACTCGGCCGTGGGCATCACCCGTTGCGTGGCGCATGCGCTCACCGCGTTGGACCGGCCGGTGCCGCCGGAGGAGGAACTCCGGCGCTGGATCGGACCGTCGCTGCGCACCAGCTTCGCGCCGCTGTTCGATGATCCGGCACAGGTGGAGCAGGCGGTGGCGTTCTATCGCGAGCGCTTCGAGGTGCTCGGCTGGGAAGAACACGTGGTCTACCCGCAGATCGGCCAGGTCGTGCAGGCACTGCACGAGCGGGGCCACCGGCTGGCGATCGTCACCGCCAAGAACGAGCCGCATGCACGCCGCATCATCGAGCACCTGCCATTTGGGGGCTGCTTCGAGGATGTGATCGGCGCGACCCTGGACGGCAGCCGCAGCGAGAAGCCGCAGCTGGTGGCCGAGGCGCTCCGGCGTCTGTCACGGGTGCCGGAGCAGTGCTGGATGATCGGCGACCGGCGCATGGATATCGCCGGCGCGCGTCATCACGCGATGCGCAATATCGGTGTGTTGTGGGGATTCGGCGGTGCCGATGAGCTGCGCGATGCAGGCGCGCAGCACATCGCGGCCTCGCCGGAGGCCCTGTTGTCGTTGATCGATTGAGGGCGGCGGCGGCGTTCCGTACGCCGCCGCATGTCGAGCGAAGAGTCAACAGGGTCAGGCGTTGGCGTCCTGCTGACGCGGCGGGATGTCCGCCCTGTCATCCTGCGCTGTCTGCAGGACATCGGACAAAGCCAGCTACGACAAGGCTGTAAACGTATTCATGGGACGTGAAGGGTGTGCTAATTTCGACCCTTTCCCGGGAGCCCATTTACCATGATTGAGCGTCAGCGCCGCACCAAGATCCTTGCCACCCTCGGACCGGCGACCGACCCGCCGGGCGTGCTGGAGGATCTCTTCCGCGCCGGCGTGAACGTGGTCCGCCTCAACTTCAGTCACGGCGACCCGTCCGGCCAGGCCAAGCGCGCCGCCGACGTGCGCGCCGCCGCGCAGCGGGTGGGCGTGGAAGTGGGCATTCTGGCCGACCTGCCGGGCCCGAAGATCCGCATCGAGCGTTTCGCTGAAGGCAAGATCCATCTCAAAGCGGGCGACCGCTTCGACCTGGTCGCCTCGCCGAACGCACCGGCCGGCGACAGCACCCAGGTGGGCGTGAGCTACCTCGGCCTGCCGCAGGACGTGGTGGCCGGTGACGTGCTGCTGCTCGACGATGGTCTGATGCAGCTGCAGGTGCTGGAAGTGCAGGGCGAGCGCATCATCAACACGGTCCTCAATGACGGCGTGCTCTCCGACCGCAAGGGCCTGAACAAGCAGGGCGGTGGCCTGTCGCTGGGCGCGCTGACCGAGCGCGACAAGGAACTGATCGGCATCGTGGCCAAGATCGGCGTGGACTTCATCGCGGTGTCGTTCTGCCGCAATGCGCAGGACATGAACGATGCGCGCGCGATCGCCGAATCGCACGGCTGCTACGCCGCACTGGTGTCCAAGATCGAGCGCACCGAAGCCATCGAGAACCTGGAAGAGATTGTCGACGCCAGCGACGTGGTGATGGTGGCGCGTGGCGATCTTGGCGTGGAAATCGGCGACGCCGAACTGCCGGGCCTGCAGAAGAAGATCATCAAGGCCTCGCTGGCGCAGAACAAGGTGGTGATCACCGCCACCCAGATGCTGCAGTCGATGGTGGAAAGCCCGATCCCCACCCGCGCCGAAGTGCTGGACGTGGCCAACTCGGTCATCGACGGTACCGATGCGGTGATGCTGTCGGCTGAAACCGCCGCCGGTGCGTACCCGGTGAAGGCCGTGGAAGCGATGGCGCGCATCTGCCTCGGTGCCGAACGCCAGTTCCAGACCGAGACCGACTTCGGCGCCTCGCCGCGCAACCTGGAACGTGCCGATCAGGCCATCGCAATGGCGACGATGTTCCTGTCCCAGCACGTCGGCGTGCGCGCGATCGTGGCGATGACCGAATCCGGCGGCACTGCCCGCTACCTGTCGCGCTTCCGTGCCTCGGCACCGGTGTTCGCGGTGACCCGCCATGATGGCGCCCGTCGCCAGATGGCGCTGATGCGCGATGTGTTCCCGATCAACTTTGACAGCCGCGGCTTCACCCCGCGCGAAGCGGCGCGCGGCAGCATCCGCCTGCTGGTGGAAGCCAACCTGCTGCAGGCCGGCGACCGCGTGGTGTTCACCAGTGGTGAGCACATGGAAACCCACGGTGCGACCAACACCCTGCGCCTGCTGGAAGTGGGCGAAGACGGCCGCGCGAGCGGCCTCGGCGACCTGTAACGGGTCCGCGCCTGCGCGCTGGTGCACCCCGGTCTGCACGGCAGACCGGGGGCCCGGCGGCCGCACGCGTCCGCCGCCACGCGGCCACCCCCGACGCCCGGACGCGTCCCGGCCACATCACGCCGCATCGGGGCCTGCGCGTCTGAAAGCGTTTCCAGATTCCGTGGACGGCCAGTTCACGGAAGGCGGGGGCTATAATTGCGGTTTTCCCGCACCCGCCACAGGAAATACATGAGCATCGAACAGCTGGCCGAAACCGCCCAGGCCATGGTCGCCCCGGGCAAGGGCATCATCGCGATCGACGAATCCACCGGTACCATCGCCAAGCGCTTCGCCAGCGTGGGCATCGAGAACACCGAGGAGAACCGTCGCGCCTACCGCGAGCTGCTGCTCACCACGCCGAAGCTCAACGAGCATATTTCCGGCGCGATCCTGTACGACGAAACCATCCGCCAGTCCACCAAGGACGGCGTGCCGTTCGCCAAGTACATGGCCGACCACGGCATGATTCCGGGCATCAAGGTCGACAAGGGTGCCCACCCGCTGGCCGGCTGCCCGGGTGAGATGGTCACCGAAGGCCTGGACGGCCTGCGTGAGCGTCTGCAGGAGTACTACAAGCTGGGCGCGCGCTTCGCCAAGTGGCGTGCAGTGATCAACATCGGCGAGAGCATTCCGTCGGGCACCTGCATCGAGTCCAATGCGCACGCGCTGGCCCGTTATGCAGCCCTGTGCCAGGAATGCGGCCTGGTGCCGATGGTGGAGCCGGAAGTGATCATGGACGGCGACCACGACATCGAAACCTGCTACGAAGTCACCGAAGCCACGCTGCGTTCGCTGTTCGACGCGCTGTACCAGCAGAACGTGCTGCTGGAAGGCACCATTCTGAAGGCGTCGATGGTCATCTCGGGCAAGGGCTGCGATGAGCAGGCCGACGTCGAGGAAGTGGCCGAGTCGACCGTGATGTGCCTCAAGAGCACCGTGCCGGCGATCCTGCCGGGCGTGGTGTTCCTGTCCGGTGGCCAGAGCGACGAGCAGTCGACCGCGCATCTGAATGCGATGAACCAGATGGGCAACCTGCCGTGGCCGCTGAGCTTCTCCTACGGTCGTGCCATGCAGCAGGCCGCGCTGAAGCTGTGGGCCAAGGACACCAAGGCCAACGTCGCCAAGGCGCAGCAGACGGTCTACGACCGCGCCAAGGAAAACGGCCAGGCCGCGTTGGGCAAGTGGAACGGCTGATCCGTTCGACGCCCTGCGTGCGCTGAACAACGCCGGCCTCTGGGCCGGCGTTTTTTTTCCTGCCGCCCTCCGCGCGGCCCGCGACCGTCCGTGCGTTCCGCAGTGCGACGCACATCGCAGGGCCGACTGCGGGTCGGCCGACGGAGCGCATGTTCTGGCAGGATGTCGCTTCTTTTTCCGCACAGGGATGTCTGCCGGTGATGCAACGTTGCGCTGGTCTGCTGGGACTGTGGTGGCTGTTGTCCGTTCCGGCAGCATGGGCATCACCGGTACGGGGATTCGATGTGCTGCATTACGCGGTGGCGTTGGACCCGGACATCGCCGGTGGGCGCATCCACGGCAACGAGGTGGTGCGGCTGCGCGCGCTGCGTGCCGGGCTCGCGGAGATCACCCTGGATGCCGGTGCGTTGACCATCACGTCGGTACGGCAGGGCGGCACGCCATTGACGTTCGTGCGGGAGCAGGGGCAGGTGCGGATCGCCCTGGCGCGGCCGCTGCGGGCCGGGCGCAAGGTGGACCTGGAGATCGCCTATCACGGCGCGCCAGCCTTCGGGCTGGAGTTCGCGCCGGCACGCGAGGAGGTGTACACGATCTTCTCCACCAGCCAGTGGATGCCGTCGGTGGACGCGCCGGACGAGCGCGCGACGCTGTCGCTGTCGCTGACCCTGCCGGCAGGACTGCTGGCGACCGGCACCGGACGCGCGCTCGCGCCGCGCACGCTGGCCGATGGCCGCGTGCAGCACCGCTGGGCGTTGGAAACGCCGATGCCCGGCTACGTGTACGGCTTCGCAGCCGGGCGGTACCGCGAGGTGGTGCAGCCGGGCAGGGTGGCGCTGCGCTATCTGTCGGCGGAGCGCTCGCCGGACGAGCTGCGCCGGGTGTTCGCGCCCACGGCGGACATGCTGGCCTTCTTTGCCGAGCGTGCCGGCCTGCCGTATCGGGGCGACTACCAGCAGGCGCTGGTGGCGCGCACGATCGGGCAGGAACTGGCCGGGGTGTCGCTGCTGTCCGAGGCGTACGGCGCCGAGGTGCTGGAGGCACCGGAGAAGACCGCGCTGATGGTGCATGAGGCCGCGCACCAGTGGTGGGGCAACCGGGTCACCTGCGCGAGCTGGGAACACTTCTGGCTCAACGAAGGCATGGCCAATTTCATGACTGCGGCCTGGCTGCAGCATGCGCAGGGCGAGGCCGCCTACCAACGGCAGGTGGCGGGCTGGCGGGCGCGGCTGGACCGTCTGCGCGCCAAGGGCACCGATCACGCACTGGTCTACGCCGCGTGGGATGCGCCCAGCGCCGACGACCGTGCAGTGGTCTACCAGAAGGGCGCCTACGTGCTGCACCTGCTGCGCGAGGAACTGGGCGAGGCGGTGTTCTGGCAGGGGCTGCGCAGCTACACCCGGGATCACGACGGGCGGGCGGTGGTGACGGCCGACTTCCAGCGCGCGATGGAGCAGGCCGCAGGCCGTCCGCTCGACGACTTCTTCCAGGCCTGGGTGTACGGCACGGCCGGCGTATTGCCGACCGTGCCGGTCTCGGCCGGCGGTTAGAGTGCCGCGGCCGGCGGCAGACCGAGATCCAGGTCCAGGCCGGTGCGCCCCGGCGATGCGGGGGTGCCTGCGAGTACCGGGCTTTCCACTGGCTGGCCCTGCGCGGCCAATGCCTGCTGGTAGACCTTGAAGGTGGCGGCGTTGTAGGCCACCAGGATGATGCGGCGCGGCTGGCGGTGTGAGCGCTGCCAGGTCAGGGTCTCGGTGGCGGCGATCTGTGCGGCCTGGTGCAGCGGGTAACCGAACACGCCGCAGCTGATGGCCGGGAAGGCGATTGACTGCAGGTCCAGCTTTTCCGCCAGCTGCAGCGATTTCCAGTAGCAGTTGGCGAGCAGCGCCGGTTCATCGCGCTGTCCGTCCTGCCAGACCGGGCCCACGGTGTGGAACACATAGCGCGCCGGCAGGTCGTAGGCATCGGTGGCGCGGACCTCGCCGGTCGGGCAGCGCATGCCCGGGCGGATCTCCGGTAGTGCCCGGCAGGCCTCGAGCAGGGCCGGGCCGGCCGCGCGATGGATCGCGCCGTCCACGCCGCCGCCGCCGAGCAGGGATTCGTTGGCCGCATTGACGATCGCATCCACCGCCAGGGTCGTGATGTCGCCCTGCCACACTTCGATCTTCATGCGTACCGCTCCTTACTGAGTCCGGGTCCAACCAACGGGATGACATCCTTTCCTGCACAGTAACGGGCAGGGCATCTAGGCTGCGTCATCGTCGTCTCAGGCAGTGCGACCCGGTGTTGCGCTGCCCGATGCCGACACCATGCGGTGCGCCGGCTTCACGGCAGATGAAGGCGCCGCAGGTGCGATGAATACGACGACGCCCACCGTGGGGTGGGCGTCGGGTGGCTACCGGGACAACGTGGGGATCAAGGCAGACCGGCCAGCCAGTCGTCGTCGGAGCCTTCGTTGATGTCGGCGAACAGCGGGGTGGAGAAGTAGCGTTCGCCGGTATCGGGCAGCATCGCCAGGATCACGCTGCCCGGTTCGGCGCGTGCGGCGATGTCCAGCGCGCTGGCCACCGTGGCGCCGGCGGAGATGCCGACGAAGAGGCCTTCCTCGGCCGCCAGGCGGCGCGCGGTCTCGATGGCGCGGGCATCGTCGACGGTCAGCAGCTCGTCGTAGACGCTGCGGTTGAGCACCTCCGGCACGAAATCCGGGGTCCAGCCCTGGATCTTGTGCGGCTTCCACTCGTCGCCCTTGAGCAGGGCCGCACCCTGCGGCTCGGTGGCGATGATGCGGGTGTCCGGGCGTGCCACTTTGAGCACTTCACCCACGCCGGTCAGGGTGCCGCCCGTGCCCCAGCCGGTGACGAAGTAGTCCAGCCGCCTGCCGGCGAAGTCACGCAGGATCTCCGGCGCGGTGGTGTTGCGGTGGTAGGCCGGGTTGGCCGGATTGGCGAACTGGCTGGCCAGGAACCAGCCGTGTTCCTCGGCCAGTTCCTTCGCGCGGCGGACCATGCCCGAGCCGCGTTCGGCGGCCGGGGTCAGGATCACCTTGGCGCCGTAGGCACGCATCAGCTTGCGGCGTTCGATCGAGAAGGTTTCCACCATCGTCGCCACGAACTTGTAGCCGCGCGCGGCGGCCACCATCGCCAGGGCCACGCCCGTGTTGCCCGACGTGGCCTCGACGATGGTGTCCCCGGGCTTGAGCAGGCCCCGCGCCTCGGCATCCAGCACGATCGCCAGCGCCAGCCGGTCCTTGACCGAGCCACCGGGGTTGAATGCCTCGACCTTGGCGTACAGGGTCACGTGGTCGGGGGCCAGGCGATGCAGACGCACCACCGGGGTGTTGCCGATGGTGTCCAGAATGGAGTTGTACAGCGTCATGGGAAGCTCCAGAGCGGTTCGGTGCCGCCCGGTGGCCGTGCGGCGGGGGAGTCGGGCGCCGGATCGCGGTGGCGCCGGCCCGGCGCGGCCGCAGGGGCGTCTCCGGGTGTACCGGCAGACCGTAGCGCCGGCATATGACGCCGGGAAATGACCTGATACCCTTCTTAAACAACGTTTGGTTATAAGCTGGTGATGGCAATTGCCCTACAGTCGGATTGCCTCCTTTCCGCCAGCGGCACCGCACGCCCATGACGCTCACCCAACTCCGTTACCTGGTGGCCATCGCCGACGCCGAGCTGAACATCACGCTGGCGGCCTCGCGCGTGCACGCCACCCAGCCCGGCCTGTCCAAGCAGCTCAAACAGCTGGAGGACGAGCTTGGCTTCCTGCTCTTCGTGCGCAAGGGCCGCAGCCTGGAAGCGGTGACGCCGGCCGGCGTCGAGGTGATCGGCCGCGCCCGGGCGGTGCTGTCCGAGGCCAACAACATCCGCACCTATGCGGCCAACCAGCGCCGCGAGAGCCAGGGCCAGCTGATCCTCACCACCACCCACACCCAGGCGCGTTTCGTGCTGCCGCCGGCGGTGGCGCGGATCAAACAGGCCTACCCGCAGGTCAGCGTGCATCTGCAGCAGGCCGCCGAAAGCGATGCGCTGGACCTGCTGAGCCAGGGCGATGCGGACATCGCGATCATTTCCACGGCCGGGGCCGAGCCCAGTGCCGGCATCGCCATTCCGCTGTACCGCTGGCGTCGGCTGGTGCTGGTGCCGCGCGGGCACGCGCTTGACCGTCCCGGCGCCGCGCCGGACCTGCAGGCGCTCGCCACCCATCCGCTGATCAGCTACGAATCGTCCACCCGGGGCAGCTCGTCCCTGCAGCGGGCCTTCGCCAGCGCCGGGCTGACCCCGGACATCGCCTTGACCGCGCTCGACGCGGATCTGATCAAGACCTACGTCCGCACCGGCCTGGGCGTGGGCCTGCTGGCGGAGATGGCGGTCAATGCCAGTGATGAGGACCTGCGCGCCTGGCCCGCCCCGGCGCCGATCGACGAGTGCATCGCCTGGGCCGTCCTGCCGCGCGACCGTGTGCTGCGCGACTACGCGCTGGAGCTGGTGCACGTGCTCGCTCCGCAGATCGATACCCGCGACCTGCGCCGTGTGATCGACGGCAACCAGGAGGCCAACTGGCCGCTGCCGCCCACCTGGGAGTCGCTGACCCAGACCATCACCGTGTGATCGGTGAGGGCCGACCCGGGCGTCGGCACGAGTGCCTGCGACGGTTCGTCGCACGGCCAACCCTGGAGCGCGGTCTACACTGATGCGGTGAACCGTCGTCGCCGCCCGTACGCCTTCTTTCTGCAGCTCGCTTTCGTGGCGACCCTGCTGATGGCGCTGGCGCCGCTGGTGAGCCGCTGGCAGCAGGCCCATGCCGATGCGCCGGTGATGGCGATGCCGATGGGCATGGCCCATCCGCTGCCGATCGCTGCCGCCGTCGATCCCCATGCCGGCCACGCAATGGCCGGCCACGCGATGCCCGGCCACGACATGGCTACCCACGCCCCGCACGGCGACGCCCATGCCACCCCGGCCACGCCGGTTGTGCCACCGCTGGGCGAACACGCCGGGCATGGCGAGGCGTGCGAGTACTGCATGATGGCCTCACGGCTGATGCCGTGGCTGGCGGTGCTGGTGCTGTTGCTGCCGGCACTGCCGGTCATCGCGCCGCGTGTCCTGCGTGCGGTCGCCGCCCCGCGGAGCCTGCGCTGGCCCGCGCATGCGGCCCGCGGCCCGCCGTTGAACGCCTGAGATCCATCCTCTCTCTCTTCCTGCTGCGCGACGCCGTGATGGCGCCGCGCGCCTGTGCGTTTTCCGGAGTTCCACCATGATCGCTTCCTCCCGCAGCGCGGGCGCATCGACGCGCCTGTCTGTTTCCCTGTCCCTTGCGCTGGCCGCACTGCCACTGCACGCCGCCGAGCGCGATACCGCCCGTACCCTGGACACCCTGGTGGTCACCGCCAGTGCGCCGTCCTCGCCGCTGCACTGGGTCACCGACCCCCGGCTGCCACGCCAGCCGGTGCCGGCCAGCGACGGTGCCGACTACCTCAAGACCGTTCCCGGCTTCTCGGCCATCCGCAACGGCGGTACCAACGGCGACCCGGTGCTGCGCGGCATGTTCGGTTCGCGCCTGAACATCGTCAGCAACGAGGGCAACCTGATCGGTGCGTGCCCGTCGCGGATGGACAATCCGCTGTCCTACATCGCGCCGGAAACCTTCGACCGGCTGACCATCATCAAGGGCCCGCAGAGTGTGCGTTGGGGCGCCGGGGCATCGGCCGGCACGGTGCGCTTCGAGCGCGACACGCCGCGCTTCGATACGCCGGGGATCGATGTGGATGCCAGCGCGCTGGTCGGCTCGCGCAATCGCAATGACCAGGTGCTTGATCTCACCGCCGGCGCCAGCGCGGGCTATGTGCGGGTCAACGGCAACCGCTCCGAAGCGGACGACTACACCGATGGCGACGGCAACGTGGTGCCGTCGAAGTGGCGCAAATGGAACAGCGACGTCGCCATCGGCTGGACGCCCGATGCCGACACCGTGCTCGAACTGTCGGCCGGCACCGGCGACGCGATCGCGCGGTACGCCGGGCGCGGCATGGACGGGGCGGCGTTCAAACGCACCAGCTACGCGGCCCGCTTCGAGAAGGACAACCTGCCCGGCGCGTGGGACAGGCTGCAGGCCAACGTCTACTACAACGACGCCGACCACGTGATGGACAACTACACGCTGCGCACGCCGAACCCGGACAGCAGCATGCCGATGCCGATGGGCTCCAACGTCGACCGGCGCACTACCGGTGGCCGCATCGCCTCGGAATGGCGCTGGCAGGACATCGCCATCGTTGCCGGCATCGATGCGCAGGACAGCCGCCATCGCAGCCGCAACGCGATGGGCCGCAACACCTACCGACTGCAGCCTTGGCGCACCGATGCACGCCTGGATACGCGCGGCGCGTTCACCGAGATTACCCTCGGCGAAGGCACCACGCAGCGCTGGCTTGGCGGCCTGCGCATCGACCGGGCGGAGGTCACCGACAAACGCGCCACCACCGGCATGATGGGCATGCCCAATCCCACCGCCGGGCAGACCCGCCGCGAGGACCTGGGCAGCGGCTTCCTGCGCATCGAGCGCGACATCGCGCCGGCGCTGACCTGGTACGCCGGCATCGGCCACAGCGAGCGCATGCCGGACTACTGGGAACTGTTCTCGCCGGACATGGGGCCGATGCACGCGCCGAACGCGTTCGCCGGCATCCAGCCGGAGAAGACCACCCAGCTCGACCTCGGCCTGCAGTACCGCAGCGAGCGCCTGGAGGCGTGGGTGTCGGCATATGCGGGCCGGGTGCAGGACTACATCCTGTTCACCTACCACGAGGGCGGCATGATGGGCAGCATGGCCCAGGCCGGCAACATCGATGCGCGCATCGCCGGTGCCGAAGCCGGTGCGGACGTGCGGCTGGGTGAACGCTGGAAGCTCGGCGGCACGCTGGCCTACGCCTGGGGCGAGAACCGCACCAACGGCGGCGCACTGCCGCAGATGCCGCCGCTGGAAGCCCGGCTCAGCGCCAACTGGGAAGGCGAGCGCTGGAGCGTTGGCGCGCTGGGCCGGGCGGTGACCCGCCAGCACCGTGTGGCGGTGGGGCAGGGCAATGTGGTCGCCCGCGACCTCGGCCCCAGCGCGGGCTTCGCCACGCTGGCGCTCAACGCCGGCTACCGGCTCAGCGATGCACTGCGGCTCAGCGCCGGCATCGACAACCTGTTCGACCGTGCCTACAGCGAGCACCTGAATCTGGCCGGCAGTGCCGACTTCGGCTTCCCGGCCGATCCGGTCCGCATCAATGAGCCGGGCCGCACCGCCTGGATGAAGGTGAACTACCGCTACTGAGTACGTGAAGGAGGGGGGCGCTGAGCGCCCCCCTTCCGGAGGGTCCAGCGACGCAAATCGACACGCGCTGACACACGCCGTTACATGCGTGGCAAGCCCCAGCACGAAAGGCGTTGCGCCTGTCATCGACCGATGTGAAGCCCGTGGTAAACGCTTGGCACATATGTCTTGACACAGCCCGTGGCTACACTTGCCGGTCGTGGAACATCCGGGATTTTTCTTCATGTTGGGACGCATCACCGCGCGCATCGCCGTTGGCCTCGGGCTGGCCTTCCTGGCCGGCTGTGGCAGCAAAGACGAGGCCGCACGCCGGCAGGCCGACGCCGTGCCGGTGACGGCCCAGGTGGTGCAGCCCTCGGCATGGAGCGACACGCTGCAGGCGCTGGGCACCGCCAAGGCGCGCGAGTCGGTGACGATCACCGCCAAAGTCAGCGAGATCATCGAAACGGTGCACTTCGAGAGCGGGCAGCAGGTCAACGCCGGCGCACCGCTGGTGACCCTGCGCGGCCAGGCCCAGGAAGCGGCCCTGCTGCAGGCGCAGGCGACCTTCGCCGAAGCCGACCAGCTGTACAGGCGCCAGCGCGAACTGGCTGCCCAGCAACTGGTGGCCAGCGCGACGCTGGATACCCAGCGCGCCATCCGCGATGCCGCCGAGGCACGTGTGCGTGAAATGCAGTCGGACATCGGCGACCGCCGGGTGCGTGCGCCCTTCGCCGGCGTGCTCGGCATCCGCCAGGTCAGCGCCGGCTCACTGGTGACGCCGTCCACCACCATCGCCACGCTGGATGACATCGAGCGGATGCACGTGGACTTCCAGGTGCCGGAGGCCGAACTGGCCTCGCTGACCACCGGCGACAAGGTCAGCGCCACCAGCGTGGCCTATCCCGGCCGCACGTTCGACGGCGAGGTGGCCACCATCGACACCCGTGTCGATCCGGGCACCCGTGCGGTCACCGTGCGCGCGGACTTCATCAATGCCGATCATGCGCTGCGTCCCGGCATGCTGCTGGACGTGCGCATGTTCAGACCGGAACGCCAGGCCCTGGTGATTCCGGAAATCGCCGTGGTCCAGGTCGGCCGCGACGCCTTCGTGTACCGGGTCAAGGCCGACCAGAGCGTGGAGCGTACCGATGTGACCACCGGCGCCCGCCGCGCCGGCGTGGTCGAGATCCGCAGCGGCATCCAGGCCGGCGACCGCATCGTGGTGGACGGCACCGGCAAGCTTCGCCCCGGCCTTAAGGTGCAGGCGCACGACGCCGCGCCGGCCACCGCTCCCGCCCCGGTGGCGGCACCGGTACCGGCCGCACGGACGGGCGCCGGCGGATGAAACTCTCCGACGTCTCCATCCAGCGCCCGGTATTTGCCGTGGTGATGAGCCTGCTGCTCGTCGTGCTGGGCATCATGTCGTTCACCCGCCTGACGCTGCGCGAGCTGCCGGCCATCGATCCGCCGATCGTGTCGGTGTCGGTGGACTACACCGGCGCCTCCGCGGCGGTGATCGAAAGCCGCATCACCCAGGTGCTGGAAGACGCACTCGCCGGTATCGAGGGCATCGACACCATCAACGCGCGCAGTTCCAACGGCCGCGCGCAGGTCAGCATCGAGTTCACCTCCAACCGCGACATCGAAGCGGCCGCCAATGACGTCCGCGACGCGGTCAGCCGGGTCGCCGACCGCATGCCCGAAGAGGCGCGGCCACCGGAGATCGCGAAGGTCGAAAGCGACGCCGACCCCATCATCTGGCTCAACATGAGCTCGACCACGATGGACACGCTGGAACTGAGCGACTATGCCGACCGCTACGTGGTTGACCGCTTCTCCAGCCTGGACGGCGTGGCGCAGGTGCGTATCGGCGGCCGCCAGCGCTATGCGATGCGGATCTGGCTGGACCGCGACCAGCTCGCCGCGCGCGGCCTGACCGTGGGCGATGTCGAAACCGCGCTGCGCAACGAGAACGTGGAGCTGCCGGCGGGGCGGATTGAATCGGCTGACCGCGATTTCACCCTGCGCGTGGAACGCAACTACGTCAAACCCGAGGACTTTGCCGGCATTCCGCTGGGCAAGGGCGCCGACGGTTACGTGGTACGCATGGGCGATGTGGCCAGGATCGAGCTGGCCTCGTCCGAACGCCGCGCCTATTACCGCAGCAATGGCGAGCCCAACATCGGCCTGGGCATCGTCAAGACCTCCACCGCCAATGCGCTGGACGTGGCGCGCGAGGCCCGCGAGGAAGCCGAACGCATCGGCAGCACGCTGCCGCAGGGTACGCGGATCTTCGTCGCCTTCGACAACACCACCTTCATCGAAGCGGCGGTGGACCGCGTGTACGCCACGCTGGTCGAGGCGATGCTGCTGGTGCTGGCGGTGATCTGGCTGTTCCTCGGCAGCTTCCGCGCCGCACTGATTCCCGCCGTGACGGTGCCGGTGTGCCTGGTGGCCGCCTTCATCGCGCTGTACGCCTTCGGCTTCTCGATCAACCTGCTCACCCTGCTGGCGCTGGTGCTGTGTATCGGCCTGGTGGTGGATGACGCCATCGTGGTGGTGGAGAACGTCCAGCGCCGCATCGATCTCGGCGAACCGCCCCTGGTCGCCTCCAAACGCGGTACCGCGCAGGTCGCCTTCGCGGTGATCGCCACCACGGCGGTGCTGGTAGCCGTGTTCCTGCCGGTCGGCTTCCTCGAAGGCAACACCGGCCGCCTGTTCCGCGAACTGGCCGTGGCGCTCGCGGCGGCCGTGGCGTTGTCCGCGTTCGTGTCGCTGACGCTGACCCCGATGATGGCCTCCAAGCTGCTCAAGCCGCATGCCGGCCAGCCGCCGCGCGGCCTGCATGGGGTGATCAACCGCAACCTGGACCGCCTGTCGGCCGCGTACGGCCGGGTGCTTGACGCCCATGTCGGGCGCACCTGGATCTACATCGTGGTGATGGTGCTGTCGCTGCTGGCCAGCGCGGCGCTGCTGAAGCTGCTGCCATCCGAGCTGGCGCCGGCCGAAGACCGCGGCTCGTTCCAGATCATGATCGATGGCCCCGAAGGTGCCGGCTTCGACTACACGGTCGGCCAGGTCCAGCAGGTGGAGAAGATCGTGTCCGGCTTCGTCGGCGAGGACAAGCCGATCGTGCGCGCCAATCCGCGCGTCCCCGGTGGCTTCGGTGCCAGCGAGGAAATGCATACCGGCCGCATCAGCGTGTTCCTGCAGCCGTGGCGCCAGCGCGATGTGTCCACCCCGGATGTGGCGGCCGATCTGCAGACCCACCTCAACGACCTGCGCGGCGTGCGCGTGCGCACCCAGGTCGGCGGCGGTCTGGTGCGCAGCCAGGGCCAGCCGTTCCAGATCGTCCTCGGCGGCCCCGAGTATGCCGAGATCGCCCAGTGGCGGGACCGCATGCTGCTGCGCATGGCCGACAACCCCGGTCTGGTCGGCGCCGATTCGGACTACAAGGAAACCCGCCCGCAGATGCGGGTCAACATCAACCGCCAGCGTGCGGCCGACCTGGGCGTGTCGGTCACCGCGATCGGCAGCGCGCTGGAGACGATGATGGGGTCGCGTCGCGTCACCACCTTCGTCGACAACGGCGAAGAGTACGACGTGCTGGTCCAGGCCGGCCGCGACGGTCGTGCTTCGCCGGACGACCTGGCCGCGATCCGGGTGCGGGCCGCCAACGGTGCGCTGATCCCGCTGTCCAACCTGGTCACGCTCAGCGAAGTGGCCGAGGCCGGCAACCTCAACCGGTTCAACCGGCTGCGCTCGATCACCATCAGCGCCGGCCTGGCGCCGGGCTATCCGCTGGGCGAGGCCATCGCCTGGGCCCAGCAGACCGCCCGCGAGGAACTGCCGCAGCATGCGCAGATCGACTGGAAGGGCGAGTCGCGCGAGTACCAGAACGCCGGCAGCGCGGTGCTGCTGACCTTCGCGATGGCGCTGCTGGTGGTGTACCTGGTGCTGGCCGCCCAGTTCGAGAGCTTCATCCACCCGCTGGTGATCATGCTGACTGTGCCGCTGGGCGTGCTCGGCGCGCTGCTGGGGCTGTACGTCAGCGGCGGCACGATCAATCTGTTCAGTCAGATCGGCATCGTGATGCTGGTCGGCCTGGCCGCCAAGAACGGCATCCTGATCGTGGAGTTCGCCAACCAGCTCCGTGACGAGGGCCGCGACGTGCACCAGGCCATCGTCGAATCGGCGATGGTGCGCCTGCGCCCGATCCTGATGACCTCCATCGCCACCGTGGTCGGCGCGATCCCGCTGGTGGTCGCCGGCGGGCCCGGTTCGGCCAGCCGCGGCACCATCGGCATCGTGGTGATCTTCGGCGTCACCGTCTCCACCTTCCTGTCCCTGTTCGTGGTGCCCGCGTTCTACTCGCTGCTGGCCCCCTACACGCGTTCACCCGAAGCGGTGGCGCGCGAGCTGGCCAGGCAGGAGGCGGACACCCCGTCGGTGGGCGGGCACGCCTGAGGCAGCGGCGCGGCCTGCTGGCCGCGCCCACCGCCCATTCATCGAAATTGCCACTACGCAGGCCGGCGCGGATCGTGGAGAATCAACCCGGTCCTCCCAGCCGACGGGGACGTTCCTTTTTTCCGCCGACTGGAGAGAGCGCGTGGAAGCAGCTGTACATTTCATCAATGGCATCATCTGGAGCAAGGCACTGATCTTCGTGTGCCTGGCCGCTGGCCTGTTCTTCAGTGTCCGCACCCGGTTCATGCAGATCCGCGGGTTCTTCGAGATGTGTCGCCTGACCGTCCGGGGCGAGAAGTCCGACGCAGGCGTGTCGTCGTTCCAGGCGCTGGCCATGTCGATGGCCGGGCGCATGGGCATCGGCAACATCGCCGGCGTGGCCACCGCGATCGCCTTCGGTGGCCCCGGCGCGATCTTCTGGATGTGGGTGATGGGCTTCCTTGGTGCATCGACCTCCTACGTCGAGTGCACCCTGGCGCAGATCTACAAGACCAAGGATGCCGAAGGCCGCTACCGCGGCGGTCCGGCCTATTACATCGAAAAAGCGATGGGCCTGAAGTGGTACGCGCTGGCCTTCGCCGGCGCCACGATCATCGCTGCCGGCTTCCTGATGCCGGGCGTGCAGGCCAATGCGATCGCCGACAGCATCATCAATGCCTGCCGCGGCGGTGCGCTGTGCGGGCCGCTGGACGGCCAGGTGATGGGCATGGAATCGGCGCAGGCGCTGAAGCTTGGCATCGGTATCGTGGTGTCGCTGCTGCTGGGCGTGGTGATCTTCGGCGGCGTCAAGCGCATCGCCAACTTCGCCGAAGTGGTGGTGCCGTTCATGGCCGCCGGGTTCATCCTGATGGCCATCGCCATCATGATCATCAACTACGACCGCGTGCCGGACATGTTCGGCATCATCTTCAACAGCGCCTTCGGTACCCATGCCGCGTTCGGCGCGATGATGGGCCTGGCGGTGGAGTGGGGCATCAAGCGCGGCATCTATGCCAACGAGGCGGGCCAGGGTTCCGGGCCGCATGCCGCCGCGGCCTCGGAGGTCTCGCACCCCGCCAAGCAGGGGTACGTGCAGGCCTTCGCGATCTACTTCGACACCATGATGGTGTGCACGGCCACTGCGTTCCTGATCCTGGCCAGCGGCACCTACAACGTGTACTCCCCGGTGGCCGGTGCCGAGCCGATCTTCCAGGGCCTGGCCGGTATCCCGGAAGGTGCCGGGTATGCGCAGGCGGGCGTGGAAGCGGTGCTGCCGGGGTGGGGGGCGTCGTTCGTGTCGGTGGCGATCTTCTTCTTCGCCTTCACCACGATCATGGCCTATTACTACATGGCCGAGACCAACCTCAGCTACATCAACCACAACCGCAAGCGCCCGGCCACCGTGCTGCTGCTGCGTCTGGGCATCATCGGCATGGTGGTGTTCGGTGCGTTCCACAACGCCACGCTGGCGTGGGCGCTGGGCGACATCGGCGTGGGCCTGATGGCCTGGTTGAACATCATTGCCATCCTGATCGTGCAGAAGCCGGCCATGCTGGCCCTGCGCGATTACGAACGACAGAAGAAGCTCGGCCTCGACCCGATCTTCGACCCCGATGCCCTGGGCATCAAGAACGCCGACTTCTGGCGTCAACGCAAGCTGGAGCAGTCCCGTAGTGAATGATCCCTGGAAAAATGCCCGCCGCCCGTCGGCGCGACCGCCGCGGGCCACCCCGCTGCCGCCGCGCGAGCAGGGCGGCAGCCCGCCGCCGCCGGGCCGTGGCAATGACGAACTGCGTCTGTACGGCTGGAACGCCGTGCAGGCGCTGTTCGAGCGCCGCCCACAGGCGCTGCGCAAGCTGTACCTGGCCGAGTCGCTGATTCCGCGCCTGCAGCCGATGCTGAAGTGGTGCGTGGCCAACCGCGTCGGCTACCGCGTGGTGGAGGAGGGCGATCTCAACAAGCTCGCCGCGACCACCCACCACGAAGGCGTCGTCGCCGATGTGGTGCGTGCGCCGATGCTGTCCCTGGCCGAGTGGCTGGACACGCTGCCGACGAGCGGCCCGGTGCTGGCACTGTGGCTGGACGGGGTGGGCAACCCACACAACTTCGGCGCGATTCTGCGCTCGGCCGCGCACTTTGGCGTGGCCGGCCTGCTGTTGCCGCCGGGTGCGACGCTGGCGCTGTCCGGTGCCGCCGCACGCGTGGCCGAAGGCGGCGCCGAAGCGGTGCCGCTGGTACGCCTGCCGGAGCTGCCGCAGGCGATGTCGCAGCTGCGTGCTGCCAGCTTCGGGCTGGCGGCGACGCTGGTGGACGGTGGCGACAACCTGTTCGCGGCCGCGCTGCCCGAGCGCCTGGTGTATGTCATGGGGGCCGAAGGCGAGGGCATGGACCGCGACCTCGCGCAGGACTGCGATCTGCAGGTCTCCATTCCCGGCAGTGGCGCCGTGGAAAGCCTCAACGTGGCCTCGGCCACGGCGGTGCTGCTGTCGCATTGGTACGGCCGCAAGGGGTGATCGCGGCACCTGTTTTACGGGTAGCGCACACGAGCGCGCCGCTCCATGTTGTGATCGGTTCCACCGAACTGGCTGTGACTACATTCGATTCGGACTTTTCGCATGGTGAAGTGGATTCCATTCCACGCACAGTGTGACGGCGGTGCTGCGTTGCGTAGGTGAGGAGAGACACCCACCCAGCGCGGCGATCCGCTTGTCCGGACGTACGTAAGACTGCGGCATTCACCGCGTGGGGTGTGATGCAATCCCGGTAGCCCGACCGTTCGCGGTCGGGCTTTTTTTTTGAGGTGCGGCGAGCATGGGCCGCCGCACCGGGCCGTCACTCGTTCGGCGGCGTGGTCGGCTTGGCTTCGCTGCCGAAACTGCCGTCGGCCTCGGCCGCGAGGTAGGCAAAGACGGTATAGGCGGCTACGTTCTGCGCCAGCGCGGCCGGGTCGATCTTGTCCAGCGTGTCGTCGGCGGTGTGATGCAGGTGGAAGTAGTCGCTGCCGTCCTGCGCCAGCCAGGCCCATGCACCGCCCTTGGCGGCCAGCGGACCGACGTCCGGGCCCGGGCCGCCCTTGTCCGGCGCATACTCGATGCCCAGCGGCTTGAGCACCTCGGCGATCTGCCGGGTCGCCTCACGCGACTCGGCCGGGTTCGGTGAGCCGGTGTTGAACGCGTAGATGCGGCCGGCGCCGAAATCGCTTTCGGCGGCGAGCTGGTGCCGGACCACGTCCTTGGCGTGCGCCTCCGCATAGGCCTTGCCGCCGTACAGACCCTGTTCCTCGTTGGCGAAGGCCACCACGCGGATGGTGCGCTTCGGTGCCTGCTTGAGCTGGCCGATCAGGTGGCCGGCGGCCATCGTGATGCCCACGCCGGCGCCATCATCGACCGCGCCGGTGCCCAGGTCCCAGGAATCGAGGTGGCCACCGATCACCACCACTTCCTTGGGCAGGCTGCGACCGGTGATCTCGCCGATCACGTTGTATGAGGTGGCCTTGCCATCCCAGCCGCAGTCCAAGCTGATCTTGAGCGTGGTCGGGCCAAGCGCGAGCAGGCGCGCCAGCTGGTTGGCGTCGGGCACCGACAAGGCGGCCGCCGGTACCGGCGTCAGGCCGTCGTCGAAGCGGGTGATGCCGGTATGCGGCACGCGGTGTGAATCAGTGCCCGCCGAGCGCATCACAAAGCCGATCGCTCCCTTGCGGATCGCCTCGGAGGGCCCCTTGCTGCGCACTGCGCCGCCATTGCCGTAGTCGCGGCCATCGCGGTACGCGGTCATCTGGTAATCAACGAAGGCGATCTTGCCGGTGAGCGAGCCGGCCGGTGCCGCCTGAAGGGCGGCCAGGTCGGCGAAGCGCACCACCTCGGCCTCGACCGTGCCGCCCGGGCTGCCGCCCAGTGCGGTGATGGTCAGCGGCTGGGCGTGCGTACCGGTCACTTCGGCGTGCTCGCTGCGGCGCTCCCACTTGGGGAAGGTGACCGGCTCGGTCCACACCTTGTCAAAGCCCAACGCCTTGAATTTGGCCACCGCCCAGGCCACCGCGCGCGCGTCGGCCTCGCTGCCGGCGATGCGCGGCCCGATCTCGGTAGTGAGCGACTCCACGACCTTCCAGCCGGTGTCGTCCTTCAGCGCCTGCTCGCGCAGCTCGGCGGCGGTGGCCAGCGACGCGGGCGGCAAAGTCGTCGGCGCGGCGAAGGCGGGCCCTGCCAGCAGGGCAAGGGTGGATGCGATGGCAAGAACGCGGCGACGCATGGACGAACTCCGGAAACGGGGCGGAAGCATCCGAGCTTAGCAGCCTGCCGGCCCGGCACATGGGCGGGAGGTCATGGTCCGGCGGACGCTGCTTGCCCTACGCGAAAGCCCCGCCGGAGCGGGGCTTTCGGATGCCGGTCGGTACCAGCCGTTGGCCGGCGTGCGGCTTACTTTTTCAGGGTGTCGCGGATCTCGCGCAGCAGCAGCACTTCTTCGGCCGGCGCGGCCGGGGCGGCTTCCTTCTTGCGGGCCAGGCGATTGATCACCTTCACCACCAGGAAGATCGCAAAGGCCACGATCACGAACTGCACCAGCGTGTTGAGGAAATCGCCGTAGCCGATCACCACTGCAGGAATTTCCTTGCCGTCCGCTCCCGGTCGTGCCGGGGCCAAGGTCCAGGCCAACTGCGAGAAATCCACCCGCCCGATCAGCCAGCCCAGCGGCGGCATGATGATCTTGTCCACCAGTGCGGTGACGATCTTGCCGAACGCGGCACCGATGACGACACCGACCGCCAGGTCGATGACGTTGCCACGCATGGCGAATTCCTTGAACTCGGTAATCATTCCCATCGGGTTCTCCTGTCGCGGGGGGATCAAAGGACGCCGCAGCGTAACGCAGCGGTTGTCATCCGGCGATGACGCCGTGGCGTTCGGCGACATTCTCCAGGCGCGCGCTGAAACGATCGCCCGGGTGCAGCGCGGCCACACCCGCAGGCGTGCCCATGAACACCAGATCGCCCGCACGCAGCGCCCACAGTTTGGACAGCTCGTGCAGGATTTCCGGCACGTTCCAGATCATCTGGTCCAGCAGCGACTGCTGGCGCACCTCACCGTTGATTTCCAGCGACAGATTGAGCGCGGCAAGATCGCCCACTTCACCGGCCGGCACCAGTTCGCTCACCGGGGCGGAGTGATCGAAGCCCTTGGCGCTGTCCCAGGGGTGGCCCTTGGCCTTGGCGGCCGCCTGCAGGTCGCGACGGGTCAGGTCCAGGCCGACGCCATAGCCGAACACCAGCGCCTCGGCCTGTTCCACCGGCAGCACGCCTGCCGGCGCATCGCGGCCGATGGCCACAACCAGTTCCACCTCGTGGTGCAGGTCGCTGGTGGCCGGCGGGTAGGGGATCACATCGTCGTGGCCGACCACGATCGCGTCGGCCGGCTTGCTGAAGAACATCGGGCGGCCGCGGTCGTCGGCGGCCGGCACGGCTGCCCCCATCTCACGCGCATGGTCGGCGAAATTGCGGCCCACACAGTAGATGCGACGCACCGGGAACGTTCCGCCGCCGGCAACCGGAATGCGCGGCGGCACGGGCGTGGGGATTACATCGGTCATGCTCGCGTCCTGTCATGGAAGGGTCGCGGCAGTCTAGATCGTGCGTGCACGACGTGCCATGCCAAGCGTGGCACGTCGACAGCGTCAGGGCAGGGCAGGCCCGCAGGTGCGGGCCGTGCAGCGGATCAGCGCGACAGCGGCAGGGCCGGCTTGCGCACCACGCGATACTCACCGTCCATCACCTGCGACGGGGCCGGGCGAGCGCTCTTGCGCTGGGCAAGCAGCTTCCACGCCACGCCGGCGATGATCATCGCCGCACCGACGAACACGCCCACGAACACCAATGCGGCCAGGATCGCCAGGCCCAGCAGGCCGACCGCAACGCGCACCAACGGGTGACGCGGCTTGCGCGGGGCAAACAGGGAGCGGAACTGGTTGAACTGGAAGAAGCGGCTGTACATGGCGGTTTTCTTGGCTGAAGTCAGCGAGTGCTGAGTATCTGCGGTGGCCACTGTCATTGAGTGAAAAAGTCGTTAAGCGTAGCGTTCAACTGTTTCAGATCAATGACTTGGGTTCATGCAGGAGCCAGCGACATGACGACGTGAGACACTGGCCGCCTTTCGTGGTCACGATCCGACATGCCTGAACTGCATTCCCCCGACACCGCCCTGATTGCCCTGGACGCCATTGCCGACGCCGGCTTCGCCGAAGTGGAGGCCTGCATCGACGGCGACGCCGAATCGGTGGTGCTGTACCGCGACGGCGCGCAGGTGCGCGGCTGGCTGAACATCTGCCCGCACGCGGGTCGTCGGCTCGACTGGGCGCCGGGACAGTTCCTCAGGAGCCGCGAGGGGCATCTGGTGTGCGCCGCGCACGGGGCTTCGTTCTCGCTGGACACCGGCGACTGCGTGGCCGGCCCCTGTCGTGGCGATCACCTGCGCGCGGTGCCGTTGCAGGTGCGCGACGGCCAGGTGTGGCTGGCCTGATCAGAACATCAGGTTGATCATCACCACCACCACGATGGTATAGATCAACGACAGCGGCGCGCCCACCCGCCACAGCTCGCGCGGTGTGTAGTTGGCCGGGCCGGTGATCATCGAAATCACCGGATTGGAGGCGGTCATCAGGTTGTTGGACGCCGACAATGCCACGATCAGTGCGAATGCGGTGGGGTTGCCGCCGGCGGCCAACGCGAGGTTGACCGCGATCGGCACCATCACGATGGTCGCCCCGACATGGCTGATCACCAGCGAGAACACCGTGGTCAGCAGCGCCAGCGCGATCTCCAGCACCCACACCGGGATGCCGGTGGGCAGGCGGTCGATGGTATGTCCGGCGACCCACGCGGCCGCACCACTGCTGTCCATCGCCCAGCCGAGCGGAATCAGCCCGGCCATCATGAACACGGTTTTCCAGTTGATCGCAGCGTAGGCCTCGTCCATGCGCAGCACGCCGGTGAGCAGCATGCCGGCCACGCCCGTCATCAGGGTCAGCGCCACCGGCAGCTTGGAAGTCAGCGCGATGAGGATGGTGAGGGCGAAGATCGCCATCGCCATCTTGAACTTGTGCGGGCGCTGCTCGCCCTTGGGATAGTCGGTGACCACCACGAAGTCGCGGCTCTTGGCGGCCTGCGCCAGGTCGGTCCAGATGCTGTGGAACACCAGCATGTCGCCGGCCCGCAATGCGACGTTGCGGACGTCCTCGCGGATCACCTGCTTGTCGCGGTTGATCGCCAGCAGGCTGATGCCGCGCTGCTTGCGCAGGCGCAGGTCCGAGGCGCTCTTGCCGATCACATCCGAGGTGGGCGGCACCACCGCTTCGGAGATGCCGGCGCGGCTGGGATTGAACAGATCGCCCAGGTGCTTGAGGCGCGAGGACATGCGCAGGAACTGGTTCTGCGCGAAATCGCTGACCTGCTGGCGGGCGCCCATCACCCCGAGGACGCTTCCCACCCAGATGCGCATCTCCGCCGGCGGGGCCAGGCGGGTGTCGTTGCCCGTCTTCAGAGCCAGCAGCAGCGGGGCGTCGTGCACGTTCTCCGCTTCGCCCAGAGTCATGCCGACCAGCGGGCTTTCGGCGGTGACCACCAGCTCGAACACGTCGCCTTCGATGCCGTAGGTCTTGGCGAAGTAGCTGTCCGTGCGCGCCGGGGTCACGCCGTCGTTGGCCAGCGATTCCTCTTCGACCAGCTTGCGGTCGCCGTAATAGCGGAAGTACAGCAGCGAGGCGATCAGCAGCGCCACGCCGATCGGCAGCGGCGCGAACATGCGCAGCGGTTCGATGGTGGCCAGGCCGGAGGGCAGGTTGTTGTTGGCCGAAGCCAGCAGATCGTTGAGCAGGATCAGCGGCGAGTTGCCGACCATCGTCAGCGCGCCGCCCATCACGATTGCCGCCGAGATCGGCAGCAGCAGCCGCTGCAGGGTCAGCCCGGTGCGTGCGGCCAGGCGCGAGGCCACCGGCAGGTACAGCGCCATCACCGAGGGGTTCTGCATGAACGAGGAGTTCAACCCGGCGATCGCGGTGGTCATCATCAGCAGACGCTGCTCGACGCCGTGGCCGCGGCGCAGCAGCCAGGCGGCCAGCCGGTTCAGTGCGCCGGTCCGGTCCAGGCCCGCGCCCAGGATGGTGGTGGCGATGATGCTCATCACCGCGTTGCCGGAGAAGCCGCCGAAGATCTCCTCCGGCGCGATCAGGCCGGTCACGCCCAGCACCACCAGCACCACCAGTGCCACCACGTCGGCGCGGATGCGCTCGAACAGGAACATCGCCATCGTGAAGCCGACCAGCCCGAGTACGAGCTTCATGTCCGTGGTCAGCGTCAGCGCGGTATCCATGAGGTGGCGCGGTTCCTTGGGCTCGGGTCAGGTACGGTCGTACAGCAGGTCCCACACCCCGTGGCCGAGCTTCTGGCCGCGGGTCTCGAAGTGGGTCTGCGGGCGCCATTCGGGACGGTCGACCTGGCCGCGCGGACCGGCCCGGTTGCTCAGCCCGGCCGTGGCGTCGAGCACGTCCCACATCTGCTCGGCGTAGTCTTCCCAGTCGGTGGCGCAGTGCAGGCGGCCGCCGACGCGCAGCTTGCGCACCAGCAGGTCGGCGAACGCCGGCTGGATCAGCCGGCGCTTGTTGTGGCGCTTCTTGTGCCACGGGTCGGGGAAATAGATGCGCACTTCATCCAGCGCGCCATCGGCGATTTCCTTCTCCAGCACTTCCACCGCATCGTGGTGGTACAGGCGCACGTGGTCGGCGTTGTCGTCGGCCAGCGCATTGAGCAGGCGGCCCACACCCGGCGCGTGCACTTCCAGCCCGATGTAGTCGCGGCTCGGGTCCTGCTGGGCGGCAAAGCGCAGCGCGGCGCCGTTGCCGAAGCCGATCTCCAGCACCTTGGGTGCATCGCGCCCGAAGGTGGCGTCCAGATCGCGGGGCTCACCGGTGAAGTCCAGCCCGAAGCGCGGCCAGCGGTCGTCGAACGCGCGCTGCTGGGCCGGCGTGAACCGGCCCTGGCGAAGCACGAAGCTGCGCACCTCGCGGCGGCCTTCGGTGACGGTGAAGGGCTTGGGCGGCGCCTTGGCGCCGGCGCTGTCAAAGGGATTGGTCATCAGGCGATCAACCCATCCACCGGCGAGGACGCGCTCGCGTAACGCCTGCGCGGGATGCGCCCGGCCAGGAACGCCTCGCGGCCGGCCTCGACCGCCTTGCGCATCGCGCTGGCCATCAGCACCGGGTTGCGTGCGCCGGCAATGGCGGTGTTCATCAGCACGCCGTCGCAGCCCAGTTCCATCGCGATCGCCGCGTCGGAGGCGGTGCCCACGCCGGCATCGACAATGATCGGCACCTTGGCGTTCTCGATGATTTCCAGCAGGTTGTACTTGTTCTGGATGCCCAGCCCCGAGCCGATCGGCGCGGCCAGCGGCATCACCGCAGCGCAGCCGATCTCTTCCAGGCGCTTGGCCAGGAGCGGGTCGTCGGAGGTGTAGACCATCACCTCGAAGCCGTCCTTGACCAGTTGTTCGGCGGCCTTGAGGGTCTGTACCACGTCCGGGTACAGGGTCTTCTGGTCGCCCAGCACTTCCAGCTTGGTCAGGTTGTGGCCGTCCAGCAGCTCGCGCGCCAGACGGCAGGTGCGCACCGCGTCGTCGGCGGTGTAGCAGCCGGCAGTGTTGGGCAGGAGGGTGAAGCGGTCCGGCGGCAGCACGTTGAGCAGGTTCGGCTCGCCCGGGTTCTGCCCGATGTTGGTGCGGCGGATCGCCACGGTCACGATCTGCGCGCCCGCGGCCTCGGTGGCTGCACGGGTCTGGTCCAGATCCCTGAACTTTCCGGTGCCGGTCAGCAGGCGGGAGGCATAGGTCTTGCCGGCGATGACCAGCGAGTCGGAGGGGGCATGTACGTTCATCGCCGAATTATCGCCTATCGCGCGTGACCCTGCTGGCCCGGCGTGCGGCCGCTGCACAGCGTGCTCAGCCGCCGCCCAGCGCGTGCACGATCTCGACCACGTCGCCGTCCTGCAGCACGTGCCCGGCATGGCGGCTGCGGGTGATGATCTGGCCATTGACCTCTACCGCCACGCGGCGCTCGGCCAGGTGTTCGGTCTGAAGCAGGTCCAGGACGGTGGCAGTGTGCGGAAGCTGGCGGGATTCGCCGTTGAGCTGGATGTTCATGTCGTTATTGTCCCCCAATGAGGGGCAAGTGCGTACCCTTGCCGGCCCTGTGCGCGGTGCCGGGATGCAGGCCCCTCAAGGGTATGCGGCCGGCGCGCGGGACTTCATGCGGCGGCGCAGCGTGAAGTCGCCGAAGCGCAGTGAAACCATTGTCACCGTGCGCTGGCGTATGCCGCCGGCCTCCCACCTCTCAAGGAGCTTTACATGCTGATCAGCAAGCGCCCCCTGCGTTCCCTGATGGCAGTCGCCATCGCGCTGGCCGCCGTGCCTGCAATGGCGCAGTCCCCGTACTCCCGCACCGTGTTCATCGGCGACAGCCTGACCGATGCCGGCTACTTCCGTCCGCTGCTGCCCGCCAGCGTGCAGCCGGTCACCGGCCAGTTCACCACCAACCCGGGCTGGACCTACGCCCAGTACGTGTCCAACTACTACGGCACCAATGGCGCGGCACACGGCAACGGCCAGGGCGGCGACAACTACGCCATCGGCGGCGCGCGCGTCGGTGTGGATGTCAGCCAGAGCCTGGCACCGGGGACCCCGGCCATTCCGGTCTACTCGCTGAAGACCCAGACCGCGCAGTACCTGGCCGCCAACGGCGGCAAGGCCGACGCCAATGCCCTGTACACCGTGTGGGGCGGCGCCAACGACATCTTCGCGATCCAGGGCGGTGCACCGCTGCAGGCCACCCTGGGTGCGGCAGTCACCGACCAGGTCGGCATCGTCGCCACCCTGAAGGGCGCCGGCGCGCAGTACATTGTGGTCCCGACCCTGCCGGACATCGGCCTGACCCCGGCCGCCCGTGCCGGCGGCGCCGTCGGCATGGCGCAGGGCACCGCTCTGGCCAAGGCCTACAACGATGCGCTGTTCGGTGGCCTGAAGGCCGCCGGCCTGCAGGTGATCCCGGTCGACACCTTCCACATCCTGCAGGAAATCGTCGCCAGCCCGGCCGCCTACGGTTTCATCAACGTGACCAGCCCGGCGTGCACCACGGCCTCGTCGCTGACCTGCAACCCGACCTCGTACGCCAACCCGGACGCAGCCAACAACTACGTGTTCGCCGACGGCGTGCATCCGACCTCGGCCACCCACGCCATGCTGGGCGCCTACACGCTGTCCATCCTGGAAGCGCCGCGCCTGCAGCAGATCCTGACCCACTCGGCACAGACCGTGGGCCGTTCGCGCGCCGACCAGGTCAGCATGCACCTCGGCGGCCGCCCGGCCGACGGCCTGAGCTGGTGGGGCAACCTGCGCGGTGACATGCAGCGCTACGCCCATGCCGACCTGTACGACGGCATGGCCCCGGCCGGCCTGTTCGGTGTGGATTGGGCGCGTGATGGCATGGTTGCCGGCGGCTTCGCCGGTTACGGCCGCATGGATGCCGACTTCGGCAACAGCCAGGGCGACTTCACCCAGTCCGACACCACCGTGGGTCTGTTCGCCGGCTGGTACGGCGAGCGCGCTTGGGTCAACGGCCAGGTCAGCTACAGCTGGCTGGACTACGACGTCACCCGCAAGCTGCACCTCGGCCCGGCCACCCGCGAGCACAAGGGGTCGCCGGAAGGCAGCAACCTGACCGCCGCGCTGAATGCCGGTTACGAGTTCGGCAACGAAGGTGGCTTCCGCCACGGCCCGGTGGCCGCGGTGATCTGGCAGAAGGTCAAGCTGGACGGCTACACCGAAAGCAACGTCAGCGCCTCGGCGCTGGGCTACGGCGACCAGGACCTGGATTCCACCGTCGGCCGCGTTGGCTGGCAGGCACGCTTCGACGGCGGCAACGTCAAGCCGTACCTGCAGGTCACCTACGACCACGAGTTCGAGGACGGCAAGCAGGCCAGCGCCTGGCTGCAGACGATGCCGGACGTGGGCATGTACAAGGTGCCGGGTCTGGAGTTCGACAAGGACTACGCCACCGCAGTGATGGGCGCCCGCATGACCCTGTTCGGCTTGAACAGCAATGTCGGCATCAGCACCACCACGCTGCAGAAGCGCGCCCGCGACGCGACCGTTTTCGCCAGCTTCAGCGGCAGCTTCTGATCCACCTCCGTTGTCCACGCGCCGCCGAGTCGCGTGGACAACGGCAGCGCAACGGGCGGCCCAGTGCCGCCCGTTGCCTTTTTACCGGTCCGGCGCATAAACTTGCCGGACATCCTGCGGGTGTAGCTCAATGGTAGAGCTGTAGCTTCCCAAGCTACTGACGAGGGTTCGATTCCCTTCACCCGCTCCAGATGTCCGCCTCGGCCCGCAATGGGCCGGCGGTGCAGGCCGCAGCGGCGTTGAACGTGCGCCGTGCCGCCAAGCTGCTCTGTCCTGTCCGTCCAGCCCGTCCAGGCGTCACTGCAGCGCAGCGATACATGCGTCGATGCCGGCCATTGCGGTTGGTCGCCCCGACCGCCGCCGTCATACTGTCTGCCCGATCTGAAAAGGACTGTTCATGATCCGTCGGAGCGTCGTCCGCGTCTCGTCCCGCCTGGTGTATCTGCCGGCGCTGTTGTTCACCGTCATGCTTGCACCGGCATGGGCGGTGCTGCCGGCGGCGGATCAGTTCCCGGCCGAACCCGGCATGCTCGCGACGGTGACGGTGCGGACCACGTTGCCCGATGGCACGCGACGCGTGGAAGGAAGCGTGCCGCGGTACAACACCTACCGCGTCGAGGCCGATTGCGGGCGCGGCACCGTCGCGATGTACCGGAGGGAGGAAAACGGACAGTGGGACCAGCGTTATGCCGCACGGCGACGTGCGGACGGCTGGGAGCGCACCACGATCGAGGGACCGGCGGCGCGCATTCCCGCAGGGTCCAACCTCGACTGGCTGGCCAGCGCGCAGCATGACGCAGTCTGCAGGCCGAACACCGGTCTGGCCGCGCCGCGTGACGTACAGGGCTGACGCCGGCCGCCCGTCATCGCGCCGTATCGCCTGCGCGCTATGCTTCGCGCTTTCCTCCCTGCGCACCACCATGAAGCTGGCCATCCTTTCCCGCAACAGCAAGCTGTACTCGACCCGCCGTCTGGTCGAAGCGGCGCGTGCCCGTGGTCATACCGTGCGGGTGCTCGATCCGCTGCGCTGCTACATGCGCATCGCGGCGGACGGTTTCAGCATGCATTACAAGGGGCGGGCGATCACCGGCGTGGATGCGGTGATTCCGCGCATCGGTGCGTCGGTAACCCGCTATGGCACCGCCGTGCTGCGCCAGTTCGAGATGATGGGCGCGCGTACGCCCAACCCGTCCGATGCCATCCTGCGCGCGCGTGACAAACTGCGTGCGCACCAGATACTGGCGTCCAAGGGCATCGACATGCCAGTGACGGTGTTCGGCGACAACCCCGACGACACCGTGGACCTGCTGTCCATGCTCGGCCCGCCGCCGCACGTGGTGAAGCTCAACGAGGGCACCCAGGGGCGGGGCGTGATCCTGACCGAGAAGGCCAGCGCGTCGCGCGGCATCGTCGAGGCGCTGCGCGGCTTGTATGCCAACTTCCTGATGCAGGAGTTCATCGGCGAGGCCCAGGGCGCCGACCTGCGCTGCCTGGTGGTAGGCGACCAGGTGGTGGGCGCGATGCAGCGCCAGGCGCCGGACGGTGACTTCCGCTCCAACCTGCATGCGGGCGGCAGTGCCCGTGCGGCCAAGGCGACACGGGCCGAACAGCAGGTGGCCGTACGCTCGGCCAAGGCGCTCGGCCTGAGCGTGGCCGGCGTGGATCTGATCCGCTCCAGCCGCGGCCCGCTGGTGCTGGAGGTCAACTCCACCCCGGGGCTGGAAGGGATCGAAGCCATCTGCCAGACCGACCTGGCCGGACGCATCATCGACCACGTTGCGTCGATGAAAAAGCCTTCCGCTTCAAAGGCTTGAACATTAATGCGGGCCTCGGTGACGCTTTTAACACGGGTTTAATCGACCCCGGCGTAGGCTCTGTCGAACCGCAGCTCTGCCCTCCTCAGCAGGATTCGGTAATCGGGAAACACCTTCAGGCCCAGGCGGCTTCCGCCTGGGCCTTTTTATGCCCTGTCGTTGCGCACTTGCTGGCGTGAAGGCGAGGGGGCTACAGTCGGCGCTCACTCCAAGCAAGGAATGGCTGGGCATGAAAGGTATGACGAGGGTCGCGGCAACGGCCGTACTGCTGATGTGCATGGGCGCCACCGCCCATGCGGCGCCGAAGAAAGAGGTGTTCGAGCCGGGCAAGCCGTTGTCTGAACAGATCACCAAGATCGAGATCGACTTGAACGACGGCGAGACCTACGCCGAACTGGCCCTGCCCGAGCGCAGCCGGGTCCGCGAAGCCTTGACGCGTATGCGCGCCGTGGTCGAACAGTACCCCGAGCAGAAGGCGCTGCCGGAGAGCGCGCGGATGGCGCTGTTCAACGATCAGCAGGTAGTAAACACCGTTTTGACACAAGCGCGCGAAGATAGCCGTCTAATATGTAAGCGTGAAAAGGCGATCGGCTCCAACATGCCGGTCACCCAATGCATGACCGTTGCCCAGCGCGAGCGCATCAAGGCCCAGGCCCAAGGTCGCATGGATAAGACGCAACGGGTCGGCAACTATTCTTATTAGAGGTCACAGTGCGAATTCTTGTAATTGAAGACAACAGCGACATCGCCGCCAACCTGGGCGACTACCTCGAAGACCGCGGGCATACCGTGGACTTCGCCGCCGATGGCGTGACCGGCCTGCACCTGGCGGTCGTCCATGAGTTCGATGCGATCGTGCTGGATCTCAATCTGCCGGGGATGGACGGCATCGAGGTCTGCCGCAAACTGCGCAACGAAGCGCGCAAGCAGACACCGGTACTGATGCTCACCGCACGGGATTCGCTGGACAACAAGCTGGCCGGGTTCGATTCCGGTGCGGACGACTACCTGATCAAGCCGTTTGCGCTGCAGGAAGTCGAGGTCCGTCTGAACGCTCTGTCGCGTCGCGGCAAGGGCGTGCAGACCCGCGTGCTGGAAACCGGCGATCTGGAATACAACCTGGATACGCTGGAAGTCCGCCGACAGGGCAAGCTGCTGCAGCTCAACCCGACGGCGCTGAAGATCCTGCAGGCGCTGATGGAAGCGGCGCCGGCCGTGGTCACCCGCCAGGAACTGGAAACCCGCGTGTGGGGCGAGGAGCTGCCGGATTCGGACTCGCTGCGCGTGCACATCCACGGCCTGCGCGCCGTGGTGGACAAGCCGTTCGAGGTGCCGCTGATCCAGACCCGCCACGGCATCGGGTACCGCATCGCCGCCCCGGAAGCCTGATCGGGTGAGCGCCAAGGGGGGCCGCCGCCGCGCACCGTACCGGCGGCGGCTGCGCAGTCGCATCATCGTTTCGTTCGCGTTGTTGGGCTTCTGCCTGACGACGCTGTTCGCGTTCGCCACCAACTGGGCCCGCAGCCGCGTGGAAAACCAGCTGGTCGAGGACGTGATGAACCGCAACGTCGACGAGTACGCACGACGGTTCTATTCCGATCCCAGCCGCAGCCCGGACCTGCCGGTCGAACAGATGCTGGCGTACGTGTTTCCCAAGGACAAGTTCGACCGTGTCCGCCAGGAGCGCCCGGAGTGGACGCGGCTGCCCAATGGCAACCACAACATCACCGGCATCGACGACCAGGGCAAGCCGTTTGCCTACAAACTGGCCGTGCGCAAGACCGACAGCGAGTGGTTCTTCCTGCTCTACGACATGACCCAGGCCCAGCGCGGCGAGATGCAGCTCAAACGGGCGCTGCTGATTTCCGTGCTGGTGTTCAGCCTGTTGTCGGTGGTGCTGGGCTGGTGGTCGGCGTCGAAGGTCATGAAGCCCGTGTCGGACCTGGCCGCCCGGCTGCGGTCCTACCGTGGCGGCACGATCGAGCCGGAGCCATTGGCACCGCGCTTCCCCGACGACGAGGTGGGCCAGTTGGCGCAGGCCCTGGATGACTATTCCTCGCGTCTGACCGAAGTGGTGCAGCGCGACCGGGAGTTCAACGCCGACGTCAGCCACGAGCTGCGTACGCCGCTGGCGGTGATCCGTGGCGCCACCGAGCTGCTGCTGGCCCGTCCCGGGCTGGACGACAAGGTGCTGCAGCGCCTGCAGCGCATCCAGCGTGCCGAACAGCAGTGCACCGACCTGATCGGCTCGCTGCTGCTGCTGTCGCGCAACGAGCGCGGGCAGGGCACCAGCAATGTGGCGCGTGTCGCCGAGCAGCTGCTCGACGCGCACCGTGCCCAGCTCGGCGGCAAGCCGCTGGAGCTGATCCTCGAAGGCGGCCACGAGCTGGTGGTGGACGCGCCTGAAGCGGCCCTGTCGGTTGCGCTGGGCAACCTGATCGGGAACGCGGTGAAGTACTCGCAGGAAGGGGCCGTGCGCGTGCGCATCCTGGCCAACAGCGTGGAGGTCATCGACAGTGGCCCGGGGCTGAGCCGGGAAGATGCCGAGCGCCTGTTCCAGCGAGGCTACCGTGGCACCCATGCGGGGCATTCGCAGGGCGGGGGCATCGGCCTGTCGATCGTCAGCCGCCTGTGCGACCTCTACGGGTGGCAGGTCAGCGTGCGCCCGGGCGAAGAGCGTGGCGTGATCGCGACCCTGACCTTCTCGCCGGCCACCCACGCCTGAGGGGACCGCGGCTGCCGGGCGGCCGCATCAGTCGTGGCGTTCGGCCAATGTCCGGTACTGGCGGTCCAGCCGTTCCACATGCGACTGCAGGTGGTCCGGATGGCCATCATTGGTCACCACGTCGTCGGCCAGCGCCAGGCGCGCGTCACGGCTGGCCTGGGCGGCGATCATGCGGTCGGCCAGGTCGGCGGTGATGCCGTCGCGCTGCATCAGCCGCGCGTGCTGCACCGCCGCCGGCACATCCACGACCAGGATGCGGTCCAGCCACGGATAGTGCTGGCGGCCGCCGGCTTCGGCCAGCAGCGGGATGGCCGCGATCGCGTAGGGACCGGGCGCCTGTGCGCAGATGTCGCGCAGCCGCTGGCGGATGGCCGGGTGGGTGATCGCCTCCAGCGCCTGGCGCGCCGGGGGGGAGGCGAAGATGCGCTCGCGCAGGGCGGCGCGGTCGAGCTGACCGTCCGCCAACAGGATGTCCGCACCGAAATGAGCCGCAATGCGGGCCAGGCCTTCGCTGCCGGGGGCGACCACCTCGCGGGCGGCCAGGTCGGCATCGGCCACGGTCACACCCAGCGCCTCGAAGCGGCGGCTGACCTCGCTCTTGCCGGCGGCAATGCCGCCGGTCAGGCCCACCACGAAGCGACTCATCGGCCGGCCCTCAACGCAGGCCGGCGTAGCTCAGGTAGCCGTTGATCAACGGCTCGCCCCAGAAGAACACGATCCAGCCGGCGATGGCCAGGTACGGCCCGAACGGAATCGGGCTGGCGCGGTCGCGGCCACGCGAATACAGCCAGATCGACCCGATGATCGCCCCGACCACCGACGACAGCAGGATGATCGGCAGGATGCCCTTGAGTCCGCACCACGCGCCCAGCGCAGCCAGCAGTTTGAAATCGCCGTGTCCCATGCCTTCCTTGCCGGTGAGCTGTTTGAACAGCCACCACACCGACCACAGCGACAGGTAGCCGGCCAGCGCGCCGAGCAGGGCCGGCTTGGCCGGCATGTACAGGTTGTCGCTGGCCGCGATCAGGCCCAGCCACATCAGCGGCAGGGTCAACTGGTCCGGCAGCAGCTGGGTGCGCAGGTCGATGCCCGACAGGGTGATCAGGAAGCAGGTCAGCACGATCGCGCCGAAGCCCTGCCAGCCGAAGCCGAACTGCCAGACGCTGGCAACCACCAGCAGCGCGGTCAGCGCCTCCACCAGCGGGTACTGGATCGAGATCGGCGCGTGGCAATGGCGGCACTTGCCGCGCTGGACCAGCCAGCTGAACAGCGGAATGTTTTCGTACCAGGCCAGCTTGTGCTTGCAGTGCGGGCAGTGCGACGGCTCCACCACGATTCCTGGCGGTGGCGGTTCGTAGATGTCCGGCTCTTCCAGCACTTCGCGGGCGTCGCGCTTCCACTGCCAGTCCAGCCGCTTGGGCAGGCGCAGGATCACTACATTGAGGAAGCTGCCCAGAAGCAGCCCCAGACCGGCCGCGGCGGGAAAGCCGAGACCGGGATGCTGGTCAAGAAATGCCATGTATCACTTATCCGACAACCGCGCCGAGTTTGAAGATGGGCAGGTACATACCGATCACCATGCCACCGACGATGGTACCAATGAATACCATGATCATCGGCTCCAGCAGGCTGCTCAGGGCATCCACGGCGTTGTTGACCTCCTGCTCATAGTACTCGGCGACCTTGAACAGCATGGTATCCAGCGCGCCGGCCTCCTCGCCGATGGCGGTCATCTGGATGACCATGTGGGGGAAGACATTGACCTGCTTCATCGCCATGTTGACCGGGTAGCCCACCGAGACGTCGTCGCGCATGCGCAGCACGGCCTCTTCGTAGACCTTGTTGCCGGTGGCGCCGGCCACGATGCCCAGTGCCTCGACCAGCGGCACGCCGGCCTTGAAGGTGACCGCCGTGGTCCGCGAGAAGCGAGCGATCGCGCTGTTGTTCATGATTTCGCCGATCACAGGCACTTTCAGGATCAGTCGATCCATTGTGTGCTGCATGGACGGGGAGCGCCGGTAGGCAAACAGGAAGCCGAAGGCGCTACCGCCGGCAATCAACGCCAGCAGCCACCACCACGAGACCATGAATCGCGAACACATCACGATCATCTGGGTAAAGGCCGGCAGGTCCGCGCCAAAGCTCTTGAACACGTCCTCGAACATCGGCACGACCCAGATCAGCAGGATCGAGCTGACGATGATCGCCACGGCAACAACCATGGCCGGGTAGAACATGGCCTTCTTGATCTTGCCCTTGAGGGTCTCGATGTTCTCTTTATAGGTAGCAACCGTATCCAGCACGGTTTCCAGCACACCGGCGCCTTCACCGGCGCGTACCAGGTTGCGGTACAGCTCGTCGAACTGGACCGGGTGCTTGCTGATCGCCTCGTGCAGCGAGGAGCCGCCCTCGATATCAGCGCGTATCGTGTCAACCAGCTTCTTCATCCGCGGGTTCTTGTGCCCGCTGGCGATGATCTCCAACGCGCTCACGATCGGCACGCCCGACTTCATCATCGTCGCCATTTGGCGGCTGAAGAAGGCGATGTCCTTGGGCGTGACGGGGCTGCCCGCCGCACCGAACAGTGGCTTTGGCTTGACCTTCACCACCCCGGGCGTGATGCCTTGGCGGCGCAGCTCGGCGCGCAGCATGTTTGCGTTCTTGGCGATCTGCTCGCCCTTCATCTTGATGCCCCGCTTGTCGGTCCCCTCCCAGACAAACGGTTGCAGCTCCATGGTGCTTCGCGCCACGGGCTCTTTCTTGATCGCGCTACGGCTCACAGACATTTTGGGCTCCCCAGCCACACCTTCCCCAGGCGGGCTATCTCGCCGCATGGTAGCCGTTTCCGAATGCCGTTGGCATCCCTTGACAGCCGACGGCGGCGGGCCGGTTGGGCCGGTCACTTCTGTCAGAAGGTGACGCAGCACGTCACATTGCCGGGTCCGTCGCAGATTTCTGTGAGGGGGGTTCCAATCCTGAAGATTGCTGCCATCATTGCGCCGGGGAATGCTGGGGAGCATTGCTGGCACCGTTGGCACGCAACCTGCTTCGATCCACCCGCACAGGGCGCCCGCCCCGCTCAACCGGCTTGCCGGCCCGGCGACGGCCCAGTGCCCTACCAACTATCTACCTCTTGGGGATGTAAACATGAAGAATCAGAAGGGCTTCACCCTGATCGAACTGATGATCGTCGTCGCGATCATTGCCATCCTGGCCGCCATCGCGCTGCCGGCCTACCAGGATTACCTGGTCAAGTCGCGCGTGTCCGAAGTGATGCTGGCTGCTTCTTCGGCCCGTACCACCGTGTCGGAAGCTGCTGCTGCTGACACCGCGAACCCGACCGACATGCCGGCTACGGTTGCCATCGAATCCCAGGCGTCCAAGTACGTTTCCGGCGTCACCTACTCCGAGGGCGTGATCACCGCGACGGGCCAGGATCTGGGTGGCAGCACCCCGACCGGCACCATCACTCTGACTGGCCAGAAGTCCGCAAATGGCCAGGTTGACTGGACCTGCTCGGGCACCATCGCCGCCAAGTATCGTCCGGCTACCTGCCAGTAATCATTGGCTGATGCTGGTCCAAGATCGGGAGGCGAAAGCCTCCCGATTGCGTTTCCGGGCCTGCGGTACATCGCGGCCTGAGGCGTCCGGATGTCCCGTCCGACCTCAGCGATGCGTCGTTCGATATCCGCGTTTTTGCAGTATCTTCTGCTCATGTTGAATGAAGGGCACAGGCCATGTCGGTAGCAATCACCGCCAATCTCGTCGGCATCACCGGCATCGCACGTCGCCTGGTCCAGGACGGCGCGCTGGACGAGGTGGCCGCGCGCGACGCGATGGCCAAGGCCGCGGCCGCCAAGCAGCCGCTGCCGCAGTGGTTCGCCGAGCACAAGCTGGTCTCGGCCGGGCAGCTGGCTGCGGCCAATGCGCTGGAGTTCGGCATGCCGCTGCTGGACGTGTCGGTGTTCGACAGCAGCCAGAACGCGATCAGCCTGGTCAGCGAGGAGCTGCTGCGCAAGCACCGCGTGCTGCCGCTGTTCAAGCGCGGCGGCAAGCTGTTTGTGGGGACCAGCGACCCGACCCATTCGCTGGACGAGATCAAGTTCCACACCAATCTGGTGGTGGAGCCGATCCTGGTCGACGAGGAGCAGATCAAGCGCACTCTGGAGCAGTGGCAGTCCAAGCATGACACCCTGGGCTCGGCGCTCGGCGGCGGCGACGACGACATGAGCGACCTGGACGTCTCCAGCGGCGACGAGGAGGGGGGCAGCCCGGATGCCGGCGTGGACGCCAAGGGCGACGACACCCCGGTGGTGAAGTTCGTCAACAAGGTGCTGGTCGATGCGATCCGCAAGGGTGCCTCGGACATCCACTTCGAGCCTTACGAAGACGATTACCGGGTGCGCTTCCGCATCGACGGCCTGCTCAAGAATGTGGCCAAGGCGCCGGTCAAGCTCAACCAGCGCATCGCCGCACGCCTGAAGGTGATGTCGCAGCTGGACATCGCCGAGAAGCGCGTGCCGCAGGATGGGCGCATCAAGCTCAACCTGTCCAAGACCAAGCAGATCGACTTCCGCGTCAGCACGCTGCCGACGCTGTTCGGCGAGAAGATCGTGCTGCGTATCCTGGACGGCAGTGCCGCCAAGCTGGGCATCGACAAGCTCGGCTACGAGCCGAACCAGCAGAAGCTGTTCCTGGAAGCCATCCACAAGCCCTACGGCATGGTGCTGGTGACCGGTCCGACCGGCTCGGGCAAGACGGTGTCGCTGTACACGGCGCTGGGCATTCTCAACGACGAGACGCGCAATATCTCCACCGCTGAAGATCCGGTGGAAATCCGCCTGCCGGGCGTGAACCAGGTGCAGCAGAACAACAAGCGCGGCATGACCTTTGCTGCCGCGCTGCGCTCGTTCCTGCGCCAGGACCCGGACATCATCATGGTCGGCGAAATCCGCGACCTGGAAACGGCCGAGATCGCGATCAAGGCGGCGCAGACCGGCCACATGGTGCTGTCCACCCTGCATACCAACGATGCGCCGCAGACCATCGCGCGCCTGATGAACATGGGCATCGCCCCGTTCAACATCACCAGTTCGGTGACCCTGGTGATCGCCCAGCGCCTGGCGCGGCGGTTGTGCGGCAACTGCAAGCGGCCGATCGAGCTGCCCGCGCACGCGCTGCTGGCCGAAGGCTTCACCCAGGAGCAGATCGATGCCGGAATCCGGCTGTACGAGCCGGTCGGCTGCGAGGAATGCACCGAAGGCTACAAGGGGCGTACCGGCATCTACCAGGTGATGCCGATGAGCGAGGAAATTTCGGTGATCGTGCTGGCCGGTGGCAACGCCATCCAGATTGCCGAAGCGGCGCAGCGCGCCGGGGTCAACGACCTGCGCCAGTCGGCGCTGGTCAAGGCTGCGGCCGGCGTGACCAGCCTGGCCGAGATCAACCGCGTCACCAAGGACTGACGGGCGCCGGGCGGCGCCCGGCCCTCAATCCATGCCCAGCTTCTTGAGCTTGTAGCGCAGCGCACGGAAGGTGATGCCCAGTTGCGCGGCAGTGCGGGTCTTGTTCCAGCGGTTCTCTTCCAGCGCGCGCTGGATCGCGGTGCGCTCCATCTGCTCGATGTACGAGGGCAGGGCGCCATTGCCGGCCGGCAGATCAACCACCGCTTCTTCCTGGTGCGTCGCGGCGGACCCCCCGGCCACGCGGTGGCCGCCCGGGGCGGGCAGGCGCAGGTCGCTGGCCCCGATGCTGTCACCTTCGGCCAGCGCCAGGGCACGCTCGAGGATGTTCTCCAGTTCGCGCACGTTGCCGGGGAAGTGGTACTGCGCCAGCGCGTCCAGCGCCGACGGCGCCAGCAGCGGGGTGGGGCGTTCATGGGTGCGCGCCAGCCGCGCCAGAATCGAGGCAGCCAGCTGCGGCAGGTCGCTGCGGCGTTCGCGCAGCGGCGGCACGCGCAGTTCGATCACGTTGATGCGGTAGTACAGGTCGTGGCGGAAGCGGCCGTCCTCGACCAGCTCGCCGAGGTCCTTGTGGGTGGCCGAGAGGATGCGCACGTCGACGGCGACCTCGGTGGCCGCACCGACCGGGCGGATCGACTTTTCCTGGATGGCGCGCAGCAGCTTGACCTGCATCTGCAGCGGCAGCTCGGCCACTTCGTCCAGGAACAGGGTGCCGCCGTGTGCGGCCTGGAACAGGCCGGGCTTGTCGGCATGGGCGCCGCTGAAGCTGCCCTTCTTGTGGCCGAAGAACTCGCTCTCCATCAGCTCGGAGGGAATTGCGCCGCAGTTGACCGGCACGAACGGGCCGGCCGCGCGCGCGCTCTGGTCATGGATGGTGCGCGCGACCAGTTCCTTGCCCACGCCGGATTCGCCGAGGATGTAGACAGGCGCCTGGCTGCGCGCGACCTTGGCGATGGTGGCACGCAGGCCGTCCATCGCAGGCGACTCGCCGAGCAGGCGCGCAGCCTGTTCCGGGGCCAGCGTGGCGGGCGCGGCGCGCTCGCTGTTGTTGAGTTCCAGCGCATGCTTGACCAGCCCGCGCAGCACGGCGATGTCCACCGGCTTGCTGACGAAGTCGAAGGCGCCGGCCTTGAGCGCCTCCACGGCCAGGTCCATGCTGCCGAAGGCGGTGATCATCGCCACTGGCGTGCGCGGGTAGTGCTGGGCGATTTCGGTGACCAGCTCGATGCCGTTGCCGTCGGGCAGGCGCATATCGGTGATGCACAGATCGTAGGGATTGCTGGCCAGCAGCTCCCGTGCCTCGGCGAGATTGGCCGCCGTGCTGATGCGCAGGCCCATGCGGCCCAGCGTCAGTACCAGCAGTTCGCGGATGTCGCGCTCGTCGTCGACGACGAGGGCGCTGCGGTTGTCGTTCATGAGGAGGGAAGATAGCCGAGGGGGGTCATTGGCGACAAATGTTTGACGCGGGGTGGGCGGATGTGCGGCGGTCCGCGGTCATTCGTGCAGCATCGTGTGCGGGCCGGGCAGGATCAACCGGAAACAGGCGCCGCCCGCCGGGACGGACACGTACTCGAGCCGGGCCTGGTTGGCGCGGCAGAGCTCCCGGGCAATGTACAGGCCCAGGCCGGTGCCGTGCTCGGAGGTCGTATAGAACGGGCGGAACAGCTGGCTGGCCACGCTCTCGGGAATGCCCGGGCCGCGGTCCATCACATCGATCACCGCGGCGCGCTCCTGGCGCGCCACGCGCAGCCGCACGCGCGCCGGGTCCTGGCCGATGCGACCGTACTTGAGCGCGTTGTGCACCAGCACGGTGAGGATCTGGTGCAGGTGGCGCGGGTCCATCAGCGCGTGCACGGAGGTCTCGCTGATGATCGGCTCGACGCTGTCCGTCTCCAGGGTGATGCCCTGTTTGTACTCGATCACGAAGCGCCGCACGAACGCAGCCAGATCCAGGTTCTCCGGATTGGCGCGTTCGCGGCGGGCCAGGCCGAGCACGCTTTCGACGATGCCGTTGGTGCGCTGGCACTGCTGGTGGATGATCTGCAGCAGGCGGCGGTCGGTCTCGCCGATCGCGGTGGATTCCTCCAGCAGTTGGGCGGCGTAGTTGATGGCCGCCAGCGGATTGCGGATTTCATGGGCCAGGCTGGCCGAGAAGCGGCCCATCGCCGAGAGGGTGAGCGATTCGGCACGGCGCGAGACCACGCTGGAGTCGTCCAGGAACACCAGAGTCAGGTCGCTGCCCGCGAGCAGCCGGGCGAAGCGGGGCTGCACTTCCGGCTGGTCGGGCGAGAGCTGGATGGGCAGCTCATCGTTGGTCCAGCCGTTGCGCCAGCGCTGCAGGCGCCGCGCCAGTTCTGGCGCGGCGCTGGCCAGCTCCAGGCGTCCACTGCCGCTGTTGCCGTCGGCGTCGCCGATCAGCGTAGAGGCCGCCTCGTTGGCGAGGGTGATGCGGTTGGCGCCGTCCACCACCAGCACGCCGGTACGCATGCGGCGGATGATCAGTTCGTTGATCTCGAACAGGTTGGCCACTTCGGCGCCACGCTGGTTGGCCAGCTGCTGGTTGCGGCGCGCGCGGTTGCCCACCTGGTAGCTGACGAAGGCCAGGGCGAGATAGCTGGTGATGAACATCGCCAGCTCGGCCAGGGTACGGGTCGGATCGCCGCCTTCCAGCAGCTTCCACACGTATTCCCCGGCGGTGGCGGCACTGGCGGTGACGGCGATGCCCAGCCCCCACGACAGCGGCAGCAGGGTCGCCGCGGCGGCGATGTTGAACAGCAGCGACATCGAGATGCCGGCGCTGGCGCCGGGCAGGGCGTGCGCGAGCAGGACCGCGGCGATGATGTCCACCGCCACGCCGCCGACCACGATCGGGCGCAGCCAGCGCTCGTTGCGGCCGATGAACAGCAGCAGGGCGGACAGCAGCAGATAGGCGGTGCCGACGATCCGCGCCAGGTACGGGTGGTCGGCTTCGCCCACCATCGAGCTGAGCGGGCTGAACAGCAGGGCGATGATCACCGAGGCGATCAGCAGCCGGTACAACGCGAAAAAATACAGTTCCCGCCTCGGAATGGATTCGATGCGGTCGATCAGTGAAGCGCTGGGTGACACGCCGGAACTCCCCTTCAGGCATTGCGGGGAGTGTAGAGGGTGTGGCCGCGCATGGGGGCGTGTCCCGGGACGGCGCCGGGACAGGGCGCTCCCCGGTTTGCGCGCCGCACCGGCCCGTTCCGGCGGCCGGGCGCCTGGGGAGTGGCGCAACTGCCTGAAAATCGGTCGAAAAACCCGTCGGGCCAGCGAGCGGAGGGCGCTGTCTTTGCGCCTGCGCGCCGGCTCGTCCACAATAGAGGGCCCGCCGCGGTCCGGACCGGCGCCCTGTGAGGGGGCCTTGGAGATGCGTGCGGTCGTTCCTATTCCCACGGTGACGCATGAATTTCCACGAATACCAGTCAAAACAACTGCTTGCCGAGTACGGCATCCCCGTTCCGGCCGGCAAGGTCGCGGCGACCCCGGACGAAGCCGTTGACGCTGCCAATTCCCTGGGCCAGGGCCCCTGGATGGTCAAGGCGCAGATCCATGCGGGCGGTCGCGGCAAGGCTGGCGGCGTCAAGTTCTGCAAGACCACCGACGATGTGAAGGCCGCTGCGGCCAAGATGCTCGGCACCAAGATGGCCACCTACCAGACCGCCGGCGTCGAGCTGCCGGTCAACCTGGTGCTGGTGACCACCGCCGGCGAGATCGTCAAGGAACTGTACCTGTCGGTGCTGGTTGACCGTGGCACCAAGACCATCACCTACATCGCCTCGTCGGAAGGCGGCGTGGAGATCGAGCAGGTCGCCGCCGAAACCCCGGAGCTGATCCACTCGCTCAACGTCGACTTCGTTGAAGGCGTGCAGGGCTACCACGGCCGTGATTTCGGCTTCAAGCTGGGCCTGACCGCCAAG